>NZ_CAWOAW010000014.1:959883-1044964 GCF_963879675.1 Pseudomonas sp. Larv2_ips
GAGAAATCCCCTGATGTACACCACACTCAGTGTGGGAGCTGGCTTGCCTGCGATAGCCGTGTGTCAGCCATAAATCCGTCAGCGGACCCACCGCCATCGCAGGCAAGCCAGCTCCCACAGGGGACCACCGCGCTATCAAGCGGCGGGACACTCCCTATCCAGCACCTGATCTACTGACAGCTGAGCAATCTCAATCATCTGCACCACCGCCAGCACCTGCTTGCGGCCTGTGCCCTCCAAATGCTCGGCACAGTCGTGCGCACACACCGTCGCCGATTCCAGCATTTCGCTGGCAGTGGTCAGGGCAACTTCGATGCTGAGGCCGGGGCGGAGGGTGAAGATGAGGTCGGGTGGTGTATGTGGGGTGGTAGACCGGTCATAGAAACCCGGCAGGCCGAAGCCTCCCGTGCACAGCTGCCACCAAGCAGGTTGGAAAGGGTGAGCCATACGCAGGTTGGTCGACCGGGGAATGGGAGACCCGGCAGGGCTTGGCCCTCCTGCGTACGGCTCGGTCCACATAATGCAGAGCGGTTAAATGACTGAGCGTAGGGAAAGTCTTGTTCAGCTGTCGTTGTACCGATCGTTCCCACGCAGAGTGTGGGAACGATCGGTCGACACTGAATACCTTAAGGCAAGCTGTGTCCGCGATCATCATTCCATGCAGGTTTTGGGTGTGATGCGCAGTGTCCCCGTCTTGACCATGTCGCTGTTCAGCGCGGGCTCTTCAGTCGCCGTGAATATCAGAGGGTAAGGCTCGCTCTTGGCCAGCGCGGCATTCACCCGTGCCATGAACGTCTCTTCACTTTTGGCGTAGAAAATCCACTGCACCTGCTGGTCAGCCGTCACTGTGCACACAAACTTCGCAAGCCCTTGCGCCTCCACGGCCGGCACGACCTGCTGGCGCATTTGGCCCATCCTGTAGACGTCGCCCGGTAAGGGCACGGGGAAAGGTGAGTCGTATTTCCAGGTGATCCTGACCTTGTAAGGCCGCGCCTGTTTTTCAGCGACCGAGATCGAGCGTTCGCCCTGGTAGCTCAGGACCTTGGGCGTTTCCGGGAAGTCGGCTTGCTGATAACCGTCCGGGCCCGCATCAGCCAAAGGTTGGCGACCGGGCGTCGTGTCGAGCACGGCGAGGACGTCCTTGAGCATTTTCGCTTTTTGCGCTTGCCGGTCGGCCACGCAACGCTCGAATGCCGCACTTGCTGCAGACCCTTTATCCAAGCACTGATCGCGTACAGCCACCGGCGGTGGTTGAGGGGCAGGGGTGGCGCAACCCGCGAGGAGCAGGCTGGCGAGCGTCAGCCCACACAGTCGGTGATAGGCCAGAGGACGTGTTTGGTCAGTGAACATCCGTGTTTTTCCTTTAACGCTACGGGAGTGCCATCAAATAGTGGCTAGTTGATAGCGCGGAGTGTGCCAGACGTCTTCGCCGCAGACCACTGGATACCCACCTCCAACCTTTCACAAAACCTTCATCAAACCGGCGCCCGCCAGTCATGTGCAAGTAATAGCACTGACACCTGGCGCGCCTACTGTCGTTTGAACTCAACCGCAGCCATCCCCTGGCTGTTCAAACCAGACAGAGATGCCCATGACTCACGCTATCCATGTCGATCACTTGAACAAGACCTTTGCGAAGAAATCCGCACTGGTCGACCTCGAACTCACCATTGCTGCCGGTGAGATGGTCGCGCTGATTGGCGCTTCCGGGTCCGGCAAGTCCACGTTGCTGCGCCACTTGGCAGGCCTGGCCTGTTGCGACAAAAGCAACGGCGGCAGCGTCAAGGTGCTGGGCCGGGAGGTACAGGCCAGTGGACGGTTGAATGGCAAGGTGCGGCGGCTGCGTGCAGACATCGGCTACATCTTCCAGCAGTTCAACCTGGTCAATCGCCTGAGCGTGCTCGACAACGTGCTGCTCGGTTGCCTGGGCCGCATGCCGCGCTGGCGCGGCAACCTGGGTTTGTTCAATGCCGAGGAAAAGGCCTTTGCCCTCGAATCCCTCGCCCGTGTTGGCCTGGCCGATCTGGCCGCGCAACGTGCGTCGACCTTGTCCGGCGGTCAGCAACAGCGCGTGGCGATTGCCCGTGCCTTGACCCAGCGCGCCGAAGTGATTCTGGCCGATGAGCCTATCGCGTCGCTGGACCCTGAGTCGGCGCGCAAGGTCATGGAGATCCTCGCCGACATCAACCGCCGCGACGGCAAGACCGTGGTGGTGACCCTGCATCAAGTCGATTACGCCATGCGTTATTGCCCGCGGGCTGTGGCCCTCAAAGGTGGACGGATTCATTTCGACGGGCAGGGCAGCGCCATGAGCAGCCAGTTCCTCAACGATTTGTACGGTGCCGACGTCGACACCAGCCTGATGTTTTCCGACCAGACCCGCCACACCGACGTTACCCCTCGGCTGGCCCTGGCGCGCGCTTGAAACCCTACTCACGACCCACAGGAATTCCTTCCATGTTGAACCGTATCGGCCACGTGTTTCTGTCTGCGGTGTTGCTGGCCGGCGTCGCACTGGGCAACGCCCAGGCCGCCGACAAAACCATCAACTTCGGCATCATGTCCACCGAGTCCTCGCAGAACCTCAAGAGCATCTGGCAACCGTTTCTGGATGACATGCACAAGAAGACCGGCCTGACCATCAACGCCACGTTCGCCTCCGACTACGCCGGGCTGATCCAGGGCATGCGCTTCAACAAGGTCGACGTGGCCTGGCTGGGCAACAAGGCGGCGATGGAAGCCGTGGACCGCTCCAACGGCGAGATCTTCGCCCAGACCGCCGCCGCCAACGGTGCCGCCGGTTACTGGAGCGTGCTGATCGTGCGCAAGGACAGCCCGATCAACAACGTTGACGACATGCTCAAGAACGCCAAGAACCTGACCTTCGGCAACGGCGACCCGAACTCCACCTCGGGCTACCTGGTGCCGGGCTACTACGTGTTTGCCAAGAACAATGTGGATGCCGCCACCGCATTCAAACGCACGCTGAACTCCAGCCATGAAGTCAACGCACTCAGCGTGGCCAAAGGGCAGTTGGACGTTGCCACCTTCAACACCGAAAGCTGGGACCGCCTTGAAGTCACCCAGCCGGACAAGGCCGCCATGCTCAAGGTGATCTGGAAATCGCCGCTGATCCCGGCTGACCCGATGGTGTGGAGCAAGGCGCTGAGCGACAGCGAGAAGACCAAGATCCGCGATTTCTTCGCCCACTACGGCGACACCGATGAAGAGAAGGCCGTGCTGAAGAACATGCAGCTGGGCAAGTTCCTGCCGTCGAGCGATGACCAGCTGTTGCCGATCCGCCAGCTGGAGCTGTTCAAGCAGCGCACCACCATCAGCGCTGACGACCACCTCGAAGCCGCTGACAAGGCCAAGAAGCTGGCGGACATCGACGCCGACCTGGCCAAGCTGCAGCAGCGCATCACCGAGCTGGACAAGAAGACTGCAGCCAACGGCTAACCCCTGTAGGAACCGGGCTCTATGTGGGAGCGGGCTTGCTCGCGAAGACGGTGTGTCATTCAACGCATCCGGCGACTGATTCACCGCCTTCGCGAGCAAGCCCGCTCCCACTTCAAGCCCGGTTCCAACCCTACACCGAGAGTGACCCATGACAACTCTGCACGCTGAAGCTGTAGGCAAACGCACTTGGCCGCAATACCTCGGCTGGGGCCTGTTCCTGGTCCTGCTGGCCTGGGCCTGGCACGGCGCGGAGATGAACCCGCTGGCGCTGTACCGCGACTCTGGAAACATGGCGACCTTCGCCGCCGACTTCTTTCCGCCCGACTTCCACGAATGGCGCTCCTACCTCAAAGAGATGATCGTCACCGTGCAAATCGCCCTCTGGGGCACGGTGCTGGCGATCGTGTGCTCGGTGCCACTGGGCATCCTGTGCGCTGACAACATCACCCCCTGGTGGGTGCACCAACCGCTGCGCCGGGTGATGGATGCGTTCCGCTCCATCAATGAAATGGTGTTCGCCATGTTGTTCGTGGTCGCCGTCGGCCTCGGTCCTTTCGCGGGCGTTCTGGCCCTGTGGATCAGCACCACCGGCGTGCTCGCCAAGCTGTTTGCCGAAGCCGTCGAAGCCATTGACCCAGGCCCGGTCGAAGGCGTGCGCGCCACCGGCGCGAGCGCCTTGCAGGAAGTGATCTACGGCGTGATCCCGCAAGTGATGCCGCTGTGGGTGAGCTACGCGCTGTATCGCTTCGAAGCCAATGTGCGTTCGGCCACGGTGGTCGGCATGGTCGGCGCCGGCGGCATCGGCGTGATCCTCTGGGAAAACATCCGCGCCTTCCAGTTCGTCCAGACCTGCGCGGTGCTGCTGGTGATCATCGTTGTCGTGAGCTGTATCGACGTGCTGTCCCAACGCCTGCGCAAGCAGTTCATCTGACGCCAGAGGGGTGCCCGCGCGGCGCTTTTTTTAAGCATGCAGTTGTCTAGACAAGATGAGCCGGTGTACCGCGAACTCGCGGACATCCTGCGCCGTGAACTGAGCAGCTACCAGGCCGGCGACTTCCTGCCCGGCGAGGTGCACATGGCCGAGCGTTTTGGCGTCAACCGCCATACTTTGCGCCGTGCCATCGACGAACTGGTGTTCGAAGGCAGCCTGTTGCGCCGCCAGGGCAAGGGCACTCAGGTGCTGGACCGCCCGCTGATTTACCCGATGGGCGCCGAGACGTCCTACAGCCAATCGCTGTCGGCTCAGGGAATGGGCGTGCAGGCGGTGCTGCTCAAGCGCCGCTACTGCTACGCCAGCCGAGACGAAGCGCTGCAGTTGGGCATCGCCGAAATGGCGCCGATGATCGAACTGCAAACCCTGCGCAAGCTCGACCACCAGCCCGTCAGCCTGATCCGCCATCGCTACTGCGCCAGCCGCGCGCCGCTGCTGGCCGATTACACCGGCGGCTCGTTGCGCCAGTACTTGCGCGAGCGGGACTTGCCACTGACCCGCACCCAAAGCCTGATCGGCGCGCGTTTGCCCAACCGTGACGAAGCCGCGCTGCTGATGATGCCCCGGCACTTGCCGGCCCTCACCGTATTCACCCTTTCCCGCGATCGCGACGGCCGCCCGGTGGAGCTGGCGCAGTCCACCAGCCGTTCGGATCGCTTCCAGTACCAAGTGGTGACCTGATGGAGACCCCGATGAACCTGTCCCCGCGTCAGCATTGGATGGGTGTGCTTGCCCGCGCCCAACTCAATGAATTGCAACCTCACGAAGCGGCTTTGAAGGACGCCGAGTACCAGCTGATTCGCGCCCCTGAAATCGGCATGACGTTAGTGCGTGGCCGCATGGGCGGGGATGGCGCCGCCTTCAACGTCGGTGAAATGAGCGTGACCCGTTGCGTGGTGCGCCTGGCTGACGGCCGCACCGGCTACAGCTATTTGGCCGGGCGCGACAAAGCCCGCGCCGAGTTGGCCGCCTTGGCCGACGCGCACCTGCAAGGCACGCAACCGAGCCTGTGGCTCAGCGATTTGATCACGGCGCTGGCCGCTGCCCAAGCCAAACGCCGCGCGCAAAAAGAAGCCGACACTGCCGCCACCAAGGTCGAGTTCTTCACCTTGGTGCGAGGAGAAAACTGATGAATGCGCACCTGTTGCAACCGGCGTTTGTCGACCCGGTACTCGATGCCCAGCGCGGTTTTCGCGCGGCGCTCAAAGCCCTGGCCGAACCGGGCCTGATCCAGCACTTGCCTTCAGCGCCGCGCCTGGATGGCCTGGCACCCGCCACCTACGCACTGTGCCTGGCGCTGCTGGATGGGGACACGCCAGTGTGGCTGGCGCCGAGCTTCGACACGCCGCTGATCCGCGCCAACCTGGCCTTTCACTGCGGCTGCCCACTGACGGATAAGCGCGAAGAAGCGGCCTTTGCGTTGCTCGGCGAACAAGACCTGCTCGACCTCAGCGGCTTCGACCACGGTAACGACCGTTACCCCGACCAGTCCTGCACCTTGCTGGTTCAGCTTACCGATCTGGAGTCCGGTCGCGGCCTGCACTGGCATGGCCCCGGCATCAAGACGCAACGCCGGGTGAACCTGCCGGTGCCGCAGGATTTCTGGCTGGAACGCCAACGCCGCGAAGCCTTCCCGCGTGGCCTGGACGTGGTGTTCAGCGCAGGTCATCACCTGATTGGCCTGCCACGCAGCAGCCGCATTGCACAGGAGCACGCCTGATGTACGTAGCCGTCAAAGGTGGCGAGCAAGCCATCGACAATGCCCACCGCCTGCTGGCGAAAAAACGCCGGGGCGATACCGCCATTCCCGAACTCAGCGTTGCACAAATCCGCGAACAACTGCCGTTGGCCGTGGCGCGGGTGATGACCGAAGGCTCGCTGTTCGACGAAGAACTTGCCGCGCTGGCGATCAAGCAAGCGGCGGGCGACCTGGTGGAAGCAATCTTCTTGCTGCGCGCCTACCGCACCACGCTGCCGCGCTTCAGCCCGAGCCTGCCGATTGATACGGCGCACATGGTATTGAGTCGACGCCTGTCGGCCACCTTCAAAGACGTGCCCGGCGGCCAGTTGCTCGGCCCGACCTTCGATTACACCCACCGGCTGCTGGATTTTTCGCTGCTGGCCGAAGGTACATACCCAGGCCCACAAACCACGGCGGATGCGCGCATCGAAGCCTGCCCACGGGTGCTCGGTTTGCTCGCCAAAGAAGGCCTGATCCAAAACGAAGCTGACGACAACGCCAGCGTCGCCGACATCACCCGCGACCCGCTGGAATACCCGGCCAGCCGCGCCGAGCGCCTGCAAGCCCTGGCCCGTGGCGATGAGGGGTTTCTGTTGGCGCTGGGTTACTCGACCCAACGTGGCTATGGCCGCAATCACCCGTTTGCCGGCGAGATTCGCATCGGCGACGTAGAGGTGTGGATCGACCCCGAAGAACTGGGCTTCCCGGTGTGCCTGGGCAGCATCGAAGTGACCGAGTGCGAGATGGTCAACCAGTTCGTTGGTTCGGCCACGCAGCTGGCGCAGTTCACGCGTGGCTATGGCCTGGCGTTCGGGCATGCCGAGCGCAAGGCCATGGGCATGGCGTTGGTCGACCGCTCGCTGCGCGCCGAGGAATACAACGAAGAGGTGGTGTCGCCGGCTCAGCGCGAAGAGTTCGTGCTGGCCCATTGCGACAACGTCGAAGCCGCGGGCTTTGTTTCGCACCTCAAATTGCCTCACTACGTGGACTTCCAGTCCGAGCTGGAACTGATCCGCAAACTGCGCCAACCGGCCGAGGGCACGCGCCATGAATGACCTGACTCAAACACCTGCGCGTGACCCGGCGTACAACTTTGCCTACCTCGACGAGCAGACCAAACGCATGATCCGCCGCGCCTTGCTCAAGGCCGTGGCGATCCCCGGTTACCAAGTGCCCTTCGGGGGCCGCGAGATGCCGTTGCCGTACGGCTGGGGCACCGGCGGCATGCAATTGACCGCCGCGATCCTCGGCGCCGATGACGTGCTCAAGGTCATCGACCAGGGCGCCGACGACACCACCAACGCCGTGTCGATCCGGCGCTTCTTTGCGCGCACGGCCGGTGTCGCCACCACCGAAGCCACGCCGGAGGCGACCGTGATCCAGACCCGCCACCGCATCCCGGAAACGCCGCTGCAGGCCGACCAGATCATGGTCTACCAAGTGCCCATCCCGGAGCCACTGCGCTTTATCGAACCGTCGGAAACCGAGACGCGCACCATGCACGCGCTTAACGATTACGGGGTGATGCACGTAAAACTCTACGAAGACATCGCCACTTTCGGCCACATTGCCACCAGCTACGCCTACCCGGTAATGGTCGATGAGCGCTACGTGATGGACCCATCGCCGATCCCCAAATTCGACAACCCCAAGCTCGACATGAGCCCGGCGCTGATGCTGTTTGGCGCCGGGCGTGAAAAGCGCCTCTACGCAGTGCCGCCGTACACCCAAGTCACCAGCCTCGACTTTGAAGACCACCCGTTCGAGGTGCAGAAGTGGGCACACAACTGCGCGATCTGCGGCAGCCATGAGTCGTTTCTCGATGAGCTGATTCTCGACGACGCCGGTACCCAGAGTTTTGTGTGTTCCGACACCTGGTATTGCGCCCAGCGCGTGAAGGAGAACAACCAGTGAGCCAGCCGTTATTGCACGTGCGCGACCTGTCTTTGCTCTACGGCCCGGAAAAGGGCTGCCAGGGCGTGAGTTTTGATCTGTACCCCGGCGAAGTACTGGGGATTGTCGGCGAGTCCGGCTCAGGCAAATCCACCTTGCTCTCGCTGCTGAGCGGGCGTTTGCCACCGCAAGCCGGGAGCATTGGCTACCGCAGCAAGGACGGTGAATGGCTCGACCTCTACAGCGCCAGCGAAGCCGAGCGCCGCACCTTGCTGCGCACCGAGTGGGGCTTTGTCGAGCAGAACCCCCGTGACGGCCTGCGCATGGGGGTGTCGGCCGGCGCCAATATTGGCGAGCGTCTGATGGCCCAGGGCGTGCGCAACTATGCGCAACTGCGCGGCGCCGGTCTGGATTGGCTGGGCCAGGTGGAAATCGACCCGCAGCGCATCGATGACCTGCCGCGCACCTTCTCGGGCGGCATGCAGCAGCGCCTGCAAATCGCCCGCAACCTCGTCTCCAGCCCACGCCTTGTGTTCATGGACGAACCCACCGGCGGTCTGGACGTGTCGGTGCAAGCGCGTTTGCTCGACCTGCTGCGCGGCCTGGTGCGTGAGCTGGATTTGGCGGTGGTGATTGTCACTCATGACCTGGCCGTGGCCCGTCTGTTGGCCGACCGCCTGATGGTGATGCGCCGTTCGCGCGTGGTGGAAACGGGGCTCACCGACCAGATCCTCGACGATCCACAGCACCCTTACTCTCAACTGCTGGTGTCTTCGGTATTGCAGCCATGATGAATGCCTTGATCGAGGTTCGCGACCTCTCGAAAACCTTCACCTTGCACCAGCAGAACGGCGTAGTGCTCAACGTGCTGCGCGGCGTGGATTTCAGCGTGCAGGGCGGCGAATGCCTGGTGCTGCACGGCCAGTCCGGCGCGGGTAAAAGCACCTTGCTGCGCACGCTGTACGGCAACTATCTGCCGGCAGGTGGCAGCATTCGCGTAAGGCATGCCGGTGAGTGGCTGGAGCTGGTGGGCGCCGAGCCGCGTGACATTTTGCAGGTGCGCCAGCAAACCCTGGGTTACGTCAGTCAATTCTTGCGGGTGATCCCACGCGTGGCCTGCCTGGACGTGGTGATGGAGCCCGCGCTCGCCCGTGGTTGGTCGAAGGCCAATGCGCAGTCCCGCGCCGAACACTTGCTGACACGCCTGAATATTCCCCAACGCCTGTGGCAACTGGCGCCCGGCACCTTCTCCGGTGGCGAGCAACAGCGCGTGAATATCGCCCGTGGCTTCATGGTCGACTGGCCGGTGATGCTGCTGGACGAACCCACCGCGTCCCTGGACGACAACAATCGCCAGGTGGTGCTGGAACTGATGAACGAAGCCAAGGCTGGCGGCGCAGCACTGATCGGCATTTTCCACGACCGCGCCGCCCGTGAAGCGGTTGCCGACCGCCATTTCGACATGACCCCCACGCCCGTTGCCGCAGAGGAATACGCCCATGCCCGCTGAACAGATCCTCAGTAATGCCCAGGTCGTTACGGCTGAGCGTGTGTTCCTCGGTTCGGTGGTGTTGCGCGACGGCCAGATCGTCGACATTGCCGAAGGCCGCAGCCAGTTGCCCCAGGCCCAGGACCTGGGCGGTGATTGCCTGCTGCCGGGGCTGGTGGAGTTGCACACCGACAACCTGGAAAAACACATGACCCCGCGCCCCGGCGTGGACTGGCCGTCGACCTCGGCGGTGCTCAGCCATGACGCGCAGATCATCGCGGCGGGCATCACCACGGTGTTCGACGCGGTGTCCATCGGCGATGTGAACCCCAAGGGCAACCGCATGAAGAAACTGCCGGCGATGCTCGACGCCATCGCCTCGGCTGAAGGCGCCGGGCTGACCCGCGCCGAGCACCACTTGCACCTGCGCTGCGAGCTGTGCCACCCGGACACCCTGAGCGTGTTCCGCGACCTGGTGGAAAACCCGCTGGTGCGTCTGGTGTCGGTGATGGACCATTCGCCGGGCCAGCGCCAGTTCGTGCTCGAAGCCAAGTACCGTGAGTACTACATGGGCAAGTACCACCTCAACGACGAAACCATGGACGCGTTTATCGTGTTGCAAATGGCCAACTCCCGCGAGTACAGCGACCGCTATCGCGCGGCCATCGTCGAGCATTGCCTGGGGCGTGGGTTGTCGGTAGCCAGCCACGATGACGCCACGTTGGCGCATGTTGAAGAGTCGGCGCGCTACGGCATGACCATTGCCGAATTCCCCACTACGCTTGAAGCAGCCCAGGGCTGCCGGGCGCTGAACATGAAAGTGTTGATGGGTGCGCCGAACGTGGTGCGCGGCGGGTCACACTCGGGTAATGTGGCCGCCGCCGGCCTGGCTGCGCAGGGATTGCTGGATATACTTTCCAGCGACTACTACCCGGCCAGCCTGTTGCAGGCCGCGTTCGTGCTGGCCGATGAGCAGGACGGCGGCGACCTGGCGCGCGCGGTCAAGATGATCAGCCGGGCACCGGCGCACGCGGCGGGCCTGACCGATCGCGGTGAAATTGCGGTGGGCCTGCGCGCTGACCTGGTCCAGGCCAAACGCCGCGAAGGGCTGCCCGTGGTGCAACAAGTGTGGCGACAAGCGAAGAGGGTGTTTTGATGGCAGGCAGGTTGATCTATCTCATCGGGCCATCGGGTTCGGGCAAGGACAGCCTGCTGGATGCCGCCCGCCCGCGCTTGGCCGAGCGCGGCTGCCGCATTGTGCGGCGGGTGATCACCCGTTCGGCCGAAGCGGTGGGCGAGGCGGCCCAGGGTGTGAGCCCGGAGCAGTTCGCCGCGATGCAGGCCGAGGGCGCGTTTGCCCTCAGTTGGCACGCCAATGGGTTGTCGTACGGCATCCCGCGTGTGATCGACGACTGGCTGGCGGCGGGGGAAGACGTGCTGGTCAATGGGTCCCGCGCGCACCTGGCGCAAACCCGCGAACGCTATCCCTCGGTGCTGGTGCTGTTGCTGACGGTCGATCAAACCGTGTTGCGCCAGCGCTTGATCGCGCGGGGGCGTGAGTCGTTGGCCGATATCGAGGAGCGCCTGGCACGCAATGCGCGGTTCACCGCAGACCTGATTGCCGGCAATGGTGCGGGGCTGCTGGTGCTGGATAACTCCGGCCCGCTGGTGCATACCGTCGAGCGCTTGCTGTGCTGCCTGGATCACGGGCGCTCGGCATGCGCCTGACCTTGCTTGGCACCGGTGACGCGCGGCAAGTTCCGGTGTACGGCTGCGAATGCGCTGCCTGCGCCCTGGCGCGCAGCGATGATGGGTTACGCCGCCGACCGTGCAGCGCGTTGATCGAATGTGGCGACCAGCGCTGGTTGATCGACAGCGGTTTGCCGGACCTGACCGAACGCTTCCCGCCGCGCAGTTTCAACGGGATTTTCCAGACCCACTACCACGCTGACCATGCGCAAGGTTTGCTGCATTTGCGCTGGGGCCAGGGGCTGGTGATTCCGGTGCACGGGCCGGCGGACCCGCAAGGGTTGTCCGACCTTTACAAGCACCCGGGGATTCTGGATTTCAGCCAGCCGTTTGGCGCATTCGAAACCCGCGAATTTGGCGAGTTGCGCGTGACGGCGCTGCCATTGCAGCACTCCAAACCCACCTTTGGTTATCTGCTGGAAGGCGAAGGTCGGCGCATCGCCTACCTCACCGACACGGTCGGCCTGCCGCCTGCCACGCTGGCCTGGCTGCAACGCGCGCCATTGGAGGTGTTGGTGCTCGATTGCTCCATGCCGCCGCAGCCCCAGGCACCGCGCAATCACAATGACGTGACGCTGGCATTGCGCAGCATTGAGCAAACAGGTGCGCAATTGGGCGTACTGACGCACGTGGGGCATACGCTGGACGCGTGGTTGCTGGAACATCGGCGCGAGTTGCCCAGGCATGTGACAGTGGCGTGGGATGGCCGGGTGCTTTGAACACGGCATGACGTCTGTGGGAGCGGGCTTGCTCGCGAATGCGGTGTGTCAGTTGAGGGATTCTTCACTGACCCAGCGCTTTCGCGAGCAAGCCCGCTCCCACATTGTGATTTTTATTGTCTGCAGATATCCATTCCAAATCGGCTTGCCAGCGCCTTGCGTCCCTTGGCCGTCAACCCCAACGCGCGACTGTCCAGGTCCTGGGTCACCCATCCACGGCGGATAACATTTTGCAGCAATGCTGCGCCCAAAGCACCGGCCAGGTGCGGGCGGCGCATGCTCCAGTCCAGGCACGAACAGGCGAAACGTCGGCGCTGCGTGCGCAGTGCGGGCACATCGATGCCCAGCTCGGTCATGGCTTGTTCACCCGCCGCGCTCAGCTGGTAAGCGCCGTCGCCCGTCAACCAGCCGCAAGCGATGAAATGGTCGTGCAGGTGTACGGCCAGGGTACCGGCCATGTGGTCGTAACAGGTGCGCGCAAACTGCAAACGCGTGGGCGTGGTCGAGACGAAACCCCTGCTGGTGTGGCGGCTGATCACCATCAGGCCCTCGATGGCCTGCGCCACGTGCGGCCCAGCCAGGCTGTAATAGCGATGACGTCCCTGGGTGTGCAGCGTAAGCAGGCCATCGTTCTTGAGCCTGGCCAAATGGGCACTGGCGGTCGAGGCGCTGACCTGGGCAATTGCCGCCATCTCGGTGCTGGTTCTTGCGTGGCCATCCATCAGCGAACAGAGCATTTTCGTTCGTGCGGGCTCCGCAATCGCACCCGCCACGTGTGAAAGCGCCGTGTCCTCGTCCTGAGCGTGCATATTTCGTTCCTGAGCGAATCGTTGCCGTGTGAGAGGGCAGATAGTAACGCTTCTTTTGCAAACAGGACGTGCCCGATGACACCGCTGCAAGCCGCGACCCATGCCGACCCTTACGCCTATTACGCGGCCCTCAGGCGCAACGATGAGCTGTCGTTCGATGCTGAACTGGGACTGTGGATCGCCAGTAGCGCCAGGACTGTCGAGGCCGTGCTGACGCACCCTGACTGCCTGGTACGCCCGTCACACGAGCCGGTGCCTGAGGCGATCGCGAACGGCGCGGCGGGTCAGGTGTTCGCCAGGTTGATGCGCATGAACGAGGGCGCGGCCCACCAGTGCCCCAGGGCGGTGGTCGAACCTGCACTGGCCAGGTTGGACGCGGTGCATATCGCCAGGGTGGTGAGGCAAGTCAGCAGGCGCCTGCACAGCCTCGACGAGTGGATGTTTACATTGCCGGTCGCTGTGGTGGGTTCGCTGCTGGGTGTGCCTGGCGAGCGGTTGCACAGAGTCGCCGCGTTGACCCGGGATTTTGTCGCGTGTCTTTCGCCGCTGAGCAGCCAGGTTCATTTGCGCGCCGCCGATGCTGGCGCTGTACACCTGGGGCAGCTGTTCGGCACGGTGCTCAAGCAGACCGGGTTGCTCAAGCAGCTTCTCCACGGCGAGTGGGGTGACCCGAATGCACTGACGCCTAACCTGATCGGCTTGCTCTCCCAGACGTGTGAAGCGAGTGCCGGCCTGATTGGCAATACGCTGGTCACACTCGCCCGGCGGCCTGACCTGCTGGCGCACATCCAGCGCATGCCGGCCCTGGTGCCCGCGCTGGTGGAGGAGGTGGCCCGCTATGACTCGCCGGTGCAGAACACGCGGCGATTTGCGGCCGGGCCCTGCTCGATTGGCAATCGCTTTCTAGAGAAGGGCGATACCGTTCTCGTGTTGCTGGCCGCTGCGAACCGGGACCCCGATGCAAACCCTGACCCGGACAGCATTCTGCTTGAGCGACCCGGCCGGCGCTTGTTCAGCTTTGGCGTTGGCAAACACCACTGCCCTGGCCAAGCGCTCGCGTTGAACATCGCATCGCAAGCGCTGCGCGAATTATTGCGCCAGCCGAGCGTCTGGGCCGATGCTCGCCAATGCGGTTACTGGCCGTCGCTGAATGGGCGCATCCCGCGGTTTGAATGTGCAGGCCTATATCCGTAACGCGAGCCGCTTCCGATCAAGTGTGTAGGGCTTTGTTTCCATGCCGAGTTTGACGCGTGAGGGTTTTCTAAACTTTATATGTTTTACAGTGTTTTAAAGTCCGTGTTTTCGGGCGAGGGTTTGAGCGTGTAGTGCGCGTATATGATTATTCTTGTGTGTGGATGTGAAGTGTATGTATCCAGTTGTTATATGTTTGGGCGTGAAACATAGTCAGGGCTGGTGCGCGGTTTTTTGATGTGGGAGGTTAGTTTGGCGGTTAAGTAGGTTGCCGCGTCTTGGGCCCTGTTTCGGGTCGGCTTAATGTTTTCAAAGGATGTTATATGCGCGTTGCCTCTTCATTTGTTGCCCATCCTCTACATCAGCCTAAATTGCCTGAATTCAGTGCGCCGGCTTTCACACACCTTGCCCACGTCTCCATGGCGCCAGCCCAGAAGCCCGCTTTTGGCACGCAGGAGGCCGCCAACCAGATCCTGCGGGGAGGCTATCGCCATTACGATCGCGATGGCGACGGTAAAATCGAATTGTCTTTTACCCTTGACGAAAAGTTCTCTGCCAAACAAAAAGTGTCCATTCGCCAGGCACTTCAAATGTGGCAAGACGTGACCACGATTATATTCAAAGAAAATTCAACCTGCGCCGACGGTTCAATAACCATTGCAGCCGATCCTCGTACCAGTGGTGGCGTGTCACAGTTACCCAATCAGTATTACGGTGACATGAAAACCACCATTGGAACGCAGGGCGCTCGCGAAGTCCCCGCGCACGGCGATTACTTTTTATTTACCGCAGTTCATGAGTTGGGGCACGCCCTGGGCCTTGGTCACCCTGGCGAATATGGCAAGCGAGTACACACCTATGCACAGACCGCATACGAGCAAGACACCAAGGCCTGCAGCGTAATGAGTTATTGGGATGAAACCAATCAACCGGGCCATGACTTCCAACAGCGCCATCCGTGCGTGCCGATGAAAGATGACATTGGCGCGATACAAAAACTCTACGGTGCCAATGTCAATACGCGACCTACCGACACGACCTACGGGTTCAACTCCAACACGGGCCGTGATCACTTGAGCCTTGCGTCCGCGAATGATGCGCCGATCTTTTGCATTTGGGATGGGGGCGGCAATGACACGCTGGACGTTTCCGGGTTTTCCCAGGATCAGGCCATCAACCTGCACGCTGAGTCGTTTTCCAGTGTGGGCGGCTTGAAGGGCAATGTATCCATCGCCGAGGGCGTTACGCTGGAAAACGCTGTCGGCGGTTCGGGCAACGACCAAATCAACGGCAACGAGGTGGGCAACAGACTCCGCGGTGGCGCGGGCGCGGACAGGTTGCGCGGCGGTGGCGGCGCGGATGTTTTTGTGTACGACAGTGCGAGCGATTCTACGCTTGGCCAGCCAGACGAGATTCTGGATTTCACCAGTGGCACCGACAGGATCGATCTTTCCGGCCTGTTGAAAAATACCTCCATCAGGCATTTTTACGTGGTTGAGCAGTTCACGGGACGAGCCGGCGAGATCGTCCTCAGCCATGACCAGAGCAGTGGCGCTGGTAGCTTGAGCCTTGACCTTACCGGCCAGGGCAAAGCCGATTTGTTTCTCAAAAGTGTGGGGAGGATTCGCGCCAGTGACATTGTCACGGGCACCGGGTCCGGGCTTGGGCTGACGGGCCTCAAACGCCAACGCAGCTCCACGCCGGGGCTTCTATCGGGCCTCAAGGCGCACGATACCGTCTATGGCTTCAACGCCAACAGCGGTGAGCGCTCAAGCAGCCTGCATGCCGGCAGCGGCGCGCCGCGTTTCCTGGTACAGGACGCGGGTGGCAATGACACCCTGGATTTTTCCGGTTTCGAGCATCACCAAACCATCGATTTGCGCCATAACTCCGCTTCCAGCGTGGGCGGTCTGCGCAACAACGTCGCCATCGCCAAAGGCGTTGTCGTGGAGAATGCGATTGGCGGCTCCGGCCAGGACACGCTCATTGGCAACGCGGTGGACAACGTCCTCACTGGCGGTGCTGGCGGCGATGTGCTCTGGGGTGTGGGCGGTAGAAACACGTTCAAATATGACCAGGCCAGTGACTCGACCGGTCACGATGCCGATGTGCTCATGGATTTCGCCAGTGGCGAGGACACTGTCGATCTGAGGGCACTGGCCAAACAGTACGCAACCCCCTTGCGCCTGGTGCAAGACTACACGGGGCGCGTTGGCGACACCGTAATCAACTACCACCCACAGAGCGGCCGCTACGTTGTGGGCATCGACCTGCTGGGCCACCGCCGGTCTGACTTCCTGATCAAGAGCGCGCGTTTGATCAAGCCCCAGGATGTGCTTGGCCTGACTGCGCATCGGCGCTGATCAGGGTTTGCACGTACTCCACAAACGCGCGTGCCTTGGCACTCGCCATCCTGCCAGTAGGGAACACTGCCCATAAATCAATCGGCGGCAGTTGCCAGTCAGTCAGCACCGGCTTGACCTCACCACTCGCCAGTTCCGGGGCAAACATCCAGGTCGATGCCATGGTCAGGCCCAAATGGTTCAGCACCGCGGCGCGCACGCCCTCTGCGGCGGTGACGCGGATGCGGCCGCGGGCGACGACCGGGTAGTGACTGTCGCCCTGGCTGAACGTCCAGTTTGAGCCGCCGCCCAGGCTGTAGATGATTGCCTGGTGTTGCAGCAAATCCGCCGGGGTGGCCGGCTCGCCACAGCGTTCGAAGTAGGCCGGGGTGGCGAGGATTTGCCGCGGGGATTGGCCGATCTTGCGGGCGGTAAGGCCCGAGTCGCTCAAGTTGCCCATGCGCAGGGCGACGTCGATGCCTTCTTCCACCAGGTTGAGGCTGTGGTCGTTGAGCACCACTTCGACGTTCAGGGCGGGGTATTGCGCCAGGAACGCGCCCAGGTGAGGAATGATGTGCAACCGGGCGAAGGTGGTTGCGGCGCTGATGCGCAAGTTGCCCGACAGCCCGGCGCCTGCACCGCGCGCGGCGTCGTCGGCCTCGTTGGCTTCGTCGATGGCGCGCCTGGCTTTTTCGAAAAACGCCAGGCCTGCCTCGGTCGGTGTCAGGCCGCGCGTGGAGCGCAACACCAACCGCACCGCCAGGCGCGCTTCCAATTGCGCGATGCTTTTGGAGACAGCGGGCTGGCCTATCCCCAAGCGTTTGGCGGCAGCTGAGAACGAGCCGGTTTCGACCACGTTCACGAAGGTTTCCATGGCGGTGAGGCGGTCCATCGGGTGTCCTTGGGTTATTGAGTGAGGGCGTCGAGCATCGCCGACGGTTCTGGGCGTTGAGTGTAATCCGGGTTGACCTCGGCGTAACGAATCACGCTGTCCTGGCCGATCACGTAGCGCGCTGGCATCGGCAGGGTCCAGGCCGGGTCGTCATTGATCAGCGGCAAGTTGTTGCCCAGGGCCTTGTAGAGTTCGATCAGGTAGTCCGGCAGTTGAAAGCGCAGGCCGAATGCATCGGCAACGTCGTTGTGGGTATCGCTGAGGATCGGGAAACCCAGCTCGGTGATGCGTTCGGATTTACGGCTGTTGGCGGCAGTCTGCGGCGACAGGGCCAGCAGGCTCGCGCCGTGGTCTTTCAACGTCGGCAAAAAGGTTTGCAGCGCTTGCAGCTCCATATTGCAATACGGGCACCACACGCCGCGGTAGAACGCCAGCACCAAGGGGCCGTTGGCCAACAGATCGGCTGAGGACACCCACGTACCGTTGGCATCCTTGAGGCTGAACAGCGGCGCCTTGTCACCCACCTTCAACGCACGCTGTGCGGCGCCGGACGCGATCAGCTCGGCCGTGGCGCGTTCCATGATCGGATGGATATGCGCCGGCGCGTTGTAGGGAGGCTTGCCGGCTTTGAAGTCAGCACGGAAGGCATCAAGTGTGGCTTGAAGTGTCATTGCGATATTCCCTCAGGAGATAAGCCGAGTTGGCGGGAGGGATAATGGGCGCGGCGGGGCGGGCGAAGAAGCAGGGTGAGGCGCATAGCAATTATGCCCTGCGGGAATAAACACCGCTTATTTCCACTCTTTAGGCATACAGCCGTCACTCCCGTTAAAGCAATCTGCGCTTGAGCAAATAACTCCAGGGTTACGTTTATCAAGCCGGGCCAAGAAGGCTGAGGCGCAAAGCGGGTTATTGATCAAGGAGCTGCAAGACGCGGGTGGGGTGCTGGATCGGGTCACCGGCAGCCATCCTATTTTTACTCACCGCTATAACCCGTACACGATCCTGGTGCCGCATCCCAAGAAGGACGTGCCCCTGGGCACCGTCAAAAGCATCAGGAAACGCGCCGGGCTGTTTCAGTGTTGAGCAGAGCATTCATGCAACCAACGAATCGACCGCTATGTGCGCGAGCACAAGGTCAAAAGCCGCTCGTCATTTCTGGCGGATGCGGCCCTGGAGAAGTTGGTGCGCGCCTGGTTGCGGTCAGGCTGTGGCAACGGCCACCGTGCGCGAAGCACTCAGGAACCGCAACAACGCCACCAGTGGGAACGCACTGCCCACCAGCATCACGCCCAGCCAGCCGCCGTGTTCATACACACTGCTGGCAATCGCCGAGCCGAAGGCGCCGCCGATGAAGATGCTGGTCATGTACAGCGCGTTCAAGCGGCTGCGGCTGTTGGCGTCGAGGGCGTAGATGGCGCGTTGGCCGAGGACCATGTTCATCTGCACGCAGAAGTCCAGCACCACACCGGTGACGGCCAGGCCGATCACGCTGTACAGCGGATGCACGAAGGCGGGCAAAAAGCTCAAGGCGGCAAACAGCATCGCCAGCAGCGAAGCGCGGTGCGTGTGGCCGGCGTCGGCCAGGCGGCCAGCGATAGGCGCGGCGATGGCGCCCAAGGCACCGACAAGGGCGAACAGCGCGATCTCGCTTTGGCTCAAGCCGTGGTTGCGCGACAGTTCCAGCGGGGCGGCAGTCCAGAACAGGCTGAACGTGGCGAACATGCAACCCTGGTAGAACGCGCGCTGGCGCAAGACCGGTTGCTGGCGCAGCAGCGTGCCAAGGGAGCGCAGCAGCTGGCCGTAGCTGGCGCTGTGGTCGGGCTGGCGCTTGGGGATGGTCATCAGCAGGACCACGCTGATGAAAGCCATCAATGCCGCGGCGGCCATGAACATCGCGCGCCAGCCGAAGTGGTCGGCCACCACGCTGGACACCGGCCGTGCCAGCAGAATGCCGAGCAACAGGCCGCCCATGATGCTGCCAACCACGCGGCCCCGGGATTCGGCGGGCGCCAGGTGCGCCGCCAGCGGGATCAGGATTTGCACCGAGACAGAACTGAAGCCGATCAGCAACGACACAAGCAGGAACAAATTCGGCTGCTCGGTAAAGGCAGCACCCAGTAGGCTGGCGATGGCCAACACGGTGGTGGCGATCATCAGCTTGCGGTTTTCCAGCAAGTCGCCCAGCGGCACCAGAAAAAACAGGCCCAAGGCGTAGCCGATTTGTGTCAGGGACACGATCAGGCTGGCCATCGCCGGCGTCAGGCCAATGTCGGGTGCAATCAGTTCGATGATCGGTTGGGCGTAGTAGATGTTGGCAACAATGGCGCCGCAACAGAACGCAAACAGCATCACCATGCCTCGGGTCATGGTGCTTGAAGCGTGTGGGGTAGCGTTCATGGTGTTCTCGTTAAAGCGAAGGAAGAGGGCGTGCGAGAGTAAAGACAATCGCATGGCCGGAGTAGGGCGCTGTGGGTGATAACACTCATGCCGCAAATTAATGACTGAATCGTTAACTTTTGAGTCGAACGGCAATGATACATTCAGTCACAACTGCCGAAACAGGAAATCCACTTTCATGAAAATTTCGCTGAACAAGATGATCCTGGCTTCAACCCTGGCCGCCGCCATGGCCATTGGCTTGGCCAATGCCGCCGAGGCTCCGCGGGTCGGTGTGCGCGGCGCCATTACGGCGATCGATGGTGACGCAATGTACGTCAAGGTCAACAGCGGCGCAGACGTCACCGTGCACCTGACCAAAGACACCCAGGTCCGCGCCGTCACCCTGGCCAAGATTGATGAAATCAAGCCCGGCAGCTACATCGGGTCGGCCGCCATGCCGAATGCCGATGGCACCCTGACTGCCCTGGAAGTTCACGTGTTTCCACCGGCCATGGCCGGCACGGGGGATGGGCACCGTGCGTTTGACTTGAAAGAAGGCAGCAGCATGACCAACGGCACCGTCGGCGATCTGGTGGTCAGCAACGGGCGCACCTTGACCGTGAAGTACAAAGGCGGCGAGCAGAAGATTGTGGTGCCGGATGATGTGCCGATCGTCAACCTGGAGCCAGGGGATCGCAGTTTGTTGAAGCCCGGTGTGAAGGTGGTGATGTTTGCATCGCAGGCGGCGGATGGGACGGTTACCGCTCAGGCGATTTCGGCCGGTAAGGACGGCGTGACACCGCCGATGTAACGGCCAAAACACAGAGCCAAATGTGGGAGCGGGCTTGCTCGCGAAAGCGCAGTGTCAGTCATCGAATCAATCGACTGAACCACCGCCTTCGCGAGCAAGCCCGCTCCCACATTGTTTACCGCGTTTATTCAGTTACTGACCGCTGTAGATCTGATCAAAAATCCCACCATCATTGAAGTGGGTTTTCTGCACGGTGCGCCAGTCACCAAAGGTCTTCTCCACCGACAGGAAGTCGACTTTCGGGAAGCGGTCGGTGTACTTGGCCAACACCTTCGGGTCGCGGGGACGCAGGTAGTTGTTGGCTGCGATTTCCTGACCTTCAGGCGACCACAGGTACTTCAAGTAATCTTCGGCCGCCACGCGGGTGCCTTTTTTCTCAACCACTTTGTCGACCACCGACACCGGTGGCTCCGCTTCGGCGGAAACGCTTGGGTAGATCACTTCGAACTGATCACGGCCGAACTCACGCGCGATCATTTCTGCCTCGTTTTCAAAGGTCACCAGCACGTCGCCGATCTGGTTGGTCATGAACGTGGTGGTGGCTGCACGGCCGCCGGTGTCCAGCACTGGCGCGTGTTTGAACAGTTCGCCAACGAACTTCTTCGCCTTGTCTTCATCGCCGCCGTTCTTGAGCACATAACCCCAGGCCGACAGGTAGGTGTAGCGGCCATTACCCGAGGTTTTCGGGTTGGGCACGATTACTTGCACGCCATCCTTGAGCAGGTCCGGCCAGTCTTTGAGGGCCTTGGGGTTGCCCTTGCGCACGATAAACACCGTGGCGGAGGTGAACGGCGCGCTGTTGTTCGGCAGGCGGGTGACCCAGTTGTCCGGCACCAGCTTGCCGTTGTCCGCCAGGGCATTGATGTCGGTGGCCATGTTCATGGTGATCACGTCAGCCGGCAGGCCGTCGATCACCGAGCGCGCCTGTTTGCTGGAGCCGCCGAAGGACATCTGCAAGGTCAGCTTGTCGTTCGGGTGCTCGGCTTCCCAGTGCTTCTGGAAGGCGGCGTTATAGTCTTTGTAGAAGTCGCGCATCACGTCATAGGAGACGTTGAGCAGTGTGACGGGGGCAGCCTGTACGGCGCCCGCCAGGGCTAGGCCGGCGGCCAGTAAAGAGGCGCTAACGAGTTTTTTCACTGCTCATTCCTTGTTGTTCGAGAAGGTTGTCGATTGAGTGGGGGCATTTTGCCACTGACTATAGCCGCGCCCGTATAGACGTTTAAAGATTAAAACGAACTTTGCTTATTCCACTTTACGAAACAGATTGCTGCCACAGCGCGAGCAAAACGCTGCGTTGGGCTCGTGGTTGTCTTTCTGGCACACCGGACAATCGTGCTGCAGCTGTTCGCCGCGCATGGCACTGGCCAATTCAGCGGTAAAAATCCCCGTGGGCACGGCGATGATCGAATAACCGGTGATCATCACCAGCGACGAGATGACCTGGCCCAGCGGAGTCTTCGGCACGATGTCGCCAAAGCCCACGGTGGTGAGCGTCACGATCGCCCAGTAGATGCCTTTGGGAATACTGGTAAACCCGTGTTCCGGGCCTTCGATCACGTACATCAGCGTGCCGAATACGGTCACCAGGGTGCACACGCTCAGCAGAAACACCACGATCTTCTGCTTGCTGCCACGCAGCGCCGCCATCAGATAGTTGGCTTGCTTGAGGTAGGGGCTGAGCTTGAGCACGCGGAAAATCCGCAGCATCCGGATGATGCGGATGATCAGCAGGTACTGCGCGTCGCTGTAATACAGCGCGAGGATGCCGGGCACGATGGCGAGTAAATCCACCAGCCCATAAAAACTGAACGCATAGCGCAACGGCTTGGGCGAGCAATACAGCCGCAGGCCGTATTCGATGGCGAAGATGACGGTAAAGCCCCACTCGATATAGGCCAGCACGTCGGCGTAGTTATCGTGCACGGTCTGGATACTGTCGAGGATCACGATCACAAGGCTGGCGAGGATGATCAGCAACAGGGTGCTGTCGAAGCGCCGGCCGGCCACGGTGTCGCTTTGGAACACCATTACATAGAGGCGCTGACGCCAGTCGTTGTTGCTGTCCATAAAACCCGCCCAAATCGAATATCGGGCAAGCCTAGGGGGATTCGAACGGGCTGTCCACGCGGGCTTTGAACATCCGCTGGCTGGCGTGTACCAGCCAGCAGGCCAGGACAAACGGGGCCGTCAATGCGGGCAGGTGCAGGGCGGTGAAACCGGGCGTGAGGATGACCGCCAGAAGGATGCCGAGCAGCGGCTGCCAGGGGCGGCGGCATGACTGGCTTAACGCCAGCGCGGCCAGCGCCGGGTTGTAGCTGTGCAGACCGAGGAGGGCGCTGGCCGGTTCGTCCAGCCACAGGGCGATCAACACGCCGGTAGCGGCGCCCGTGAGTGCCCATAGTGCGGCGCGGCGGTTGGCCAGCAACAGGCCAAGCGCAATCAGCGCGCCAGCCAACGGCCGGTCCAGCAGCATGATTTGCGCAAGCCCGGTGAACGGCGCGGTGAGCACGTCCAGGGTGTCGGGTGCGGTGAGCGTGAATGTGCTGTCAGGCACTGTGCCCACCAGCAACCAGCCGAGGCCCACAAAGGGCGCGGTGTAGGCGGGCAAGTCATGTGGCGCAGTGGCGTGTTTCAACCATTGCCGCGTGAGCATCGCACTCAGGCCGCCGCACGCCAGGATCAGCGGCGGCAACAAGGCCGACCAGGCGAAGTGCTGGCTGATCAGCAAGCCCAGCAGCACGCCGTTGTAGCTGTAAAGGCCAGCTTGGCGTTCGGCCTTGGGATAACCCCGGCGCTGGGCAGTGAGCAAACCGGCGACGCCACCCAATAATGCGCCGCCGAATAAGGCCGGGGCGCCGATCAGGATGGCCAGCAGGCACAGCAAGCCACACAGCGGCTGGCGTTGCAGGAAGATCTGGCTGAAACCGTTGAGCAGGGCTTCGGCCCAGTCGGGGCAGGTTGGGTTGTGCATGGTGGTTAGTCAGTGAGACAGAGTCGTCCCCAATCGCAGGCAAGCCAGCTCCCACATTTGAACGCATTGCAGATCAAAATGTGGGAGCGGGCTTGCCCGCGATGAGGCACTTACAGACGCTAAATCAACGTCTCGATGCGCAACGAGTTGGTCGACCCCGGCTGCCCGAACGGCACCCCCGCCGTAATCACCAACGTATCCCCGCGCTGCGCCATGCCTTGCGCCTGAGCAATCTCCAGCGCCGTGGAACACACCTCATCCACCTGGCGCAGTCGATCGTTGACCACCGAATGCACGCCCCACGCCACGCTCAAGCGCCGCGCCGTGGACAGGTTTGGCGTAAGGTTGAGGATCGGCGCCACCGGCCGCTCCCGCGCCGCGCGCAGGCTGGAGCTGCCGGACTCGCTGTAGTTGACCAGCACCGCCACCGGCAGAATGCTGCTGATACGCCGAATCGCGCAGCTGATTGCGTCTGACACCGTGGCGTCCGCCTTCGGCCGGCTGACGTCCAGCTGCGTCTGGTAGTCCGGGCCGTTTTCCACTTGGCGGATGATCTTGCTCATCATCTGCACGGCTTCCAGCGGGTATTCACCCGAAGCGGTTTCCGCCGACAGCATCACCGCGTCTGCGCCTTCGGCCACCGCGTTGGCCACATCCGTCACTTCGGCGCGGGTCGGCGCAGGCGAAAAGCGCATGGATTCGAGCATCTGCGTGGCCACCACCACCGGTTTGCCCAGCTGGCGGCAGGTGCTGATGATGTCTTTCTGGATTTGCGGCACGCTTTCGGCGGGCACTTCCACGCCCAGGTCGCCTCTGGCCACCATGATTGCGTCACTCAGCTCAGCGATTTCCTGCAAGCGTAGGACGGCGGACGGCTTTTCGATCTTGGCCATCAAAAACGCCTTGTCGCCGATCAACTCGCGGGCCTCGCGGATATCTTCCGGGCGCTGCACGAATGACAGCGCCACCCAGTCCACGCCCAGCTCCAGGCCGAAACTCAGGTCGCGGCGGTCCTTGGCGGTCAGTGGGCTGAGTTCCAGCAAGGCTTGTGGCACATTCACGCCTTTGCGGTCGGACAGTTCGCCGCCATTGAGCACGGTGGTGTCGATGGCCTCGGCATGTTTGGTGATCACCCGCAGGCGCAGCTTGCCGTCGTCGAGCAGCAGGTCCATGCCCGGCTCCAGCGCCGCGATGATTTCCGGGTGGGGCAGGTTGACCCGGCATTGATCGCCCGGCGTTGGGTCCAGGTCCAGACGCAACGCCTGGCCGCGCACCAGTTGCACCTTGCCCTCGGCAAACGTGCCCACGCGCAGCTTCGGCCCTTGCAGGTCCATCAGGATGCCCAGTGGGTAATTGAGCTGGCGCTCCACCTGGCGGATCCACTGGTAGCGTTGGGCATGATCGGCGTGGTCGCCATGGCTGAAGTTGAGGCGAAAGATATTCACCCCGGCCTCCACCAGCTCGCGGATGTCATCGATGCCGTCGGTGGCCGGGCCCAGGGTGGCGAGGATTTTGACCTTCTTGTCAGGCGTCATGTTTGGCAGTCTCAAGAATCAGGATGGCGCGGAAATCATTGACGTTGGTGCGGGTCGGCTCAGTGATGATCAAGCCGTCGAGGGCGGCGAAATAGCCGTAGCCATTGTTGTTGTCCAGCTCGTCGCTGGCCGACAGGCCCAGGGCTTCGGCGCGGGCGTAGCTGGCGGGGGTCATGATCGCGCCGGCGTTGTCTTCCGAGCCGTCGATGCCGTCGGTGTCGCCGGCCAGGGCGTAGACGCCGGGCAGGCCCTTGAGGCTGTCGGTGAGGCTGAGCAGGAACTCGGCATTGCGCCCACCACGGCCATCGCCGCGCACGGTGACGGTGGTTTCACCGCCGGAGAGGATCACGCACGGTGCCGCCAGCGGCTGGCCATGCTGCACGATCTGCCGGGCAATGCCGGCGTGCACCTTGGCCACATCCCGCGCTTCGCCTTCGAGGTCGCCGAGGATCAGCGGGCTGAACCCGGCCTGGCGCACTTTCACCGCCACGGCTTCCAGCGACTGCTGTGGGCGGGCGATCAGTTGGAAGTGGCTGCGCGCGAGCACAGGGTCGCCGGGCTTGACGGTTTCCGACGCGGGGTCTTGCAACCAGCTGCGCACCGAAGCGGGCGCGTCGATGCTGTAACGCTTGAGGATTGCCAGGGCTTGCTGCGAGGTGCTTGGGTCGCCGACGGTGGGGCCGGAGGCGATGACGGTGGCCTGATCGCCCGGCACGTCGGAGATCGCGTAGGTGTAGACCGTTGCCGGCCAAGCCGCCTTGGCCAGGCGCCCGCCCTTGATCGCCGAGAGGTGCTTGCGCACGCAATTCATCTCGCCAATGGTCGCGCCGGATTTGAGCAGGGCTTTGTTGATGGTCTGCTTGTCGGCCAGGGTGATGCCTTCGGCGGGCAGCGCCAGCAAGGCCGAACCGCCACCGGAGAGCAGGAAGATCACGCGGTCGTCTTCGGTGAGGTTGCCGATCAGTGCCAGCACGCGTTTGGCCACCGCCAGGCCGGCGGCATCGGGCACCGGATGTGCGGCTTCGACCACTTCGATTTTTTTGCACGGTGCGCCGTGGCCGTAGCGGGTGACCACCAGGCCCGAAACGTCGCCTTGCCAGCACTCCTCGACCACGAGAGCCATGGCCGCTGCGGCTTTGCCGGCGCCGATCACGATCACACGGCCGCTGCGGTCGGCGGGCAGATAAGGTTCAAGCACTTGCCGGGGGTGGGCGGCGTCGATGGCTGTGGCAAACAGCTCGCGAAGCAGGTGTTGCGGATCGACCGACATAAGCGGGCTCCCGGGGATTTTTTGTTATTAGATAGGCATCAATTTCAGACTTGGAATGCGATCAAATGTGGGAGCGGGCTTGCCCGCGAATGCGGTCTTTCATTCAACATCCGTGCTGACTGACCTGGCGCATTCGCGAGCAAGCCCGCTCCCACATTCGACCGCATTTCAACGGGAGGAGCGGTGTGGGTTACTTATCGCGAATCGAAAAATTCGCCATGTGCTCCAGGCCCTTGATCAGCGCCGAATGGTCCCAATTGCCGCCGCCAATCGCCGTGCAGGTACTGAACACCTGCTGCGTACCGGCGGTGTTCGGCAGGTTGATGCCCAGCTCCTTGGCACCGGCCAGTGCCAGGTTCAAATCCTTCTGGTGCAGGTTGATGCGGAAGCCCGGATCGAAGGTGCCTTTGATCATGCGCTCGCCATGCACTTCCAGAATCTTCGAGGAAGCAAAGCCGCCCATCAGCGCTTCACGCACCTTGGCTGGGTCGGCGCCGTTTTTCGAGGCGAACAGCAGCGCTTCGGCCACCGCCTGAATATTCAGCGCGACGATGATCTGGTTGGCGACCTTGGCGGTCTGGCCATCGCCGTTGCCGCCGACCAGGGTGATGTTCTTGCCCATGCTCTGGAACAGGGGCAAAGCGCGTTCGAAGGTCTGCGGCTCGCCACCGACCATGATGCTCAAGGTGCCGGCCTTGGCGCCGACTTCACCACCGGACACCGGGGCGTCGAGGTACTGCGCGCCGGTTTCGTTGATCTTCGCCGCGAACCCCTTGGTGGCGGTGGGCGAGATCGAACTCATGTCGATCACCACCTTGTTCGGCGACAGGCCGGCCGCGACGCCATCCTTGCGGAACAGCACGTCATCGACCTGCGGGGTGTCGGGCACCATGACGATGATGAACTCAGCTTCCTGCGCCACTTGCTGCGGGTTGGCCAGGGCCACTGCGCCCGCGTCGATCAGGGCCTGCGGGGCTTTGCCGTGGTGTTCGGAGAGGAACAGTTGGTGACCTGCTTTCTGCAGGTTCGCAGCCATGGGCTCGCCCATGATGCCGGTGCCGATAAATCCGATTTTAGCCATGATCAAAATCCTCTTTTTATTAGGTGTATGGGCCTGGCACGGCCGTCTAAACACAGGAGATCCAATGTGGGAGCGGGCTTGCTCGCGAAGGCAGTCTGACACTCAGCATTGATGTCGACTGATACACCGCTTTCGCGAGCAAGCCCGCTCCCACATTTGGTCCGTGTTTGTTCAATCAGATCGCGTTGTGGCTCTTGAGCCAGCCAAGACCCGCTTCAGTCGTGGTCAACGGCTTGTATTCACAGCCGACCCAACCCGTATAACCAATGCGGTCCAGATGCTCGAACAGGAAGCGATAGTTGATCTCCCCGGTTCCCGGCTCGTTACGCCCCGGGTTGTCCGCCAGCTGGATGTGGTTGATCTCATCCAGGTGCGCGGCCATGGTCCGGGCCAGATCGCCTTCCATGATTTGCATGTGATAGATGTCGTACTGCAGGAACAGGTTGGCACTGCCCACCTGCTCGCGAATCGACAGGGCCTGCGCCGTGTTGTTGAGGTAGAAGCCCGGGATGTCACGGGTGTTGATCATCTCCATGACCAGCTTGATGCCCGCGGCTTGCAGCTTGTCGGCGGCGTACTTGAGGTTGGCGACAAAAGTTTTTTCCACGGTTTGGTCGTCAACGCCTTGCGGCCGGATGCCGGCCAGGCAGTTAATCTGGGTATTGCCCAGCACCTGGGCGTAGGCGATGGCCAGCTTGACCCCGGCGCGGAACTCCTCGATCCGGTCCGGGTGGCACGCCACGCCGCGTTCGCCCTTGGCCCAGTCACCGGCCGGCAAGTTGAACAGCACTTGGGTCAGGCCGTTGGCGTCCAGGTGCGCCTTGATCTCGGCGGAGCTGAACTCGTACGGGAACAGGTACTCGACCCCCTGGAAGCCGGCATCGGCAGCCGCTTTGAAACGGGCGAGAAAGTCCTGCTCGGTAAACAGCATGGACAGGTTGGCGGCAAAACGCGGCATAGGGTTCTCCTTAATCGAGCAGGGAAATGGCAGTCGGCGCATCGTTGCCGACCAGGGCCAGATCTTCGAATTCGTTGACGGCGTTGATCTCGGTGCCCATGGAAATATTGGTCACGCGCTCCAGAATAATCTCAACAATCACCGGAACCTTGAATTCTTCGATCATTTCCTTGGCCTTGCGCAGCGCCGGGGCGATCTGGCCCGGTTCGAATACACGCAGTGCCTTGCACCCCAGGCCTTCGGCGACGGCCACGTGATCGACGCCATACCCATTGAGTTCCGGGGCGTTGAGGTTGTCGAAGGACAGCTGCACGCAGTAGTCCATCTCAAACCCGCGCTGGGCCTGGCGGATCAACCCGAGGTAGGAGTTGTTCACCACCACGTGGATGTACGGCAGCTTGAACTGCGCGCCCACGGCCAGCTCTTCGATCATGAACTGGAAGTCATAGTCGCCCGACAGCGCCACCACTTTGCGGCTCGGGTCAGCCTTGACCACACCGAGCGCGGCCGGAATGGTCCAGCCCAAGGGACCGGCCTGGCCGCAGTTGATCCAGTGACGTGGCTTGTAGACGTGCAGGAATTGCGCGCCGGCAATCTGCGACAGGCCGATGGTGCTGACGTAGCAGGTGTCTTTGCCGAACACCTGGTTCATCTCTTCATACACGCGTTGCGGCTTGACCGGCACGTTGTCGAAGTGGGTCTTGCGGTGCAGGGTGGCCTTGCGCTCCTGGCAGTCGTGCAGCCAGGCGCTGCGGTCCTTGAGTTTGCCGGCGGCTTTCCACTCGCGGGCCACTTCAATGAACATCGTCAGGGCGGAGCCGGCATCGGAAACGATGCCCAGGTCCGGGGTGAACACACGGCCAATCTGCGTCGGCTCGATGTCGACGTGGATGAATTTGCGCCCTTCGGTGTACACCTCCACCGAGCCGGTGTGGCGGTTGGCCCAGCGGTTGCCGATACCCAGCACTACGTCCGATTTGAGCAGCGTCGCGTTGCCATAACGGTGCGAGGTTTGCAGGCCGACCATGCCGACCATCTGCGGGTGATCGTCCGGGATCGTGCCCCAGCCCATCAGCGTCGGGATCACCGGAATGCCGGTCAATTCGGCGAACTCCACCAGCAGTTCGCTGGCGTCGGCGTTGATCACGCCGCCACCGCTGACCAGCAATGGCCGTTCGGCCTGCTCCAGCAGCGCCAACGCTTTTTCGACCTGGATGCGCGTGGCCAATGGTTTGGCCAGGGGCAGCGGCTGGTAGGCGTCGATGTCGAATTCGATCTCGGCCATCTGCACGTCGAATGGCAGGTCGATCAGCACCGGGCCTGGGCGGCCGGAGCGCATTTCATAGAAGGCTTTCTGGAACGCGTAAGGCACTTGGCCCGGCTCCAGGACGGTGGTCGCCCACTTGGTCACCGGCTTGACGATGCTGGTGATGTCGACGGCCTGGAAATCCTCTTTGTGCATGCGTGCACGCGGGGCCTGGCCGGTGATGCACAGAATCGGGATCGAGTCGGCCGAGGCGCTGTACAGGCCGGTGACCATGTCGGTGCCCGCCGGGCCCGAGGTGCCGATGCACACACCGATATTGCCGGCCTTGGTGCGGGTGTAGCCCTCGGCCATGTGCGAGGCGCCTTCAACGTGGCGAGCAAGGACGTGATCGATGCCACCGACCTTCTGCAAGGCCGAATACAGCGGGTTGATGGCGGCGCCTGGAATGCCGAAGGCGGTGTCTACGCCTTCACGGCGCATCACCAGGACGGCGGCTTCGATTGCTCTCATTTTGCTCATGGTTTTGGTGCCTCTTGCGTTTTGTAATTGTATACAAGTGGTTTCTGGTCGAAGTGTATTCACGGCGAGCGGGGCAGGTCAATGCATTTTATAAACTCGCCTTTACGCAGGTCTGGATAGATTTTTTCGACGTATGGAGCCTTTGTGCGGAAATATTGTATACAAAAAATAATTTCATTGTGTTCTATTTGTTTGATCGAGCTTCTGATCAAACAGGCTTCAACCCTTTCCCAATAACAAAAGAAGGACGGCACCCATGAGCGCTTTAACCTTGAAACTCGCCACCCAACTGGCCAGCCAGGCCCTCACCGCAGGCCGCACCATATGCGCCGCGCCGCTGACCATTGCGGTGCTCGACAGCGGCGGCCACTTGGTTACCCTGCAACGCGAAGACGGCGCCAGCCTGCTGCGCCCGCAAATCGCCATCGGCAAGGCCTGGGGCGCGATTGCGCTGGGCAAGGGTTCGCGCTTGCTGGCGTTGGATGCGCAGCAGCGCCCGGCATTTATCGCGGCGTTGAACAGCCTCGGGCAGGGCAGCGTGGTGCCCGCGCCGGGCGGCGTGTTGATTCGGGATCAGGCGGGGGCGGTACTGGGGGCGATCGGGATCAGTGGGGACACTTCGGATATTGATGAGCAGTGCGCGATTACGGCGATTGAGGGGGTGGGGTTGTTGGCGGATGCGGGGGTGTCTGCTTGATTTGAGATGACTGGGCTGGCCCCTTCGCGAGCAAGCCCGCTCCCACAGTTTTTTGACCGTGTTCACAGATTAAATGTGGGAGCGGGCTTGCTCGCGAAGGCGACGACTCGGTCCCGGCTCTATACCCAAACCGCATCCCACAGCGGATAGTCGCCAATGCGCTTCACCAACCCGGCCCGCAGAGGGTTGGCGACAACATACCTGGCCATTTTCACCAAGTCGTCTTCCTTGCGCAGCGCACGATCATGAAAGCTGGTCTGCCACAGCCGCCCCTTGCGGCCCGTGGCACCGTTCACAGTCCGAGTGCTTTTGGATTTCACCTGGCACAGCAGATCCCCCAGCGAGCCTTTTTTCAGTTCGATCAGCCAGTGAAAATGGTCAGGCATCACCACCCAGGCCAGGGAGTTAGCCAGCCCTTGGTACTGGGCCAATCTGAACTGCCAGACCACCAGGCGACCGAGGTGAAAGTCGCTGAATATTGGTACGCGTTCGTGGGTGTTGGTGGTGATCAGGTAGGTGCGATTTGATTCGCTGAATCGGCCGATGCGCAGGCGGTGTGAGGTCGCGTGATCAGGCATTCCATTGCCTCCCTTCAGAGAGTGTTCTGAGAGGCTAGATCCTAGTGACGGATGCTGATCGTCAGGCTTTTGGCAGGATGTGTCTGGGAGGGCGCTTTCGCGAGCAAGCCCGCTCCCACATTGGCTCTAAGGTGTTCATACACTGTGTGTCTAGCGCAAAAACCTGTGGGAGCGGGCTTGCTCGCGAATGGCACAGGCGCCGCGGTCTCTCAGTCCGGCTCACACCCCTTAAGCACCAACCGAATAATCGTCTGCGCCGCCGCTTCATAATCGGCCTCATCCAGCTTGGCCTTGCCGGTCACCGCCGATATCTGCCAATCAAAGTCGGCGTAGGTCTGCGTCGCCGCCCAAATGCTGAACATCAGGTGGTTGGGGTCAATGGCGGCAATCAGGCCGCGATCCACCCAGCTCTGGATGCAGTCGATGTTGTGCTTGGCCTGGGCGTTCAGTTGCTCGACCTGCTGACTGCTCAGGTGCGGTGCGCCGTGCATGATTTCGCTGGCGAATACCTTGGAGGCAAACGGCAGGTCGCGGGAGATGCGGATCTTGGAGCGGATGTAATTGCTCAGCACCACCGCGGGCTCGCCGTCTGGATTGAACGGCGTGGACGCCGCCAGGATCGGCTCGATAATGCTTTCGAGCACCTCGCGGTAGAGGTTGTCCTTGCTCTTGAAGTAGTAATAGACGTTGGGCTTGGGCAGCCCGGCCTTGGCGGCGATGTCGCTGGTTTTGGTCGCGGCGAAGCCCTTGTCGGCAAACTCCTCGCTGGCCGCCCGCAGGATCATTTCTTTATTGCGCTCGCGAATGGTGCTCATAAACCAGGATTTTCCTTGCCAGGACAGGCGGTCGAGCATGGTAGCACCGGCTTGACGCAGCGCTCAAGAATGCCGGCGCAGCCCTTGTACGCCGGGCCTTGCAGCTGACTTTGTCTGTCTTGATGCTGAACGCATTCACGGTAGTACAGGCACAGGCTGGGCGCGCTGCTAGAGTTCAGAGCAAGGACGCGGCCATCCGGGTCTGCGTTCAGTCCTGTATTCGGCGTTCGAGTGAGAAACCGTGGAGAAAAGCAGACGACGTACGTTCGCCTGGGTTGTTGGCGCGTTATTGGTGGTGGCGCTGTTGATTGGCCTGGGCATGCATTTGTTTGGCGGCGCCCATAAAGGCAAGCCCGTGTCCCCCGGCGAACCGGTGGCAGCAGTGCCGGTGGCCTTGCAGGATGTGCCGGTGTACATCGACGCCCTCGGCACCGTCACGCCCACCCGCAGTGTCACGGTGGTGACCCAGGTCGATGGCATCCTCAGCAGCGTGGAATTCAAGGAAGGCCAGCACGTCAGCAAAGGCCAGGTCATCGCCCGTATCGACGACCGCGCGCTCAAGGCGCAGCTGGCCGTGGCCAAGGGCACCCTGGCTCACGACCAGGCAGTGTTGAGCAATGCCCAGCGCGACCTGGCCCGTTACCGCGACCTGGTCAAAGCCGGCTCCACCAGCCAGCAAACCCTCGACACCCAAGCCTCGCTGGTGCAGCAACAACAAGGCACTGTGGCCGCCGACCAAGGCAACGTACAAAACCTCGAAGTGCAATTGAGCTACTGCACCATCACCTCTCCGGTGGATGGCGTGGTCGGCCTGCGCCTGGTCGATCCTGGCAACTACGTGACCACCGCCAGCACCACTGGCATCGTGGTGATCACCCAGATGAACCCGGCCACCGTGGTGTTTGCCGTGCCCGAAGATGACCTGGGCGCGATCAACCAGGCCATGTCCCATGGCAGCGTCACGGTGTTGGCCTACGACCGCAACAAGAAATCCCTGCTTGCCACCGGCGCGCTGCTGGCGCTGGACAACGAGGTGGACACCAGCACCGGCACGATCAAGGTCAAGGCGCAGTTCGATGATTCGGGCAATGCGCTGTTTCCCAATCAGTTCGTCAATGCGCGGCTCAAGGCCGACACTTTGAGCCAGATCGCCGTGGTCCCGACCCGTGCGATCCAGCACGGCAGCAAGGGCGACTTCGTGTTTGTGGTCAACGGCAACAAGGCCAGCCTGCGCACGATCAAGACCGGCCCGTCCAGCGGCGATGTCTCGGCGGTGCTCGACAATGGCGTCAAGGCCGGTGAGCAGGTGATCACCGAAGGCGCCGACAAGCTCGACGACGGCTCGGCGGTGAAGGTCGTCGCCCAGTGAGGAGCTGCCGAGCATGAATATTTCGCGGCCCTTTATCGAACGCCCGGTGGCCACCACGCTGATGATGGTCGCGGTGTTGCTGCTCGGCCTGTTGGGTTACCACTTGCTGTCGGTGTCGGCGCTGCCGGAGGTGGATTACCCGACCATCCAGGTGTTCACCCAATACCCCGGTGCCAGCCCCGACGTGGTCAGTTCTTCGATCACCGCGCCGCTGGAGCGCCAGCTCGGCGAAATGCCCGGCCTCAAGTCGATGAACTCCACCAGCTCGGACGGCGCCTCGGTGGTGACCCTGCAATTCGACCTGTCGCTGTCGCTGGACGTGGCCGAACAGGAAGTGCAGGCGGCGATCAACGCGGCGGGCACCTTCCTGCCGGCCAACCTGCCGTACCCGCCGGTGTACAGCAAGGTCAACCCGGCAGATGCGCCGGTGCTGACCCTGTCATTGACCTCCGACGTGTTGCCGCTGACCAAGGTCGAAGACCTGGCCGACACGCGCCTGGCACAGAAAATCTCGCAGATCACCGGCGTCGGGCTGGTCACCATCAGTGGCGGCCAGCGCCCGGCGGTGCGGGTCGAGGCCAACACGTCGGCGCTGAACAGCCTCGGCCTGTCCCTGGATGACCTGCGCACCTCGCTCGGTACGGCCAACGTCAACCAGGCCAAGGGCAATATCGATGGCAAGTTTCAGGCCTATTCCATTGGCGCCAACGACCAACTGCAGTCGGCCGAGGAATACCGTGACCTGGTGATTGCCTACAAAAATGGCGCGCCGATTCGCCTGTCGCAGATCGCCAGTTCCACCCAGGGCGCGGAAAACCCCCGCCAGGCGGCGTGGACCAATGACACGCCGTCCATCGTGTTGAACATCCAGCGCCAACCCGGCGCCAACGTGATCGAAGTGGTCGACCGCGTGCAGCAACTGCTGCCCAAATTACGCGCCAGCCTGCCGGGCACCTTGAAGGTCGCGGTGCTCACCGACCGCACCCAGACCATCCGCGCCTCGGTCACCGATGTGCAGTACGAGCTGGGGCTGGCGATTTTGCTGGTGGTGATCGTGATCTTCATCTTCCTGCGCAATATTGCGGCCACGATCATTCCTGCCGTCACCATCCCGCTGACGTTGATCGGCACCCTGGCGGTGGCCTACGCGCTGGGCTTTTCGCTGAACAACCTGACGTTGATGGCATTGACCATCGCCATCGGTTTTGTGGTCGATGACGCCATCGTCATGATCGAAAACATCACGCGCTACCTGGAGGCCGGCGACACCCCGTTGCAAGCGGCGCTCAAGGGCGCGGAGCAGATCGGCTTCACCATCATCTCGCTGTCCATCGCGCTGATTGCGGTGATGATCCCGCTGCTGTTCATGGGCGATGTGGTCGGGCGATTGTTCCGCGAATTCGCCATGACCGTGGCGGTGACCATCGTGATTTCGGCAGTGATTTCACTGACGCTGACGCCCATGATGTGCGCGCGCATGCTCAAGTCCAAGCATGAGGAGCGCCGCCCGGACTTCTTCGACCGCATCAACAACCACTACGTACGCGGCCTGGATTGGGTGTTGGCGCACCGCACCTTGACCCTGATCTCGGTGGTGCTCACCGCCGCGCTGACCTTGTTCACCTTGGTGATCATGCCCAAGGGCTTTTTTCCCGATCAGGACACCGGCCTGATCCAGGGCATTTCCCAGGCCTCGCCGACCATCTCGTTTCAGCAGATGCAGGTTGAACAGCAACGCCTGGCCGCACGCATCCTCAAGGACCCGGCGGTGCTAAGCCTGTCGTCGTTCGTCGGTATCGACCAGACCAACCCGACCATCAACCAGGGCAACTTGCTGATCAACCTCAAGCCGCGTGGCGAGCGAGACAGCAGCACCGAAGTGATCCGCCGCCTGGCCGATGCGAATGCCGACGACGCCGGCATCCGCCTGTACCTGCACTCGGTGCAGGACCTGACCCTGGACGCCACGGTGTCCACCACCAGTTACCGCCTGGGCCTGCAAGCCACCGACCCGGATGAGCTGGAGCAGTGGACCACCAAGCTGCTGGCCGCGATCAAGCAAGACCCGATGTTCACCGACGTGCAAAGCCAGGCCATGCAGTTTGGCAACCAGATCAAGCTGACCTTCGACCGCGCCACCGCCTCGCGCCTGGGGATTACACCGCAGGCCATTGACGATGTGCTGTACGACGCGTTCGGCCAGCGCCAGGTCTCAACCATCTACACCCAGCTCAACCAGTACCACGTGGTGATCGCCACCGACCACCCGCCGCGCAACTTGCCGGACTTGCTCACCGGTTTGTACGTGGATATTCCTGGCGGTGGCGTGGCGCCGCTGTCGAGCATGGCGACCCTGGAGGTGGTGCGTTCGCCGGTCACCATCAACCGGTTGGGGCAGTTTCCCTATGCGGATGTGTCGTTCAACCTCGCGCCCGGCCAGACGCTGGGCGCGGCGGTGACGCGGCTGCAGGACATTGAAGCCAAGGTCGGCCTGCCGTTGTCGGTGCAAGCCAATCTTGAAGGTGCGGCGGCGACGTTCCAGGCATCGCTGTCAAACCAGGTGTTTCTGGTGCTGGCGGCGATCGTGGTGGTGTACCTGATGCTGGGCATTCTGTACGAGAGCTTCGTGCACCCGGTGACCATCCTGTCGACCCTGTTGTCGGCGGCCCTCGGCGCGTTGCTGGCGTTGCTGGTGACGGGCACGCAGTTCGACATCATCGGCCTGATTGGCATTGTGTTGCTGATCGGCATCGTCATGAAAAACGGCATCATGATGGTCGACTTCGCGCTGGAGCTTCTACGTGAGGGCGGCTTGAGCCCGGTAGAAGCGATTCGCCAGGCGGCGGAGCTGCGCTTTCGGCCGATCCTGATGACCAGCATGGCCTCGCTGTTCGGTGCCGTGCCGTTGGCGTTGGGCACCGGCATCGGCTCGGAGCTGCGCCACCCGCTGGGCATCGCGATCATCGGCGGGCTGTTGCTCAGCCAGTTGCTCACGCTGTTTTCCACGCCGGTGATCTTCCTCGCCATGCACGGCCTGGGGCAGCGTTTCAGCCGCCGCCCGGTGGCGCTGGAATGATGCGATGAACCTCAGCGCGCCGTTTATAAATCGCCCGATTGCCACCACGTTGCTGGCGGCCGGGCTGGCGTTGTTTGGTGTGTTGGCCTTCAACCTGTTGCCGGTGGCGCCGCTGCCGGAAGTGGATTTCCCCACCATCAGCGTCAGCGCCTCATTACCTGGCGCCGACCCCACCACCGTCGCCAGCTCCGTGGCCACGCCGCTGGAACGCCAGTTCGGGCAGATCGCCGGGGTCACGCAAATGACCTCGGCCAGCAGCCTCGGCTCCACGCGCATCACCCTGCAGTTCGACTTGAGCCGCGACATCGACGGCGCCGCGCGGGATGTGCAGGCGGCGATCAACGCCGCGCGCAGCAACTTGCCCAGCGACTTGTCCGGCAACCCGACCTACCGCAAGGTCAACCCGGCCGATTCGCCGATCCTGATCATCAGCCTGACCTCCGACAGCGCCACGCCGGGGCAGATGTACGACGCCGCCTCGACCGTACTCGAACAACGCCTGTTGCAGACCACCGGCGTCGGCGACGTCACGGTGGGCGGCGGCGCGTTGCCGGCGGTGCGCATTGAGCTGAACCCGGACCGGCTCAACCAATACGGCGTCAGCCTGGAGCAGGTGCGCCAGGTTATCAGCGCCTCCAACGCCAACTTGCCCAAGGGCAACGTGGCAGTTGGCGACCGCTCGTATGGCATTGGCGCTAATGACCAGTTGCTCGACAGCAACGACTACGGGCCGCTGGTGGTCAAGGCCAAAAACGGCGATCTGATCCACATTGCCGACCTCGGCTATGTGCGCGAAGACGTGCAGGACCTGCGCAACTTCGGCCTGTCCAACGGCAAGCCGGCGGTGCTGCTGGTGGTGTTCAAGCAGCCGGGCGCCAACGTGATCGACACGGTGGATGCGGTGAAAGCCTCGCTGCCGTTTTTGCAAAGCTCGATCCCGGCGTCGATCAAGCTCAACCTGTTGATGGACCGCACCACCACTATTCGCGCGTCGTTGCATGACGTGGAAGTGACCTTGCTGGCCTCGATCCTGCTGGTGACGCTGGTGACCTTCGGTTTCTTCCGCGACTGGCGCAGCACCCTGGTGCCCGCCGTGGTGGTGCCGTTGTCGTTGCTTGGCACCTTTGGCGCGATGTACTTCCTCGGCTACAGCCTGAATAACCTGTCGCTGATGGCGCTGACGATTTCCACCGGCTTTGTGGTCGACGATGCGATCGTGGTGGTGGAAAACATCATGCGCCACCTGGAGCGCGGCAAGACACGGGTCGAAGCCGCGCTGGCCGGGGCGCAGGAAGTCGGCTTTACGGTGCTGACCATCAGCGTGTCGCTGGTGGCGGTGTTTATTCCGTTGCTGCTGATGGGCGGGATTGTCGGGCGGCTGTTTCGCGAGTTCTCGGTGTCGCTGTCGGTGGCCATCGTCATCTCGATGGTGATTTCGCTGACGGTGACGCCGATGCTCGCCAGCGTGCTGCTGCGCGCGCCGAAGGAAATCCGCGAAGGCAATGAACACCCGGATTCACGCTTTCACCGCTTTTACGACCGCACGCTGGGCTGGGTCATCGAGCACTCGATTCTGATGGGCGGAGTGACGGTGCTGGTGATCGTGCTCGCGGGCGTGCTGTACGTGCTGGTGCCCAAGGGCTTTTTTCCCCAGGAAGACACCGGCCGCCTGCAGGGCAGCATCATCGCGGCGCAGAGTATTTCCTACGGGGCGATGCAAAAGGACTTCACCGAGATCAACCACAAGGTCATGCAAAACCCCAATGTGCAAACCGCTGCCGGGTTTGTCGGCGGTGGTGGCGGTGGCGGCGGGGCGGTCAACAGTGCGCAGCTGTTTGTGCTGCTCAAGCCGATTGATCAGCGCAAGGACAGTGCCGTCGATGTGATCGGCCAGATCCGCCGCAGCCTCGGCGATCTGCCTGGCACCAAGCTGTTTTTGCAGGCCGCCCAGGACATCACCGTGGGGGGGCGACAAAGCGGCGCGCAGTACCAATACACGCTGACTGCCGACGACCAGCAATCCCTGGATGAATGGGTGCCCAAGGTGGTGGAAGTGCTGCACACGTTGCCGCAACTCACCGACTTGAACACCGATCAGCAAGACAACAGTCTATTGGCCAATGTGAGCATCAACCGCGACACCGCCGCGCGGCTCGGCGTGGGCATGTCGGCGGTGGACCAGACGCTGTACGACGCGTTCGGCCAGCGTCAGGTCTCGACCCTTTACCGCGCCGCCAACCAGTACCACGTGGTGATGGAAATCGCCCCGCAGTACTGGACCGATCCTCAAGCGCTCGAGGGTATTTACGTGCCGGCCGGCAACACGGCAGTGGCGGCCAAGGGCACCACCGTCGCGCCGAACCTGACCACGCCCACGACGTTGGTGCCGCTGTCCGCGCTGGCCGATAACAGCATCTCGCGCACGGCGATTTCGATCAGCCACCAAGGCACTTTTCCCGCCGTGACCGTCTCGTTCAACCTCGCCCCCGGCACCTCGATCGGCCAGGCCACCGCGCTGGTGGAGGACGCGGTGAAACAGCTGCGCATGCCGGCCAGCGTCACCGGCCAGTTTGCCGGCACGGCCCAGGTGTTCCAGTCGTCGGTGGCCAGCGAGCCGCTGCTGATCGTCGCCGCGTTGCTCTCGGTGTACATCGTGCTGGGCATTCTGTATGAAAACCTGATGCACCCACTGACCATCCTCTCCACCTTGCCCTCGGCGGGCGTCGGTGCGTTGATCGCCTTGCTGCTGACCGGCACCGAACTGTCGATCATCGCGCTGGTGGGCGTGATCCTGTTGATCGGCATCGTCAAGAAGAACGCAATCATGATGATCGACTTCGCGATCACCGAGCGGCGTGAGTTCGGCCTCACGGCCAAGGAAGCGATCCGGCGTGCCTGCCTGATCCGCTTCCGGCCGATCATGATGACAACGCTGGCGGCGATTCTCGGCGCGCTGCCGCTGGTGCTCGGCTCAGGTTATGGCTCGGAACTGCGCCGGCCGTTGGGGATTGCGATTATTGGTGGGCTGTTGCTCAGCCAGGTGCTGACGCTCTACACCACTCCGGTGATTTACCTCTGGCTCGACCGGGCGTCGCAACGCCTGGGGCGGCACAAGGAAGCAAGGTCATGAAACTCAGATATAGCGTGCTGTTGGCCAGCCTGGTGCTGGGGGGCTGCATGGTGGGGCCGGATTACCAGAAACCGGCAATGGAGCTGCCGCAGTCGTTCAAGGAAGACGCGCAGTGGCAGCGCGCGGTGTCCAACCCCCAAGGGGCGCTGGACAGCCAGTGGTGGCTGGCCTATCAGGACCCGGTGCTCAATGATTTGGTGGCGCGTTCGGCCAAGGCCAACCAGTCGATTATTGCGGCCGAGGCGGCGTATCGATTGGCCCAGGCGCAGGTGGCGTCGAGCCGCGCCGGGTTGTGGCCGACGGTGGGCGTGGGCTTGTCCGGTTCGCGCGGCGAGGGCGGCGACGGCAGCACGTCCAGCACCACCACCGCATCGACCGGGGTGAAGAACAGTGTCAGCGCCACCTTGACCGCGAGCTGGGAGCCGGATTTGTGGGGTGAAGTGCGCCGGGGGATCGAATCGAGCCAGGCCACCGCCCAGCAATCGGATGCGCTGCTGGCCGGTGTGCGGTTGTCGATCAGTTCCAGCGTGGCAAGCAATTACCTGGCGTTGCGGCAGATGGATATCGATGTGCGCCTGTTGCAACAGCAGCAGAGCATCAATCAGCAATTGCTCGACATGATCCAGGCGCAGTTCACCCAGGGCGTGGCGACCAATGACCAGTTGCTGGTGGCTCAGGATCAATTGACCACCTCGATAGCCGGCTTGCAGACCTCGCTGCGTGATCGCGAACAGTACGAGCATGCCTTGGCGGTGCTGGTGGGCGTGGCGCCGAGTGAGTTCAGCATTGCGCCACGCACTGATTTTGCATTCGTGGTGCCACGGCCACCGTTGACCCTGGCCTCGACTTTGTTGCAACGCCGGCCTGACGTGGTTGCGGCCGAGCGCTCGGCGGCGGCGGCGAATGCCAAGATCGGCGTGGCGCAGGCGGCGTTCTTTCCCACCCTGGACCTGACTGCCCAGCTGGGGTATCGCGGCAGTGCGCTGGGTGGGTTGTTCTCCCTGCCCAACCGCATCTGGACATTGGGGCCGGCGCTGGCGGAGACGATTTTTGATGGCGGCGCGCGCGAGGCGGCGGTCAAGCAGGCTGAGGCCAGTTATGACCAAATTGCCGCCAACTACCGGGGCACGGTGTTGAGTGCCTTGCAGAATGTCGAGGACAACTTGTCGGCGATCAATCATCTGCAAACCCAGGCGGATGCCTTCCAGCAGGTGTACCAGCGCAATCAGCAGTTGTTCGGCAGTCAGCAAGCGCAGTTGCGCGCAGGCACAGTCAGCCAGGAGACGGTGCTGACCCAGCAACTGGTGTTGCTGCAAGCGGAGCAGAACCTGCGTGATACCCAAGGGCAACTGAGCCAGGGCAGCGTGGCGTTGATCCAGAGCCTGGGCGGTGGTTGGCAGGCGCCCTGATGAGTTGATACACCGCAATCAAACTGTGGGAGCTGGCTTGCCTGCGATAGCGGCCTCCGAGCCGCCCGGTGTCTTGCTGACCCAACACAATTGAACGGTGGGAGCTGGCTTGCCTGCGATAGCGGCCTCCGGGCCGCCCAGTATTTTGCTGACCCAGCACATTCCAACTGTGGGAGCGGGCTTGCTCGCGAAGGCTATATGTCAGTTTGCTGGGATATTGATTCGGAGTGCATATCCACTGCTGCGGCAACGGCCGCTTAGGATTCCGCTCTTACAGCGGGTCACTTTTGTAAAGACACAAAAGTGACCAAAAAGTCTTCGCCCCACCACTCGGTGCCTCGCCTAGGCTCGGCATGCCCGCACGCAGGCTTGAATCCGTGGGCCGCCGCGATGGGCCATCCTTGGCCCAGCGCGGCTAACCCGGCGTCCTGCCGGGTTAGTCACGGATTCAAGCCTGCGTTCGGCCAGCGTGGTTGACGGGGCGACTCAGATCAAGATCAAGATCAAAAGCAATCCACGCAGTGGATACCTATATTCCCTCACGGTCGCCGCGTTATATTCGCGGCACTTTAATTTCAGGATGACCGCGTCATGGCAGGAAGCAGCTTATTGGTACTGATCGACGACATCGCCGCCGTCCTCGACGATGTGGCGTTGATGACCAAAATGGCCGCCAAGAAGACTGCCGGGGTGCTCGGCGATGACTTGGCGTTGAATGCCCAGCAGGTTTCCGGGGTGCGTGCCGAGCGGGAGATCCCGGTGGTGTGGGCGGTGGCCAAGGGTTCGTTTCTCAACAAGTTGATTCTGGTGCCTGCGGCGCTGCTAATCAGCGCGTTTGCGCCGTGGGCGGTCACGCCGTTGTTGATGCTGGGCGGGGCTTATCTGTGTTTCGAGGGCTTTGAGAAGCTCGCGCATAGCTTCATACACAAGCGCACTGAGGAACAGGCGCACTTGGTTGAAGCGGTGGCGGACCCGGCGACTGACTTGGTTGCGTTTGAGAAGGACAAGATCAAGGGCGCGATCCGTACCGACTTCATTCTGTCGGCGGAAATCATCGCCATCACCCTCGGCACGGTCGCCGATGCACCGTTGATGCAGCAAGTGATCGTGCTGTCCGGCATCGCCATTGTCATGACCATCGGCGTTTACGGCCTGGTCGCCGGTATCGTCAAGCTTGATGACCTCGGCCTGTGGCTGACCCAAAAGCCCGGCCAGGCCGCACGTAGTATCGGCGGGGCGATTCTGCGTGCCGCGCCTTACATGATGAAAAGCCTGTCGGTGATCGGCACGGCAGCGATGTTCATGGTCGGCGGCGGGATTCTCACCCACGGCGTGCCGGTGGTGCATCACTGGATTGAGACGGTGAGCCAGAGCACCGGTGGGCTGGCGTGGCTGATGCCGACGCTGCTCAATGCGGTGGCCGGCATTATTGCGGGGGCGGTAGCGTTGGTGGTGGTTCAGATCTGCGAGAAAATTTGGCACGCAGTAAGGCATTGACAGGTGTTTGCCAGGGCGTGTGAGTCAGTCTAGTCGCTGCGCTTTAGGCTTTTCCCTACAGAGGACCCATTCAAACCTTCCTAAGATCTGCGGCTCTGTTTGGCCTATCCAGGCGTTTTACAGAGTCTGTAATCAGGGAGTTTCAAATGAATTGGTATCTGGACGCACTGAAGAAATCATTTGTATTCGAGGGGCGGTCGCACAGGCGAGCCTTCTGGTATTTTCAGTTGGTTGATAAGGTAATTGCAGGGGCATACATAGCGATTTGCAGTTGGTTTTTTGAAGATTGGATAAAAATTACCTTGGGTATTGGCTTGGGTTATTTGCTGCTGACGCTGCCAGCCAGGGTCACTCTGTTATGCCGAAGGCTCACCGATAACGGCATTAGCCAGGTCAACTCGTTCTGGACGTTGTTGCCTTTTGTCGGGTCGCTCTTCTGGGTTGGTTTTGGGTTATGCCCGGGCGTTAAAGAACAATCTGGCAGTCGCTCTGTGGATACGTCACGTACTGCGGAGTAATGTTGGAGCATAAACAAAAAAGCCACTCACTTAGGTGAGTGGCTTTTTCGCATCTGGATGGCGTTTACTCGGCAATCTGCAACTTGCGCGATTCGGTGTAGATATACCGCACTTTCTCGTACTCAAACGGCGAGTTCATCTGACCGTAGCGGAAGCTGGTCTGGTAGCGCTTGTCGACGGCGCGCAGGGCCCAGATTTCCGGGTGGTTTTCGCTGACCTTGGACACGTTGAGGAAGTTGATCTCGGTTTCTGCGCCGTAGTCGACGATCAGGCCGGTGGTGTCGCGCAGGTTCGACGGGCCGAAGATCGGCAGCACCAGGTAGGCGCCGCCAGGCACGCCGTAGAAGCCCAAGGTTTGACCGAAGTCTTCGCTCTGACGCGGCAGGCCCATGGCAGTGGCTGGGTCCCACAGGCCGGCGACGCCAATGGTGGTGTTGAGCAGCAGGCGCCCGGTGGTTTCCAGGGAGCGATGGCCCTTGAGCTGCAGCAGGCTGTTCAACAGGTTGGGCACATCGCCCAGGTTGTTGAAGAAGTTGCTCACGCCGGTGCGCAGGAAGCTCGGGGTGACATAGCGGTAGCCGTCTACCACCGGCAGGAACACCCACTGATCGAAGCGATAGTTGAAGTGGTACACGCGGCGGTTCCACGACTCCAGCGGGTCATACACGTTGAGCGCGGTCAGCGATGAACGCTCGAACTCGCGCTGGTCCAGGCCCGGGTTGAACTTGAGCTTGGTCAGCGGCTCCTTGAAACCGTCGGAATCAACCTTGACCGGTTCATGCGCCTTGCTGTTGTCGGCATTGGCGACGCCCGCGCACATCAGGGCGGCGAGCAGCAGAAGATATTTAGCCACGGAAGAACTCCAGCATGGCGTCGGCGTTGACGCGGTAATTGAGGTTGCCGCAGTGGCCGCCCAGCGGGTAGACGGTCAAGCGATCGCCGAAGGTTTTACGCAGGAAACCGAGGTCGCCAGGGCCGAGGATCACGTCGTCGGCGTTGTGCATCACCGCGATTTTCGGGCTGCTGTGCAGGTAGTCCTTGAGCGCGTACAGGCTCACCTGGTCAACCAGTTGCAGCAGGCTGCCGCCGTCGGAACGCGCGCGCCACATGGGGATCACTTGTTCGGTGAGGTAGCAGTCGAAGTCGCATTGCAGCGCACGCTTGAGGAACGGCGTGAGGCTGGTGCCTTCGGTGATCGGGTATTTAGGCGGAATGATCAGGCCACGGCGGTTGATCAGGTCCGAGGTAAAGGCAATGTCGGCCGCCGAGAAGCGGAACGAGGTGCCGATCAGCATCGCCATTTGTTCGTTGGTCAGGTGCTGCTTGGAGTTCTGGAAGTCGTAGAGCAGGGCGTCATTAAGGTCGATGTAGCCCTTTTGCTGGAAGTAGCGGGTCAGCTTGCTCAGCACCAGCTCATAGAAAGTGGTGGTGTTGTTGATGCCTTTGACCTCGGTCTGTACCAGCTTGTCGAGGTTGGTGATGGAGGTGTAGAGGTTGACCGGCGGGTTGAGCAGCAGCACCTTTTTGAAGTTGAAGCTGCGACGGGTCTCGTCGAGCTTGCTGACAAACGCCGCATCCAGGGCACCGAGGCTGTAGCCGGTGAGGTAGAAGTCAGTTACCGGCAGCGAGGCGTTCTGCGCACGCACGGCTTGCATCACGCGGTACATGTCCTCGGCGTCTTCCTGGGTAATCCCCGGGGTGGCGAAGCGCGAGGCGGCGCTGATGAAGTCGAAGCTGGTCGGCGACGACAGCTGCACCACGTGGTAGCCGGCCTGGTAATAGAGTTTTTTCAGGTATTCGTTGATGCTGCTGTCAAACCGCGCGCCGGTGCCCGCGATCAGAAAGATCAATGGCGCGGCGTGGTCTTGTTTGGCGATGCGATAGGTGAGTTTCTTCACCGCCCAGAAGTTGTCCGGCAGGCTGAACTCGCGCTCGGGGCGCATGTTCAGCGTGTAGTCGGACTGGTTGATCTCGTCGTCGGTCGGCAATTTAGGCCGAAGGTCAGGCGGGGTGGTCGCAATGGTCGCTTCGAACGGGTTGGTCAAAGGGTAGCCATAGCTGGCCTGGTCGATGTCGACGGCCAGTGCTGACGCACTCAAAAATAGGCTGCCCAGCAAGGCAGCACAGCGCAAGGAACGGAGCATGACTTAATCCCTAAGAGGAAACGTGCTGAATGAAGTTCGCAGGCTATGACCACCGCGTTGCCACCGAAGTGCCAGCCTTCGGCACTAAAAGTCGGAAAAAAGCCACGGAATCGGGGTAATAGTAGCGAGAAGATACACTTTGCGAGGCCTGGATGAACACTTATCTGCGCACACCGCTTGCTAACGGCCGCCGTGGGATTAAGCTGAGCGCCGTTTTTGCCTATCGGAGTGCTCCATGTCCCGTCGTTTGCCGTTGATCCTGCTGCTTATTGCCTTGCCTTTATGGCTGGCCGCCAGTTATGGCGCTCGTTATGGCTTTATGGAGGATGGCCAGTGGGTTGGCATCTGCGCCGATGAGGCCAGCCGCTGGGAATGCCAGTTGCGCTCGAACCTGGGGTTGATGATTCACTTCAAGGTGTTGGGCTGGGCCGCGTTGGTTACATCGGTGCTGGGATTTTTTGTGCCGGGCCGTGCCGGATGGGGCTTGGCCGTGTTTGGGATGGTGTTCGGCTTGCCGGCGCTGGCGTTGTACAACACCACGTTTGCGGTGTTTGCGGTGGTGATTGCAGGGTTGCGGCTGGTCAGAAAGCCGCGGGCGGCCTGACAGGGGCTCTTCGCCCGCAAGCCCGCTCCCACAGGTTGACCGCGTGAATTCGGCCTTAATGTGGGAGCGGGCTTGCCTGCGATGGCGGCCTTAAGCCTTGCGCACGCGCAAGCAACGGCACAAGGCTACAACCATCAGCACACTCACGATTGCCCAACCCCACGCCTGCTGGTTCTGCACGCCTTCGCGATACAGCTGTGGCGCAATGCCAGCGCCGATGATGAAGGCCAGCAGCGCAATCTCCCGACGCGGGCCGGTTACCGGGCGAACCAGGTAAACCAGCGCCGGCAACACCAGCGCCGCACTCGGGAAGCTGCGATAACGCGGGTCAAACACCAGCGCCAGTATCATTACCGCACCGGCGAACCCGGCGATTGCCAGCAGCCAGCCCGCGCGTTGCTCCAGCCAGTTAAAGGCCCGCTCACGCCAACCGTCGCGCGCGCTCAGGGCCAGGGCGGCGTGGGCCAGCACCAGCAGGTTCAACACCACCAGCAAGCCTGCCCACACCCATTCATCGTTGAAGCGCGCGGTAACGCGGGTCAGTTCGGCCCAGGTGCCGATGGAACAGGCCGCTACGGCACCGAGCAATGGCAGCATGAGTGCTGCGCGCGTGCTGCGAACGCGCCCACCAAGTAGCAAGGTGCCCAGCAGGATAATCCCGCCCACGCCCAGCCACAGCGGCCAGTACGGCACATTGCTGACCGGCCCGGCGAGGATGCCCTTGTCCTGGCGATCAGCATCAAACAGCCCCCAGTAACCCCCGACCGCGCCTTCGCTGGCGCGTTTCCATGGCTGGTCAAAGGCTTCGATCAGGTTGTAATGCCAGCCATTGGCCTCGGCCATGGCCACAAAGCCGCGCATGAACTTGGCTTCATTGACCCGGCTCGGCACGGCGGTTTCGCGCTGGCGGCCTTCGCTGGGCCAGCCAGTCTCGCCGATCAGCACATCCTTGGGAGCGAACTGGTTGCCGAAAGTCTGACGTACATCACCCACGTGCTTGAGCGCCTGGTCGATGCCCGACGGGTCATCTTCCCAATACGGCAGCAGGTGAATGGTCAGGAAATCCACCGCCGGAGCGATTTCCGGGTGCTTGAGCCAGAACTCCCATACGTCGGCATAAGTCACCGGCTGCTTGATCTGGCTTTTGACCTTATGGATCAGCGTCACCAACTGCTTGGCGGTGACTTCCTTGCGCAGCAGCGCTTCGTTGCCGACGATCACCGAGGTGACCACGTCCGGGTTGGCGTTGGCGGCAGCGATCAACTCGGCGACTTCTTTTTCGGTGGCAACCGGGTCACTGCTGACCCAGGCGCCGGCCATCAACTTCAACCCATGCTTGCGTGCCAGGTCCGGCAAGGCTTCCAGGCCGGTCATGGAGTAGGTGCGAATGCATTCAAAGCGGGTGGCCAGCAGGGCCAGGTCGGCGTCCATGCGCTCGGGGCGCAGCTTGAAAGGCTGGTCGAACGGCGACTGGTCCTTGTCGAACGGCGTGTACGAGGCGCATTGCATTTTGTGGCTGGCGCTGGCCACGTCCGGCAACACCACGGGCCGGCCGAGGCCGTACCAATAGCCGACAAGGGCAAGCACGCCGAGGATCAGGGCGAAAATATAGGGCAGGGCAGGGAAGCGGGCAGTCGCGGGCATGGTCGGCTTATCTGGGGAGCAAAGGCGCGCATCTTACCCGGATTTAGCCCGTCCCAGTGCGGTCGCATAATTTAGACATGCAAAGTTCGGGCGGGATTTTGCTGCGATGTCCTACAAATCGTCCTGCTGGCGATGTGATGTCGTTTCTTGCTCACCTGAGGTCGCAGTCAGAGCAGGTCCAAGGCCCCGGCAGGTTGATGATCGAAGTGTCAGCACTCCACTGATGTCTGGGCCGCCGGATCGATGCGCGTGAAGGGGGCGCGGTGCACCACATAACAACAGGTTGACGTCGCTCGGCATCCGCCGGGCGCAGCACTTTCGGGGAAGTACTATGAAGATGCGACGACTCTTGGGCGCAGCTGCCACTCTGGTAGTTGCGATGAGCTCCACACTGGCCAGCGCCGACAGCAAAACCCTGAGCATCGGTTACGTAGATGGCTGGTCTGACAGCGTTGCCACCACCCACGTGGCGGCAGAAGTGATCAAGGAAAAGCTCGGTTATGACGTGAAACTGCAGGCCGTCGCTACCGGGATCATGTGGCAGGGCGTGGCCACCGGCAAGCTCGACGCCATGCTCTCTGCCTGGCTGCCCGTGACCCACGGTGAGTACTGGGCCAAGAACAAGGACAAGGTGGTCGACTACGGCCCCAACTTCAAGGATGCAAAAATTGGCCTGATCGTGCCGGAGTACGTCAAGGCCAAATCGATTGAAGACCTCAAGACCGACACCACCTTCAAGAACAAGATTGTCGGCATCGATGCCGGTTCAGGCGTGATGCTCAAGACCGACGAAGCCATCAAGGCCTATGGCCTGGACTACAAGCTGCAAGCCAGCTCGGGCGCCGCGATGATCGCCGAACTGACCCGTGCCGAAGACAAACAGGAGTCCATTGCGGTCACCGGTTGGGTGCCGCACTGGATGTTCGCCAAGTGGAAACTGCGTTTCCTGGACGATCCAAAAGGAATTTATGGGGCTGCTGAAACCGTCAACAGCATCGGCAGCAAGGGCCTGGAGAAGAAGGCGCCGGAAGTCGCCGCCTTCCTGAAGAAATTCCAGTGGGCCTCCAAGGATGAAATCGGCGAAGTCATGCTCGCGATTCAAGAGGGTGCCAAGCCGGATGCGGCAGCCAAGGACTGGGTGGCCAAGCACCCTGAGCGTGTGGCCGAGTGGATTGGTAAATAACCGTCGAGCTGTCTAGTTAGCACCTTGCAAGCCCGCCTGGCGTTTTCGTCAGGCGGGTTTTGTCGTTTCTGGGGTAAAGGCTGTCACTTTAATCAGTTCAAAGTTGGCGCCAACGCTAATGTCGTTCTAATACTAAGGTCGTCTGGAACCTGTTCTGCAGCCGCATACAGTGGATACGTTCCAATAATAAAAAAGCTGTGCTGCGAGGATAAAAACAATGAACGACAGCATTTACCTCTCGATTCAAAACAGCCCGCGTTTCAAGGAGCTGGTGAGAAAAAGGGAAAGGTTCGCCTGGATTCTCTCGGCGATCATGCTAGGGCTTTACTCCGCTTTCATCCTGTTGATTGCCTACGGGCCACAAGTGCTGGGGGCCAAGCTCAGCCCCGGTTCCTCGATTACCTGGGGAATCCCGATCGGGGTCGGGCTGATTGTGTCGGCCTTCATTCTTACCGGCATCTACGTACGGCGCGCCAACGGCGAATTCGACGACCTGAACAATGCGATTCTCAAGGAGGCTGCGCAATGATCCGGCGTTTATTGGCTGTAGGTGGCGCTTCGATCTTCGCGCCCGCCGTTTGGGCAGCGGATGCCTTGACCGGTGAGGTGCACAAGCAACCGCTGAATATCGCAGCGATCCTGATGTTCGTGGCGTTTGTCGGCGCAACGCTGTGCATCACCTACTGGGCGTCCAAGCGCAACAAATCGGCGGCTGACTACTATGCGGCCGGCGGCAAGATTACCGGCTTCCAGAACGGCCTGGCGATTGCTGGCGACTATATGTCGGCAGCGTCTTTCCTGGGTATTTCCGCGCTGGTGTTCACTTCCGGCTACGACGGCCTGATCTATTCGATCGGCTTCCTGGTGGGCTGGCCGATTATTCTGTTCCTGATCGCCGAGCGCCTGCGTAACCTGGGCAAGTACACCTTTGCCGACGTGGCGTCCTATCGCCTCGGGCAAACCCAGATCCGCAGCCTGTCGGCCTGTGGCTCGCTGGTGGTGGTGGCGTTCTACCTGATCGCGCAGATGGTTGGCGCGGGCAAGCTGATCCAACTGCTGTTCGGCCTGGATTACCACGTGGCGGTGATTCTGGTGGGCATCCTGATGTGCCTGTATGTGTTGTTCGGCGGCATGCTGGCGACCACTTGGGTGCAGATCATCAAGGCAGTGCTGCTGCTGTCCGGTGCCTCGTTCATGGCGCTGATGGTGATGAAGCACGTCAACTTCGACTTCAACACGCTGTTTGCCGAGGCGATCAAGGTTCACCCTAAAGGTGAAGCGATCATGAGCCCGGGCGGCCTGGTGAAAGACCCGATCTCGGCGTTCTCCCTCGGGCTGGCGCTGATGTTCGGTACTGCTGGCCTGCCGCACATCCTGATGCGCTTCTTCACCGTAAGCGACGCCAAGGAAGCGCGTAAGAGCGTGCTGTATGCCACCGGCTTCATCGGTTACTTCTACATCCTGACCTTTATCATCGGTTTTGGCGCGATCCTGCTGGTCAGCACCAACCCGGCGTTCAAGGACGCGGCAGGCGCCTTGCTCGGCGGCAACAACATGGCGGCGGTGCATTTGGCCAACGCGGTGGGCGGCAGTATTTTCCTGGGCTTCATCTCGGCCGTGGCGTTTGCCACCATTCTGGCAGTGGTTGCCGGCTTGACCCTGGCGGGTGCTTCGGCGGTGTCCCACGACCTGTATGCCAGCGTGATCAAGAAGGGCAAGGCCAACGAGAAGGATGAGATTCGCGTGTCGAAGATCACCACCATCGCCCTGGCGGTGCTGGCAATCGGCTTGGGTATCTTGTTCGAGAGCCAGAACATTGCGTTCATGGTCGGCCTGGCGTTCTCCATTGCTGCCAGCTGTAACTTCCCGGTGCTGCTGCTTTCCATGTACTGGAAAAACCTCACCACCCGCGGCGCGATGATTGGCGGCTGGCTGGGCTTGATCAGTGCCGTTGGCCTGATGATCCTCGGCCCGACCATCTGGGTGTCGATCCTGCACCACGAGAAAGCTATCTTCCCGTACGAATACCCGGCGCTGTTCTCGATGATCATTGCGTTCATCGGCATCTGGTTCTTCTCCATCACCGACAAGTCGGCGGCGGCAGAGAAAGAGCGTGCGCTGTACTTCCCGCAGTTTGTGCGTTCACAAACGGGCCTGGGAGCGAGTGGGGCTGTTAACCACTAAGCGTCGTAACGGTTACAAAAAAAATGCCCCGGTCGTGAGATCGGGGCATTTTTTTGCTTTTATTGGTAACGGATTTCACAAAACTGTTTCTCAAGTCTGGCATCAATAAAAAGCAGATAGTTGATCGTTCCCACGCAGAGCGTGCGAACGATCAGTCGGTGGCTGGGGTTTCTGGGGTGTTTTGGCTGGCCTCATCGCGGGCAAGCCCGGCTCCCACCTTTGAAATGCACTCTCCCGTGGGAGCTGGTTTGCCTGCGATGGCGCCGGGCCTGGCGACACAAACAAAAACGGCCTCCACAAAGGAGGCCGTTTTCAGTACAGCTAAGCGCTTGATGGCTTACTTGCGGTCTTCCAGCTTGGTGATGTCACGCGACTCGTAGCCGGTGTACAGCTGGCGCGGGCGGCCAATCTTGTACGGGCTGGAGAGCATTTCTTTCCAGTGGGAGATCCAGCCCACGGTCCGCGCCAGGGCGAAGATCACGGTGAACATGCTGGTTGGAATGCCGATCGCCTTGAGGATGATCCCCGAGTAGAAGTCGACGTTCGGGTACAGCGAGCGCTCGATGAAGTACGGATCGGTCAGCGCGATCTCTTCCAGGCGCATGGCCAGTTCGAGTTGCGGATCGTTCTTGATGCCCAGCTCCTTCAACACTTCGTCGCAGGTCTGCTTCATCACGGTGGCGCGCGGGTCACGGTTCTTGTAGACGCGGTGACCGAAGCCCATCAGCTTGAACGGATCGTTCTTGTCCTTGGCCTTGGCGATGAACTTGTCGATGTTCGAGACATCGCCGATTTCATCGAGCATGGTCAATACGGCTTCGTTCGCACCGCCGTGGGCAGGGCCCCAGAGTGCGGCGATACCGGCGGCGATACAGGCGAACGGGTTGGCACCCGAGGAGCCTGCCAGGCGTACGGTAGAGGTGGAGGCGTTCTGCTCGTGGTCGGCGTGGAGGATGAAGATCCGGTCCATGGCCTTGGCGAGTGTCGGGCTGATCGGTTTGATCTCGCACGGGGTGTTGAACATCATGTGCAGGAAGTTTTCCGCGTACGTCAGGTCGTTGCGCGGGTACATCATGGGTTGACCCATGGAGTACTTGTAAACCATTGCGGCCAGGGTTGGCATCTTGGCAACCAGGCGGATCGCGGAGATTTCGCGATGCTGCGGGTTATTGATGTCCAGGGAGTCGTGATAGAAGGCCGACAGGGCGCCAACCACGCCGCACATCACGGCCATCGGGTGGGCGTCGCGACGGAAGCCGTTGAAGAAGGTCTTCAACTGCTCGTGAACCATGGTGTGGTTCTTCACGGTGCTGACGAACTGGGCTTTTTGCTCGGCTGTTGGCAATTCGCCATTTAGCAGCAGGTAGCAGGTTTCGAGGTAGTCCGATTGCTCGGCCAGCTGCTCGATCGGGTAGCCCCGGTGCAGCAGAATGCCATTGTCGCCGTCGATATAGGTGATCTTCGACTCGCAAGAGGCGGTCGACATGAAGCCTGGGTCGAAAGTGAAACGGCCCGTGGCCGTCAGGCCCCGTACGTCGATAACATCGGGACCAACGGTGCCGGTTAAAATGGGCAGCTCGACGGGGGCTGCGCCCTCGATGATCAACTGCGCTTTTTTGTCAGCCATGTGGCCTCCTATTTATGCTTCAAATCATCAGACAGACCCCCCACGCAGGGCCCGCACCACTATAGTGAGATAAATTCAGATGTCAATTTGCCTAAAGTCTTGCTCCAGAAGGCTTTAACCGTACTTTTTCGTCGAAATTGACTGCCATTTACGCCTTTTATCCCGCCAGCGCAATCAGCTATTAGGGTGAGGAGCGCGCGTTGTCATTAGTAACCTAACTGTCTATACTCGGCCACCGACCGCCAAGGGCTTTTGGGCTTGCTTTCATTGGGGGTCGCACTCCCTGGGTGGTGCTTACCTGACCAGTGCACTCCCCAACAACTTTGCCCTGATTGTTAGGGGCTCTTCAGTGTGAAAAAAAGCCGTGAATAGCCAACGACCTGTAAACCTAGACCTAAGGACCATCAAACTCCCCATCACCGGCGTTACGTCGTTCCTGCACCGTGTTTCCGGCATCATCCTGTTCCTGGGCTTGGGCATCATGCTTTATGCATTGAGCAAATCCCTGGGTTCCGAGGAAGGTTTTGCCGAGGTGAAGGCATGCTTGACCAGCCCGCTGGCCAAGTTCGTAGCATGGGGCCTCCTGTCCGCTCTGCTTTATCATCTGGTAGCCGGCGTGCGCCACTTGATCATGGATATGGGCATCGGTGAGACGCTGGAAGGCGGCCGCCTGGGCTCGAAAATCATCATCGCCATTTCCGTGGTGCTGATCGTTCTGGCAGGAGTTTGGATATGGTAACCAGCGTTACGAACCTTTCGCGTTCAGGCCTCTATGACTGGATGGCGCAGCGTGTGTCTGCGGTCGTTCTCGCGGCTTATTTCATTTTCCTGATCGGATACCTCGTCGCAAACCCGGGTATTGGCTATGAGCAATGGCACGGCCTGTTTTCCCACAATGCGATGCGAATCTTCAGTCTGCTGGCACTTGTAGCTCTGGGCGCTCACGCCTGGGTCGGCATGTGGACCATCGCGACTGACTACCTGACGCCGATGGCGCTGGGCAAGTCCGCGACTGCAGTCCGTTTCCTCTTCCAGGCAGTATGCGGCGTTGCGATGTTCGCTTACTTCGTCTGGGGTGTGCAGATTCTTTGGGGTATCTGATTCATGGCTAACATTCCAACTATTTCCTTCGACGCCATCATTATTGGTGGCGGCGGTGCTGGCATGCGCGCAGCGCTGCAGCTGGCCCAGGGCGGTCACAAGACTGCCGTGATCACCAAAGTGTTCCCAACGCGTTCCCACACCGTATCGGCCCAGGGTGGCATCACCTGCGCCATCGCGTCCGCCGACCCGAACGATGACTGGCGCTGGCACATGTACGATACCGTCAAGGGTTCCGACTACATCGGTGACCAGGACGCTATCGAATACATGTGTCAGGAAGGCCCGGCCGCCGTGTTCGAGCTGGACCACATGGGTCTGCCGTTCTCGCGTACCGAGCAGGGTCGTATCTACCAGCGTCCATTCGGCGGCCAGTCGAAGGATTACGGTAAAGGCGGCCAGGCTGCCCGTACGTGTGCTGCGTCCGACCGTACCGGTCACGCGCTGCTGCACACCCTGTATCAGGGCAACCTGAAGGCCGGCACCACGTTCCTGAACGAGTACTACGCGGTTGACCTGGTAAAAAACGCTGACGGCGCATTCGTCGGTGTGATCGCCATCTGCATCGAAACCGGTGAAACCTCCTACATCCGCGCCAAGGCTACCGTTCTGGCGACTGGCGGTGCAGGCCGTATCTACGCATCGACCACCAATGCCCTGATCAACACCGGTGACGGCGTTGGCATGGCACTGCGTGCAGGCGTACCGGTGCAAGACATCGAAATGTGGCAGTTCCACCCAACCGGCATTGCCGGCGCCGGCGTACTGGTAACCGAAGGTTGCCGTGGTGAAGGTGGCTACCTGATCAACAAGAACGGCGAGCGCTTCATGGAGCGTTATGCCCCGAACGCGAAAGACCTTGCCGGTCGTGACGTTGTAGCGCGTTCGATGGTCAAGGAAATCATTGCCGGTAACGGCTGTGGCCCCAATGGCGACCACGTACTGCTCAAGCTCGATCACCTGGGCGAAGAAGTACTGCACAGCCGCCTGCCGGGTATCTGTGAGCTGTCCAAGACCTTTGCTCACGTTGACCCGGTGGTTGCTCCGGTTCCGGTTGTTCCGACTTGCCACTACATGATGGGCGGCGTGCCGACCAATATTCATGGTCAGGCGATCACTCAGAACGCCGACGGCGTGGACGAGATCATTCACGGCCTGTTCGCGGTAGGCGAAGTGGCGTGCGTATCGGTTCACGGCGCCAACCGCCTGGGCGGCAACTCGCTGCTCGATCTGGTGGTATTCGGTCGTGCTGCCGGCCTGCACCTCGAGAAGGCATTGACCGACGGCATCGAATACGATGACGCGACCGACGCCAACATCGAAACTGCCCTGGCGCGTCTGAACGCTCTGAACGAGCGTACCGATGGCGAAGACGTGGCAACCCTGCGTCGCGAGCTGCAAAACTGCATGCAGAACTACTTCGGTGTATTCCGTACCGGCGAATACATGCAGAAGGGTATTGCCCAGCTGGCCGATCTGCGCAAGCGCATCGCCAACGTCAAGATCAACGATAAGAGCCAGGCGTTCAACACCGCTCGTATCGAAGCCCTTGAGCTGCAAAACCTGTTGGAAGTGGCTGAAGCGACTGCGATCGCCGCCGAGGTTCGTAAGGAATCCCGTGGTGCTCACGCTCGCGAAGACTTTGAAGACCGCGACGACGAGAACTGGTTGTGCCACACCCTGTACTTCCCGGGTGACAAGCGCGTGACCAAGCGTGCCGTGAACTTCTCGCCGAAAACGGTTCCGACGTTTGAACCGAAGATTCGGACTTACTAAGGGTGGCTGCCATGTTGAAAGTCAGTGTTTATCGCTACAACCCTGATCAGGACGCTGCGCCGTTCATGCAGGAATTCCAGGTTGATACCGGTGGTAAAGACCTGATGGTGCTGGACGTACTGGCCCTGATCAAAGAGCAGGACGAGGGTTTCTCCTATCGTCGCTCTTGCCGTGAAGGTGTGTGCGGTTCCGACGGCATGAACATCAACGGCAAAAACGGCCTGGCGTGCATCACGCCGCTGTCTGCCGTGGTGAAAGGCAACAAGCTGATCGTTCGTCCTCTGCCAGGTTTGCCGGTTATCCGTGACCTGGTCGTCGATATGAGCATCTTCTACAAGCAATACGAGAAAGTTAAGCCGTTCCTGCAGAACGACACGCCGGCTCCGGCCATCGAGCGTCTGCAGTCCCCGGAAGAGCGTGAAAAGCTCGACGGTCTGTACGAGTGCATCCTGTGCGCTTGCTGCTCGACTTCGTGCCCGTCCTTCTGGTGGAACCCGGACAAGTTCCTGGGTCCAGCTGCCCTGCTGCAAGCGTATCGCTTCCTGGCAGACAGCCGTGACACCAAGACGTCCGAGCGTCTGGCTTCACTGGATGACCCGTTCAGCGTATTCCGCTGCCGCGGGATCATGAACTGCGTCAACGTATGTCCCAAAGGCCTGAACCCGACTAAGGCCATTGGTCACATCCGTAACATGCTGCTGCAGAGCGGCGTGTAACCGACGTTGTAACAAAGCAGGACCGTTGTGCCCGTAAATGCTACGGCGCAGGCTTCAACCGGCGCCGTAGTTTTAACTTGAGCAGCGACTTACAAAGCCGCGGCTCTTATTTTGAAGAAATGAGACAAGCAGGGGCATTCGGGTTGGTACCCGAACTATCAGCGTGATCCTAAGTGGCTTGTTTTGGTCGCTGCACTTGGCCTTTTGCAAGCAAACTCGGTGTTTTCGCCGGTGGTGTCCCCAAATCGAGGGTGACCAAGCATGCAAGAAAGCGTGATGCAGCGCATGTGGAACAGCGGCTATCTTTCAGGTGGTAACGCTGCCTATGTGGAAGAGCTTTATGAGCTCTACCTGCACGACCCTAACGCTGTGCCAGAAGAATGGCGCACCAAATTTCAGACGTTGTCTTCAGACGGCAACGCTGCCACCGATGTATCGCACGCAACAATTCGCGATCAGTTTGTGCTGCTGGCAAAGAACCAGCGCCGCGCTCAGCCGGTTTCCGCCGGGAGCGTGAGCAGCGAGCACGAGAAGAAGCAAGTTGAAGTACTGCGACTGATCCAGGCTTACCGGATGCGTGGCCACCAGGCGGCCCAGCTTGACCCGCTGGGGCTCTGGCAGCGTCCTGCACCTGCTGACCTGTCGATCAATCATTACGGCTTGACCAATGCCGATCTTGATACGACCTTCCGTGCCGGCGACCTGTTCATCGGCAAAGAGGAAGCGAGCCTACGCGAAATTCACGAAGCGTTGCAGCAGACATATTGCCGCACCATCGGCGCTGAATTTACGCACATCACCGATTCCGAGCAGCGCCACTGGTTCCAGCATCGTCTGGAAGGTGTGCGTGGCCGTCCGGTTTTGTCTGCCGACGTACGCAGCCACTTGCTGGAGCGCGTGACCGCAGCCGAAGGTCTCGAGAAATACCTGGGTACCAAATACCCGGGCACCAAACGTTTCGGCCTGGAAGGCGGCGAAAGCCTGATTCCAATGCTCGACGAGCTGATCCAGCGTTCCGGTTCCTACGGTACCAAGGAAATCGTGATCGGCATGGCTCACCGTGGTCGCCTGAACGTGTTGGTTAACACCTTCGGCAAGAACCCGCGCGAGCTGTTCGACGAGTTCGAAGGCAAGAAGAAGGTCGAGCTGGGTTCCGGTGACGTTAAATACCACCAGGGCTTCTCGTCCAACGTGATGACCACCGGCGGTGAAGTTCACCTGGCCATGGCCTTCAACCCATCCCACCTGGAAATCGTTTCTCCAGTGGTCGAGGGTTCGGTACGTGCTCGCCAGGATCGTCGCAACGATTCCACCGGTGAAAAGGTTCTGCCGATTTCCATCCACGGTGACGCGGCATTCGCCGGTCAAGGCGTGGTTCTGGAAACGTTCCAGATGTCGCAGACGCGCGGTTTCAAGACTGGCGGTACGGTTCACATCGTCATCAACAACCAGGTGGGTTTCACCATCAGCAACCCGCTGGACGCGCGCTCTACCGAGTACGCCACCGACGTTGCCAAGATGATCCAGGCGCCGATCCTCCATGTGAATGGTGATGATCCGGAAGCCGTGCTGTTCGTGACCCAACTGGCCATCGACTACCGCATGCAGTTCAAGCGTGACGTGGTGATCGACCTGGTCTGCTACCGTCGTCGCGGTCACAACGAAGCGGATGAGCCTAGCGGCACCCAGCCGTTGATGTACCAGCAAATCACCAAGCAGCGCACCACCCGTGAGCTGTACGCCGAAAGCCTGATCAAGGCCGGTGTGGTTGACGATGCGCGTGTTCAGGCGAAGATCGATGAATACCGCAACGCGCTGGACAACGGTCTGCACGTAGTAAAAAGCCTGGTTAAAGAGCCGAACAAAGAGCTGTTCGTTGACTGGCGTCCGTACCTGGGCCACGCCTGGACTGCGCGTCACGACACCTCGTTCGATCTGAAAACCCTGCAGGAACTGTCCGCCAAGCTGCTGGAAATTCCAGATGGCTTCGTGGTGCAGCGCCAGGTTGCGAAGATCTACGAAGACCGTCAGAAGATGCAAGCCGGCGGCCTGCCGATCAACTGGGGTTACGCTGAAACCATGGCGTACGCGACCCTGGCCTTCGAAGGTCACCCGATCCGCATGACCGGCCAGGACATCGGCCGCGGTACGTTCTCGCACCGCCACGCGGTATTGCACAACCAGAAAGACGCGGGCACCTACATCCCGTTGCAGAACCTGTACGAAGGCCAGCCACGTTTCGACCTGTACGATTCGTTCCTGTCCGAAGAAGCCGTACTGGCGTTCGAATATGGTTACTCGACCACCACGCCAAACGCGCTGGTGATCTGGGAAGCCCAGTTCGGCGACTTCGCCAACGGTGCCCAGGTGGTTATCGACCAGTTCATCACCAGCGGCGAGCACAAGTGGGGCCGTCTGTGCGGTCTGACCATGCTGCTGCCACACGGTTATGAAGGTCAGGGTCCGGAGCACTCTTCGGCCCGTCTGGAGCGTTACCTGCAGCTGTGCGCCGAGCACAACATCCAGGTGTGCGTGCCGACTACTCCGGCCCAGATCTACCACTTGCTGCGTCGCCAGGTGATCCGCCCGCTGCGCAAGCCGCTGGTAGTGCTGACCCCGAAATCGCTGTTGCGTCACAAATTGGCCATCTCGACCCTGGAAGATCTGGCCGACGGTTCGTTCCAGACCGTGATTCCAGAAATCGACACCCTGGACGCGGCCAAGGTCACTCGCCTGATCCTGTGCAGCGGCAAGGTTTACTACGACTTGCTGGAAAAACGCCGTGCCGAAGGCCGCGAAGACATCGCCATCGTGCGTATCGAGCAGCTTTACCCGTTCCCGGAAGACGACCTGATGGAGGCCATCGCGCCTTACACCAACCTCACCAACGTGGTGTGGTGTCAGGAAGAACCGATGAACCAGGGCGCGTGGTACAGCAGTCAGCATCACTTGCGTCGCAGCATCGGTAACCACAAAACAGGCCTTGGCCTTGAGTATGCCGGTCGTGATGCTTCTGCTGCACCTGCGTGTGGTTATGCGTCGATGCACGCCGAGCAGCAGGAAAAACTGCTGCAAGATGCTTTCACTGTTTAACGCCTTCGCGCTGACTGAAACCGAATTTTAAGGACCCACAGATAATGGCTATCGAAATCAAAGCCCCGTCATTCCCGGAATCGGTTGCCGATGGCACCGTTGCCACCTGGCACAAGAAACCAGGCGACGCCGTAAAGCGTGACGACCTGATCGTCGACATCGAGACCGACAAAGTCGTTCTGGAAGTGTTGGCTGAGGCTGACGGCGTACTGGGCGCAATCGTTGCCGAAGAAGGCGCTACCGTTCTGTCGAACCAGATCCTGGGCTCGATCGAAGAGGGCGGCGCTGCTGCTCCTGCTCCAGCCGCTGCCCCAGCCGCTGCTGCTGCACCGGCTGCTTCGGCTCCAGCTGCACCGGCTGCTGCTGGCGAAGATCCAATCGCTGCACCGGCTGCGCGTCAGCTGGCTGAAGAGAACGGCATCAACCTGGCGTCCATCAAGGGCACCGGCAAAGACGGCCGTGTCACCAAGGAAGACGTGGTGGCTGCAGTTGAAGCCAAGAAAAACGCTCCAGCTGCCGCACCTGCCAAGGCTGCTGCCCCGGCTGCCGCTGCGCCTGTGTTCGCCGCTGGCGACCGCACCGAGAAGCGTGTACCGATGACTCGCGTACGTGCCACCGTGGCCAAGCGCCTGGTCGAAGCACAGTCGAACATGGCGATGCTGACCACCTTCAACGAAGTCGACATGACCGAAGTCATGGCCCTGCGTTCGAAGTACAAGGACCTGTTCGAGAAGTCCCACAATGGCGTGCGCCTGGGCTTCATGTCGTTCTTCGTGAAAGCGGCCACCGAAGCGCTGAAACGCTTCCCGGCAGTCAACGCTTCGATCGACGGCAGCGACATCGTTTACCACGGCTATGCAGACATCGGCGTTGCCGTGTCCAGCGACCGTGGCCTGGTGGTACCGGTTCTGCGTAACGCCGAACTGATGAGCCTGGCTGAAATCGAAGGCGGCATCGCCGGCTTCGGCAAGAAAGCCCGTGACGGCAAGCTGACCATCGACGAGATGACCGGTGGTACCTTCACCATCACCAACGGTGGTACCTTCGGTTCGATGATGTCGACCCCGATCGTCAACCCGCCACAAGCTGCAATCCTGGGCATGCACAACATCATCCAGCGTCCGATGGCCATCAACGGCCAAGTCGTGATCCGCCCAATGATGTACCTGGCACTGTCTTACGATCACCGCCTGATCGATGGTAAAGAAGCCGTGACTTTCCTGGTGACCATCAAGAACCTGCTGGAAGACCCGGCTCGTCTGCTGCTGGACATTTAAAGACGCAGCGGCACGTTGCGAGCTACAAGCTGTAGGAAAAAGCAGCTTGGCTTGCGGCTTGTCGCTTGAAGCTTGTCGCTGAATAGAGGAACTATTTTCATGTCGCAGAAATTTGACGTTGTAGTGATTGGTGCAGGTCCTGGCGGCTACGTTGCCGCCATCAAGGCCGCACAACTGGGCCTCTCGACTGCTTGCATCGAAAAATACACCGACAAGGAAGGCAAACTGGCGCTGGGCGGTACTTGCCTGAACGTAGGTTGCATTCCTTCCAAGGCGCTGCTGGACAGCTCCTGGAAATTCCACGAAGCCCAGAGCGGTTTCGCGATCCACGGCATCAACCATGCTGGCGTGACCATGGACGTGCCAGCAATGGTCGGCCGTAAAGCCAACATCGTTAAAGGCCTGACTTCCGGCGTTGCCACCCTGTTCAAGGCCAACGGCGTTACGTCCCTGCAAGGTCACGGCAAACTGCTGGCCGGCAAGAAAGTTGAAATCACCAAGCCGGACGGTTCGGTAGAAGTCATCGAAGCCGAGAACGTGATCCTGGCTCCAGGCTCGCGTCCAATCGACATTCCACCGGCTCCAGTTGACCAGAACGTGATCGTTGATTCGACCGGCGCCCTGGAATTCCAAACTGTTCCAAAGCGTCTGGGCGTGATCGGCGCTGGCGTCATCGGTCTGGAGCTGGGTTCGGTATGGTCCCGCCTGGGTTCTGAAGTCACCGTTCTGGAAGCCCTGGACACGTTCCTGCTGGCTGCCGACACCGCGGTGTCCAAAGAAGCGCTGAAAACCCTGACCAAACAAGGTCTGGACATCAAGCTGGGCGCCCGTGTTACCGGTTCCAAGGTCAACGGCGAAGAAGTCGTGGTGACCTACACCGATAAAGAAGGCGAGCAGACCATCACCTTCGACAAGCTGATCGTAGCCGTTGGTCGCCGTCCAGTGACCACCGACTTGCTGGCTTCCGACAGCGGCGTGAACATCGACGAGCGTGGTTTCATCCACGTTGACGATCACTGCGCTACCACCGTGCCTGGCGTTTACGCCATCGGCGACGTGGTGCGCGGCATGATGCTGGCGCACAAGGCTTCCGAAGAAGGCATCATGGTTGTCGAGCGCATCAAGGGTCACAAAACCCAGATGAACTACGACCTGATCCCGTCCGTTATCTACACCCACCCGGAAATTGCATGGGTCGGCAAGAACGAACAGCAGTTGAAAGCTGAAGGCGTTGAAGTTAACGTCGGCACCTTCCCGTTTGCCGCTTCTGGCCGTGCCATGGCAGCCAACGACACCGGTGGTTTTGTCAAAGTCATCGCTGATGCCAAGACTGACCGCGTATTGGGCGTCCACGTGATTGGCCCGAGCGCTGCAGAACTGGTTCAGCAAGGCGCGATCGGTATGGAATTCGGCACCAGCGCCGAGGACCTGGGCATGATGGTCTTCTCCCATCCGACCCTGTCCGAAGCGCTGCATGAAGCCGCGTTGGCTGTGAATGGCGGCGCCATCCACATCGCCAACAAGAAGAAGCGCTAAGCGAGATAATAAGAAACCACGGCGGTTGCCCGTCGTGAGCCTTGCGCGCAAGACTCACCGCGGAATATCCGCTGGACGCAGTCTTGCGCAGCTTTACGGGCGTTAAGCCCTGGAAGTTGTGCAAGCAGCAGTCACAGGTGGCGCGGCACTCATAATGAGCGCAGCGCCGAATGCGCAGTACCTAACGAAGACGGTAAAAAGCATGAATCTTCACGAGTATCAGGGTAAGCAGCTGTTCGCTGAATACGGCCTGCCAGTATCCAAGGGTTACGCAGTAGACACCCCGGAAGCAGCAGCAGAAGCTTGCGACAAAATCGGTGGTACCGAGTGGGTTGTCAAAGCCCAGGTCCACGCTGGTGGTCGCGGTAAAGCGGGCGGCGTTAAGCTGGTTCGCAGCAAAGAAGACGCCAAGGCCTTCGCACAGCAGTGGCTGGGCAAGCGTCTGGTGACTTACCAGACTGATGCCAATGGCCAACCAGTCACCAAGATCCTGGTTGAATCGTGCACTGATATCGCTAAAGAGCTGTACCTGGGCGCTGTCGTTGACCGTTCGAGCCGTCGCATCGTGTTCATGGCTTCCACCGAAGGTGGCGTGGACATCGAGAAGATCGCTCACGAAACCCCAGAAAAAATTCTGAAAGCCACTATCGATCCACTGGTTGGCGCTCAGCCATTCCAGGGTCGCGAGCTGGCTTTCCAGCTGGGCCTGGAAGGCAAGCAAGTTGCCCAGTTCGCCAAGATCTTCGTAGGTCTGGCCAAACTGTTCCAGGATCACGATCTGGCCCTGCTGGAAGTGAACCCGCTGGTGATCAAGGCTGACGGCGATCTGCACTGCCTCGACGCCAAGATCAACATCGACGCCAACGCCATGTACCGTCAGCCTAAGCTGAAGACTTTCCACGATCCGTCGCAAGACGATCCGCGCGAAGCGCACGCTGCCAAGTTCGAACTGAACTACGTAGCGCTGGAAGGTAACATCGGTTGCATGGTCAACGGTGCTGGCCTGGCCATGGGTACCATGGACATCGTCAACCTGCATGGCGGCAAACCAGCCAACTTCCTCGACGTGGGCGGCGGTGCTACCAAAGAACGCGTGACCGAAGCGTTCAAGATCATCCTGTCCGACTCCAACGTCGCTGCAGTATTGGTTAACATCTTCGGCGGCATCGTTCGTTGCGACATGATTGCCGAAGGCATCATCGGTGCAGTGAAAGAAGTCGGCGTTAAAATCCCGGTTGTTGTTCGCCTTGAAGGTAACAACGCTGAACTGGGCGCTAAAGTACTGGCAGAAAGCGGTTTGAACATCATCGCGGCTACCAGCCTGACCGACGCTGCTCAACAAGTTGTCAAAGCTGCGGAGGGCAAATAATGAGCGTCCTGATCAATAAAGACACCAAAGTTATCTGCCAGGGTATTACCGGTTCGCAAGGTAGTTTCCACACCCAGCAAGCCATCGAATACGGCACCAAGATGGTTGGCGGCGTAACGCCGGGCAAAGGCGGCACCGAGCACCTGGGTCTGCCAGTGTTCAACACCGTGAAAGACGCTGTAGCTGCCACTGGCGCCACCGCCAGCGTGATCTACGTTCCAGCTCCTTTCTGCAAGGATTCCATCCTGGAAGCAGCATTCGGCGGCATCAAGCTGATCGTTTGCATCACCGAAGGCATTCCTACCCTGGACATGCTGGACGCTAAAGTTAAGTGCGACGAGCTGGGCGTAGTCCTGATCGGCCCTAACTGCCCAGGCGTGATCACCCCAGGCGAATGCAAGATCGGCATCATGCCAGGTCACATTCACTTGCCAGGCAAGGTCGGTATCGTTTCGCGTTCCGGCACCCTGACCTACGAAGCTGTGAAGCAAACTACTGACGCCGGTTTCGGTCAGTCGACTTGCGTCGGCATCGGCGGTGACCCGATCCCAGGCTCGAACTTCATCGACATCCTGAAGCTGTTCCAGGAAGACCCTAAGACCGAAGCGATCGTGATGATCGGTGAGATCGGCGGTTCGGCTGAAGAAGAAGCGGCTGCCTACATCAAGGCACACGTGACCAAGCCGGTTGTTTCCTACATCGCTGGTGTGACTGCCCCTGCGGGCAAGCGCATGGGCCATGCTGGCGCAATCATCTCTGGCGGCAAAGGCACTGCAGACGAGAAATTCGCTGCACTGCAAGACGCAGGCGTTAAAACCGTGCGTTCGCTGGCAGACATCGGCAAAGCCCTGGCTGAGCTGACGGGCTGGGCTGTCAAGTAAGCCTCGCGCTTAGCTGACGCTTTACCCACACAAAGGCCACCTTCGGGTGGCCTTTGTGCGTTCTAAAGATTGTTGAAGATCAAAATGTGCGAGCGGGCTTGCTCGCGAATGCGCAGGATCAGTCGGGAAATTGGGTACTGACAGACCGTATTCGCGAGCAAGCCCGCTCCCACATTGTTCTGTATTAACAACGTTAAGTATGAAAACGCGACATTTGGATGTCGCTTATCGGACAGTTCGCCCCGCAACAGTGCGTTTGTCAGCCCAATTCTGTACTCTAGCCGCCTCTTTATGCGTCCGCATCCCAAAAGGAAGCCGCGCGCCAGACCGGTCGGTCCCCATAAGGACCGGCAGCAGTTCCCTCATCCACAGGGAATCCCTCTCTAAATTCCGATTCAGTAGTGTGGTATTTCCTGAAATGAAAGTGTTGAAAAGCCAGGATATCCTGGCGTTAGGCTTTATGACTTTTGCCCTGTTCGTGGGCGCCGGCAACATCATTTTCCCGCCCATCGTTGGTTTGCAGTCCGGGCCTCACGTCTGGATGGCAGCGCTGGGCTTCCTGATCACCGCGGTCGGTCTGCCGGTGGTCACCGTCATCGCCCTGGCCAAGGTCGGCGGCGGTATGGACGCGTTGAGCAGCCCGATCGGCAAGATCGCCGGCGGCCTGCTCGCGGCGGCGGCATACCTGGCGGTAGGGCCGCTGTTCGCCACCCCGCGTACCGCGACCGTTTCGTTTGAAGTGGGCCTGGCGCCGCTGACCGGCGAAAGCCCGCTGGCGCTGTTCCTCTACAGCTCGGTGTATTTCCTGGTGGTGTTCTTCGTGTCCCTGTACCCGGGCCGCCTGCTGGACACTGTCGGTCGCTTCCTGGCGCCACTGAAAATCATCGCCCTGGCCATTCTCGGCATCGCTGCATTTGCCCTGCCGGCCGGTGATGTCGGCGTGGCGACACCGGAGTACGTGGCCGCACCGTTCTCCCAAGGCTTCATCAATGGTTACCTGACCATGGATACCCTGGGCGCGCTGGTGTTCGGGATCGTCATCGTCAATGCCATCCGTTCCCGTGGCGTCGAATCGCCACAGCTGATCACCCGCTACGCAATCATTGCCGGGTTGATTGCCGGCGTGGGCCTGGCGCTGGTGTACGTCAGCCTGTTCCGCCTGGGCTCGGGCAGCCATGCCGTGGCCGCCGGTGCGAGCAACGGTGCGGCGGTGCTGCACGCTTACGTGCAACACACGTTCGGCTCTCTGGGCAGCGGCTTCCTCGCCGTGTTGATCTCCCTGGCGTGCCTGGTCACCGCTGTGGGCCTGACCTGCGCGTGTGCCGAGTACTTCAGCAAAATCCTGCCGCTGTCCTACAAGACGCTGGTAGTGATCCTGGCGCTGTTCTCGCTGTTTGTGTCCAACCTGGGCCTGACCAAGCTGATCGCCTTCTCGATTCCGGTGCTTACCGCAATCTACCCGCCGTGCATCGTGCTGGTGGCCCTGAGCTTCTGCAAAGACTTCTGGCTGGAGCAGGGCCGTATCGTTGGCCCGGTAATGCTGGTGTCGTTCATCTTTGGTTGCATCGATGCGCTCAAGGGCGCGGGCCTGGCCGATTGGTTGCCTGCCCAGCTGGCGCACCTGCCGCTGAGCGAGCAAGGCCTGGCATGGCTGGTGCCGTCGGTGATGACGCTGGTCGTTGCATTTGTGGTTGATCGCATGCTCGGCAAGCGTAGCGAAGCCATCGCGTAAAGAGCAGTTTCACGCGGCATCGAAATGCCCCGTATCAATCGATACGGGGCATTTTTTATGCCTGTGAGACTACTCCCCTCTAAAGTTGAAGCACGGTCAGTGTGGGAGCTCGTTTGCCTGCGATTGCTGCATCACCCGATCTACCGCTCTCGCAGGCAAGCCAGCGCCCACATTTGAACCGAGTTCGTCCCCATTCACTGCGTATAAGGCCCAGCATGTCGTTCATCGAAACCCATCAGGTCCACCTGCTCGCCGCCCTCTGGTTCGTCCTGTGCTGGGGGGGTTACACCCGATACGCCACTTGGAAAGCCCGTGACACCGCCTGCCTGGCCAGCGTGCTGCATTTGTATCGTGAGGACTGGATGCGCCGCATGTTGCTGCGCGACAACCGCATCGCCGACGCCAGCGTGATCGGCAACCTGGAGCGCAACGCTTCGTTCTTCGCCTCCAGCACGTTGATCATCCTCGCCGGCATTCTTACCGTGCTCGGTGCGTCCGAGCGGGCGGTATCGTTGCTGGCGGACATACCCATGGTGCAGCAGGCGTCCCAAGGCATGTCGGAAATCAAGCTGCTGTGCCTGGCGCTGGTGTTCGTCTACGCGTTTTTCACCTTCAGCTGGTGCATGCGCCAATACAACTTTGCCGCGGTGCTGGTGGGGTCGGCGCCGATGATCGGTGAGCGGCATGTATCGGAGCAGGAGCGCAAAGCGTTTGCGTTGCGAGCAGCCAGAGTGATCTCCATGGCCGCCAACCAATTCAACTTTGGCCTGCGCGCTTATTATTTCGGCATGACCATGCTCGCCTGGTTTGTCAGCCCCTGGTTGTTCATGTTGATGAGCGGTGGGGTAGTGGTGGTGTTGTACCGTCGGGAGTTTCATTCCGACGTACTGCAGGTGATGGTCTATACCCCGACCGATACGCCGGCATCCGAAGTGGCTAAAGACGCAGTGTCTTAACTAGGGCGTCCGGTTAGTCCAACTTTCGACCCGCGCATAAACAGCAGGCAAAGAAAAGCCCGCTATGTAAGCGGGCTTTCTTTCGCAGCACTTGCCAGGCTATTAAGGCTTGGCAGGTGCTACTGGAGTAGCGGTACCGTCTTCTTTCGCTTTTTCAGCGTTTGCATCAGCCTGAGCTTTGGCAGCATCGGCGTTTTCTTTTGCAGCGTCGTTCACTTTATCCTGTGCTTTCGCCATGTCCTTCTGAGCTTGCTCAGAATGCGACTGTGCATCTTGGGCTTTGTCTTCGGATTTTTTATCGCAGGCAGCGAGGCCGAGGGCAGCGGCGAGCATCATGGAAATAGCTAAAGTCTTGCGCATGGGGTGTTTCTCCTTATTGAAGATATCTACTGGCCTTTCGAGCCTAGGGGGTCAGCATTAGTTCCTTTTATTCCCCAGATATATAAACACCGGTGATCAAGGAACTTTCAACCGCACGACATACTCCGCGGATCAACACTAATAAGAGTCTAGACCACATGACCGAAAATCCCCTGTTAGCCCGTGCCACGCGCTTTGTTTCGGCGCTGCGCCATTGCCAGGTGCTGGGCATCACCGTCCATGCTGCCAGCGACGAAGGCATGACGCTGTGCCTGCCGTACGGCCCGCATATCGTCGGTGATCCCCAGACCGGCGTGATTCACGGCGGCGCATTGACCTCCTTGATGGACACGGCCTGCGGCATGGCAACCCTGTGTGTATTGCCCGAGTTCGAGGTGTGCCCAACCCTGGACCTGCGCGTTGACTACATGCACCCCGCCGAACCGCACACACCGGTTTATGGCTTTGCGCAATGTTACCGAGTGACCACCGACGTGATCTTCACCCGTGGTTTCGCTTATCAGGACGACCCGCAACAGCCGATCGCCCATGTGGTGGGCACATTCATGCGCATGGGCAAGCGCCTCAAGGGCACCCAAGGGCTGGGCAGCACCATCAAGGGAGAGCGAGCATGACACACCGATTCAAAACCCGTCTCGAACAGGCCCATGAGCGCGGTAACTATGAAGCGCTGCTCGACCTGATTCCCTACGCCAAGCTGATCGGCATTGAGTGCACGCGTCTGGGAGATGAATTGCTGTTTCGTATGCCGGCCAACAAGGACAACATTGGTAACCCGATATTGCCGGCGCTGCACGGTGGCGTGATTGCCGGGTTCATGGAGTTGTCGGCGGCGTTGCACCTGCTGGTGTTTACCGGCTCGCCCGGCATTCCGAAAATCATCGACTTTTCCCTCGATTACCTGCGCGCCGGCCAGTTTCGCGACACTTACGCCAAATGCCAGGTATGGCGCCAGGGCCGCCGAGTTGCCAATGTGGCGATCACCGCCTGGCAAAGTACCCCGGCCGAACCGATTGCCACCGCCCGTGCACATTTCAAGATCGAGGAATCGGCGCGCCCTTGAAATCCTGGTCTTAGCCCCCAACTTTGATGACAACCCGCCGCCAACCCTCAAGGGCGCGGCCACTGCCATCCAATTGGAGTTTGATGACCATGAGTGTGGAAACTCAAAAGGAAACCCTGGGCTTCCAGACCGAGGTGAAGCAGCTGCTGCACCTCATGATCCATTCGCTGTATTCCAACAAGGAAATCTTCCTTCGCGAATTGATCTCGAACGCCTCAGACGCTGTCGACAAATTACGTTTCGAAGCCCTGTCCAAGCCTGAGTTGCTGGAAGGTGGCGCCGAACTGAAAATCCGTGTGAGCTTCGACAAAGACGCCAAGACCGTCACCCTCGAAGACAACGGCATCGGCATGAGCCGCGAAGACGCGATCACCCATTTGGGCACTATCGCCAAATCCGGCACCGCCGATTTCATGAAAAACCTGTCGGGCGACCAGAAAAAAGATTCGCACCTGATCGGCCAATTCGGCGTGGGCTTCTACTCGGCCTTCATCGTCGCCGACAAGGTTGAAGTGTTCAGCCGTCGCGCCGGCCTCGACGCCAGCGAAGGCGTGCACTGGTCCTCCAAAGGTGAGGGCGAGTTCGAAATCGCCACCATCGACAAGGCTGACCGCGGCACCCGCATCGTGCTGCACCTCAAATCCGGTGAAGATGAATTCGCCGACGGTTACCGCCTGCGTAACATCATCAAGAAGTACTCCGACCATATTGCTTTGCCAATCGAACTGCCTAAAGAACAGGCGGCTGTCGAGGGCGAAGACAAACCTGCCCAGGAATGGGAAGTGGTCAACCGTGCCAGCGCCCTGTGGACCCGCCCTCGCACCGAGGTGAAGGACGAGGAGTACCAGGAGTTCTACAAGCACATCGCTCACGACTACGAAAACCCGCTGAGCTGGAGCCACAACAAGGTCGAAGGCAAGCTGGAATACAGCTCGCTGCTTTACGTACCGGCCCGTGCGCCGTTCGACCTGTATCAGCGTGAAGCGCCAAAAGGCCTGAAACTGTACGTGCAGCGCGTGTTCGTGATGGACCAGGCGGAATCCTTCCTGCCGTTGTACCTGCGCTTCATCAAGGGTGTGGTCGACTCCAACGACCTGTCGTTGAACGTGTCGCGCGAAATCCTGCAGAAAGACCCGATCATCGACTCCATGAAGTCGGCGCTGACCAAGCGCGTACTCGACATGCTGGAGAAACTGGCGAAGAACGAGCCAGAGCAATACAAGAGCTTCTGGAAAAACTTCGGCCAGGTCATGAAAGAAGGCCCGGCGGAAGATTTTGCCAACAAGGAAAAAATCGCCGGCCTGCTGCGCTTTGCGTCCACCCTGGGTAATGACGGTGAGCAGGTTGTGTCGCTGGCCGAATACCTGGCGCGCGCCAAGGAAGGTCAGGACAAGATCTACTACCTGACCGGTGAAACCTACGCGCAGGTCAAAAACAGCCCGCACCTGGAAGTCTTCCGCAAGAAAGGCATCGAAGTGCTGCTGCTGACCGACCGTATCGATGAGTGGCTGATGAGCTACCTCAGCGAGTTCGACGGCAAGACCTTCGTCGACGTGGCCCGTGGTGACGTGGACCTGGGTAACCTGGACTCCGAAGAGGAGAAAAAAGAAGCCGAAGAAGTCGCCAAGTCCAAAGAAGGCCTGGTTGAACGAATCAAGACCGCCTTGGGCGATGCCGTCAGCGAAGTGCGGGTTTCCCACCGTCTGACCGACTCGCCGGCGATCCTGGCCATTGGCGAGCAGGACCTGGGCATGCAGATGCGTCAGATCCTCGAAGCCAGCGGTCAGAAGGTTCCGGATTCCAAGCCGATCTTCGAATTCAACCCGGCTCACCCGCTGATCGAGAAACTCGATGGCGAGCAAAGCGAAGAGCGTTTTGGCGACCTGTCGCACATCCTCTTCGACCAGGCGGCGCTCGCCGCTGGCGACAGCCTGAAAGACCCGGCCGCCTACGTGCGCCGACTGAACAAGCTGTTGGTTGAACTGTCGGTTTAACACCGTTGTAGAAAAACCCGCTTCGGCGGGTTTTTTCGTTCTACGCATCTCAACTGGAGTAAATGATGAGCCAAGTCACTGTGCGTTCCGTGGTCTATCAGATTGATGGCCAGTCTTATGAAAGCCGCCTGGCGTTCGATGCCAGCCACCAGGGCCCGCTGCCGGGTCTGCTGATGGCGCCGAACTGGATGGGTGTGAGTGCAGGAGCTGAAGAAATTGCCAAAAGCGTGGCTGCCAAGGGCTACGTGGTGCTGATCGCCGACCTGTACGGCCAAACCGTGCGCCCCTCCAATGGCGATGAAGCCGGCGCGGCCATGATGCCGTTGAAGAATGATCGCCCGTTGCTGAACAAGCGCATGCAGGCGGCCTTCGAGCAACTGCAAGGCCAGACCGAGGCGGCGGTGGATACCTCCAGGCTTGCGACCTTTGGTTTCTGCTTCGGCGGTTGCTGCTCCCTGGAGCTGGCGCGTACCGGCGCCCCGTTGAAGGCCGCCGTGTCGTTCCACGGCACCCTCGACACGCCGAACCCGGCCGATGCGAAGAACATCAAGGGCTCGGTGTTGGTGCTGCACGGTGCGTCCGATCCCTTGGTGCCGAAAGAGCAACTGCCAGCGTTTGAAGATGAAATGAACGCGGCCGGTGTGGATTGGCAACTGCTGAGCTACGGCGGCGCCGTGCATTCCTTCACCGACCCGCACGCCAATGTGCCGGGCAAGATGATGTATGACGCAAAGACCGCTGCGCGTGCGTTCCAGTCGATGCACAACTTGCTGGATGAAGTGTTCAAGGGCTGAATCTTCGGCGCCTGTCAGGGTTTCATCGGGGGCCAAGCCCCTCCCACACTTGAAGTGTGAATACATTCAAAATGTGGGAGGGGCCTTGCCCCCGATGGCTATCTCCCAGGCAACTCAATTCTTTCAGTTTCCCCCGGCACCGTCGGCCAATCCCCGGCCGCCCATCGTTGCCGCGCCTGTTCGATCATCGCCGGGTCGCTCGCGACAAAATTCCAATTGATCCGCCGTGGCCCGTCCAACTGCGCGCCGCCAAACACCACCAGGTGGCAATCACTTTCAGCAAACAGCGTCATTTCCTGGCCGGCAGGCAGCACCGCCAGGCTATGCACCGCCAAGGCCTCACCGTCCAACTGCGCTTCGCCCTCCAGCACATACACCGCCCGTTCCTCGTATTCATCCGGGATCAGCAGCGTCGTGGCCGTCTGCATCTGCACGTCGGCATACACGGTGGGCGAGAGCACCGGCACGGGCGATTTGAGGCAGAAGCCGGCGCCTGCGATCAGGCGAATCTGCACGCCCAGGTTGTCGCTGACCGGTAAGCTCGCCGCCGCGTGATGGCTGTAATGCCCGGGTCCGGTTTCATGGTCCTTGGGGGAGGCCAGCCACACTTGCAGCCCATGCAGGCTGAAACCGTCGGCCTTGAGCGCCGCAGGCGTGCGTTCAACGTGGGCGATCGCGCTGCCGGCGGTCATCCAGCTGACGTCGCCGGCCTGCACCACCTGGTCCGAGCCGAGACTGTCCTTGTGTTGCAACGCGCCCTCAAACAAATAGGTCAGCGTGGACAACCCGATATGCGGGTGCTGGCGGATGTTCATGCCGGTACCCGGCGCATAGCGCGTGAGAAGCATGTGATCGAAAAACACGAAAGGCCCGACGCTGCGGCATTCGCGTGATGGCAGCGGGCGCAGGATCGGCTGGCCCTCGACCTCTTCGGCGCGCGGGCGGATCACGGTGAGGATGGGCATGGTGAGTCCCTGTCTGAGCGGGTTAGGGGAACAAGAGCATAACCCGCTCGACGGGAGGTTGGGGCTATTGGCTGAAAGCGCCTTCGGACAACGTGGTCTCGATGGTGACCTCGGCGGTGGTCATCAGTTTGTGCACCGGGCAGCGGTCGGCCACGCGGTGCAGCTCGTCGCGCTGCGCGTCGGTGAGCACGCCCTTGAGGGTCAGCTTGACGTTGAGTTTGTATTTGCCTTTTTGCTCCTCGGTGCTGTCATGGGTGACTTCAACGGTCACGCCGGTCAGCGGAATATCTTTTTTCTGGGCGTAGAGCTTGACGGTCAACGCCTTGCACGAGGCCAGGGCAGCATCGAAATAGTCGTGGGGGGAGGGCGCCGAGTCGTCGCCGCCCAGGCTCTTGGGCAGGTCGGTGAACAGTTCGTGGTTATTGATATTCACACTGTGGCGAAAGTTGTCGTGGTTCAGGGTGTTGACGGTAACAGGCATGGTGAACCTCACAAGGTTGGCAGGATGAAGGTCATGCAGTTATAGAACATGCTGGCACTTAGGTGTTCCGCGTTTTTCGGCCGATGAACCGTGGCGCAGTGCACACGGTCTACCCGTTCTTAGCCAATAGCGAGGTTTTACCGTGCCCCTGACCCGCCTGAGTGTCGCCCTGCTGCTCGCCGCCGCCAGCGTTGCGGTGCAGGCGCGCGACTATGCCTACAGCGACGCGCACCTGCACTACGTGGATTTTTTCCAGGAAACGGCGGGCATGGATACATTGCTCAAGGCGATGGCCGACGCCCACATCGAACACGTGATGATTTCCGGTATTCCCGTCGCCAAAAAATGGCACGAAGACGAACCCAAGCGCCCGCGTTACTACGCCGGTGACGATGCCGATGCCTATTGGTACAGCGCCACTGACGTAATCGTTGCGGCTGCGGTGAACAAACTCACGCCTGAGCAGCGTCGGCACTTTCACCCGTTTTTATCCGGCTTCAACCCTAACGACAAAAACTCCGCGGCCCATATCCAGCGCATGCTGGATCTCAACCCCGGGCTTTGGCAGGGCATCGGTGAGGTGTTCACGCGCCATGATGACCTCACCGCCTTGACCGCTGGCGACACCCCGCGCGCCAACAACGAAGCCATGACGCGCATCTATCACCTCGCCGCCGAAAACGATCTGCCGGTGATGCTGCACGCCAACATTACGTCCAAGCGCGAGCGCAACCCGCTGTACCTGCCGGAGGTGGAAGAATCACTGCGCAACCACCCGCACACCCGCTTTATCTGGGCCCATGCCGGCACCAGCAAAGAGATTCATCGTCATCAGGTGCAGATGGACTTTCTTCTGCCGACCTTGAGCCGCCTGCTTGAGGCATACCCCAATCTCTACATTGACCTGTCCTGGAGCATGCTCAGGCCGTACTTGCTCGATGAGGCGGGCAAGCCTCGGCCCGAGTGGGTAAAGCTGGTAGAGCGCTTCCCGGAGCGTTTTATGCTGGGTTCGGATGTTGTAGGGCGCTTCAACAAGCTCGGTAAGGAAATGCATCGCTTTGCACCCTTTCTCGACGCACTGCCCGAGGAGGTAGCCCGCAAGGTGGCGCGAGACAACTTCCTGGCGGTTCTGCCGAAATCAGCTCGCGATGAGCAGGCACATTGATATCGCCTTTTCGTCTTACGCAATATTGACCACGGGCCGATACCTTTCAGGAGACCCGCTGCAGGTGGATGCAGCGCATTTGGAAGGAATCCAGGCAATGAGTATCCGTAGTCTGAATATCGCCCCCCGCGCCGGTTTGGGCTTTGGCGTGCTGGCAATGATGGTGTTCGCCTTGGGCGGCTTTGCCCTGTTGCAGATGGCCAATATGCGCCAGCAGTCGGATCAGGTCGAAAACAACTGGCTGCCCAGCGTGATGGCGGTGGGGGAGATGAGCCAGGACCTGTTGCGGGTGCGTGCGCTGACCCTGCGCTTGCTGGTCAATCGTGACCCACAGGCGCTGGCGCAGAACGAGCAGAAGCTCACCGAGCTCAAAAGTGGCCTGCACCATGCGCAAACCCTCTATGAAGCGCTGATTGTGTTGCCCGAAGAACGCACGCTGTTTGATCGCTTCAAGGCCGAGGAGCAGCAATACCTGCAGCGCCAGGAACAGGTCATGGCGTTCTCCAAGACCGATCAATTGCAAGACGCGATCAAGGTGGTCAACGGCGAGATGAATCAACTTGCCGATGAGATGGCCGGGACGTTGCACGACCTGGTGGCCTTGAACAAGGCCAGTGCCAATCAGGCTGCGAGCCTGGCGCAACGGGTGTTCGCTCAATCTCGCACTTGGGTGGTCGGCATGATCGTGGTCACCGCGCTGATCACCATCGGGCTGGCGGTGTGGCTGACTCGCAGTATCGTGCTGCCGCTGGCACAGTCGTTGAAAATCGCCCAAGGCGTGGCCAGTGGCGACTTGACGGGTGAAATCAGCGTGACGGGCAGCGACGAGCCGGCGCGTTTGCAGCAAGCGCTCAAAGGCATGCAGGAGAACCTGCGCGATACCATTCGGCGCATTGCCGAATCGTCCAACCAATTGGCCTCGGCGTCCGAGGAGCTCAGTTGCGTCACTGAAGACGCTACCCGCGGCTTGCACCAGCAGAATCAGGAAATCGAACAGGCGGCGACGGCGGTTAATCAGATGACGGCGGCGGTGGAGGAGGTGGCGAGCAACGCCGTGGCGACGTCACAAGCCTCCCGTGAGTCCGACCGCATTGCCCAGCATGGGCGTGAACAGGTGCACCAGACGGTCGAGTCGATCGAGGCCCTGGCCACGGATGTGACCGCCAATGCGACCCAGGTCGAGGAACTGGCGCAAAAGGTGTATGGCATCAGCAAAGTGCTGGATGTGATTCGCTCAATTGCCGAACAGACAAATTTGCTGGCCTTGAATGCAGCCATTGAAGCGGCCCGTGCCGGCGACGCCGGGCGTGGGTTTGCGGTGGTCGCCGATGAAGTGCGGGCCTTGGCCCACCGCACGCAACAGTCGACCCAGGAAATCGAGCAAATGATCAGCGCCATTCAACAGGGCACCGATCAGGCCGTGAGTTCGATGCAGCAGAGCAATACGCGGGCACGGTCCACGCTGGGCATCGCCAAGTCGGCGGGCACTGCGCTCGAAGAGATTGCGTCCGCGTTTACCCTGATCAACGAGCGGAACCTGGTAATTGCCAGCGCGTCGGAGCAGCAGGCCGCGGTGGCGCGCGAGGTGGATCGCAACTTGATGAATATTCGCGATTTAGCGCATCAGACGTCAACCGGGGCAAACCAGACCAGTGCGGCGAGCCAGGAATTGTCGCGGTTGGCGGTGGACCTGAACACGATGGTGGCGCGGTTTTCGGTATAGGGCCATACACCGAGTTAACGCCATCGCAGGCAAGCCAGCTCCCAGATTTGACTGCGTTCACACATCAAAGTGTGGGGGCTGGCTTGCCTGCGATGCGGCTACTCGGCCTCAAATCCAGCCACGCATAAAGAAGCCCCGAACCAGTCGGGGCTTTTCACACGCTCAGCTTACAGGTCTTACTTACCCTGCCAGCGTTTCAGCACCAGGGTGGCGTTGGTGCCACCAAAGCCAAAGCTGTTGCTCATCACGGTATCGATTTTTGCGTTTTCAACGGTCTTGGTCAGAATCGGCATATCGGCAACGACCGGGTCGATCTCTTCAATGTTGGCCGAACCGGCCATGAAGTTGCCTTCCATCATCAGCAGGCAGTAGATCGCTTCGTGCACGCCAGCGGCGCCCAGGGAGTGACCGGACAGGCTTTTGGTGGAGCTGATCGCCGGAGCCTTGTCGCCGAATACCGCACGCACGCCTTCCATTTCCTTGGCATCACCGACCGGGGTCGAAGTGCCGTGGGTGTTCAGGTAGTCGATTGGGGTATCCACGGTGGACATGGCCATCTGCATGCAACGGATAGCGCCTTCACCGCTTGGCGCAACCATGTCGTAGCCGTCGGACGTGGCGCCGTAGCCAACGATTTCCGCGTAGATCTTCGCACCGCGGGCCAGAGCGTGTTCCAGCTCCTCGACCACGACCATGCCGCCACCGCCGGCGATGACGAAACCGTCACGCTTGGCGTCGTAGGCGCGGGAGGCCTTTTCCGGGGTTTCGTTGTACTGGGTGGACAGCGCGCCCATGGCGTCGAACAGGAACGATTGGCTCCAATGCTCTTCTTCACCGCCGCCGGCGAAGACGATGTCTTGCTTGCCCAGCTGGATCTGCTCGACCGCAGTGCCGATGCAGTGAGCACTGGTGGCGCACGCGGAGGAGATCGAGTAGTTCACGCCCTTGATCTGGAATGGCGTGGCCAGGCAGGCCGAAACGGTGCTGCCCATGGTCCGCGTTACACGGTACGGGCCAACGCGCTTCACGCCTTTTTCGCGCAGGATGTCCAGCGCTTCCATCTGGTTGAGGGTCGATGCGCCGCCGGAGCCGGCGATCAGGCCAGTGCGTACGTTCGATACCTGGTCTTCGCTCAGGCCGGAATCGGCGATGGCGTCTTTCATGGCCAGGTAGGCGTAGGCGGCAGCGTGGCCAACGAAGCGATAGATCTTGCGATCGATCAGTTCTTCGAGGGGCAGGTCGATGGAGCCGGAAACCTGGCTACGCAGACCCATTTCGGCATATTCCGGGTTGAAGCGGATGCCAGGGCGACTTGCACGCAGGTTAGCGGTGACGGTCTCTTTGTCATTGCCCAGGCAAGAAACAATGCCCAGACCAGTGATAACGACGCGGCGCATGCGGATAACCCTTAAAAGTTGTCAGTGGAAGTGAATACGCCGACCCGAAGGCCTTCGGCAGTATAGATCTCGCGACCGTCGACAGTGACCGAACCATCGGCGATTGCGAGGTTCAGCTTGCCCTTGAGGACGCGCTTGATTTGAATGTTGTAGGTGACTTTCTTGGCGGTCGGCAGGACCTGGCCGAAGAACTTCACTTCGCCCGAACCCAGTGCCCGGCCGCGGCCTGGCAGGCCTTGCCAGCCCAGGTAGAAGCCGACCAGTTGCCACATGGCGTCGAGGCCCAGGCAACCTGGCATGACAGGGTCGCCTTCGAAATGGCAGGCAAAGAACCACAGGTCAGGGGTGATATCCAGCTCGGCGACCAATTCACCTTTGCCGTACTTGCCACCCTCTTCGCTGATATGGGTGATGCGATCCACCATCAGCATGTTCGGGGCGGGCAGTTGCGCGTTACCTGGGCCGAACAGCTCACCGCGACTGCAGCGCAGCAGGTCTTCCCGAGTAAAGGCGTTTTGTTTGGTCATGCGAGCTCCTCAATAATCCCATGCGGCAGGGTAGGGCAAATCTTCCCGAACCGAATGAAGCGTTCATGCCTCATGTCGGCAGCCTACACATAGACTATTGCGTTGTAGTGAAAGTCACAGCGTCAAGGCACTGAATGTACACTTGTTCACTGAAATTTTAAACCGAGCCTGTTTATAGGCCCGTTCGGGTGCCTAAGACTGCCGCACTTTCGTGTTTCACGCCAGTCGCAGTTGGTTGATGGCGCAGCGCTATTGCACCCAACGTTGCAGTATTTGCTGCAAATCCGTGCGTTTGAACGGCTTGGCCAGGTAATCGTTCATTCCGGCTGCCAAACAGGCCTCGCGATCGCCCTGCAACGCGTTGGCGGTGAGCGCGATAATCGGCAGATTGGCGCAGCCGGGCAGTTGGCGAATCTGGCGGGTGGCTTCATAGCCGTCGATCAGCGGCAAGCGGCAATCCATCAGGATGGCGGTGAATATCAGGCTCTCGGCACTGCGGATCGCCTCGGCGCCGTCGGTGGCCAGGCTCACTTCAAAACCCAGGCTGCGCAACATGGCTTCGACCACGGTGCGGTTGACCGGGTTGTCTTCTACCAGCAACACATGGCGGCCGTCACCGGCGCTGGTTTTGCCTTCGGCGCGCAGGTCGATGGTCGGCAGGCTTTGCTGGTCGATGGCCAGCGGGATTTCCAGGGTAAACACCGAGCCTCGGCCTTCCTCGCTCTGGGCGCGCAGCGTGCCGCCCATGCGTTCGGCGAGGGTGCGGGCGATCGGCAAGCCCAGTCCGGTACCGCCGTAACGTCTTGAAATGGAACTGTCCGCCTGCTGGAACGCGTCGAACATCAGTTCAAGACGCTCGGCGGAAATGCCGATGCCGCTGTCGCGCACGGTGCATGTAAACCAGACCAATTCATGGTCGAGGGTTTGCCAGTGAGGCTCGACGGTGACGGTGCCATGCTCGGTGAACTTCAGCGCGTTGCCGATCAGGTTCACCAGGATCTGCCGGATACGCGTCGGATCGCCCTGCACTCGCAAGGACTCCATGCCCGCCGGAATCGGCAACGCCAGCGCCAGGCCGCGCTGCTGGGCGCTGTGCTGGAAGGCCTGGGCGCAGCTGCTGATCAGGTCCGCCAGATTGAACGGGATATGCTCCAGCTCCAACGCGGCGCGCTCGATGCGCGAGAAGTCGAGGATGTCGTTGATCACCTTGAGCAAGTGCTCGGTGGACTCGGAGGCCAGCGCCGCGTACTCGGTCTGCTCCTCGGTCATCTCGGTGGTTTCCAGCAGTTGCAACATGCCCAGCACGCCGTTCATGGGCGTGCGCAACTCGTGGCTCATCATTGCCAGGAAGTCCGATTTGGCATTGTTCGCGCGCTCGGCTTCTTCGCGGGTCTGGATCAACTGGGCCATGGCCTGGTGTTGCTCGCGGCTGGCCTGGTTGAGGCCCTCGGCGAGGTTGTTGATATGGCGCGACAGGTCTCCTAGCTCCGAGTCGTCGACGATCGGCAGCGGCGTCTTGTAGTCGCCTTGCTGGATCGCTTTGACCGCGTGGCCCATGGCGCTGATCGGCTGCGACAGGCTGGCGGCCAGGCGCCGTGCGAGCAGGAAGGTAAACAGCAGAGCGAACAGGGCGAGAATCCCGGCCTTGAACAGAATCTCCTGTTGGCGCTGGCTGAATGCGTCATTGGACATGCCGACAATTACCCGTCCCAGGTAATCTGCCCGCGGCGCCTTGGGTTCGTTGAGGTTGTCCTGGAAAAAGTCATTGCCCAGCTGGATATGTTGCAGACGGATCGGTGCCTGGAACACTTTCACCGACAGCGAATGGTCGTGCTTCTCCGACGGCTGTTCGACGTACAACAGGATTTTCTCGGTGCTGTCCTGAATCTCCAGAAAGCGCACGTGCGGGGTGGCCAGTGTCGCGCGCAGCAAGCTGTCGAGCACATCGATGTTGCCGGAAATGACGCCGTATTCGGTGGCGGGGGCCAGTTGGTTGGCGATCAGCTGGCCGGTGTGGTCCAGTTCCTGGCGCAGATCCTGAATACGCACGAAGGTAAAGAAGCTGATCAGCAGCAGGGTCAGCAACAGTGCCGGGCCCAATGTGATGAGCTGGGTGCGGGTGTTGATGTCCCAACGACGACGCAAGGTCATGGGCGTTTTTCTCCTTCGGCCAGTCCGGCGGCGACGGCGACTTCGTCAACCTGTTCGATGCCCAGTGAGCGCGCGACTTGCGGGTTGCCCACGACTTTGAAGTGTTCCGGGTACAAGGTGCGTGGCCAACTGGCCGGCGGATGGTTCAGCAGTCGGTCGAGCACGTCGAGCCAGTCAGCCTGGTCGCTGTAGGTGCTGGCCAGGCTACCGGCCTTGACGAACCCGGCGTTGGGGCCCACCAACGGCAGTTGCTGGGCATAGCTGCTGAGCAACAGGTTCTTCACCGTTTTGGGGTTGTACAACTGCGGGTCGTCAAGGCCGAGCAACACATCACTGTTCTTGAACAGGTTCAGCAAGGGGCGACTGTCATTAATGTTGTCCCAGCGCTGCGGCACGATTTCCAGCCCCATGGGCGCCGCATACTGACGCAGCTCCTGCAGCATGAATTCACTGTCGATGCCGTAAAGCACGCCGATGCGTCGGTCTTGGGGCAGGATGCTGGCGATCAGCTTCAGCTGACGTTCCAGCGGCGGGTCGCTCCACAACAGGCTGATTCTGGCCGGACGTGTATTGCCCAGCCGCTGGCGGGCTTGCAGGCGGCTGATGCGCAGCACCAGGGTCGGCGGGCCCTGGGCATCCTGCAGGCGCCAGTCAAGACCGGGCAGGTCCAACAGGATCAGGCGGGTGCTGGCCGGCAACTGGCTGGGCGCCGGCAAGTCTTTGAGCGGGGTGAAGGTCACATGGTCGTCGGGGCGGCGCTGGGCAAGGGCCTGGACGAAGGCCTGGACGCCGGCACCGTCTTCGGCGGCGGTCAGCAGGATGTCGGCGCTCCACGCCGGCGCGGCCAGCAACAAGCACGCCAACAGCACGCCTCGCCGCCAGAGCCGGGAGAAAAACAGCAGGATCATCCGTGACTGATCGCCCATGTCAGAACTCTAACTCCGCGCTGAAGTAGAGCACGTGGCGACTGTCGTAATTGTTGTCGGCCCAGGTGGTGGGCTGGTTATCGAGGCGTTGTTGCAACATGCCGGCCAGCTCCACGTTGGCGTTGCCCAAGGCAATGCGCTTGGCCACCCGCAGGTCGACCCGTTCGAAGCGATACCTGTTGAGCGCGTCGTCGCCATAGTAGAACAACGCACTGGACCAGCCCTGGCCCCATTCACGCAGCCAGCCGGCCGAGCCGCTGTTGCGCGCGGTTTGTGCCTTGTCCAGCAGGTTGCTGGAAGCGGCGTCGACGTAAGCATAGGTCAGCCGCAGGCGGTCGGCGTTGCTCATGCGCCAGTCGAACTGCGACTCGGCGCCGGTAAACCGTGCGCTGTTGGCGTTGCTGGCAATGTATTGGTTGTTGCGCAGTGGCGAGCTGATCATGTCGGTGATTTCGTCGTAGAACAGTTTCACGTCGACGTTCAGCCCAAGGTCGGCAAAGAAGCCGTTGTAGCCCAGCTCGCGCGAACGCATCAACTCTTTATCGAGGTTGCCGGGGCCACGAGTTACCACAAAATATTGCCCGGAGTTTTGCCCATAGGTCGGGGAACTGAGGTTGGTGACGCGATAGCTCCAGTTGACGTTGTTCTCGAACATGTCCGGCGAGCGAATCGCCTCGGAATACACCGCGCGCAGGCCGTGGCGCGGGTTGATCAGGTAGTTGACCGCCACCCGCGGCGTCAGCGAGTTGCCGCTCAAGTGGGTGTCTTCGTACATCGCGCCGCCTTGCAGCAGCCAGTGTTCGCTGGCGCGCCATTCCAGGTGGCCGAACAGGCGCCAGGTGGTGTCGTCGAGGGTGCCGTTGAAGTAAGTGTCGGAATCGGCGCGGTCGTAGCGGTAATTCATGCCGCTGACCAGGCGCAGGCTGTCGGACAGGCTCAGGGTGTCCTGAAGCTCAATGTCATAGCGGCTTTCGCGGGTGCTTTGGTCGATATTGCCGCATACGCTCTGGCTGGCGCCCTGGCGCCACTGGTCCAGTACCTGGTTGCCGAGTGCTTGCTCGGCGGCGGTGCCGGACGGGGCCGTGCCCTTGCTGTAGATGTCCATGTGGCGGGCCAACTGTTCGGCATAGTTGGGGTTGAGCTGCCACAGTTGGGTCAGTTCCGGGCTGAACGACACCTTGGCGTCACAGGCTTTCCAGACCTGCTGGCGGTCCCATTGCTGGGCCGATCCCTGGATATACAGGCTGTGTTCGGGGTTGAACTCGACGTTCCAGCGCACGGAGCCGGCGTAGTCCTTGGCCGTCACGTCGGAATTGGTGCCACCTTCGGTAATCCCGGCGAATACCGGGGTGTAGGTGTAAGGGCGCTGGTTGCTGCCTTCCTTGGCGTCGAGTTGCAAATCGATGCTCTGCTGCGCGTTCAGGGTCTGGCTCACCGCCAGGCTGAAACGGCTGAGGCGGCGGCTGTCACGGCGGTCGGCGCCGACGGCGTCGCTGTCAAAACCATCGTCCTGTTGCCCGGACATCGACAGGCGCAAGTCACCGGTTTCCCAACCCATGCCCTGGCTTGCATAGAAGTCGTTGATCCCACGTTCGCCACGGATCACTTTGACCCGCGAACCGTGGCTGTTGGACGGCGAGCGCGTAAGGATATTGACCACCGCCATCAGCGCATTGGCGCCATAGCTGACTGTGTTGGGGCCGCGAAACACTTCGATACGCTCGATGTCTTCCATCGCCACCGGAATATCGCTCCAGTCCACCGTGGCCAGGCCCGCGCGGTACACCGAACGCCCATCGATCAACACCTGCATGCGCCGCGCATCGCTGGCGCTGGTGCCGTGGTAGTTCACCGCCGCCTGGTTGCCGGTGGTGTAGCCGACCATCATCCCCGGCACCAGGCGCAGCAGCTCGGCGATGTCCCGCGCGCCGCTGGCCTTGATCAGCTCGCTGTCGATCACGGTCATGCTGCCGGGCACGGCGGCGGCCGATTGCTTGAGGCGCGTGGCGGTCAGCACCTGTGGCAGCGGCTGACTGTCCAGAAACAGGTCATCAGCCACGGCAGGCACACTGCAAAACAGCATCAACAATAGAGATGAGCGAGGAGGAGGGCCCAGATACACGGCACGGCCTTGATAATTACGGATAGCCGCCCATGTTAACTGAGGTGGGGCCATTTGCCAGTCGTGGCCCGCGCAATTACTTCACACAACGGTGGCATTTTCCGACAAGCGCGGGAATTGATACGGGGGCTGGCCGCAAGCGGGTCGCCCCGTATAATGCCGCCATCGCCACTGGTATGGATTAACGGATTGCATATGACTGAACAGCGCCCTATTGCGGTCCTGGGAGGCGGAAGTTTTGGTACCGCCGTGGCAAACCTGCTGGCCGAGAACGGCCACGCGGTGCGCCAATGGATGCGCGATCCCGAGCAGGCCGAGGCCATCCGCGTGCATCGGGAAAACCCCCGTTACCTTAAAGGCATCAAGATTCATGCGGCGGTCGAACCGGTGACCGATCTGCTGGCCACGCTGACTGAATGTGACCTGTGCTTTGTCGCACTGCCTTCGAGCGCCTTGCGCTCAGTGCTGGCGCCTCATGCCGAGCGCCTGGCGGGCAAGCTGCTGGTGAGCCTGACCAAGGGCATCGAGGCGCACACCTTCAAGCTGATGAGCGAAATCCTCGAAGAGATCGCCCCTCAGGCGCGCATTGGCGTGCTGTCCGGGCCGAACCTGGCGCGGGAAGTCGCCGAGCACGCGCTGACGGCCACCGTGGTCGCCAGTGAAGATGAAGCGTTATGTGAACGCGTCCAGGCGGTGCTGCATGGCCGCACCTTCCGCGTCTACGCCAGCGGCGACCGTTTTGGTGTCGAACTGGGCGGGGCGCTGAAAAACGTCTACGCAATCATCGCCGGCATGGCCGTGGCCCTGGGCATGGGCGAGAACACCAAGAGCATGTTGATTACGCGCGCGCTGGCGGAGATGACCCGCTTTGCGGTGAACCAGGGCGCCAACCCGATGACTTTCCTGGGCCTGGCGGGCGTGGGTGATTTGATCGTGACCTGCTCGTCGCCGAAAAGCCGCAACTACCAGGTCGGTTTCGCGCTGGGCCAGGGCTTGAGCCTGGAAGACGCGGTCACACGCCTGGGCGAAGTGGCCGAAGGCGTCAACACGCTTAAAGTGTTGAAAGCCAAGGCTCAGGAGGTCGGCGTGTATATGCCGCTGGTCGCCGGGCTGCACGCGATCCTGTTTGAAGGGCGCACCTTGAACCAAGTCATCGAGTTGCTGATGCGCGCCGAGCCCAAGACCGATGTCGACTTTATTTCCACCAGTGGTTTTAACTGAGGAACGCGCCATGAACGATCCCAAAGCGGCCCCGAAATACGAGTCCATTCTCTTGCGTATCCTGTGGATGCTGGTGTTTGCCCTGGTGTGGCAGGTCGCGCAGTTCCTGCTGGGTGCGCTGGTGGTGGTGCAGTTGGTGTATCGCCTGGTCTACGGCGCGCCGAACCTGGGCTTGATGAACTTTGGCGACAGCCTCAGCCAGTTCCTTGCGCAGATCGGCCGTTTCGGCAGCTTTCACACCGAGCAGAAGCCCTGGCCGTTCGCCGATTGGCCGACCCCGCGTGCTCCAGAAGGCGAGGCCGCCCACAGCGTGCCGCCGGCGCCGCACCCGGTGCGTGATGAAGAGCCAAAGCTGTGAAGCTGTGGATTTTGCGTCACGGTGAAGCCGAAGGGCATGCGCGCACCGACGCCGAGCGCAACCTCACCGAGCATGGCCGCGGTGAAGTGTTGCGCAGCGCCGCGCACCTGATCGGCCAGCCGATCAGCGCCATCCTTGCCAGTCCGTATGTGCGTGCGCAGCAAACTGCACACTTGGTACGTGACGCGTTGGGGTTTGAGCCGCAGATTCGTACTGTGGCGTGGTTGACGCCTGACAGCAGTCCGTTGCAGGTATTGGAAAAGCTCGACACCGATGACAATGTGCTGCTGGTCAGCCATCAGCCGTTGGTGGGGAGCTTGATCAGCTTTTTGCAGCATGGGCATTTGCGTCAGCCGCAACCGATGCACACTGCCAGCCTTGCGGAGCTTGAGGGGGATTTTCCGTTGGCGGGGTTGATGAGTTTGGTTGGTGTTGAGAGTCCTTAGGGTCGGGGGTATATTCGTTGCTGCGGTAACGGCCGCTGGCGGTTCCGCTCTTACAGCGGGTCACTTTTGGCAAACGCCCCAAAAGTAACCAAAAGGTCTTTGCCCCACCACTCGGTGCCTCGCCTAGGCTCGGCATGCCCTCACTCCGGCTTGAATCCGTGGGCCGCCGTGACGGGCCATCCATGGCCCAACACGGCTAACCCGGCGTCCTGCCGGGTTACCCACGGATTCAAGCCTGCGTTCGGCCAGCGTGGTTTAACGGGGCCTGTCAGATCAAGAGCAAGATCAAAAGCAGAGCACGGCGGCCTGAAAGCCGACCTGAGTGGTTGAAGCAAAAGCGGATCAAGAGCACAGCAACACACTTCTATCTGATGCACTGCGATCCAAAT
>NZ_CAWOAW010000014.1:1044974-1133523 GCF_963879675.1 Pseudomonas sp. Larv2_ips
GCATGTTCAGTACGCACCGGAGAGCAGGGCGCCGGCACCGGGCACGATAGGCTCCAAATCCAGGGCCTTGAGCATCGCGTAAGTAGTGGCGATGGCGGCAGTGAGCACCGGCTTGCCGGTTTGCGCCTCGACCTTGGCGACCACTGGCAACGACTGCATCTGCACGCAGGCCGAGAGCACGATCACATCGACGCCTTCCAGGTTCATGCCCGCGACGATGGCCGGCAGGTTGGCCGGGTCGTGGCGCGCAACCTGGAGGTTGTCGGGGATTTCCAGCGCCCGCCAGTCCACCACCTCAAAGCCCTCTTCGCGGATGTAATTCACCACCAGTTCGGTCAGCGGCTTCATGTACGGCGCGACGATGGCGATACGTTTAGCCCCCATGACCTTGAGGCCTTCGATCAGTGCGCCGGCGCTGGTGATCACCGGGGCGTTGGCGTCGTTATCGGCAGTGGCCTGACGCAGGCGCTGCTCGGATTTGCGGTGATAACCCAAGCCCATGGCCATGATCGCCACCAGGCAGGCGTACCCCAGCACATCCACTTTGGCGTCGGACAGCTCAATGGCGCAGCGGTCGGACTCGCCGTCCATTGCCGCCAGTTCTTCCTTGCGCACCTGCTTCATGCGCATGCGGCTGGAGTGGAAAGTAAAACGCTCCGGGCGGATGGCCTGGCGCGCGTTGAGCATCGCCGGGATCTCGGTTTCCATGGTGGTGTTGGAACTCGGCACGATCTGGCCGATGCGGTAAAGCTTCTGCATGGTGGTCTCCGTTCTTAGTGGGTGAGGAAGTCGCCGAGGGCGTCGAAGAAGCCCTCGAGGTCATCCCACGGAATCATGTGCCCGGCGTTGGGCACGCGCACGACCTGGATGGCCGGTTGCAGGTCCTGGATTTCGGCGATGTCTTCATCGAGGATCACGCCGCCGCGCCCGGCCACCATCAACAGGGCAGGGGCCTTGAGGTGGGGCAGGTCCTGGTGGAAATCCACCGTGTGAAAGTCATTGAAGGCGCGCACGATGGCGGGCTCAAAGCAGGTGTGCAGCCATTCGGCGCGCAGTTGCAGTTGCTCGGGTGTCCAGGTGGCGCAGAAGGCGCGCATGGCCTGTGCATCCATCCCAACCAGGGATTGGCGGATCGAATCGACGTACCACGGCAATTTGCTCGGGTATTCACGACGACCGGGGCCGGACACTGGCGGGTCGATCAGCACCACACGGTTTACGCCTTGCGGATGCTTGACCGCACTGCGCACGGCAAAGCGCGCGCCCATGGAGTGGCCGACCAGGTGGTAACGGTCCAGCTTCAGTGCATCGGCGAATGCGCCAATGTCATCGCTGCAGGTCTCGGCGCTGTAATCCAGCTCGGGTCCGGTGGACGACAAGCCGCGCCCGCGTACATCCAGCACGTACGTGTCGAAGTGCGCGCCGAGGCGTTCGGCCACAAACCCCCAGGTAACCGCCGGGCTGGTGATGCCCGGAATCAAAATCAGCGCCGGGCCGTTGCCGCCGTAGCGCAGGTAGTGCTGGCGAATGCCGTTGGCCTGGACATTGCCGCCATAGAGAAAGGTGCTCACGCGGCCACCCCCGATTTCAGTGGCTGCGCGTACAGGTCATAGCCGTACACCCAGTCCGGGTCTTCCTGGGTGCGCAGCCACGTGTTGGCGTTGGACACTGCCTGCACGCGGGAGGCGCGTTCCTTGCGGTTGGCTTCGTAGAGCTGGAACGCGGTGCGGTAATCGCTGATGCCGGTTTCCTGCAGACAGCGGGTGAGCATGGCGGCGTCTTCGATGGCCATGCCGGCGCCCTGGGCCATGTGCGGTTTCATCGGGTGGCAGGCGTCACCGAGCAGCACCAGGCGACCTCGGCTCCACAGTGGCAGCGGGTTGCGATTGCGCAGCGGCCATTTGGTCACGCTTTCGGTGGACTCGATCAGGGCCTGCACGGTGGGGTGGTAGCCCTTGAACGCCTCGAACATCTCTTCGCGGCTGCTGTCGACGAACGCGCCCTGGAAGTCCCATTCGGCATGCGGCACGCCAGTCACGTAGTAGTACTCGTCGCGTTTGCCGGTGGTGTAATACACCATCATGTGGCGGTCTTCGGTCCACCATTTGATGCAGTCTTCGAACGTGAGGTCGTACTTGGCCAACTGGTCGCCACGGATCAATGCGCGGTGCGCGACCCAGCCGCTGTACAGGGGTTTTTCCACGCCGAGCAGTTCTTCACGAATCTTCGAGTTGATGCCGTCGGCGCCGATCACGATGTCGGCATAAGTCACTTCGCCATCGGCGAAAGTCAGGCGCACCTGGGTGTCGGTTTCTTCGAGAGTCTCCAGGCGCTTGTTGAAGTGCAGGGTGCCGGGCTTGAGGGTGGACATCTGCAGCGCATGCAAGTCGCCGCGGTGCACGGTGACATACGAGGCGCCGTAGCCGGTGAGCGGGATGCGCGAGAGGTAGTCGCCGGTTTCGCCGCAACGGCTGAACCAATGCTCGGGGTGCGAGCCCATCAGGTCCAGCTGCTGTTCGATGCCCATGCGGCGGAAGATTTTCATGATGTTGGGGCCCATGTGGATCCCTGCGCCCAACCGGGAAAACTCCGGCGCTTGTTCGTAGATATCTACGTCAAAACCGGCTTGCTGCAACAGGGTGGCGGCGGCGGCACCGCCCAGGCCGGCACCGACGATGGCGATTTTTTGAGTGCTTCCCATGGGGCGTAATCCTCTTTCTTTGTGATTGTCGGCAGCGTCTGTCTGCAAGGTTTTTAAAGTGTATACGCTCATTTTTTGAAATGGGAAGCCCACTTTCGCAAATTTATTTTTTGGCCATATTTATCCTGTGTAACGCGTTAAAGTCCGTAAATGATCGGTATGTGTCGATTGGTAACGAATTGGCGCGCCGCTTGCAGTCCGCCTGCAATTCAGGTCTTATCGTTATTAATTGGCGTATACGCTATAAAAGTGCACTAGAGTGAAGCGCGGTGCTTGAACTTGGTGCAGCCCCACAGGAGACAGGAAAATGCCGGTAAGCGATTGCGAACTGACCCAGATGTTTGAACACGTGCTGAGGCTGTCGAAGGTCGACCCGACCCAGAGCGTTGCCGTGCTCAAGAGCCATTACTCCGACGCACGCACCGTGCGCGCGGCAATGGACGCGGCGCAGCGCCTGGGGGCCAAGGTGTATGCGGTGGAGCTGCCGTCGTTCAATCACCCGCGTGCGATGGGCAATGACATGACCGCCTACTGCGGCGACACCGCGCTCACCGGCAACATTGCCGCCCAGCGTGCGCTGGAAGCCGCCGACCTGGTGGTTGACACGATGATGCTGCTGCATTCGCCGGAACAGGAGCAGATCCTCAAGACCGGCACGCGCATCCTGCTGGCCGTGGAGCCGCCGGAAGTGCTGGCGCGCATGCTGCCCACCGAAGAAGACAAGGTGCGTGTGCTGGCGGCCGAGCAATTGCTGAAAAAGGCGCGTTCGATTCAGGTCAAATCCCGCGCCGGCAGTGATTTTCGCGCCGCCTTGGGGCAGTACCCGTCGGTGACCGAATACGGTTTTGCCGATGAGCCTGGGCGCTGGGACCACTGGCCCAGCGGCTTCCTGTTCTCCTGGCCCAACGAGGAAACCGCCGAGGGCGTGCTGGTGCTGGACGTCGGCGACATCCTCCTGCCATTCAAGACCTACACCCGCGAGAAGATCACGCTGGAAATCGAGAAGGGCTTTATCACCAGGATCCACGGTGGTTTCGAGGCCGAGTACCTGCGTGATTACATGAAGTACTTCAATGATCCGGAGGTGTACGGCATCTCCCATATCGGCTGGGGCTTGCAGCCAAAAGCGCAGTGGACCGCCATGGGGTTGCATGACAAGAACGACGGCATGTGCATGGACGCGCGGGCGTTCTATGGCAATTTCCTGTTCTCCACCGGGCCGAATACCGAAGTGGGCGGCACGCGCAAGACGCCGTGCCACATGGACATCCCGCTGCGTCATTGCGATGTGTACCTGGATGACGAGGCGGTGGTTATCGCCGGTGACGTAGTCGCCCCGCCAGCCTCTCTGGCCCGCTGAAGATCCCAATGTGGGAGCGGGCTTGTGTGGGAGCGGGCTTGCTCGCGAATGCGGCGTGCCAGTCAATGCATCTTTAACTGCTACGCCGCCTTCGCGAGCAAGCCCGCTCCCACCGTTCTAACCGTGTTTCCTCGATGAGAAACTTGAGTCGATCCGGTAAGCCAGCCATCATGCCTCCCCATCGCCAATCACCCACCGAGCCCGCCGTGCCTGATTCCTACGTTTTCTCTGAACAAGTTGGCCACCTGCTGCGCAAGGCCTACCAGCGCCACCTGGCGATCTTTCAGCAGAATGTCGGCGACTCCCAGCTCACCGCCGTGCAGTTCGTTACCCTGTGTGCCCTGCGCGATCACGGAGCAAGTTCTCTCACCGAACTGGTCAAGGCCACGGCCGTTGACCAGGCGACCATTCGCGGCATTGTCGAGCGGCTCAAGGCCAAGGAACTGATCACGCTGGAGCCGGACCCGCAGGACAAGCGCAAGGTGGTGGTGGATTTGTCTGCCGCAGGCGCCGACCTGGTCGCGCAAACCGCGCCGCGCGCCGCGCAGATCAGCGAACTGACCCTGAGCAACCTCAACCCGGCCGAGCGCGTGGCGGTGTTGTTCCTGCTGCGCAAGATGATCGACGACCCGCAGCAATAGTGGGCGCCCCGTAGCCAGCCGGCTCGTAACGACCAACGGCTTGATGTGGCGACCAGGCTTGTAGTGGCGAGCGGGCTTGTAGTGGCGAGCGGGCTTGTAGTGGCGAGCGGGCTTGCCCCGCGTTGGGCTGCGAAGCAGCCCCAAACCCTGCCATGAGGTTCACCTGAATGAACCCATTACCTGAGCAAGGTGCCGCTTCGCGCCCCAACGCGGGGCAAGCCTGCTCGCCACAACCATCACAAACCTGCGTACGTCAGAGTAAGCCCAACCCCAACCCCTTGGCATCGTTTTTGCTCGGTGTTGATGTAGTAGCCACTTCACGATTCAAGTGTGTCGCGAGACCCCAGGTCCGCGATGCTTTTTTTTGACTGTTTCGTGTAGTAGCCACTTCACCAACTGACACAGGCGAAGCGAATGATCAGTCCCTCCATCACGGTTGCACTAGAGGTCAATGGCCGCACCCGCGAAGTCAGCGCCATGGCGGACACGCCGCTGTTGCTGGTGCTGCGCAATGACCTGGCACTCAACGGCCCCAAGTACGGCTGCGGCCTGGGCGAGTGCGGTGCCTGCACGGTGATCATCGACGGTGTCGCGGCACGCTCATGTGTGTTCCCGCTGGCGGGCGCGGCAGGGCGTGAAATCGTCACCCTCGAAGGCCTCGGCACTCGCCAGGCGCCGCACCCGGTGCAGCAGGCGTTTATCGACGAGCAAGCCGCGCAATGCGGCTACTGCCTCAACGGCATGATCATGACGGCCAAAGCCTTGCTCGACCGTAATCCCAACCCCAGCGAAGCCCAGATCCGCAACGAACTCTCGGGCAACCTCTGCCGCTGCGGCACCCATATCGAAATCCTGCGCGCCGTATTGCGTGCTGCTCACCTCTTGACCGTGGATGGCCGACCATGACCGATATCCCACTTTCCCGTGACCAGTGGCTGGCCAAGACGGGCGTCTTGTTGATCGTCGACGATGTGCTGCCGCCTTCCGGCCCGGTGGCCAAGGGCGGCACGCCGACTGTGAAACCCAAAGAGCTGGGGCTGTTTATCGCGGTCAACGATGACGGCCTGGTCTATGCGTTCAACGGCCATGTGGACCTGGGCACCGGCATTCGCACCTCGCTGGCGCAGATCGTCGCCGAAGAACTGGACCTGACGATGGACCAGGTATCCATGGTGCTGGGCGACACCGAGCGCGCGCCGAACCAGGGCGCGACGATTGCCAGCGCGACCTTGCAGATTTCGGCGATCCCGCTGCGCAACGCGGCCGCCGAAGCACGACGTTTTTTGCTGGCGCGGGCGGCGGGGCGCTGGGGCGTGAGCACCGCCAGCCTCAAGGTCGGAGCGGGCGTCATCCAGGCGGCAGACGGGCGCGCCATCCCTTACGGTGAATTGGTCAGCGGCCAGCATGACCAGTTGCGCATCAGCGGCGACGCCCCCTTGAAAGCCATCGAGGATTACCGCCTGGTGGGCAAGGGCGCCGCGCGCGTGGATATTCCCGGCAAGGCCACGGGCGAGCTGACCTACGTGCACGACATGCGCGTGCCGGGCATGCTGCACGGCCGCGTCGTGCGCCCGCCGTATGCCGGTCTGGACTGCGGGGATTTTGTCGGCAATAGCCTGCTGCGTGTGGATGAAGCGTCCATCGCGCATATTCCCGGCATTGTTGCCGTGGTGGTGATCCGCGATTTTGTGGGCGTGGTCGCGTTGCGCGAAGAGCAGGCGATCAAGGCCGCCCATGAGTTGCAGGTGCAGTGGAAGCCCTGGAATAACGCCCTGCCGGACATGAGCGATGTCGAGCAGGCGATCCGTGACAACCCGCGCGTACGCCGCACGGTGCTCGATCAGGGCGATGTCGATGCAGCCCTGGCGGGCGCCAGCCAACGGATGCCGCGCAGCTACCTGTGGCCCTATCAAATGCACGGCTCAATCGGCCCGTCCTGCGCCGTGGCCGACTATCAGGCCGCGGGCAGTCGCGTGTGGTCGGGCAGCCAGAACCCGCATCTGCTGCGCGCCGACCTGGCCTGGTTGCTGGACTGTGATGAAGCGCTGATCGACGTGATTCGCATGGAAGCCGCCGGTTGCTATGGGCGCAATTGCGCCGATGACGTCTGCGCCGATGCGTTGCTGTTGTCGCGCGCGGTGGGCAAGCCGGTGCGCGTGCAACTGACCCGCGAACAGGAACACCTGTGGGAGCCCAAGGGCACGGCGCAGTTGATGGACGTGGACGGCGGCCTCAACGCCGACGGCAGCATTGCCGCGTACGATTTTGAAACCAGCTACCCCTCCAATGGCGCGCCGACCCTGGCGCTGTTGCTGACCGGCCGCGTTGAGCCCGTGGCGGCGATGTTCGAAATGGGCGACCGCACCTCGATCCCGCCGTATGACATCGACAACATGCGGGTGACTATCAACGACATGGCGCCCATCGTGCGCGCCTCGTGGATGCGCGGCGTGTCGGCGTTGCCCAATACCTTTGCCCACGAATCGTATATCGACGAGCTGGCATTTGCCGCCGGCGTCGATCCGGTGGAGTACCGCCTGCGCTACCTCAAGGACGAGCGCGCCATCGACCTGGTCAAATCCACCGCCGAACGCGCCAACTGGTCACCGCGCACCGCGCCCATGCAAACCGCCAGTGAAGACCATTTGTTGCGCGGCCGTGGCTTTGCTTACGCGCGCTACATCCACAGTAAGTTCCCTGGTTTTGGCGCGGCGTGGGCCGCCTGGGTGGCGGATGTGGCCATCGACAAACACACAGGCGACGTCTCGGTGACGCGGGTGGTGATCGGCCATGACTCAGGGATGATGATCAACCCGGCGGGTGTGCAGCATCAGATCCACGGCAATGTGATCCAGTCCACCAGCCGCGTATTGAAGGAGCGGGTGACCTTTGAGGAATCGACGGTGGCCAGCAAGGAGTGGGGCGGTTACCCGATCCTGACCTTCCCTGAAGTGCCGCAGATTGACGTGCTGATGATGCCGCGCCAGGACCAGCCGCCGATGGGCGCCGGTGAGTCGGCCTCGGTGCCCAGCGCGGCGGCGATTGCCAATGCGATCTATGACGCCACCGGCATTCGTTTTCGTGAGTTGCCGATCACGCCCGAGCGGGTGTTGGCAGCGCTGAATGCCGGCACCCTCGGCGAGCCTGCGACGTCGCCACAGAAACGCAAAAAATGGTGGTTCGGCGCGCTGTTTGCGACGCTGGGCGCTTTGATGGCCACGGCCTGGCCGTTTCACAGCGCGATCGCACCGATTGCCCCGCCCAGCGCCGGCACCTGGTCCAAGGCCACCCTGGAGCGCGGGCGCTTGCTGGCGGCGGTGGGCGATTGCGCGGTGTGCCATACGGCACCGGGCGGCGCGACCAATGCCGGTGGGTTGGCGATGGAAACGCCGTTCGGCACCCTGTACAGCAGCAATATCACCCCGGATGTGAACACCGGCATCGGTGCCTGGTCGTACCCGGCGTTCGAGCGGGCGATGCGCGACGGCATTGGCCGTGACGGGCGCAATTTGTACCCGGCGTTTCCCTATACGGCGTTTCGCAATATCAATGAGGCGGACATGCAGGCGCTGTATGCCTACTTGATGTCGCAAGCGCCAGTGAGCCAGGCGCCGACGCCGAATGCCATGCGCTTCCCGTTCAATATCCGGCCGTTGATGGCGGGGTGGAATGCGCTGAATCTGAGGCGCGGTGAACTCACGCTGCAACCGGAGCGCGGCGAGCAGTGGAATCGCGGCAATTATCTGGTCAATGGTTTGGGGCACTGCGCGGCGTGCCATTCGCCGCGCAACCTGATGGGGGCACAGAAGGGCGGTAAATCCTTCCTGGCCGGTGGCATGGTTGATGGGTGGGAAGCGCCGGCGTTGACGGGTTTGTCCAAGGCGCCAACGCCATGGACTGAGGACCAGTTATTCACCTATTTGAGCACCGGCTATTCCGATGCTCATGGCGTGGCAGCGGGGCCGATGGGGCCGGTGGTGAGTGAACTGGCGAAATTGCCCAAGGCCGACATCCGGGCAATGGCGGTGTACCTGGCGTCGCTCAAGGGCGAGGCGACGGCTGAGGCGCAAACCGTGGCGGCAGCGACGGTGCCGAATCCGAAAGGTCGACGCGTATTCGATGGCTCGTGCAAGGCCTGTCATGCTGATGGCCTGGGGCCAAAGCTGTTTGGGGTCAGCCCGTCATTGGCGACCAACACCAATGTGTACAGTGATCAGCCGGACAATTTGATCAAGGTGATTTTGCAAGGCATCAGCAACCCGGCGACCAAGGACCTGGGGTATATGCCGGGGTTCAAAGACAGTTTGTCGAACACTCAGGTTGCCGACTTGGTCGAGTACCTGCGCGGGCAATTTGCGCCGAATGCGGCGCAGTGGAAAGGGGTGGAGCAGAAGGTCGCACACCTGCGGGCCAACCCGGGCACCCACTGATATTCCACAACCGGTGAAGATCAAATGTGGGGGCTGGCTTGCCTGCGACAGCGGTGTGTCTGCACCGAAAATACTACCTGACACATCGCCATCGCAGGCAAGCCAGCCCCCACAGGGATTAGAGCCGGTTTCTACAATGATTCAGGGGAGACGCCCCTCAGCACCAAATCAGTGATAAACCCCAGCCAATCCTGCTGCTGCCCCTTATCCGCCAGGTCTTCACCCAGAAACGAACTGAGGGTATGGCGGTTGGAGTTATAGAAGTAGCACAGCGAAGCGATCATCAAGTACACGTGCTTGAGGTCGACCTCCTGGCGAAATACACCCTGGGCCTGGCCGGCCTCAATGATCGGTTTCAACACCCCAACCGCTTCGCCCGACAATCGGCGCATCTCCCCGGACTGTTGAGCGTGTTTGCCTTGGTGCAGGTTCTCGATGCTCAGAATCGCCACGAATTCCGGATGCTTGACGTAGTAATTCCAGATAAACGCAACCAGGTCCTGCAGCGCCTGCACGGGCGCCTCCAGGTTGAGCTTGAGTTTGCTTTCGGCTTTGTTGAACTGCTCGTAGATGTGTTCCAGCACGCAGATGAACAGGTGTTCCTTGCTGCCGAAATAGTAATAAAGCATGCGGTCGTTGGAGTCGGCCTCCTTGGAAATGGTGTCGACGCGCCCGCCGGAGTAACCGTCGCGGGTGAACACCTTGACCGCCGCCTGCAAGATGCGCGCGCGTGTCTGGTCGGCCTGCTGAGCCCGAATACCGGTCTTCTTAATCACCATCTCAACGCGCCTTGCAGCCAGTCTGGGCGCGAAATATAGCATGGGCTTTTTCGCGGCCGTTCTGTGACCGACAAGTTCTGTAATAAAAACGCCACTGCGCTGGGGATTGGATCCGAGTCGGGCTATTTTGGTGCATCCCAATAACTAGAGTAGCCATGGATGAAATACCAACCCTTCAGCCGCACCTTAATCGCCACCGCTCTGGTACTGACGGTCAGCGGTGTGCACGCCGCTTCCCAGGCCCCGGTGGCCGGTGAAAACGGCATGGTAGTCACCGCCCAGCATTTGGCCACTCATGTGGGTGTGGATGTGCTCAAGGCCGGCGGCAACGCAGTCGATGCGGCCGTGGCCGTGGGCTATGCGCTGGCGGTGGTGTACCCGGCGGCGGGTAACCTCGGTGGCGGCGGCTTCATGACCGTGCAACTGGCGGATGGGCGCAAGACCTTTCTCGACTTCCGCGAAAAAGCCCCCCTGGCGGCCACTGCCGACATGTACCTGGACAAAGACGGCAAGGTCGTCGAAGGCCTCAGCGCCAAGGGCCACCTGGCGGTCGGCGTGCCCGGCACCGTGTCCGGCATGGAAACCGCGCTGAGCAAGTACGGCACGCTCAAGCGCGCCCAAGTGATTGCCCCGGCGATCAAGCTGGCGGAAAACGGCTTTGAACTGGAGCAGGGCGATATCGACCTGCTGCACACCGCCACCGGTGAGTTCGAGAAAGACAAAGACCTGCGCGCGATCTTCCTGCACAACGGCCAACCGATGCAGGTCGGCCAGAAACTGGTGCAGAAAGACCTGGCCAAGACCCTCAAGGAAATCTCCGCCAAGGGCACCGACGGCTTCTATAAAGGTTGGGTCGCCAAGGCTCTGGTGGACTCCAGCCAGGCCGGCAAGGGCATCATCACCCAGGCCGACCTCGACAAATACAAGACCCGCGAACTGGCGCCCATCGAGTGCGATTACCGTGGCTACCACGTGGTCTCGGCACCGCCTCCGAGCTCGGGCGGCGTGGTGATCTGCCAGATCATGAACATCCTCGAAGGCTACCCGATGGCGGAACTGGGCTATCACTCGGCCCAAGGCCTGCACTACCAGATCGAAGCGATGCGCCACGCCTACGTGGACCGTAACAGCTACCTCGGCGACCCGGACTTCGTGAAGAACCCGATCGCCCACCTGCTGGACAAGGACTACGCCGCCAAGCTGCGCGCGGCCATCGAACCGCAGAAGGCCGGTGATTCCCAGGCGATCAAGCCGGGCGTGTCGCCGCATGAAGGCAACAACACCACGCACTATTCCATCGTCGACAAGTGGGGCAACGCGGTGTCGGTGACCTACACCCTCAACGACTGGTTCGGTGCCGGTGTGATGGCGAGCAAGACCGGCGTGATCCTCAACGATGAAATGGATGACTTCACCGTCAAGGTCGGCGTGCCGAATATGTACGGGCTGGTCCAGGGTGAAGCCAACGCCATCGCACCCGGCAAGGCGCCGCTGTCGTCGATGAGTCCGACCATCGTGACCAAGGACGGCAAGGCCGTGATGGTGGTCGGTACGCCAGGGGGCAGCCGGATTATCACCGCGACCTTGCTGACCATCCTGAATGTCATCGACTACAAGATGAACATCCAGGAAGCCGTCGATGCGCCGCGTTTCCACCAGCAGTGGATGCCTGAAACCACCAACCTGGAGACCTTCGCGGTGAGCCCCGACACTCAGAAAATCCTCGAGAGCTGGGGCCACAAGTTTGCCGGGCCTCAGGATGCCAACCACCTGGCCGCAATCCTGGTGGGCGCGCCGTCCCTGGGTGGCAAGCCGGTGGGCAACAACCGTTTCTACGGGGCCAACGACCCGCGCCGCAATACCGGCCTGTCCCTGGGCTACTGAGGCGTGAGGTGGTGATGCAGGTGTGCCAGGGACAGCGCCAGGCTGTCATGGGATAACTGGGTGGCGGCGCCTTCGGCGCTGTCTCTGGCGGCCGGCATCACACGCTCGAACATGTGGTTTTCATAAGCCTGCACTGCTGCCGAGCAGTCAGGCGTCTGGAGCAGATGCTGCGCCAGTTCGGCCGCATCGAGCATGGCTGCATTGACGCCTTCGCCACCAAATGGCGACATCAGGTGCGCTGCATCCCCAATCAACGTCAACCCCTGGCGGTGGCTCCAGCGATGGCCCACGGGCAGGGCGTAGATGTGCCGCGTCAGCACGGTTTCGTTGGCCGCTTCAAATAACGCCAGGATGTCCGCGTGCCAGCCTTCGAACTGGGCTTTGAGCGCAGACACACTGCGGGGCGCTGCGGCCCAGTCGGTGGGCACGCGGAAGATCGCGTAGCCGCGCAAGTGCGCGTTGGCATTGCGTTGCACGATGATCGCCTTGGCGCCGCCTTCGACTTCCAGCTTGCCGCGACCGACCAGCCTGGCGATGTGCGGGTGTTGGCGGTCGACATCATCGATGCCGAACTCGATAAACGTCAGCCCGCTGTACTGCGGCACGTAAGGCGACAGCAGCGGCCGGATTTTGGACCAGGCGCCATCGGCACCGACGACCAGATCGAATGGGCCGTGGCTGATCTCGCCCTGGTGCAGCGTCCAGCGTGCGTGCTCGGCCGGGCGAATGGCGCTGATGCCGACGCCCCAGTTCACACAGCCTGCGGGCAGCGCCTCCAGCAGGATCTGGCGCAAGGCCGTGCGGTCGACCTCCGGGCGGTCTCCGGCATCAGGGTTGGGGGCTTCGAACAGCAGGCGAGCGTGTTGATCCATCAACCGTGAGCCTTGGTCTTCGTAGCGCGCGATCCGGTTGAAGGCGTCTTCCAGGCCGGCACGTTGCAGCGCCAGTTGGCCGGAGTCGACATGCAGGTCGAGCGTCCCGCCTTGCGGGCGTTCCAGCGGCCCGCGTTCGCGCTCGAACACGCTGACGGCAACGCCATGACGTGTGAGGATTTGCGCCAGGGTCAATCCGCCAGGACCGGCGCCGACAATCGCAATACGCGTTGGAATGATCATTGAAATGGCCCTTGGCGATGTTTATAGGATCCTATACATTTGATGCATAGGCTCCTATGGAAAGTCAACGACCCCATGAATGTTCAAACCCCGTCACCCAACCCCATGCAACAGATCGGTCTCGCCAACCGCGGTTTTATCCGCCTTTACGAGGGCCAGCTACGCGCGTTGGGGTTTGCCGTGGCGCAAATTCCGGTGCTGGTGGCGCTCAAGCAGAGCGAGGGTCTGCCCCAGGCTGAATTGGTGCGCATCGCCCGTGTCGAGCAGTCGAGCATGGCGCAGCTGCTGGGGCGCATGGAGCGTGATGGAATGATCCAGCGCATGGTCGACCCCGCAGACAAACGCAGCCGCCTGATCACCCTCACCGATGCGGTGCGTGAACGCATGCCTGCGGCCTACGCCGTGATGGTGCAGGGCACGGCGCAGGCGCTGCAGGGCTTCAGCGCTGAGGAAGAGGCCACCCTGCTGGCGTTATTGCTGCGCGTGAATGCCAACCTGGAGCGTGGTTTGGATTGAACATCCGCGCCGCTTTCAGGTTCTACCCCAAGAGCCCTGAAAGGACCGGACCGATGAAAGCGCTGAAAATCGCCACCTTCAATATCAACGGCATCCGTGCCCGTCTGCCCAACCTGCTGCAATGGCTTGAGCGCGAGCAGCCCGATATTGTCTGCCTGCAAGAGCTCAAGGCGCCGCAAAGCCTGTTTCCCTATGCCGACTTCGAAGCAGCCGGCTACGGTGCGATCTGCCTGGGCCAGGCCTCGTGGAACGGCGTGGCCATTTTGGCGCGCGATGCCCAGCCGCTGGAGAGCCGGCGCGGATTGCCGGGCGATGACAGCGACACGCAAAGCCGTTACCTGGAAGCCGCGGTGCATGGCGTGTTGGTCGGTTGCCTGTATCTGCCCAATGGCAACCCGCAGCCTGGGCCGAAATTCGAGTACAAACTGGCCTGGTTCGAACGGCTGATCGACTATGCCCAGGCGCTGCAAGCCAGCGAACACCCGGTGCTGCTGGCCGGGGATTTCAATGTGGTACCCACCGACCTCGACATCTACAACCCGCGCTCCTGGCTCAAGGACGCTTTGCTGCAACCCGAGAGCCGCGCGTGTTATCAGCGCCTGCTGGAGCAGGGTTGGACCGATTCGCTGCGCCATCTGTACCCCGAAGAGCGCGTCTACACCTTCTGGGATTACTTCCGTCAGCACTGGCAGACCAATTCCGGGCTGCGTATCGATCACCTGCTGCTCAATCCCGCGCTCAAGCCTTACCTCAAAGACGCCGGCGTGGACGCCTGGGTGCGCAACGAGCCGCACGCCAGCGACCATGCACCGACATGGATTCAACTGAGCACCCGCAAAAAGCGCTAATCAGCGCGAATAATGGCCAAGGCCTCGGCTTTGCCCAAGGGGTGCTGCATGCGTTGTGAAAGGCGCGCCATGGCTTGCTGATGTTCGCAGGCAATCACGGCTTCCACTTGATCATCACGGCACAGCAAGGCAATGAAGTCGTGACGATTCACATCACCTTCTACGTGCAGGCGGTTCCAGTGCTGCGGGTGGCCAAGCACTTCAAAGGTTTTGTCGAAGTGGTAGGTCCAGAAGAATGGGACGTCGGCGTACACCTGCGTGTCTCCAAGCATATTGCGCGCGGCCAGCACGGCCAGTTGCTGGGCCACGCGCCAGTGCTCGATGCGTGTCGGCTGCTGACGCCAGGCAAAAGTTACGTTGTCGCCGGCCGCCCATAACCCAGGCGCCACCTGTAAATGACTGTCTGCGTTCAGCGACTGATCCTCGGCTTTGTCGACGCCCTGGATAAAGCCTGTGGCGGGTGTGACGCCAACGCCCATTACGACCAGGTCTGCCGCCAGGCGCTTGCCGTTTTTAAGCAGCACGGTACTCACCGCGCCGTGACCGTCGAAGCGTTCGGGCTCGGTGTTGCAGTGAAAGATCACGCCATTGTCTTCGTGCAATTGGCGAATGGCCGCACCGATGCGCTTGCCCAATTGCGCAGCGAGAGGAATGTCATGGCGGCTGACCACCTGCACCACCAGGCCCCGTTGGCGCAAGGCGGACGCGGCTTCCAGGCCAATAAAACTGTCGCCGACAATCACCGCGCACGCTGCCGACTGCGCTGCTTCATCGATTCGCGCTGCATCCTCGCGGCTGCGCAGCACAAACACGTGGCTCAAGACGGCGCCGGGGATGTCCAGTGGTTGCGCTTCGCCTCCGGTTGCGACCAGGGCCGCGTCATAGTCGAAGTGACGACCGTCGGCGAGTTCGATGCGTTTGGCGTGGGCGTCCAGGCGCTGAACTTCGCCGTGAATGCCAATGGGCTGCTTATCCAGCAGTGGCGGCGTGTCTTCGGGCGTCATCTGGCCCGCGATCACGAATTTGCTCAGGGCGGTGCGGTCGTAGGCCGGAGCTTGTTCGCGGTCGATCCACAGCAATCGTCCGCTGAAGCCCTGCTGATGCAACGTCGCCACGGCGGCAGTGCCTGCCGCGCCAGCGCCGATGACCGCAAAACAGCGGTGTTCATCCCGCGCTGGCGCGGCTTCGGCGACGATGGGCTCGTCGCCAACACTGACCACGCCATCGTGCACTTGCACCGGGTATTGCGTGAGCCCGACCAGTGCTGGAGGTTCGATGACGGCGCCGCTGTCCACGGCAAACGCCGCTTTGTGCCAGGGGCAAATAATCCGCCCGTTACAGATCACACCTTCTTCCAGCGCAGCGCCGGCGTGCGGGCAGTCGGCCTGGAAGGCGCGCACCCGGTCGCCGACACGCACCAGCAAGACAGGATGCTTTGCCGCGGTGACGCGAACGCCACGGTTTTCCGGCAAGTTAATCAGGCGAGCAACAATGCGCATGTTCATAGGCCAATCTCCTTTAGAAGATTGACTGGCGCCGAAGGAAAGGGACTGCGGTGACCCGATGGTCGGTACTCAGGATCGGGCCTTACGCCAGCAGTTGCGCCACCGCTTCAAATGCCTTGTCACGCCGCGCTTGCCAATGGCCGCCGATCACCACGGCGGGCTGATGGTGCTGTTCGATCCACGCCAGGCTGCCCTGGAAAAACGCCCGACGATCAGCCAGTTCCGGTTGGCAGCGCTGGCCGTCGGCGGTCCACTCCACATCCTCGGGAGACAGCAGCAGATGCAGGTCGTAATGCCGGGCCAGGAGTTCGTCGTCCAGCCAGGCCGGGTAGTCGCCGAACAGCGTCTGGCTCCACAGTTTGTTGGTCAACAGGTGAGTATCGAGCACCAGCAGGTTGGGCTGTTCGGCGCGGGCAGCGTCTTCCCAGGCCAGCTGGCCGCGGGCGATCGCCGGAATATCCGCCAGGGTGGTGTCGCGTTGGTGATGGTCGATGAAATACCGCACGTATTCGCCAACCATCAGTCCGCCAAAGTGTGCATGCAGTTCAGCCGCCAGCCAGCTTTTGCCGCTGGATTCGGGGCCTGCCAGTACCACCACTTTCATGCGTGCAACGCCGCGTCGCTGCGCCATTCACGCCAGCCTTGCACGGCAATCGCGGTGAACAGGGCATAAAGCGCGGCGGTGAGGTACAGGCCTTTGTAGAGGAACAGGCCGACGAAGATCACGTCCACGGCGATCCACAGTGGCCAGCATTGCACGCGTTTTTGCGCCATCCACATTTGCGCCACCAGGCTGAAGCCGGTGAGGGCGGCGTCGAGCCACGGCTGGGCGGCGTCGGTCCAGTGGGCCATGGCCGCGCCGAGCAGCAGGCTGAAGACGGCGCCGACGGCCAGGCTGCTCATGATCGCGGGCACGCCGAGGCTCGTGACCTGACGGCCTTGCTTGACCTCGCCGGCGCGGGTCCATTGCCACCAGCCGTAAAGTTGCAAGGCGGCGTAGACCACTTGCAGGAGCATGTCGGAATAGAGTTTTACGTCGAAGAACACCCAGGTGTAGAGCAACACCATGACCAGGCCGATGGGCCAGCACCAAGGGTTTTGTTTGACCGTCAGCCAGACAGCGATCACCCCCAGGGCGGCGGCGAACAATTCAAGCCCGGACATGGCGGTTCCTTGGGAGAGTGGGAGAGGGCGCTAATTGTAACCAGAGGTGAGGAATGTTTAAACGCGGATGTGGAGGCATACACATTGCTGCGGTCATGGCGGCTGGCGTGGTTTGACGAGGTGCCTGAGATTGATGCCAAAAGCAGAGCACGGCGTGCGTGGCAGAAGTCGAGCAACACCCCATCACCAGATGTACTGAGCATCAACTGTGGGAGCGGGCTTGCTCGCGAAGGCGGTGTGCCAGCGACCCATGAGCTGACTGAACCACCTCATTCGCGAGCAAGCCCGCTCCCACAGTTTGACCGGGTACAGACCGCCAGCACCGTGCTGCTTTGCCTTTCTGTGGGAGCTGGCTTGCCTGCGATGCAGGCACCTCGGTGTATCAGGCACAACCAGTTGATGCCATCGCAGGCAAGCCAGCTCCCACATTGAATTGGGTTCAGCTCTCATGATCAGGTCGGCTGTCAGGCCGCCTCGGTTTTGCTTTTGCTTCTACCACTCGAGCACCAATTGTGGGAGCGGGCTTGCTCGCGAAGGCGGTGTGCCAGTGACCCATGAGCTGACTGAACCACCGCATTCGCGAGCAAGCCCGCTCCCACAAGTTGACCGAGTTCAGCAGCCAGCACCGTGCTACTTTGCTTTTCTGTGGGAGCTGGCTTGCCTGAGATGCAGGCACCTCGGTGTATCAGGCACAACCAGTTGATGCCATCGCAGGCAAGCCAGCTCCCACCTTTAGTTGAGTTCAGCCTTCAAGGTCAGGTCGGCTATCAGGCCGCCTCGGTTTTGCTTTTGCTTCTACCACTCGAGCATCAACTGTGGGCGCGGGCTTGCTCGCGAAGGCGCTGTGCCAGTGACCTATGAGCTGACTGAACCACCGCATTCGCGAGCAAGCCCGCTCCCACATTGAATGGTTTCAGCTCTCAAGATCAGGTCGGCTGTCAGGCCGCCTCGGCTTTGCTTTGGCTTCTACCACTCAGGTCGGCTACTAGGCCGCCGTGCTTTGCTTTTGATTTTGATCTCAGGCGCCCCGTTAAACCACGCTGGCCGAACGCAGGCTTGAATCCGTGGCTAACCCGGCAGGACGCCGGGTTAGCCGTGTTGGGCCATGGATGGCCCGTCACGGCGGCCCACGGATTCAAGCCTTCGTTCGGGCACACCGAGCCTGGGCGAGGTGCCGAGTGGTGGGGCAAGAGCCCTTTGGTTACTTTGGGGCTTTTCCAAAGTGACCCGCCGTAAGGGCGGAACCCAAAGCGGCCATCACCCAAACAACGGATATGTAAACCCACCCCCCGCCAAAAAAAAGCTAAACCTTGAACTGCCGCAGCAACCCGTCCAACTCCTCACTCAACCCACGCAAATGCGCACTCGCCACGCTGGATTGCTCCGCCGCCAGCGCAGTGCTGTGAGACAACCCGGCCGCCTGGGTGACGTTCTGGTTGATATCCTCCACCACATGCGCCTGTTGCAAGGTCGCGCTGGCAATCGAGGCATTCAGCCCGTTGAGGTTACGCAACGCCTGGCCAATGGCGTTAAGACTGGCGCCGGCTTGCCCAGCCTGTTCAATCGTCAGCTGCGAAGCGCTATGGCTGTCACTGATCACCTTGACCGCCGCTTCCGAGTGACCCTGCAGACGCTCAATCATCACTTGGATTTCAGCAGTGGATTTTTGCGTACGTTGAGCCAGCAGCCGCACTTCATCGGCGACCACCGCAAACCCACGGCCCTGCTCCCCGGCGCGCGCGGCCTCAATGGCCGCGTTAAGCGCCAGCAAGTTGGTCTGGTCAGCGATGGAGCGGATCACTTCCAGCACACCACCAATCTGCGTGCTCTCGCTGGACAAGGTGCGAATCACCTCCACGGCCTGGCTGATGGTGCCGGAGAGCTGGTCGATCTGCTGCAAACTACCGTCAATATTCACCTGGCCCTGCTGCGCCTGGGCCTGGGCATCGCGCATCTCACTGGCGGCATGTTCGGCGTTTTTCGCCACGTCCTGCACGCCATAGGTGACTTCATTGATCGCCGTCGCCACCAGCTCCATCTGCTGCGACTGCTGCTGGCTGCGGTCATGCGCCTGGCTGGCGTTGTTGCCCAATTCCGTGGACGACTGGCCCAACGCATTGGCGCACACCTGCAACTGGCCAACCACCTGGCGCAACTTGGCGGTAAAGCTGTTGAAGTGCCGAGACAACTGGGTGACTTCGTCGCGCCCGTGGGTGTCGAGGCTGCGCGTCAGGTCGCTTTCGCCACTGGCGATATTGGCCATGGCGTTCACCGCCGCCTGCAACGGCGTCACGATGCTGCGCGCAATCAGGGTGACCAACACGGCCATCAGCAGGGCGATGCCCAGGCCAATCAGCGAAGCCTTCCACACCTGGCCCGTGAACTCGGCCTGCACATCATCCACGTACACGCCGGAGCCGATAATCCAGCCCCAGGGTTCGAACAGCTGGATGTACGAGGTTTTCTCCACGGGCGCTTCGGCGCCAGGTTTGGGCCAGCGATAGTTGACGATGCCGGCGCCCTTGGCCTTGGCCAGAATCACGAATTCGTTGAACACCGCAAAACCGTCCGGGTCGCGGATCGCCGAGAGGTTCTGGCCATCCAGCTTGGGGTTGGCCGCGTGCATGATCATCACGGGCGTCAGGTCATTGATCCAGAAGTAATCGTCGTGGTCGTAGCGCAGGCCACGCACCGCGCTCAGGGCCTGCTGCTGCGCGGCTTCACGGCTGAGCACGCCGGTTTTCTCAAGGTTCTGGTAATAGGCCAGCACCCCGCTGGCGGTCTGCACCACGTGCTGGGTCTGCTGACGTTTGGCCTGGTAAAGGTCGCCATGGATCTGCTTGAGCATCAACAGCCCCAACGTCAGCAGCATCAACACGGCGACTATCAGGATCAGCCAGAGGCGGCGGCTGATCGACATGCTGCGCAAACTGTTCATCGTCCTGTCACTCCATGCTTTTTATAATTGTGGGCGCTGCATCGACATTTCCGGCTTGTCTGATAGGCTTTCGGCCTGTAATTGAAAAACCTGAGTACTCCCTGATTTTTCACGAAATTTTTGCAGACCGATGTTGAAAATCAGCACCGGAACTTGAGTGCGCTTGTCGTCAGTGAACTATTAAAAAGACAGTCAAGGCATGCCGACAGGCATGACCTTTGGGGGATACATGGATTTTTGGACCGCCATACAGGCATTGATTCTTGGCGTGGTGGAGGGGCTGACAGAGTTCCTGCCCATTTCCAGCACCGGGCACCAGATCATCGTCGCCGACTTGATCGGCTTCGGCGGCGAACGCTTTGAGGCGTTCAACATCATTATTCAATTGGGCGCGATCCTGGCGGTGGTCTGGGAGTTTCGGCGCAAGATCCTCGACGTGGTCATCGGCTTGCCGACCCAGCCCAGTGCCCGGCGGTTTACGGCTAACCTGATCATCGCGGTGGCGCCGGCCATCGTGCTGGGGGTGATTTTTGCCGACCTGATCAAGCACTACCTGTTCAACCCGATCACCGTGGCCACCGCCCTGGTCGTGGGCGGCGTGATCATGTTGTGGGCCGAGCGCCGCCAGCATGCGGTCCATGCTGAAACCGTGGACCAGATCACCTGGAAAGACGCGCTCAAGGTCGGCGTGGCCCAGTGCCTGGCCATGATTCCGGGCACCTCACGCTCCGGCGCCACCATCATTGGCGGCCTGTTGTTCGGCCTGTCACGCAAGACCGCCACCGAGTTTTCGTTTTTTCTGGCGATGCCAACCATGGTCGGCGCGGCCCTGTATTCGGGCTACAAGTACCGTCACTTGTTTCAGCCCGATGACCTGCCGGTGTTTGCCATCGGGTTTGTCACCTCGTTCATCTTTGCGATGATCGCGGTCAAGGCCTTGCTCAAGTTCATCGCCAGCCACAGCTATGCGGCCTTTGCCTGGTATCGCATCGCGTTCGGTGTGCTGATCCTGGCGACCTGGCAGTTCGGCTGGATCGACTGGTCGGCGGTCAAGCCATGAACATTCAGCATCCGCGCCTCAAGGCGCTGATCTTTGTGCTGCTGTGCACCGCGCCGCTGCTGGGGGCGGCGCTGGTGTGGCATCGCGGTGAGACAGTGATCCCGCTGGCCGCTTATGGCGTGGTCAGCGTGGTGGCGTTTTTTCTTTACTGGGGTGACAAGCGCAAGGCTGAGACAGCAGGCCCGCGCGTTCGCGAAAACATCCTGCACGCCGTGGAACTGGCCGGCGGGTGGCCCGGGGCGTTGATCGCCCAGCAGGTGTTCCGCCACAAGACGCGCAAGGTGTCGTACCAGGTGCTGTTCTGGGTCATCGTGTTGCTGCACGAGGTGTTCTGGCTCGACCAGTTATTCCTGGGCGGCACGCTGCTTTCAATCTTCTAGCAACAGCCCGATCTGCGTGCGCTTGGGCAGTTTGCTCACCACCAATTGGTGAGAACGCCGCAACAGGCCATGCAGTTCCTCGGCGCCCAGCGGGTAGGGCGTATTCATGATGATCCACTGTGCCCGCGCCAGATAAGGCGCCGGGTGGATGCCGGGGCGGTCGACATGGCCGAGGAACAGGTCCTTGTCGACCTTGAACGCCAGCGATTCGCCCCGCAGGTTCTGCAGGGCGAACATCTTGTTGCCGGCGATCGAAAACACCCGCACGCCGCCCCATTTGTAGTCTTCCCGCGCGCCGGGCAGGCTCAGGCAGAAGGCGGCGACGTGTGCTTCAGTCATTTTCATAACAAGCGGTCTCCGCAGCCCTTGAAGGCTTCTTCCAGGTAGTCGATCCAGGCACGAATGGCCGGCAGCACGCCGCGGCGATGCGGGTACACCGCCTGCAACCAGCCGCCCGGCGACGACCATTGCGGCAGCAGCTGCACCAATTGGCCGCTGGCCAATTCCTCTTCGCAGTACATCATCGGCAAGACGGTGAAACCCAGGCCTTTGAGGGCACAGGCCTTGCGCACGATGAAGTCGTCGATGCCCAGGCGGGCTTCCAGCGCGAGGTCCTGAGCGTTGCCTTGCGGGTCGATCAGGCGCAGGTGGACCAGGCGATCGGCCTCCAGCGCGCCGAGCACCGGCAGTTGTTTGAGGTCTTCGAGGCTGTCGATGTGCCGACCCTGGATGAATTGAGGGCTGGCCACCAGCAGGGTCTGGGCCTGGCGCAGGCGCTTGGTCACCAGCAGCGGGTCTTCATCGCCCGACTCGCGCACGCGCAGGGCCACGTCGATGCCCTCAGCCACCAGGTCGACACGGCGGTTCACCAGCGTCATCTCCAGCTGCACCAGCGGGTGGGCGGCGAGAAAACCGGCAACCATGTCCGGCAACATGTGCTGGGCCATGCCCACCGGGCAACTGACCCGCAGGCGCCCGCGCGGTTCGCTGGACATACTGGCCACGGCCTCGTCGGCCATTTCCGCTTCCAGCAGCATCGCCTGGCAATGGCGCAAATAACGCTCGCCGACCGCAGTGAGGGTCAATTGGCGGGTGGTGCGCTGCAACAGGCGCGCGCCGAGGCGTTCTTCCAGCTCGGCAATACGCCGTGACAGCCGTGACTTGGGAATCCCCAGCAGCCGGCCGGCCGCCGCAAAGCCGCCGGCCTCGACGACTTTGGCGAAATAGTAGAGGTCGTTGAGGTCTTGCATGGTCAACCTATTGTCCTGTCAGTGGGACGAACTATCCGCGTCTGGCGAGGGCAAATCCACTACAAAAAAGCGAGCGCCGTGTGGCGACTCGCTTTGGACGCGATTAAACGCTTAGAACTGCGCGCCCGCCATCAGCACATACTTCACATGCACGTACTCTTCGATCCCGTAATAGCTGCCCTCACGGCCATAGCCGGATTGCTTGATACCGCCAAATGGAATCGACGCGGTGCCGACCGAACCGGAATTGAGGATGACCATCCCGGCCTCCAGTTGGCGCGACAGCCGTAGCGAACGCCCCAGCGCGCGGGTGTAGGCATACGCTACCAGGCCAAACTCGGTCTGGTTGGCGCGCGCGATGACTTCCTCTTCATCCTTGAATGAATAGAAGGCGAACACCGGCCCGAAGATTTCCTCAGTGGCCAGCGGCGAGTCGTCGCGCAAACCGGTCAACACGGTGGGTTCGTAGAACAACCCGCCCCTGGCGTGGGGCTTGCCGCCCATCAGCACGCTGGCGCCGGCGGCCTTGGCGTCTTCCACCAGGCGGACGACTTTGTCAAAACCCAGTTGATTGACCAGCGGCCCGACCACAAAGTCTTCGCGCAGGCCTTGATCCACGTCGATTTTGGCAACCGCCGCCTGCACCCGTTGGACGAAGTCGTCGAGGATGCTGTGCTGCACAAAAATCCGGTTTGGCGAGATGCACACCTGCCCGCTGTTGCGCAGTTTGGCGCTGACCAGGCCCTTGACGGCCTCATCCAGGTTGGCGTCCTCGAACACGATAAACGGCGCGTTGCCGCCCAGTTCCAGGGTCATTTTCTTGAGGGTGGCCGCGCATTGCGCCGCAAGCAATTTGCCGACAGCGGTGGAGCCGGTAAAGGTGATTTTGCGAATACGCGGGTCGCCGGTGAAGATCAGGCCGATCTCCCTGGGATCGCCGACCACCACTTCCAGCACGCCGGGTTCGATACCGGCCTTGCGCGCGTATTCCAGCAGCTTGAAGGCGGTGAGCGGCGTGTCTTCGGCAGGTTTGATGACCATGGTGCAACCCGCCGCCAAGGCTGTAGCGACTTTGCGCGTGATCATCATGAACGGGAAATTCCACGGGGTGATTGCCGCGACAGGGCCAATGGCTTCCTTGGTCACCAGCACGTTGGCGTTGCGGTCGTGGGTGGGCAGGGTGTCGCCGTACACGCGCTTGGCTTCTTCGGCGTACCACTCGATAAAACCCAGGCCGTAATCGATTTCGCCCCGGGCTTCGGTGAGGCACTTGCCGTTTTCGCGGCACAGCAGTTCGGCAAAGGCTTCCTTGTCAGCCTTAACGGCGTCGTGCCAGCGGCGCAGGATCTCGCTGCGCTCCTTGGCGAGCGTCGAAGACCATTCAGGGAACGCCGCGCAGGTGCGGTCGACCGCCGCTTTGACCTCAGCCGAGGTGTTCTTGGCAACGCGGCCGATTTCTTCACCGGTGGCGGGGTTGTAGACGATAATCATGAGGGAATCTCCGAGGGCTGAACGTGGTGTTTCAGGCTACGGAAACGGGCGGTTTGAGCGAATATCCAAACCAATCTGCTGATTGCCTATTCCTATGAGTGCATAGCCACGGCGACGATTGCGCAGTAACGTGCGGTTTTCGCCAGGAGCCTTGCACCATGGGCCGTGCCCAACGAATTATCGAACTGATGGGCACCCTGGCGCCTGTCGAAGGCTATAACCTGACCGCGTTGGATGATGTGCGCTTTTTGCGTTCCAACCGGCCTTTGCATCGGGTGCCAGTGCTCTACGATCCCGGCATTGTGATTGTCTGCCAGGGGTGCAAGCGCGGCTTTCTGGGGGAAGACATTTACCTGTATGACGCGCAGCATTACCTGGTGGTCTCGGTACCCGTGCCGTTCACCATGGAAACCGAGGCCAGCGAAGAGGAGCCCATGCTGGCGGTGTACCTGCGGCTGGATTTTACCCTCGCCGCCGAATGGATGGTGGCGCTGGATGACTTCCCTGACCTGGTTGAGGCCAAGCCCCGCGGCATGTATTCATCGCCCATGGACGAGCCGCTCAGCGAGTCGTTGCTGCGTTTTCTCGAAGTGATGCGTGTGCCGATGGACGCGCAGCTCCTCGGCCCGTCGCTGGTGCGCGAAATCTATTACCGCATCCTCACGGGTGCGCAGGGCGGCTCGATGCGCGCTGCACTTAACCAGCAGGGCCAGTTCGGCAAGGTCGCGCGGGCGATCCGCAAGATTCACGGCTGCTACCACCAGCACCTGGACGTGGAAGCCCTGGCGGCGGAAGCCGTGATGAGCGTGCCGAGTTTTCATGCGCACTTTCGCACGGTCACGGGCACCTCACCGATGCAATACCTCAAGTCCACGCGCCTGCACCAGGCGCGCTTATTGATGTTGCGCAACGACATCACCGCCGCCACGGCGTGTGCCAGGGTCGGCTATGAAAGCGCTTCGCAGTTCAGCCGCGAGTTCAAACGCTTTTTCGGGCGCACGCCGCAGGCAGAGATCCAGTGGATGAAGCGCACCTATGCGTTGCCGGCGCCTACGTCGGCGTCGATTTATGTGTCGTCCCACTGAACAGGGTCATCAGCAAGGCCAGCCCGGCAAAGGCCGCGCCGGTGAGGGCCTGACCCTGCCAGCCGTAGTGCTGCGAGGCAAAAGCGCCGGCCGCCGAGCCCAGGGCGCCGCCGATAAAGTAGACCACCATGAACACGGTGTTCAGGCGGCTGGTGGCTGAGGGTTCCAGCGCCAATACGCGGGTCTGGTTGGCCAGTTGGTTGGTCCGGTTACCCAGGTCGAGGAAGGTGGCCGCGATCAGGATGGGCCACCACCAGCCGCTCAGCCCAAGGCTGTAGATCAGGATAAACGCCACCAGCACCGTGGTGATGCCGGCGCGTTCGAGCAAGCGCCCATGGCGCCGGGTTTGTTGGCCGATGGTCGAGGCGCAGAGAATGCCGACAATGGCCGAGAGCCCCACCAGGCCTGCCTGGGCACTCGAAAAGCCATACGGCGGCAAGGCCAGCAAGGCGGCCATCGAGCCCCAGAACACATTCAATGCACCAAATACCAGGGCGCCCTTGAGCGCCGACTGGCGCAGGGTCGGATATTGCCTGGCCAAACCCCAGAGGGATTTGAGCAAGGCGCCATACGCGAGTTTGCTGGTGGAGATCGACACCGGCATGCGCGTCAGAATTGCCATAAACAGCAGTACATCCAGCGCCGCGGCCACGGCAAACATGCCGCGCCAGCCCAGCCAGCCGCTGACCACGCCGCTGACGGTCCTGGCCAGCAAGCCACCGGCCGACAAGCCGCTGACCATCAGGCCCAGCACCGCGCCTTTCTGTTCGAGAGTACTGAGGTCGGAAGCGGCGGGAATGATCACCTGCGCGCTGATCCCCGACAGCCCCAGCAGCCCGCTCGCCACCAGCAGCCAGGTGTAAGACGGCGCTGTGGCCGAGGCCAGCAGGCTGATGAAGTTCAGGCACAGCACGGCCAGGATCAGGGTGCGTCGGCTGATCCGGTCGCCCAGCGGCACGAACAGCAGCAGGCCACAGGCATAACCGAGCTGCGTGAGCATCGCGATCTGCCCGACGTGCGCGGTCGACACCGCAAAGGTGTCGGCAATCAGCGGCAGCATGGCCTGGTTGTAGTAAATCGTGGCGACCGAAAACCCGCAGCAGATGGCTAGGATCAGGGTCAGGCTCTTGGTCAGGACGGGAGAGGGTGGGTGCATGGCGTGACCGGTGGCTGTCGGATCTGCCGGCGAGAATGAAGCCAAGCGCGGGCGAAATCCAGTGCGTCAGCGCATCAGGCAATAACCTTGTTGGATTGAATGTTGGCGTTTAATCGATTGTCCTGCTGGCAGGACGAACAATCGCATTTAAGCTGTCTAATCGTTTATTGGGTTCATGTGTAGGATCAACCCCATTCGATCGCCTAGCCGCGATCCTCACTTGGAGATCCCGCATGAAACTGTTGCATATCGATTCCAGCATCCTCGGCGACAACTCGGCTTCGCGTCAGCTCAGCGCTGGTGTGGTCAAGGCCTGGCAAGCGGCTGAGCCGGGTGTGGAAGTGACTTACCGTGACCTGGCAAGCGAAGGCATCAGCCACTTTTCGGGCCTGACCCTGGGCGCCCTGGGCACCGCGGCTGAACTGCGCGACGCGGTACAACAGCACGAGGCTGAGCTGAGCGCGTCGTCCCTGGCTGAATTCATCGCCGCCGACGCTGTGGTGATCGGCGCGCCGATGTACAACTTTTCGGTGCCGTCCCAGCTCAAGGCCTGGATCGACCGCATCGCCGTCGCCGGCCAGACGTTCCGTTACACCGAAGCCGGCCCTGAAGGCCTGTGCGGTGGCAAGAAGCTGATCATCGTCTCGACTGCGGGCGGTCTGCACGCCGGTCAGGCAAGCAACGTCGGCCACGAAGACTATTTGAAACTGGTGTTTGGCTTCCTTGGCATCACCGACATCGAGTTCGTCCGCGCCCAAGGCCTGGCCTACGGTGAAGAAGTACGCAGCAAAGCCCTGAGCGACGCCAACGCTGTCATCAACGAACAATTGTTCGCCGCCGCGTAAGGCTTGTGTAAATTTCGCGTCTGCTCGGTTCCAATCTGAAGCCGGGCGCCTAAACTCTGTATTCTGATCGCCTCAAACGACCGGAATACGGAGTTTTTTCGTTTACCCGCTGTCACTACTTTGGCCCAGGTTATGCACGCATGGGTTTATCACCCGGTGTGAGCGCCTTGAACCATGGACTTTTCATATAGATCTGCCGCGGGTGTTGAACGTGGTCGCGCAGCAAAGGTGGACATCCCCATGATGCGTCTTTGTGCTGTTTTGGTTCTCTCCCTGCTCGGTGGCCTGATTTCAGTGCACGCCGCCCCAGCGCCGCACCCGCATTGGAGTGTGGGGTTCCATCGCATGACCTTTCTCGACCCGCTGGACCTGCAGCCGATGAAAGCCATCGCGTTTTATCCGTCCACCGACGATGAGCACAGCACTGCGTTGGGCGCCTATCACGTCGCCGCCACCGAAGACTCCAAGGTCGCCATCGGCCGCTTTCCGATGCTGATGCTGTCCCACGGCAACACCGGTACGCCACTGGCCTTGCACGACCTGGCCACGTCTTTGGCACGCAAGGGGTTTGTCGTGGTGGCCGTGTTGCACCCTGGCGACAACTACAAGGATCACAGCCGCCTGGGCACCGTGAGTAACCTGTACGGCCGGCCGATTCAGATCTCCGAAGCGATCACCGCCACCCTCGGCGACCCGATGCTGTCGCCGTTCGTCAACGTCGATCAGGTGGGCGTGATCGGTTACTCCGCCGGCGGCGAAACCGCGTTGATCCTGGCCGGCGCCAAGCCGGATTTCGACCGCCTGCGCCGTTATTGCCAGGAGCGCCCGGAAGACCGCGACGCATGCACCACCAAAGGCGAACTGGTGGTGGATCGCGACGACTTGCAGCCACAGGCCGACCCGCGCATTCATGCCTTGATGCTGATGGCGCCGTTGAGCCTGATGTTTGGCCGCCATACCCTGGCGGATGTGCATGTGCCCGTGCTGCTTTACAGCGGCGACGGCGACAAACTGGTCGCGGTGGACAAGAACGCCGCTGCCCTGGCGCGCAAACTGCCGGAGCCGCCGGATTTCAAACTGTTGGCGGGCGCCGGGCATTTCGTGTTCATGGCGCCGTGTGACAGCGACCAATTGGTGGCGATGCCGGCGATCTGCACCGATGCCGATGGCGTCGACCGCGAAGGCATCCACCGCGACCTGATTTCAGAAGCGGGGCGCTTCTTCTCCCACACGCTGGGCCAAGCGACCCGCGCCGGTATGCAGACCGCTGATCAGTAAGCGCGGCGTTTGAGCAGCACGGTCAGCCCCAGCGCCGTGACCGATAGCAGCGCGGCGCAAAAGAATATCCAGCCGTAGCCCAGGTTCAGGGCCACGGCGCCCATCAATGGCCCGGCAATCGCCAGGGCCAGATCAAAAAACACCGCATACGCACTCAAGCCGGCGCCACGGCTGCTATTGGGCACCTGCTTGATGGCTTCGACGCCAAGCGCCGGGTACACCAGCGACAGGCCAAAACCCGTGAGCCCGGCACCGATCAACGCAACCCCGGTTGAGGGCGCCAGCCACAGCAGCGTCAGGCCCAGGGTTTCAATGGTCATGCAGGCAATCGCTGCACTGAACCCGCCAAAACGGCTGATGGCAGAGATGAACACCAGGCGCGACAGGATAAAACACACGCCAAATACCGTCAGGCAATACGCTGCCCCGGCCCAGCCGCGATTGAGGTAATACAGGGTAATAAAGGTGGTCAGCGTGCCATAGCCAATCGACGCCAGGCACAGGCTGGTGCCAAACGGCGCAATGCGCCCGAACACCGCCCAAAAGGGCAGCCGTTCGCCGCGTACCACGGGCACCGAAGGCTTATTGCGGATCAGCACCAGACCCAACGCCGCCAGCACCGTCAAGGCGATGCCGAGGCTGGTGTAGCCATAATCCGCCACCATCACCACGCCCAGCGGCGCGCCAATCGCAATGGCGCCGTAGGAGGCAATGCCATTCCACGAAATCGAGCGCGCGGTGTGTTCAGCGCCCACCGCGCCCATGCACCAACTGATGGTGCCCACGCCAATCAGCCCTTGAGCCACGCCAAGCAACAGCCGGCCGACGATCAGGATGCCCAGGCTCAGCGCGGGCAGGCTCTCGACCAGCGTCGCGAAAAACGTCAGCACACCGCTGACCAGAATACCGGCCAGGCCCAGCACAATTGCCCGCTTGGTGCCGACGTTATCGGACATGCGCCCAGCCATGGGCCGGCTGAGCAGGGTGGCCAGGTACTGCGAACCGATGGTGATCCCGGCCACCACCGCGCTGAAACCCAGGTTTTCATGCACATAGCCCGGGATTACCGCGATCGGCAGGCCGATGCAGATAAAGGCGATGAAGGTGTAGAAGACGATGGAGACGATCTGCAGGGTGATCGACAGTGAAGTGGGGGCAGTGGCAGGCATGGTCACTCGTTCGCGGGCGGGCGGTGACGGCATGATGGCAAGGGCGTGGGGGAAAAGGAAGCAGGCTAACTAGTTTGTTTGATGGCTGGGTTTATTATGGTGAGCGGGCTGCTTGTGGCGAGCAGGCTTGCCCTGCGTTGGGCTGCGCAGCAGCCCCAATAAAAAACACCGCGTTCTGCCAGGCAGAACGCGGTGTCTGATTTTAGGGCCGCTTCGCAGCCCAACGCAGGGCAAGCCTGCTCGCCACAACAAGCCAGCTCACAGGGCAAGCCAGCTCACTACAGTGGCGTTACTTAGAACACCACGCCCTGGCTGCGCAGGTAATCGTCGTAGGTGCCGCTGAAGTCGATCACGCCGTTGGCGCTCAACTCGATGATGCGGGTGGCCAGCGACGATACGAACTCACGGTCGTGGCTGACGAAGATCAGCGTGCCCGGGTAGTTTTCCAGCGCCAGGTTCAGCGCTTCGATGGATTCCATGTCCAAGTGGTTGGTCGGTTCGTCCATGATCAGCACGTTCGGCTTTTGCAGGATCAGCTTGCCGAACAACATGCGGCCTTGCTCACCACCGGAAATCACCTTGACCGACTTGAGGATCTCGTCGTTGGAGAACAGCATGCGGCCCAAAGTGCCGCGAATCATTTGTTCGCCTTGCGTCCACTGACCCATCCAGTCGAACAGGGTGACGTCGTCTTCGAAGTCGTGCGCGTGGTCCTGAGCGTAGTAGCCCAGTTCGGCAGCGTCGGTCCACTTGATGCTGCCGGCGTCCGGGGTCAATTCATTGACCAGGGTGCGCAGGAGGGTGGTCTTGCCGATACCGTTCGGGCCGATGATCGCAACACGCTCGCCTGCTTCAACCTGGAAGCTGAAGTCTTTGAACAACGGCTTGCCGTCGAAACCCTTGGCCATTTTTTCGACCATCACGGCCTGGCGGTGCAGCTTCTTGTTCTGATCGAAACGGATGAACGGGCTCACGCGGCTCGAAGGCTTGACCTCGGCCAGCTGGATCTTGTCGATCGCCTTGGCGCGCGAAGTGGCCTGTTTGGCTTTGGAGGCGTTGGCCGAGAAGCGGCTGACGAACGATTGCAGCTCGGAGATCTGGGCTTTCTTCTTGGCGTTGTCCGACAGCAGTTGCTCGCGGGACTGGGTCGCCACGGTCATGTACTCGTCGTAGTTGCCCGGGAACAGGCGCAGCTCGCCGTAGTCCAGGTCAGCCATGTGGGTGCACACGCTGTTCAGGAAGTGACGGTCGTGAGAGATGATGATCATCAGGCTGGAGCGCTGGGTCAGGATGTTTTCCAGCCAGCGGATGGTGTTGATGTCCAGGTGGTTGGTCGGTTCGTCGAGCAACAGCACTTCAGGGTCGGAGAACAACGCCTGGGCCAGCAATACGCGCAGTTTCCAGCCTGGGGACACTTCGCTCATCGGGCCGAAGTGTTGCTCCAGCGGAATACCCAGGCCCAGCAGCAGCTCGCCGGCGCGGGATTCGGCGGTGTAGCCGTCCATTTCGGCGAATTCGGTTTCCAGCTCGGCCACGGCCATGCCGTCGTCTTCGCTCATTTCCGGCAGCGAGTAGATGCGGTCGCGCTCAGCCTTGACCTTCCACAGCTCTTCGTGGCCCATGATCACCGTGTCGAGCACGGTGAATTCTTCGTAGGCGAACTGGTCCTGACGCAGTTTACCCAGGCGTACGTTCGGCTCGAGCATGACCTGGCCGCCGGACGGATCAAGGTCGCCGCCAAGGATTTTCATGAAGGTCGACTTGCCGCAACCGTTGGCACCGATCAAACCATAACGGTTGCCGGCGCCGAATTTGACCGAGACATTCTCGAAGAGCGGCTTGGCGCCGAACTGCATGGTGATGTTAGCTGTGGAGATCAATTACTTTACCTATCAATAGCTTAGGGTGCGCTTATTTGAGCTGGGACCAATTTGGGACCAATCTGGAGCTTTTCCATTTCGCTCCAGTCCGAGCTTGAGTTGATCCAACGCGCATAAGTCGAGAGCAGCATCTGCACACTATGGCCGAGCTGCTGGGAGATGAAGGCGGGGTTCATGCCAGACATAATGCATATTGTCGCATAGGTGTGACGACAGTTGTATGGCGGCCGACGACGGATATTCAGAGCGTTCAAAGTCGGAATCCACTGCTTGTGCAGGTCAGATGTCTGTTTCACGTACTCCGAGTTCTTTGACGGCGGGAAAATGAAGGGCGTTTCCAGCACTTTCCCTTTGCCTTTTTTCCGACGCTCCGCGTACTCCCTGGCAAATTGCAGGGCGTGCATGGCCCGGTCATTCAACAAAACGAATCGGTCTCCGCCGGTTTTCGTGCGCTCCACCACTTCCCCCAAGGCGATCCCGCGACATACGTGGGCCGTCCTCTTCTCTTCGTCAACCGCATCCCAGCGCATCGCCAGGGCTTCGGATAGGCGCATCCCCGTAAAAAAAACAAACTCAAAAAATGCCGCATAGATCGTACTGGGCCAGTGACTGTGCTCGTACATTTTGGCGATGATCTGGTTTGCCTCGTCTAGGGTGAACGGGTCGATTTCCTTCTTAATACGCTTGGGCAGCTCCAGGATCGCCGCCGGGTTCTTTGGGATCAACTCCTCAGACACAGCGGAGTTCAGTATTGTCGACAGCTTCGAGATCGCGTTGCGCTTCACCCCTGGCGACTTCCACTCCCTGGAAGCCATAACCCGGCGGAGCAGCGTGGTGGTGATCAGGTCGATCCGCACCAGGGCCAGCCCAGGCATCCAGTACCTGTTTAGCGCTCCCTTGTAATTCCCCTTCGTGCCGGCCACTACCTCGCGGCTATCCAGCCAGAGCTGAGCGTACTCGCCGAAGTTGATCTTCCCGCCGGCGACGTTGCTGGAACTGGGGAATAGCTCGGCGTACTTGTCGTCGTCGAGCAACCCCAGCTTGATCAGCCCCTTTACCTGATCAACAACCTGTGAGGCTGATTTGATTCCTTTCTGTGTCGCGGGATAGGGGAGCGTTTCACTGCGCCGGCTGCCGTTCCACATAAACCGGATGCGGATCGATCCGTGGTGGAGGTCCATTCCTGCGGGCAGACCCACTGACTTTCGAGCCATTCGTAATATCTCCTGATGCTGTAGATGATCCTGCTGCCATGCTTATTCCAGACGCCAAGAGGTATCTGGTTCCTGGCTCGCTTTGAGCGCAGCGCCGCAATGGTGGTGCCGAGGATTTCGGCCATTTGCGCCTCGGGAACCTTGTCACCGGTGACGCCATCGTTGAGTTGTTCTGCCGCTGACATATCTACCTCCCGCTGGCCGCCGTGGGCCGCGCTGTCTTGATGAAGTGAATGACCACGCTGAAGGTGATCAGCATCCAGCCGCAGGCGCCGGCGAAGGCGTAGAGGATGTCGGCCGTTCCGCCGTCCGCCAGAAGGCGTGGGGCGATCCAAAAGAGCCAGCCGCCGCTGCCGACGAGGTACAGCAAAGTGCCCAGCAGGATCAGGGTGACTTTGAATGCGAACATGTGGTGTCCTTGCCGCGCTGGGCGGCTATCGGATTTTTTGATAGTGATTGTTATTTGGGAGTATCTTTGCCACGCTCACTCAGAAGGGAACGCTCTTTACCGGCCCACGGATGGCGAGGCTGAACCTTCTGGGTGAGCACCTCGCCCGCCGCTCACCGACAGGCCCGTAGGGGAATGGAGTGATGGCGTTTTGCTGATATTTAAAATGCGTGAGGTTTTGTGTACAAAAGGGGCTCAACTAAGTTCGTGATGAGGCATGGACGTGTCACACAACTTCGATGCACCAATAGCGCACGCCTATCGCTGCCACGTAATGTTCCTCAAGTTCGACTGGCGCCGCCCGAACGATGATTCTCCTGTTGCTGCCAAGATCATCGAGCCGGCACTCATTGATGGCTTAGGTGAGGTTGCTGCTGAGTTGAAGGGGCCGTGGCCTGACTACCCGGCAGCGCTGGGTGATGCGATGGCGGCCGCAGAGCGTTGGGTAGACAGCCAGTTGCCCTGATGCCGCTCACCGCCAGGCATTTAGGGGGATTGGGGTTAGGCTGTTGCGAACAGATCGAGTTGGTCTGATTCGACCTTCTGCTCTTGCTGCCGGAGTACTTCGAATTCGATGCGTGCTCGGGCGATCGCCGCGTACTGCTCGTCAATCTCGCAGCCGATGAACTCGAAGCCCTCGCGCATTGCTGCTTTGCCGGTGCTGCCCGACCCCATGAATGGGTCCAGCGCTACACCGCCGGGCGGTGTCACCAGTCGAAGCAGGTATGCCATCAGGTCGGTAGGTTTGACGGTTGGGTGGTTGTTGCCTTTCGTTTCAGTCGTCTCGACCTTTCGCAGGGTGGTGCCCATCTTGAACTGAGGTCCTGGGTTGACCATCCCTTCGTGCCGATCGGTGCGACTGGTCTTTGCGCAGTAGAAGAAGCGGGCAGCGCTGCCGGTATCCAGCCGACGATCGCCGGGCTTCATCTGAAAACCAACGATACCGCCATTCTCGCTGCCTGCACTCGCCTCCGTCGCTCGCCCTCGCTTCATCCTGCCGTAGCAGTTTTGTCCGGCCCGCTGTGTGTCGCTGGTGCTGGCAGCGGCGAGCTGACCAGGTGCGTCAGGGAACATGGCCAGTACGGCATCACTTCCGTCATGTATCAGATTCGCCGGCCATCTACCCAAGCGGCTGGCCTTGTCGACGTTGGCGGTAACTTTTTTGCCGTGGGCCGCTACGTGTTCTGTGTCATGCATCCAGGGTCTCACCCAGCCTTCCGGCTTAGATACTTTCCCGCTCTCATCTCCGCCGCCGAGTCGCTCGCCCGTAGGGTCAACACGGCAAGCATCAATGTTCAGGGCGCCGGTACCGTGCTCGGCAACGTTCGATGCGACCGTTCCAGAGAATGGTTTGCGCGCCATGCAGATTGGTTCGTGCGCTGGCTTCAGTGCGGTACCCCATCCAGCGCGATCGCCCTTCAGGTTGTGCGACTTCGGGAAGCCTGAGCCAAACACCCACATGATCTGGTCGCGGATCTCAAACCCGGCCATTTCAATTCCAACCGCCATATGGTGGTAAGTGCGTGCCGCCGCGAACGAGAGCAGGTGACCGCCCGGCTTGAGCACTCGCAGGCATTCGGTTGCCCACTCCAGCGTGAAGGCCTGGAAAGCGCGCATGCCTTCGGGTGTCAGGTCATACTTGCCGGCCTCGGCGGCCACTGACCTGTGACCACCATTCGGACCGCAGGTCGAAGCGTGTGAAGGCATGCTGGCTCGGTAAGCGGCTCGAGCCTCGATGTCTTCGCCATCCCAGCTCTTGCCCATGAAGCGAATACCGTAGGGCGGATCGGTGACCACGCTGTCAATACTGTTATCCGGAAGCGTCCGCATCGACTCAATGCAGTCGCCGATCAAAACGCGATGTTCTTTCATGGCCTCGGCCCCTTGTAGATGAAGACGTAGGCGAACCAGAGGGTGGCGATCATGGCTGCTGCTCCTTTTCGAAGTGGAACACCACCGGCGCGCCGGTCTCGGCGATCAGGCCATATGCCTTGGCCAGGCGGTAGATTGGGGTGTAGTTGTTCAGCGACTCGACGTGTCTTGAGATCCAGCTGCGCCAACCTTCCAGCGTCTGACCGCCCTTGCTGATGTTGCAGGGCGCGCAGGCAGGCATCATGTTCTCCAGCACGTCATGCTCGGGTCGCAGTGGCTTGCCCGATACCAGCTTCCACGTGCCAGCGGCGGTCTGCTTGGACAGCAGCTCACGCACGACAGGTGCGAGGTGGTCGGCGTGCCATCGGTCACCCAGCAGCACCCCACAGTAGGCGCAGCGCCCGCCGTACTTCAGGCGCACTTGCTCGCGCTCAGCTTTCTTCAGGCGCATAGGTATCCTTGCCGCTATAGCGGCTGAATTTGAAGGGGGAGGGGATAAGCAGAAATATATAAGTACATCGCACTCAAAGCCGCGAAATAGGCCCATACTCCGGCGCTTTGGGGGGCTCGGAAATGTTCACTCGCGGTAGAACCTTTTGGACTTGGGCAAATCCGCACCTTCATTGCCGAACCAAAGATGAGCGTCTTGCTGACGGCGCTCAGGTCAACGTTCAGGTGCGGACTTCAAGCACAGGCGCTGTGCAGCTGTTTCTTGGGTTATACGCTCCGAAAGGAATTATGATTTTTGAGGAGTCGTTTGACTCACGGCCTGGCCAAACTATGACGCAAGCGATGGAGTGGGGCATATCCAGAGCAAAAGAACTCTGGACTACCTCCAGGGAAGAAGCTCTGAATACGCGTAAGTTTTCAAAGCTCCCTCGGTCGATATCTGAGTAGTCTACGTGACCGCTCATCGCTCTATTTGAATGCGCACATGTAATTAGATGTCACTGCTTTGGTGGGAACATTCCGGGGCCTCCGGCAATACCCGCCGCAAGGCGAATTTATGAGCGGAATAGATGACTTCAGATTCAAATCTCGCCAGCTCTTAATCGAACTCGACGCGGCCACCAGCAAAATGATGATGATGGTTTCCGCTAAGGAAGTAGTAGGGGCTGCCTGGGAAGCCGCAACTCTGCGCCATCACGATGCTTTCGAGGCTTGGAACTCTTTTCTTAACTCTCCTGAAAACCCTCTGGATGAATCTGTAAACCAGATTCACTAACGCTCGGCGAAGAATTGCTTTTCTGTCGGTATGGGGAGTCCTTGCCGGGCCATGCCCGGGGTGGAGTGCTACGATGACCCCTTCCTCTAAATGGGCTGGACCATGACCAAGCACGATATTTACGATGAGATCGAAGGCTTTCAGGTTTGGAACTACATGGAGTGCGACAAGGACGAGGAAGGCCGGGAGACCTGGCGTATCAACGTCGAGGTAAAGCGTGGTGGTGAGGTGGTAGTGCCGGTTGTTGTGGGTGACCAAACCTATGTTGACCGTGGCCTGGCGCAGGTTGCCGGGCGTGAGGTCGGGGCCCGGTTGATTGCCGAGGGCGTTTAAGCAGCAACGGCCTGACGCTCAGCCACACGCCACGGGTCATTGGCCCGAGCCAGCGCAGCCATCGGCGGCGGGCTGACGCTGTTGCCGCACATGTGCACCTGCTGGGTCTTGGTGAACGGCTTGCCGTCAGCACCGTGGCTGATGATGTAGTCGGCGGGGAAGCCCTGGGCCTTGTACAGCTCGGACGGCTTCAGCATCCGGAGGCAGATGTCGACGATTACGTAGGGCGTGCCCTTAACCATCACGGTGACCATGGCCAGGCGATCCTTGGTGGTGATGGTCGGCGCCGGCGAGTCGCATGCGCTGATGTTCTCCGTGCCGTAGTAGCTGGTCAGGAAGGCGGCAACGCGCAGGGCGCCGGCTTCGTGTTCAGGCGACAGGGTGAGCGACACCAAGGAACTCTTACCGCCGCCACCGGCGGTGATCGTCGGCGCGGGTTCTTCCAGACCCTGGCCAACGCTGCCGCCAAATGCCCGTTCCATGAACGCGCTGACCAACCCGTGGTGCTGGCCGCCGGCGCTGATGGTGTGCAGCGGATCATTTACATCCCGTGCATCGCAGTTGCCGCGCATGTGCACCAGGTTAGCTGCAACCAATGCGTGGTGTTGACCGGTGGTCACCGTCGGCACTGGCCCGGCAAGATCGCTGGGAGCATGGCCCGTGGTGTTCGTGATTAAAGTCGCGCTGACCAACTGCTGCTGGCTGCCAGTGTTTGTCACCGTGGTCATCGGTTCTTCGATGCTCTTGGCGACCGTGGTGTTGAAGCCGCCATTCATCTGGGCCATGAACACCGTGGATATGCCCATGGCGTGGGCTGCGCCGGCCGGGCGCTGATAGTTGCCACCGCTGGTGATGGTTGGCAGTGGCTCGTCCAGCGCCTTGCCCGCGTCGTCGAAGCGGAACTTCACCAGGTGCGCCGCTGCGATCGCGCGGTGGTTCTGGGTCGTGACCGTACCGGTCGGCTGGTCGACGCTCACCGGCTTGCCGGAATACTCCGGGCCGCCGGCCCCAACCATCAACGGGCTGATCAGTGTCAGCTCGCCGCGATTCGCGCACGTTACCGTGGGCAGCGGCTGAAGCGGGTCATTGATGCGATCGCTGCCCTGGTGCGTTGCCGGCGCGATGATTGGACTCACCACCGAGAAGGCGCCGCCCTTTGGGTAGGAGGTGATGGTGCGCAGCGGCTCGCCGGCTGACTGCACCGATTCGCCCGACCAGTTCGCGATCGGGACAATGAACGGCGCAGGGTTGTCGATGACGAACTTCTTCATGCCCTTGCGGATACGGCTCAGGGTGGCCTCGGCCAGGTCTTTCTTGCGCCCGAAGATGCTCTTGCCCAGGTCGGAGAAATCGATACAGTCGGCGGCGGTCTTCCACTTTTGCTGACCCTTGGCCGGGTTCTTGGCGTGGGTCGCCTCCGGCCACACAATCGGCTGGCCGTCGCACCGAGCGATCATGAACAGACGTTCCCGGCTGGTCGGCGCGCCGAAGTCGCAGGCCTTGATGACTTTCCACTCCACGACATAGCCCATGCCCTCGAGCAGGGCCACGAAGCGGCGCCAGGTGCGGCCGCGCTGCTTCGGGTCGGGTATCAGGAACTGCTGGCCCACCGGCACAACCTCACCAGGCGCCGCAACGTCGCCGCCGAGTTTCACCACCCGGCCGGTGGCCTTGTCGCGCTTGGCGACCAAGCGGCCCCACTGCAGGATCTGCTTCACGTTCTCCAGGCTGATCACCCGGGGCCGTTTCATGCCTGCCCACTTGAGGCCGATCCACGAAAGGTTGCGGATCTCGCGCTTGCGCGGCTGACCCCCGGCGGCTTGGCTGTGGTGGGTGCAGTCCGGCGACATGTGGAACCAGCCGACGGCCTTGCCGCCGCACTCGGTGTCCGGATCACCCTTGAACACGTCGGTGGTGAAGTGCCGGGCGCCAGGGTGATTGACTGTGTGCATGCTGATCGCTTGCGGGCTGTGGTTCTTCGCCACGTTCACCGTGCGGCCCAGGCCAATCTCCAGCCCGGTACCGGCTCCGCCACCACCGCAGAAAAAATCGACAACGATCTCATCGTCCTGAGGGTTGAAGCCGAGTAAGTATTGGGTTTTGAAATCGAAGAGGTGTTTCTTCTTTTGTGCGGACATGGAGTAACCTCGCTGAACTAAGCTATTCATTCTTGAAGAAGTTAGAGATGAGCAATTCGCGCTCACGAACGGGGTATGGTGTGAGATGGATTTTGAGAATTACGAGCCCAGGCAGCGAGGTTTTCTACAGCGAAGCAAAAAGTGGTGACGGCAATCGGCGCCTTTGCATCGATCCTAGGCACGCAGAACGTTTCGAGAGCCGATCCGATATGGAATCGGCAATCATCTACTTTCAGCTCTTATGGGAATTCAGACGTCATCAGTACGATGCTGTAGAGCTCGATCAGCTAGGCGATCAAGTTGGCTTGATTCGTTGATATGGGGTATTGGGGTTAAAGGTACAGGGTTAGATCAAGGAATGGCATGAACGAAGCGCAGCTTAATTTAATGGAGAAAACGTTATGGATAGTTGGTTGGCTTGCGCTGGTCTTGGGGCTGCTGATCCTTGTACTTGGAATCTCCAGTAAAATAGATCTGGAGGACATCTCCAACATCCACAAGGACGCCTTGGTCTTTTGGCCTCCATTCATAATCGGCGTTATCGCACTATGGAGTCGCGCCTTTATCAGAGCTGGTCGTCGATCAGCTTAAGGCGGCCCCTACTCTGTGACCAGTGGTCCCAATTTAGTCCATGTTGGGGTATTACGGGTGACCGGCATGGAGGCGGATCAGGCGGTGAGACGTTCGCCAATTACAGTGGTGGTGAACTGAGTTGTGTACTCGGTGACAAGTTCGAACTCGCCGCCGCAGGTGTCGCAGGTCATTTTCTTGGCGCCGTAATCTTCAGACTCGATGTGAATGACCGTGACGCAATGCGGGCATTTGCATTCGTCCTGGCTGCGATAATCCCACTCGTAATACTCAGTCTCGGCGACCTTGGCCAGCGCGGCGGCTTTCGCAATGGCGTCTTCTGCGTCGTGGCAAGGTTTGCAGGTGAAGCCGTCAGGATGGCCCCATGGTGTTTCCGTGAGCTTCGAGCGGTGAGTGCTGCACAGGCGGCAAACGTTGTGCTTATCGCACGCCGAGTAGCTGTACTTCTCACCGTTTCCGTTGCACCTGGCGCAACCAGAAACCCAGTACCAGGCGCCATCGATTCGCTCGGCGTACAGGCCATTTTCCGGGGGCCGCAGGCTGACTTCAGGCAGGCCAGTAGTGGTAGGGTGAAATCTGTGATGATCCGCCCCGTTCCACACGTTGAGGCTGCCGTTACGCTGGCGCTGGGTCCACTCACCCGGGATCTCCGGGATCAGGATCTTGATGTTTTCGTCCATGGATTATCTCCAGTGGGCGCCGCCCTCCGTTAGTGGTGGTGGCAATTTGGTTTGGGATGTCGTTTGATTTGGGTTTTAAGGAGCGAGTTGTATGGACGTAGCGATGTTGAAAGCTTTGTGTGGCCTGGGATCGGTGATCGCTGGTATCAGCTCTTGCCTATTCTGGTATTCATCTTCGAAAGCGGTGGTTCTGTTTGCCGACGTACCCACCAATCAAGATGAAATTGGGATTGAATCACGAGGACAGAAAATAGCTATGCATGCATCAACTATGAAACAAAGTGATCTGAGCGCGCGGGGCGCCTTTTGCGCTGCTGTTGCGGCTGGTCTCCAATTGGTACCCACCGCTGTCGATGCGTGGAAAGCCTTTTTCGAATGAGATTTAGAGTTGCAATCTATTTTGGGTCGGGGTATTACCGGTGACCGGCATGGAGCCGGATCAAGGAGACAGTAGTGGCTGATTCGCCGTGGGATATGCTGTCGGCCGTAGGTACTTTGGCCGCTGTTGTTGTTGCGTTAGGTGTTTCTTTTCGTGCCGGTCATACAAGCCGACAGTCCGAAAATGATCGTTCAGAACTAGCCGCTGCTAAAATGCTTAGCCCTCTAGCCGCCCTGGAGCGGAAGGTTTCTTATCTTTCTGCGGTCGTAGGTTTTCGTTGCGCCGGCACGGCTGATCCAGAACCAATTTTTCTAAAGTGCCTTGAAGACCTTGAAGGGCTTTCGTATTCCATTTCAATGGCCGACCTGTACACGCTACTAAGGCTGCCTAATCATTCTGCTAAAAGAGCATCAAGAGCGCTAGGATTGATTCAGACGCTAATCGCTGATGCCAGGCCTATCCTCAAGAGTCAGTCATGGACAGTTTTAGATACGAGCCAAAGCGACCATCACTACACAAGGTGGTCAAGCATGCTCGATGAAATTGCCAGCCTTTTGATTGTGGCTGTAAGAGCCTGTGAAGATGCAGCATCAACAGGTGCACCGATTCCCTCTCGTGAAGAAATACAGGGCGTGCCGACCGATGATTAAATCCTCCGCCTGTTGCAGCCAGTAGGGTGTGAGTCAGGCCGGTTGCCCGGCCTAATTATTACTTTGGATCGAACGCGCCAAGGGACAAGACGGCAGCTCCGCCAATATTCAGCTGCAACACCGATTTGAATTCCTGTGCGATGTCTTCGCGCTGCACTTCTTCACCTACCCAGCGCAGTTTCAGCACTGGCACTGCGCCGCTCGTGATGACTGACAAACGCAAAGTGATCACTTGCTCGGTCAGGCCTTCGAACGGGATCGTGCTGAATTGCAGAGATACCGGCAGGGTTTCCTTACTGCGCGCCTCGATTTGATCCATGGCGCTGCGGCTGGCGCTGGTCTCGCCTACCGTGCTTTCCGATTCGCTGGAAGCCTTAATCGTGATGGTTCGAACGGCTGCAATAGCCTTGGCCACGGGGATAGCTTTACCTTCCTCATCAACCGGCGTGAGGTACTGGTGCCAGTCTTCGATCCAGTCGCTTAAGTCCTTCTGGCTGATGCCGCGTCCGCCGATTTGTTGGGCTGCGGTGTAGCCCGCGGTTGGCTTCAGCTTGAGGACGGCACGGTCATCGGCGTGGCCTGGTTCGCCGGTGGTGCCCAGGTTGAACAGCAGAACACAGCTCATTGCGTCTTGGTCAATGAAGCCGCGTGCGCCTGGTTCTGCGCGTTCAACAATATAGGTGCCAAAATCTGCCAGCGAATGGGTGCTGTAGGTGCCACGGAAGCGGCTACGGCCGGCCTGGAACTTCTCCAGATCGACGATCTTGGCTTCTTCCGACAGGACCACCGTAGGGATTAGCGTATCAAGCTTCTTTCCGGCGGCGTCCAGGGCATTGGCGTTGATGAGCTGGAGTGCGTCTTTGGTGAGTGACATTGGATAATTCCTTGGATTGCGGGGGGAGGGTGAGCAGGGTAGATCAGGTGCGCTTAGGAATCGGCGCGTCGTCGCGACTGAAAAGCTGGTCATGCTTCTCGGCGAAGAGGGTCACGCGGCCACCGGTGCCCACGTGCATCGGTGTGTCGAGGCTGGTGTTCTCACTACGGGTACCGCGCTTGGTCGGCACCTTGTAATCGAGCTTGTGCTTGATCTTCACCTGGTGCGATTCACCGATCTGGCTGAAGTCCAGGGTAATCACCACCTTCCCGGCCTTGCCGTGGTCAACAACCCCAGCGGCTACTTCGGAAAGGGCGTGGCCGATCTGGCTGGCGAAGGCGCCACCGTTGAGCTCTTCAAGGAACTCGGCTGTATCGGTTGCAACTGACATGGTTGTTTCTCCGGGTTGGCTTTAATTCCGCTGGCCGGCAGTGCGAGCCAGGTTTGACGTTTGCGTTGCTGGGTGCGGGCTATGCGGCGCATGAGTCGACCTTTACCTGGCGCCAGGCGCCGACCGCTTCGAATATCGGTGCGGCGTGCGCCTCGTCCAGCGATATCGCTTCAGGTATGGCGATCCAGCCCGAAGCCACCATCTGGCTCTGGTTGGCCTCGTCGCGCAGCTTCTTGTAGCAATGCTCGATCACGTCTTCCAGGTGGTCGGAGAGGTAAACGCCATCGGGCGCCACCTCCACCGACTTGCTGTATCGGTCGCCGCGGGCGTCGATGCAGAGGGCGCTGAGGTAGATCGTCCACCTGTGGGGAATGCCGCAGACAGCCTGGCCAATCTTCCCCGGCGCGATGTTTTTCAGCGACTTGTAATTGATCATGCCCTGGCGGCCACTGGGGTCGATGTTGACCACTGCGACGTGGTTAGCGGCCAGCAGCGACCGGCAGGACCGGTCAATGCGGGCTTTGAGGTTGTGGGGTTTGCGCTTGCTCATAAAGCCTCCGCAAGTTTGCGCAGCGCCTTACGCTCGTCCCGCGTGATGGGGGGCTTGCGACGCTTGAGGATGGTTGTCGGGTCGATGAATTCCGAACGCTTTGCCGGATCTGGATTGATCGCCGGGCTCTCGCCGATTGTGATCTTCCCGCCGGCGGCCAAGTGCCGGCGAACCTGACTGGAAAGCTCCAGCGCCTTCTCGCGCCGGAACTCGATATCTGATCTGAGGTTGCTGATCATGCTGCCGCCTTGCCGAGTGTCACCCCAGCCATGCTGAAGTTTGCACCCTGCGCTGCGACCATCGAGTCGAGCGCTTCCCAGTTCACCAGAAGCAGCGTGATCGGCGCCTGACCATATGCCACCGCTTTTATCAGTGCCTCGAAGTCCGTCACGTTGGCCTGCAGCGCTACCTGCTCCACCGTGTTGCTCGGCACAGGCTTTGTGGCCTGGCCGACGGGCGCCGCCTTGACCGGAGCGGTGCGGACAGGCTCTGGTGTCGCCACCTTCTCCACGACAGGCTCTGGCTTGATGGTTGCCAGCCGCTGGGCTTCCTGCTCTTCGGCGATGCGCTTCGCTTCGGCCTTTATCTTCTCCGCCTTCTGGTGTTCGGAGATTCGGAATTTGATCAGCGTCACCAGGTCATCATTGGCCTTGGTCACCAGCTGCTGCACGTCGTTGAACAGGAAGGCGTAATCAACGGCGAGCTCCGCCAGACTGGTCAGGTTCAAGCGAATACTGTCCGCTGCCTGACTTGCATCGATCTTCGCCCGGGCCAGCTCGGTATCTACCGCGTCCTGAAGGCTGGCGATGGTGCGCTTGTTCTTCATGGCGCCGGCGAAGTCCGAAACAACATGAGGCAGTGTGACTTGGCCCAGCGTCTTGTTGATTGCAGCGATGTGATCTGCCAGTGCCAGTTCGGCCTTTTGCTTGATGTTGGTCTTCACCAGCAGCTCTTGAGCCTTCACCAGCTTGTCGACTTTCAGGCGAGTCTCGCGAGCATGGGCACTGATGCGATCCAGCGATGAAAACAACTCATCGATGCTTTGGGTTTGCGACAGGGCCTGTTTCTTGGCGACGGCGACAGCCTCTTCAACATCGCCGCACCATTTGACTGCCTTCTTCGCATCAGCGAAGTCCTGGTCGGTGGAGAGTGTGGTTTTCACCGAATCGATGACGGCCAGGGCCGAGTCTTCAAATACCTTCAGGTTGCTGGCAGTGACCATGCCGGTCAGCTCGATGCGTAGGGCTGGCAGCTCATCAGGTGCCTTGCCGACGACGATTGAAGGAGCGTCGGCCATCTCGAAGTTGGCCAGGTCTGCCTCGAACTGTTTCCATCCTTCGATCAACTGGGCCGCGCGGCCGGCGACGGGCCGGTACTCCATGTGCACGAAGTTCTCCGGCGTGCCGTCCGAGCAAACAAAGATCACCCGCTCAGCGCCGCTGACCAAGAGTTGCTGCTCAAGCTGCCAGTAGTAGTGCGGAGCCAGTTCGCCGGCTTTCACCTGGGCCACAACCGACTCATTCCACAGCTTGTGTTCGAACAGGGTCTCGCCGAGCATCGTGGCGCCGTCCATGGAAGCCAGCAGGTTGCCCTCGGTCGCGACGATCGGATACAACTCTTCGCCGATCAACGCTTCAGTCAGTGGGCGGGCCAGGGCTTCAGTAGCGTGGCCCTTGTCGAAGATGAACTGCTGAGACGGCGTGACATCGGGCGTGATGCCGGTCTTTTTGGCTGCCAGCAGGTCTGTGCGGGTTTGGTACTTCGAGGCGCCCATCATTGCCGGGGCTTCGGAGGCGGTGCGGAACTTAGCGCGAAGGGTAAGCCACTCGGCGGAGCCTTGAGCTACGTTGTGAATTTTCATGCTGAATCTCCATCGAGGGCTTTGAGGTTGGTGATTTTTTCAATCTGCGCCGGGCTCAGCGTGTACTTGCTGCTGATGGTCGCAATGAGGTGTTCGGGGCTGGTGCGGTTCGAGTCGATCAATGGCTGCCACCTCACGATGTTCTCGGTCAGCAGTTCGTCGGAGTAGGCGGGCAGCGCTTCCGGTTCAGGCTGGGCGTGCTGTCGTGGGCTGACATCGCGCGCCGGCTCCTCGAATGCTTTGCCTTCCATCTCGTCGGCCGTTGGCGCCGATCCAACTTCAGGGAAAGCTTTGCGCAGGGCCTGGGCTTCGGCGCATTTGGCGAGCTGGGCAAATGCTCGACGCTTCCACATGGCGTTGGGCGCCGCGGTGTCCTTGCTCGACGTCGCGTAGTTTTCGAGCCAGCGTTCATTGGCTGTGTATTCGGCAACCAGGCCGTTACTCATCTGCCGCTTGACGGTCACACGACACCATTCGGGATAAGTGACCTCTACGCCGCTCAGCTTCGCAGTTACTGGAGGGCCATATTCAGGCTCGCTGATACCTGCGTACTGGCCGGTGCGCGCAGCCTGGATGCGGTACAGGCCGATGCCGGGCATCACTGTGTCCTGCATCTTTTTCGTCTTTGAGTTCCAGATAGGAACGATGTGCACCGGCTTCAACATCGGGTCCAGGTGCGCGGCCTGGCAGTAAGCCAACACCATCACAACAGAGTTCTTTTCTGCGCCGGGGTAGAGGCTGCTGCTCAGCACTTCAACGAGTGCGGCCTCCGACATCGCAGGCGTGTTGTCGTCCTGCTTCATTACTGCGGACATGGGGAATCCTTGCCGCGATGCTCGCAGCGATTGAAAGTGTTATTTATTGAGTGATTCGGTCAGCGAGGGCGCTGAGCAACACCAGGAAGGTGAAGAGGGCGAGGGCAGGGAAGGAGCCGCGCCAGATGAGTAGACGCCGGTTACGCTGGCGGGTGGTCACGGCCGAACCCTCACCGCAATGCGCCCGCCCTTCATGGTCGCCGCCAGGCGCTTCGGCAAGGTGGCCACTGCACGCTCACGCGGTTGGCCAATCACTTCATTGAAGGGGATGCCGAAGCCCAGCATGATCAGCTTCGACTCAACGTCGTCGAGCTGCTCGTCGATCAGTGATTTAACCGGTGCGGTGGTCATGCAGCCTCCTTGCGCTGCCTGGTGACTTTCAGGAGGCGCTGGCAGTAGTGGTTGAATTCTTCGACGGTGATTGCGTCGCCGGTGAGCATGCTCGTGATCATCCGCGCCACGACGGCTTGGGCGCCTGGTTCACTGCTGGGATGCTCCAGTGCCTCCAGTGCCTCATCGATAAGGATGTGCGGGCTCATAGGTCGGCATCCACATCGTCTTCGCGCTCTTCCCGTTCCGCCGCTACAGCGTCTTCGGCATAGGGTCTCAGCAGCGCCACAGCGATCTTCTCGACCGCCTCAATCGGACGCTGCTGGCCCAGCAAATCGGCAGCGTGGGCGCGGGCATCGCTCTGGCTGCCGAGCATTGCCGACAGCAGCAGTCGGGCAAACGAATCACGCTGGTCCAGGCCGTCGATCTGGCGCTGATTCAGGTGGCCTTGCAGGACAGTGCAGAACCGGTCGAACGTCACAACCTGCGGCTGGCCGTAGCGGCGCTTCCACTTGATGTCGACGCCGCACACCAGGCGCTCCGCCGAATGCTCAAGCCATTCAGTCACCTCATCGCTCTCGCTGACCTCTGGAGGCAACTGGGCGTCGTAACGCTCTTGGCATATCTTCAATGCTGCGTTCATGGTTGCCTCCAGGGTGGTGCTATTCGGTGGGTTGGGCAGCGATCTTGGTCATAGCTCTGGTCAGTGCGCGCGTACCGCTGTTCATCTCCGAGCACCACTTCTCAGCTTGGTCAACAAGCGCCATGTTGCTGATATAGCCGTAAAACACCTCCCAGCGGCCCAGGACAAGTTTCAGTCTTGGCTTGCTGAGTCGGTGCGACCTTCTAAGTTGAGTAGCCATGGCGACCTCCAGTGTTTGGGGTTAGGCGTCTGAGGCAATGTCCGCGAGGATTTGAGCTTTGCGCTTCTCGAAGCGAGTGCTCCAGGTTGGCCTGCCATCTACGCGCCAGATGGTCGCGCCACGCTTGCGGAGCTTCCGGGCCCGTGCCGGAGAAATTTGATTCCCCCATCCCTCGGTGCGGTAAATGGCTTCCCAGTACTCGACGGTCTCGCGCTTGTCGTACTTGTAGTACCGGCTGCTCGGCTTGTTCTCGGAAAGCCAAGCCTCTACCAGCGACCTCGCGACGGTGGTGCCACTGAACACGTAGCAACTTTCCAATGATTCACGGGTGCCAATGCCGGCATGAAGCGTGGGGACACCAGGATCGCCGCCGCAATCCCAGACCTGGCCTTTGCACTCCAGTGTCGAGCCGTCAGCGAGATTGATGGTGAAAGTACGGCCCGCAAACGCATCACGGGTGCCCGGCTCAATCTTCATGAAGTCGAAGAAGCCATCGTGGCTCGAAACAAGAAGATTGCCGGTGCGCTCGTATACACGGCGCGGCATTTCATCCAGCAGCAGGAAGAGCTGACCCTGCTTGGTTTTGATCACATCCAAAATCTTTGGCATTTCGGGAGCTCCATTCGTTGGTTCACCTGTATTCGTCAACACTCATGTCTCCCGCTGGTTGCCGATGGGCGCGGGGGAGGAGTGCTGACGGGTAGAGGCGGGGAAGGGAGGACAGGTCATCCAACTTCGTTGAAGCGGCGCTTTTATTGCTGGGCAGTTGAGTGAACTGATAGGCTAAAAACAGCCATGTGCGAGAATCGCACCGCCAAATAGCGAGACCTTTGTATGTTCAGATTTTTTCTAACCACTATTTTTGCCTTTGTTTTTCTCGGCGTAATCTCTGGTTGCTCTTCCACTGCCGAACAAGAAAAAACACTGAGCGCCGGGCTCGTGGCGCATTTGAATAAATTCAAGAATTACCCGATCGCCTCGCAATTGGCCGGGATTGAAGGGACAAACCAACTGCGCTTTACGATAGATGGCGACGGAAATGTCGTTTCTTATGAGCTGGTACAAAGTTCAGGCAATGTGGACTTGGACGCGGCCACTCTAGAATTAATCCGTCGAGCCCAGCCACTGCCAAAACCACCAGCCGATTTAATGAAAGACGGCCCAATTACGATCACTGCCCCTCTTATCTACTCCCTAGACGGGAATATCTAAGCAGGACTTGCAATCCGCCGCCGTCATTCGATGACCGTCTTCGCATTCAACGACGTGAACGCCGTTGGTGTATCCACGCTCAGCATTGAGCCTGTTTGCCTCCTGGATGCAGGCGGCCAGGCTGTCTTCGGCAAATACCTGCAGCTCGCCGCGCAGAGTGATGTGAATGACTTTGTTCATGGTCATGCTCCGGTTGTTTCCCGATACCCACCGCTCTGGATGGGCATCAGTGAAAAGGCCCGTCATGCTGCGAACAGCTCTTGCTGGTGAGGCTGAGGCGTGCAGCGCTGGAGCCCGGCGCGTATGGCTGATTCCAGCAGTTCGGCGTCTTGCTCAAGCTCAGGGAATTCCCCCGCAAATTCGCTCACCGCGCTGCGCAGCCCGGCTGCCTCACGCTGCAGAGTTGGAATCACGATGCTGATCATGTTGCCGATCGTGCGCAGATCCAGGCTGCACTCCCGGCAAAGCCGGATGTAATCGAGCATGTACTTCGGCATTTCGGTGTCCTCCGTTGATTTCCAATGCCGCCTCATAGAAGCGGCATCAGTAAATCTGTGGCGCCGTGACCCGCTACTGGCGTCGGTCACCGGCTTGAATCAAATGTTCTTCCAGCCGCGGGCCTTTCGGCTTGTTCTCCCGCTGGATAACTGTTCTTGGCGCTTTACGCTGCACGCCCGGGTCAGTTGCCAACCCTCTGAACCGTTTAGGCCGGTTCATCGCTGCCTTTGAATCTGGGCCGGTGGTGATCCGGCAAGGGGTGAAACCAAAGAGCGGCGGGCTGAGGCCCTTCGCAGTGGCTGTGTGTCGCTGCGATGGATTAAATCTACAACCAAAAGTTACAGCATGCAAGCTTTTCGGTTGTAGATTTTTCGATTTAAAGTTGTCGATGAGTTTCGCCATGGTTGTAGGTCCGAATCGCAGGCATGAAAAAGCCCGCACTTGGCGGGCTCTGGTGACTATCGGCTGTCAGTCGGTAATGGGTGGATACTTTCCGCTTACCGAGTCTCTATAGATGATCTCGCTGAACAGCCTTGGGCCGTCGCGCATCGTGACCAGGGCCTGCTTTGCCTCTTCCTTCGTTTCAAATGGACCGGCACCCACTGCCAGGCCAATCATTGGAACAACTGGAAGTCCGGTGCTGGTAATTGCCTCAATGGTTCGCTGCTGTTCTTCTTCGTCACGGCAGGCAGTTGATGCAACCCATCCATTTTTAAGGCGCGGGGCGGCTACTGGCTCAACATCAGCGCCACAGTGCTTGCATTTGATGGCCGCACATTTGATCGTCTCGGCACAGTAAGGGCAGGCGCGATCACCGGATACGACAAGGCCCTGCGCACTTTTTTCTGCTGGTTTTTCTGTGTTTGCTGAGGACGCCCACACCAAGGCTGCAACCCAGCCTAGGAATGTCCACCCTAGGAGCAGGTTCACCAGGAAGATCGAGGTGAAGTTGACGTGCTTGCGACTCGAAGCAACAAACGTCGGCAAGAAATATATAAAAAAGCCAGCCACCAGAAGAACGAAGCCGGCCCAAGCACTCCCGCTATCCATATCGTAAAACCTGATCCGTTGAATGGATTGCGCACTTTACCATTCGTGGCGTACAGCCACCATCAAAGGGGCGGGGCGTGCAGACAACAAAAAGCCCGCACGATGGCGGGCTCTCTATAACACCTGGGGCTGCCAATCCTTCAGCGTTGCCAGTCTGCATTCACGCGGATTGCCAGCTCAATGGTGGCACGACGAAGTGTAGAAACAAGAAGCCCGGCGCTTAGCCGGGCATTTCCAGAAAAAACAGGCTATTTCATCGGGTGCGATTCATTGCCTCGGAAATTTTCTTACTGACAACAAACGGCATTATGACCAGTGCGCACCCGCCAACAAAGAAAGCAGCTGTTACGTCTGGAATCTTGGAAACGTAAGCTGGATAGCCAGAGGTGAATACAAATGCGAAACCGCTTGGCAGAGTCGTGAAAGTGAATGCCTTTGCCACGCATTCAAAGGCGCGCGACGTATCGCATTTATAGCAGCCGAACAGGATCATTCCAGCTAAGAAGCCCACAGCTGAATTTATTGGTTGTAGATTCTTAAAAACAATGTCCGCGGCTTCAAAAACGGTCATCAAGCATTCCTTGCTTTCGCAGAAACATACTTACCTATCGCTAAGCCACAGATGGATGCAGCGATTCCCAAGCCGACTGGAGACGGCACCGCTGACGCAACGCTCCAGCAGACACCGGCCACCGAGCTGAAGAAAAAAGCCGACCCAATCATCACAGGGATATCAATCAAGTCAATGTGAAGCAAGGCTTTAATCATCTTCTTTCGCTCCATAGCTGCGTTGGGTGCTACCCACTCAGTGTACATGCGAAACCGCTCATCAACTGGCGAAAACCTAATTGTATGAGAAACCTCTATGTTTTCAACAGTCATGAAAAAACCATGCGCAAAGGAGACCTTCCCCTGAGTAGGAATTTCAGTTTCCACCAAATCAAAATATCTAGATGACTCCATAACAGCGCTCATGGGTGGTCACTCGACATAGCTTTAAAGGATATCCCCGTGTGGAAAAATCTTGTATCGCCGCAAAAATCGCAGCTAGCGGCGAAAAACCAGACCCCAATTTTAGGTAAATTAGGAACAGGAGTCGCAACCACACCAGCAGTTTCCCCTGTCGGAGATGGTGCAACCTGATATTTACCGGAGGAGCAGAATGAGCACGTCCTCCCAGGCCTCATCCGCTCAAGAAACCCCTCAAAAGCATCTTTGGGCACCTTCAAAGCTTTGTGTTCTGCTGGCTCGTCAGCAACTTGCAACTCATCAGGCAAACTTTCCTCAACTGTATCGACCACTATGATTCCCTTCTTGTGCGAAAAGCTATAAGAAATAAGTTTACTATTACAACATCTCGCCGCATCGAACCATGCGCCTATTCGGACTTGCTCCGGACTATTTGCCCCGCCTTCACCTCATCCGCATACCCAGCCAGCCGATCCTCGTCCGCATGAAACACCGTGCACATCTTCAGCACGGCCTGGGCGTCCGCCTCATTCCCCGCCAGGCTCAGCCGCTCCGCAATCCTCTCAGCTCTACGGCTGACCACTTGAGGTCGGAGGCGACGCCTTGCAGGTCGCGCTTGAGTTCTTGATTTGGCTTGGTCAGGGACATAGCCGGCTCCTTTTGGTTAGCGGGCGTACATACCCCACCAGAAAACGTGCCCCAGGATGCCGATCTGCTCATCCTGCATCTGCTGGAAGCTGTAGTCCTCGTCCGGGTGATCGTCGCGATTGAAGCTTCGCAGCCTGATGCCCGATGGAAGCCTGAACACCTGCTTAACGCGCATCTGGCCGTTGTGATTGATCGCGTAGAGGTCGCCGTCAACGATGTCGCCCAGGCTTGTCTTGCCCAAGTTTATGCCCACGGTCGCACCATCGCGCAAAACCGGGTTCATGCTGTTGCCCCGGACTGTCACGCACTTGGCGTTGCTGAACTGGACGCCGTTTTCGCGAAGGTTCTTTTTGCGGAAGCGCAGGGTCTCGCCTTCGTCTTCTTGAATGACAAAGCGGCCTGACCCTGCGGCCAGTTCGACCTCACGGAGAAACGGTACCTCAACTTCATCATCGTCGAGCGGCGTTTTCTCGTCCCAGCCCGAGATGGGCTTAAGTGGGCTGGCATTTGAATCCGGCGCTGCTCGGACCGCTTCGCTGGGTCCACCATCTATTAAATAGCCCATCGACGTCCCAAGCACCTCGGCCAGGTCGCCCAGCTTGCTATTTCGCGGCGTGGAAACACCTGCCTCCCACTTCTGGACAGCCTGCGGGCTCAGCCCCAAACGGCGGGCCAGTTCCGACTGGCTAAGGCCTGCCGACTCTCTTTTTTGCGCGATGCGCTCACCGATATTTTTCATCGCCGAATCATACAAACAACGGTTGTAGATGTAATTGCGAATTTGAGTTGTAGATAAATACATGCATGGGTTAACCTTAGGTTGTAGCTGTAACTTTGAGGTGCGTATGACGCAGTCAGCAATCCAAAAGGCCGCGAAAGCTGCCGGCGGTCAATCCGCCTTAGCTCGGTCTCTGAAGGTCACGCCACAAGCAGTGCAGAAGATGTGCGCCACCGGGCGCGTTCCTGCTGAGCGAGTGCTGGAGATCGAGAAATTAACTGGGGTTCATCGCTCTGAGCTTCGGCCTGATCTTTACCCACCAAGGGTGAAAAGACCGCAGGCCGCCTAAGCGACATCCCTATCCGCCGTTCCATTGAAGCCAGATTAGAAGAGAGCAGTCCCCATGCAAACGTCCAGTTCCAGACACACCGTACAAACCCGTGATCAGGTGCTGGTCGCCCACGCTGCAAACCAGGTCGCGCGCACCAGCTTGAGCCAGGACGATTTCGCCCAGGCGTTGAGCCGCGAGCTGCATCTGTCCTGCCCAGAGAAGGCCGTCGCCAAAGAGGTGCCGGACTTCGCCGCACTGACCTTGCAGAACGACGTGTCCGACTTTGTGAAGGCGACAGGCCGCTGGCTCAAGCGTGTTCAGCGATGGCTGTCTGGCGATCAGGAAATGCCGTCCTGGCTGGAAGAGTCGTGGGTCAACGCCCTTGAGCCTGAATTTCGAGACCACTGCGTAAACGAGCTGGCAAGCCGCCACGGTCTGACCGGTGCCCGCCAAATGACCAGCGACCAATGCGCGAACAAAAGTTTCGGCGCGCTGATCCGCGCCCTGGGCGATGTGATCGACACCGGCAGCGAAGTGTTCGACGACCAAGTGATGTGCGAACTGGATCTGCCGCACCTACCGGCATTCGCCAAGCAGTGCCGCCAGGTTGAAGCGAAGGCGGGGGAGCTGGGGCGCCGTGCCGAGCAGTTGCTCGCTTCGGTCCAGCGAAATTTGAAATCTGTTTCCTGATTTCCCGCGCATGCGCGGAAATCGGTGCCCATCGGGTTCGCACTATGAATTAAGCGGATCTGAAACCCAGGCACAAAAAAGCCGACGGTCGAGGTCGGCTAATTCGATAACACTTTGTGAGGCCGATTATATGCAAACCCCGCCACATATCAATAGCACTACCAATCTCGCGCCACGTTTTTCGCAATCTGAAAACGTGGCGCGCAATTCCTCAGTGATTCCGTTCGACTTCGACGGCGCCGCAATCCGGGTCATCACCGACAAGCTCGGCGATCCGTGGTTTGTCGCCCGCGATGTCGCTGACGCCCTCGGTTACTCCAAGCCGGAGAATGCTGTGGCCCGCCACTGTAAGGCCGCGACCACTACCCCGAAACAGGGTGGTGGTTTCATGACCATCATTCCTGAGCGCGATCTTTACCGGCTGGTGATGAAGTCCAAGCTGTCGGCCGCCGAGAAGTTTGAAGAGTGGGTGGTGGGCCAGGTCCTGCCGAGCATTCGCAAAAGCGGCACCTTTTCCACACAGGGCCCGAACAACTCCAAGATCGTCGGCGAGCTCGCCATCCTGGAATGCTTTGATCGTCTGCTGAAGCCTGCGAACTCCAGCAAGATGATGATGCTGGCCAAGATCGCCGCCAACAACGGTCTGGACGCCAAATTCCTCCCAGGCTACGCCGTTGATGCCGCCTCTGACGCTGCTGGGGGCTCTTCGATGCCCACCAAGGCAATCACCGCCCTTATCAAAGAGCACGCCATCGCCAGCACCGCCCGCGCCTTCAACCTTGCACTTGAGACCCACGGCTTCCTCAAGGTTCTGCAGCGCAAAAACTCCAAGCAGGAAATGGTCGACTTCTGGTCCGTGACCGAGAAGGGCATGGCCTACGGCAAGAACCTCACCAGCCCTCAATGCCCCCGCGAGACGCAGCCTCACTGGTACGTGGATCGCTTTCTTGAATTGGCCGCTAAGGTCGGGAAGGCCTGAAATGCAATACACCGTCACGATTAACCAGGTGAAGGCGCTGGAGTGGGGGCTGAATTCTCAGCAGGCCCTGCTGTTCGCCTTCGTCTACGGCTGCCCGAGCTGGACCAAGCCAATCAAGACTGATGACGGGATCTTCTTCGCGCTGAGCAAGGCCAAGATCATCGAGGAGCTGCCGCTGCTCACTGATAAGCCGGACACCGCTTACCGCATGCTGAAGGCCCTGGAAGAGGCCGGTTTGATTGAGCTTCGCCCTGAAGCATTCCGACTCACCGAAAAAGGCTGTGAGTGGAACCCGGACCGAACGGGCCACGTCACCGCGCACCAACCGCCGGTCTTCCCGCCCCGGCGCAGGACGAAAAAGAAACCAATCCCTTCTGGCTTGCGTGCTCGCGTGTTCGCCCGCGACGGTCACGCGTGCTTGCGCTGCGGCTGCTCGGTGCTGATGCGCTTGAGGGCTGATCACGTCGTACCTGAAAGCCAAGGTGGAGAGGCTTCTTTGGGCAACCTCCAGACCCTTTGCATGTCCTGCAATAGCTGGAAGGGCGTGCGGACGATTGATTTCCGCGTGTTCGCCGGAGGTGCAGCATGAGCATGGGCCTTATGGTTGCCGCAATGAAGCTTCGCGTCGGTAATCCTCTGCGAAAGCTGGTGCTGATCAAGTTGGCCGACAACGCCAGTGACGTAGGCGAGTGCTGGCCGTCCTATCAGCATATCGCCGACCAGTGTGAGATCAGCAAGCGCTCTGTCATGAATCACATCACAGTCTTGTGTGAGGCGGGACTGTTGCGCAAGGAAATCCGGAAGGGTGGTCCGAAGGGGAATTCGTCGAACGTTTACTTCCTCACCCTCGACGGGGGTGGTGCACCTCCTGCACCAGGGGTAGCGCAGAAGATTCACCCGGGTAGTGCAGCAGGTTCACCCCCTAGTGAATCTCCTGCACCAGGGGGTAGTGCAGCAGCTGCACCCAGAATCAGTAACTCTCTTGAACCAGTCATGGAAACGGTCATTGAACCAATTACACCCCCGGCTCCCGCCGCGGTTGTGCCGGCTCAGTCCCACGGCTTGGTGTTGGTGGTTGATCGCACCGACACCCCACGGGTCGAGATCCCCGCCGACATGCCTGGCCCCAAAGACCAGACCTGCAAAACCTTCAAGGTCTGGGCGAACTACGCCATGGCTTACCGCAAGCGCTACAGCGCCTGGCCTGTGTGGAATGCCAAGGTCGGCGGCCAGCTCGGACAGTTGGTAGACCGTCTCGGCGCCGACGTCGCCCACCACGTCGCTGCCCACTTCCTGAAAACCAGCGATGCCGCTGTGCTGCGCAAGTGCCACAGCCTCAACGAGCTGCTGGCCAACGCCGAGAGCTATCACACCCAGTGGGTGACCGGGCAGCGCATCAACGGCACAACCGCCCGCCAGATGGAACGGACAGAGGCGAACCACTCCGCAGCGGAGCAGGCCGCCCAGATGGTTCTGGCCAAACGCCAAGCAGGTGACCGCAATGAATACCTTTGAAATGAATGACCAGCAGGTTGCCGGGCTGGCCGCCGCCATCTGCGCCACCGCCGAGGCCATGGGCCAGGAAATGAACCCGGGCACTGCCGCGATGATGGCTGAAGACCTCTGCGCGTATCCGGTGCCCGTCGTCAAAGCCGCATTGAAGGCCTGCCGCTTCGAGGTGAAGGGCAAGTTGGCAATGGCTGACATCCTGCAGCGCGTCCAGTCCTCCGATGGCCGTCCCGGAAAGGATGAGGCCTGGGCTATCGCCATGACCACCAACGACGAATTCGAAACCGTGGTGCTGACCGACGAGATCCAACTGGCCCTAGCTGCTGCGAAACCCATCTTGGATGGCGGCGACAAAATCGGTGCGCGCATGGCGTTCATCGACGCCTACCAAAGGTTCGTGGGCCAGGCCCGCGAGGATGCGAAACCGGTCAACTGGCACGTGTCCGTGGGCTTCGACTCCAACCGCCGCATCCAGGCTGTGACCAAGGCAATGGAGCTGAAGAGAATCCCGCGCGAACACGCCCAGAAGTACCTGGCGGACCTGAGCGTCGAGCCGATCACTGAGGACGGTCGCGCCATCGCCGGCTTGCTCACTGGCACCGTCACACGGCCAGAGCCCGAGCTTCGGCAGAAGCTGGAACTGGTGAAAACCTCGATGCTGGAAATGCGCAAGGCCAGTGCCGAACGGAAAACCGAAATGCGGATTGACGCGGCAAATGAGTTGGCGGATCGCAGGGCGATGCTCATCAAGCAAGCTCAGGAACTGGAAGCGAAGAGGGCGGCGCCATGACCGACAAGATCAGCGTGAACTGCCAGGCCAAGCTCTCTGAGGCTATCACCAAGTTGAGCGCCATGTACCGCGACAAGAAGTTCGTGGTGGTCTCCCTGCGCCCGGGCAAGGACCGCACGCTTGACCAAAATCGGTTGTGGTTCGGGATGTACAAGCGCATCGCCGAAATGACCCAGATCGGTGACGCGGCTGACGCCCGGCGTTACTGCAAGCTGCACTTCGGCGTGCAGATCCTGCTGAACGAGGACGCCGGCTTTCAGGCCGAGTGGTACCGGGTCATGCGCCATCTGCCCTACGAAACGAAGCTGGCCATGATGGGCGAGTGCCATTTGTTCGGCCCCGACGGTTTCCCAGTGACCAGCCTGTTCAATCGCGCCCAGGGCATCAATTACACCGACCGCATCGCAGCCTATTTCACAGGCCAAGGTGTGGTTTTCACTGATCTACTCAGCAAGGAGGCTGCATGATCGCCAAGCAACCCAAACCGAAGAAGTGCAAGAACCCGGCATGCGGCATCAGCTTCCCGCCGCAGCGCCTGGGCCAGGCCGTATGCAGCCCGAAGTGTGGCCTGGCCATCAAGGACGTGAACCAGGCCAAAGCGCGTAAGTCGCTGGCCGATATCGGCCGTAAGGAGCTGCGGGCGGCGAAGGTGAAGATCAAGACGCGCGCCCAGCACATGAAGGAAGCCCAAACAGCTTTCAACGCGTGGATTCGCGAACGGGACGTCGGTCTGCCGTGTGTGAGCTGCGGGCGGCACCACAACGGCCAATGGCACGCAGGGCACTACCGCACAGTCGGTGGCAACCCAGAGCTTCGCTTCGAGCCGCTGAACGTGTGGCGCCAGTGCGCGTCGTGCAACAACCACAAGTCGGGCGACATCGTGAATTACCGGCTGGAGCTGGTGAGGCGCATCGGCGCCGACAAAGTGGATTGGCTGGAAGCGCCTCATGAGCCCCAGCGCTACACCATCGAGCAGTTGCAGGCCATCAAGGCCGAATACCGGGCAAAGACCAGAGAGCTGAAAAAAGGGGAAGCCGCATGACCTATCGCAACGTTGTTTCAGCAGTAGTTCGAGCCCTCGCGGCCGAGACTATCAGCTCCGCCGGCGGTTGCGACTTCCAGCCGAAGGTGCAGTGCGCCAAGCAGAAAGGGGAGATCGTCGGCAAGGAAGCGGCGTTTCTCCAGGACTGCTGGGTGTTCGGCCGGCTGCACAAGGCGCTCACCCCGGCGCATTGGCGCGCACTCGTGGCGAAGTACTCGACGCACCAGGAGCGAAAACACGGCGCTATTTTGGAGTTGCTCAGCTCGGTAAAGACGCCGGCGCCGAAGCGCTTCCGTGAATGTGCAGTCCTGACCTGGGCTATTCCACAGGTGGCCGGTGCCGAAGGCAAGCGTTCCGCCACGGTGCTCCCTGCGGCCTGGTATGACATTGCCAATTGGGACAATGACGGCAAGCCAGAGTCAACTCGGTATCGTTGGCGTTCATCCATACGAAATTCTTTGGATGGCCTGGTGAATGAGGCGCTGATGGCCGCTCAAGAGATTCTTGACGCCGAGGGGCTAATGGAGAACGTCATGGCATCATAATTTGCTGCGGCAATGAACTGGACAGATGACCTGTACGACATCAGCTTTGAGATGGGCGGGAGGTGGTAAAAGGCTTCCCCCCGACAGGTTTTGATGGACTACAAGAGCTCGGTGCCTGGCGTTCTAGTCCTATCACATGCCGCGCTGAAACCACCTTGCTCCAGCCATTTTTCTAATGGTTCCGCTTTCAGGGGTTTTGTTATCAGGTATCCCTGAGCCTCTGAACACCCCCAGAGCGTGATTAGGTCCAGAATGCTTTGGGTTTCGACGCCCTCTGCTACGACTCTATAGCCTAATCCTCTAGCAAGCTCGATGAGTGTCTTAACTAGCCGTTTATCTTTTTCGTTCGTGTTGAGGTTGCTGATTAGTGACTGGTCTAATTTAACCGTACTCACAGGCAGTTGCCTTAGATATGTCCAGTTGCTGTAGCCAGTACCGAAGTCGTCCACGGAAACTTCAATGCCTAACGCACGGGCGCGCTCAAGCTGCTCAATAACTGTCTTCGGATCTGACATGAGCATGCTTTCCGTAAATTCAAGTTCTAGATTTTTCGACTGAAGGGCGCCGTTGTTTATATACTCTGTAATTTTATTTACGAACTTAGAATTCTCAAGATCACTGACAGTGACATTCATGGAGATTCGTAATTCAATACCTTTGTTGAACCACTCCTTAGCTTGGTTAACTACGGCCTCAAGTACCCAGAAGGTAATTAAATGCATCAACGCAGTTTTCTCTGCAAGTGGTATAAACTCTGCGGGGCTGATAGGCCCGAGTGTAGGGTGATCCCACCTGATCAATGCCTCAACATTTTCACATGCTAGAGTAGGTAATGTGACTTTTGGATGGAAAACTAAGCTCAGCTGATCATCAGATCGAACTGCATCAGACAGGGAGCTCAGTAAGGCAAACGCTCGCTGCTGAGCTGCGTCCAACTCAGGTTGATACATCGCCCAGCCCAAGTTTCGAACCCTGGCGTCATCAGCTGCCCCTACCACTAACCGTAGCCAGTCCCTCTCTTTTGCATCGGCGATTTTCAATACTCCAATACCTGTCTGCATGAGTATTGGGATTCCTTGACAATCAACCGGTTCGTCAAAATTTGAAAGAATCTCATGGCAGAGACCTTCCACCGGCTGGCCACCTTCTAAAAGAAACCCAAAACGCGTTGGACTGATTTTGTACAAGAGAGAATTCTTAGGTAATAAGGACTGAAGTCTACCCTTGACGTTGAGCATTAAATTTTGAGAAAAGCTGTAACCGAGCGCTTTTACTACGTCATTCAAAAATTTTGGAGATATTACGTCCACAGCAAATAGATCGTGCTGAATGCCACTAGAGCTTGCTAGTCGAATATCTTCTTCCAGTCTAAGTCGGTTGAAAAGTCCGGTAGGCTGATCAATAAAATTACGGGAACGTAAACCCATAATCCGCAAGACGACGAGCTGAGCGAAATAAACGAGCATTGCTGCATCTCGTTTGCTCATTGCTTCTCGAGGTGAAGTATCTATTATGCATAGGCTACCCAGAGAGAAACCATCACTCGTGAGAAGTGGTGCGCTAGCGTAATAGCGAATGAAGGGCGCGCCGGTGACCATGGGGTTATCTTTGAATCGCTCATCATCCTGCGCATCCAAAACCTCTAACGCCTTCCTGTCGCGTAGAGAGTGTGCGCAGAACGAAACGTCCCGAGGTGTAGTTTGCTGGTCGATCCCGATCCGCGCTCTGAACCATTGGCGGTGCTTTTCCACGATAGAAATCAAGGCGATGGGTGCATTGAAGTATTCTGAAGTCATTGAAATCATTTTTTCGAAGACTTCGTCGTCTTGTTCATTTTGCGGGCAGAGGGCCTCAACGCGTTTTAAGCGTTCTGCTTCGTACTCAGGGAAGTGGGTATTTACGTCCATGACTAACCTCGTGTATCACGACCAAGTGGCTAAACGGTATCAGATCCCCTGCAGACCTACGACTCCATTTACCTATCGCTCCAATAGGTTAGACCCGGTCACACGTGTGGCGCGTGCCCCGGGTACGACTGTTTTGCCGTTCGAACGGGTGTTGGCAGAAATTTGGAGAGCCCTGGATAGATTTTAATCGGCGGAGCTATAAGCAAAATTCTGTCACCCAAAAATGTTGCATTGAGTGAGAAAATGAGAGAGTATTTATCCATCCTATCGATCTTGCGCGTTAGGGGGTTACACTTCAGAGCCCGGCTTATATGTCGGGCTTTTTATTGCGCTCAGTTTGTGCAAGGTCGAAAATAGAGCTTCCGACTATAAACTGGGAGAGCGTCATGGTTTTGCGTGGCATGGCATAAATGCATGTCGACGACTTGGCGGAACGGTTCAAGAAGTTGGTTGTAGGGCAGGCTGGCAACGCGGATATTCAGTTTGCGTGGGTTGTTTTTTATCAGGGCCGAATGTTCGGGGCTTATTCAACGGCTGAGCTTGCGCTGAAGAAAATAACGGACATTGAGCACTGCATCAGCATCGACGAGGCCCCAGTCCCTCAAACTTCAAGCGACTAAAATTTTTATGAAGCCCCGCCTAGAGCGGGGTTTTCTATTGCCGACGGAACGGCGATTCAGCAAAAGGAATTTGCAGATGTTGAAAGAATTCAGATGCGGTGACTGCAAAAGACTTCTCGCCCGAATGGGTGGGTTTACAGAGCTCCAGATCAAATGTTCCCGATGTGGGACGCTGAATCATGTGAAGGCCGCGAGCCTCGAGCAATCGCCCATGAGCGCCATACGCCCAATATAGAGGCCTGAACTTAAATCAGCTCAGTAACGGAGTTTAAAATGGAAAACGCAAACTCAGCGTCTCAAACCTTGCAAGATCTTTGGACTCAAGTACAACCGGTGGATAACACCGGCATGCTTAGGCGCGTGGTTTTTGCGCAAGGCAAGTTTTATGCGGTTGGTGGCAACGGTCTTACCACAACCACTCAGGTTGTCAGCGGAGGCGCAACTGGTACAGCGTGGACCAAGCTTAAGGGCGCCGTCACTTCTGACAGCGGAAAGGTCCTCAACGAGCTGTACTGGAACGGTATTGGGGTAGCGCTTCAAGCCCTTTCTCAATCCGGCAATCTGATCAACGGCGACGCGGCACGCCCTGAAAGGGTTTGGACAGACCTTACGGCAACTGTTCGTGCGTCCGGAGACTTGCAAGGCATTGTGTTTTATCAGCCAATTTCCGGCAACAACTACACCTGGATACTGGTCGGGTCTAGCGGTAAAGTTTTTTCCCGTTATGGCGATTGGTCAGGCCAGGTGGAGCGTACTACGACCTTCACTTCTAGCGAGACTGTGTACTGCGTCAACGTCATTGGCAGTTTTGTGTTGGTTGCGGGATCGAATGGGAAGCTGCTTAGCGCTGTGAAGATTGCGACGGATAACCCGCAAACATTCACGCCCAGAACCAGCACCTTCGGCACTAGCACCATCCTTTCCATGAAGCTTTGCAACGGGAAAATGTTTATCGTAGGTGCGGATGGCAAGATGGCATATTCATCCGATGGGCTTAGCTGGACTGCTGTTGAAGATACCAGTTTCGGTGGAACCATCATCCGCGACATTGCTTACGGTAATGGCAAGTATGTAGCTGTCGGCGACGGCGGCAAGACAGCCGTTTCCGAGGATGGGATCGGCTGGGTTCAGCAAGCCAACACTTTCGCAGGAACCGATATCCGGAGCGTCGCCTACGGCAACGGCAAGTTTATAGCTGTTGGTGCAGGCGGCAAGATTGCTTACTGTACTCCATGATCTTCTATCTTCCTGCGTAATAGAGCCCAGCCGTCGCGCTGGGCTTTTTCATTTTCGGCCCTGCCACCCCTCGCTCTGAGCAGGGAGTGCAGCTTGCTAACCCCGTTTCAAGCAAGTTCTACTGCGCCGTTCGGACGCTTGGGTATTTCATCGTCGTGAATACCACTCTCCGCTTTGATTGATATGCGTTCGGGTGCGCTGAGGGCTAAATACACCGTATCTTCAACGACCTTAGCCACGTTGATTTGGATTTCGTCGCCTATACGCAAGCGCTTATTGGGAGTTCTAGTAATGACTAACAAAAGGCGATCCTCTCTGCTCAATTACTCATTTCGACGTCAATATTCCCTATCCGAAGTAAAATTGATGTAGGAATTATCTGATTTTTTGTGTGGAAATATCTTTTTGTCTCCGCTTCTGAATGATGCGGAACATGCAATTATTGAATCCCAGAATGGGAATAAATGCGGTTTGGAGTGAAGATGGACCCTACTGACCTAGGCCCAGGCACAGCTACCTGGCTGGGCGGTAGTGCCACCGTGGTACTGGGCGGCCTGCTATGGCTGCGCCGGTTTCTTTCTAAGGATGCGACTGACCGAGCAATGGACAGCGCCGATATCGGCACACTGAAGCGACTAAACGAGTTGCTGAACCAGGAGCGCGCCGCTCGCAAAGAAGCCGAGGCCCGCGCCGATCAATTCGCGAAGGAGCGGAATGACCTGGCAGCTGCCGTTGGGCGCATGGAAGGTAAGATCGAGGCGCTCACCAGCCAGGTAGCTCAACTCACTGACCGCGTGACGCAGCAGAGCGATGAGATCACCCGCCTTCGCACCAAGCTGGGAGGAATCGCCTAATGGACAGATGCGCATTGGAATTTATCGCACGCCGCTGGTGGCGCCGGGCCGAAGTTTGGACCATTGCTGTAGTGCTGGTGGGTGGTGGGGCAGTACTGGGTTACCAAGCCGCATACTGGTCGCTCGCTGATAAGCAGAGCAGCCAAGTGACCGACATGCGAAAAGCCTACGACACCGCCATGACTGAGCGCGACAAGCGCCTAGAACAGCTGAGCCGCCAAACCGGTACCGCCGCCGACCAAGCCACGAAGGCTGCGACGACTGCTGCCAAAGCTGCCGACAAAGCGGACGAAGTCCTAAACCGAGCACCCCAGTGATGGCGTACTGCGGGTGCACTGCTTACTGAGTTAAGCAGATTAGGTTGCTGGACGCCTGAGCAGGCTAGATGAACGCTCAGATCGTCATAAGCAAGAGTAAGTGAGTGCGACATCGCTCTATACGTTTATCGCTTGACGAGGTGCAGCGCGTGCTTCCCTTTTCGAGCAGGACTATGCATTGCTCCATCGAGGACGCTCAGCCGGCGAACTTGCGCTTGAAGAGCAATCATTGCACCTTTGAGGTGCTCAATTTGGTCTATGAAAGATGGATCTTGAGCAAGTGGAGTGCCTTTGATCATTGCGAGGGTACTTGCCAGCTGCCTGTAATTATTTGCGGCATGGGCAAGCTCTCGTTCAATTTCTTCTTTATTCACTAGCGCTCCAAATTTTTTATTTGCACCTAAATATAGGTCGGCACTGGCGCTCAGAAAGTTTAATTGGTGTGACGAGCGGCTAACGGTACGCCGTACCCCACGCGCCACATTTTTCGAATGCGCCCAAACGTGGCGCGAGGCTTTGCAACTGAGCAACCTCATCCGACTGCTTCACAGTACGCCAGTGATCCCGGATATCAATTCTGCGGTAAGCGCTATCGACAAGGCTATTGCCGATGCCCCGGCAGCGTTGTCTACCAGCGTTGCTAAAGGCTTGATCATTGGATTGCTCCATGGTCACCATGCAGGCCTATGAGATGGTATCTCAATGGATACCATTGCCCACTAAAACGGCCTGATCGATTGTGACTTTGAAGTAGCCAGCGGTGAATCAACACCGATACTGCTCGCTATCGTCTGTTAATAAATGAGATTTGAGCTTCCACTTTCGCCCGAATGGCGCTGGATTTCCCTTGGAAGTGAATGGTTCCCTTTGGATAGATGTTGATTACCATGCCATCAGGAAATACAAACTGTAGGGCTCCGACCGCATTGACCGCAGACCGACTGGCATCAGGGTATGCATTTTCAATATGCTTAACGAGTCTTCGGGGGTCATGGCATGACATCACCATTTGCTGCTCCTTAGCTATGCGAGTCACATATTTGCAGGTATTAGCTAATTATTTCAAGTTTGGAAAGGTGTGATTTTGAGTTGGCCGAGACCCCCTCCCTCAGCGCTTCATCTGGCCGATCTGCCAGACTTCCTAATTCGCCTAACACCAGCGCCGCAGGTATGGGACTGGCTACAAGCCGAGATACTTGCCGACACCGGCAGCCTTTACAACGAAGACCATGCCCATTTGCTGGATGCAGATATCCGTGTCATGTGGGCGTCGTCGAGCTTCGAGAAACAGGGACTCACAGTTCTTGGCCAGGCCGAACAGGTGCGTTCCGCGCCGGCGGTTGGCAGAAAGCCCGGATGGAGCAACAGATGCGTGATTGGTTTGGCGAAGTGCCGGCTTTCATCATCACCCTGGCGGCTGACTACTGCGCCCAGTGTAGCGATCTTGAGTTCTGCGCACTGATAGAACACGAGCTTCATCACTTGGCTCACGCGACCGACAAGTACGGTCAACCAGCATTTACCCAAGACGGCGCACCGAAGATCAAGCTGCAGGGCCACGACGTTGAAGAGTTCGTCGGAGTCGTTCGCCGCTATGGTGCGAGCCCTGACGTTCAAGCATTGGTGGATGCTGCAAATAGTCCTGCCGAGGTGGGGAAATTGAACATATCGAGGGCCTGCGGAACCTGTCTGCTCAGATCGGCCTGATTCTTGACAGGCTCTAGACGGATGAGAATTTATGGCAGCCCTGAAAAATGAGGTGAAGAGCTTCATCGTTCAGGCGCTGGCGTGCTTTGACACCCCATCCCAGGTGGTGGAAGCCGTCAAGAACGAATACGGGGTTGTGGTGAGCCGCCAGCAGGTGGAAACGCACGACCCAACCAAGTCCGCAGGTAAGGGTCTGGCGGTGAAGTGGGTGACACTTTTCCACGACACCAGGAAGCGGTTCCGAGAAGAGACCGCAGAGATCCCGATTGCCAACCGCGCCTTCCGGCTACGTGGCCTGGGGCGAATGGCTGAGAAGGCCGAGAACATGCGCAACCTGGCGCTGACCGCTCAGTTGTACGAGCAAGCCGCCAAAGAGGTAGGCGACGTCTACGTGAATCGCCGCCTCGAACCTGAAAAGCCACTTGGCTCCCATGCGGACCAGCAGCACGCCGTTGCTGAGTACACCCTGGAGCCTGATGAGAATGTCCCGACTTCCCCGCACCTTTGATCCTCCGGTCAAGCTGACCCCCAAGCAGGCGAACATTTACTGCTGGGGATTTCAGCCTGAGGCTCGATTCCGCGATGCGGTGTGTGGTCGCCGGTTCGGCAAGACGTTCTTGGGCAAGGCCGAGATGCGCCGCGCCGCACGTCTGGCTGCTGAGTGGGGCGTGAGCGTTGAGGATGAGATCTGGTACGGCGCGCCGACCTTCAAGCAGGCCAAGCGCGTGTTCTGGCGTCGGCTGAAGCAGGCTATCCCCGAAGCATGGCGTGCACACCGCCCGAATGAGACTGAATGCTCAATCACACTCAAGTCCGGCCACGTCATGCGCGTGGTGGGACTCGACAACTACGACAACCTGCGTGGCTCCGGTCTGTTCTTCGTCCTGGTGGATGAATGGGCGGACTGCCCATGGGCCGCGTGGGAAGAGGTACTGAGGCCGATGCTTTCGACCTGCCAGTACACGATTCCGGATGTCGGGGTGCGAAAGGGCGGCCACGCGCTGCGTATTGGCACGCCGAAGGGCTTCAACCACTGTTACGACACGTATCTGGATGGCAAGCCAGGTGGCGAGCCGGATCACAAGAGCTGGCAGTACACGTCATTGCAGGGCGGTAACGTCCCCCCTGAAGAGTTGGAAGCGGCTCGCCGGAAGATGGACCCGCGTACCTTCCGGCAGGAGTACGAAGCTGGCTTCGAGAACTACGCGGGCGTCGTCTACTACACATTCAATCGCGATGAGTGCCGAACCAGCGAGCGAATCAAGCCAGGCGAAGCGCTGCACATCGGTATGGACTTCAACGTCATGAAAATGGCCGCTGTCGTCTACGTCGTGCGTAACGATCTGCCGATGGCCCTGGATGAGTTTCACGGTGTTCGGGACACGCCGGAGATGATCGAGAAGATCCAGGCACGTTTTCCTGGGCACTCGGTGGCGGTCTATCCCGACGCCAGTGGGCAGAACACCAGCAGCAAAAACGCGAGCGAGTCCGACTTGTCGCTGTTGAAGAAAGCAAAATTCACGGTGATCGTCGACTCCACAAACCCAGGCGTGAAGGACCGCGTGAACTCGGTAAACGCGATGTTCCTGAATGCCTACGGCGAGCGACGACTGAAGGTCAACATCGACCAGTGCCCTCAGCTCACCTTGTGCCTGGAGCGACAGACCTACACCGACAAGGGCGAGCCGGACAAAGATCCGAAAAAGGGTCACGACCATATGAACGACGCCGCCGGCTACTTCATCGCCAAGCGCTATCCGATCAAAGCGATCGTCACTTCTATCAAAATGGGATACGCCCGATGAGCAACGACGTCTCCTTCAAGCGGGCGGAATACACGGCAGTGCTGGACCGCTGGGCAACCGTTCGCGACGTCTGCGCGGGCCAGCACCGGGTTGTCGATCGGCTGCCGTACATCAACTCGCACGACAAGTCGCCGGAGAACGAAGATCGGAACCGGGCTTACCGCGAGCGGGCGGTGTTCAAGAACGCCACCGGGCACACCCGAAACGGGCTGCTGGGTTTGGCTTTCCACAAAGATCCCACGCTCACGGTGCCGAAGAAGCTGGAATACCTGCAAGACAACGCCAACGGCTCCGGAGTGAGCATCTATCAACACTCCCAGGGCACGCTTGAAAAGGTGCTTGAAGCTGGTCGCCACGGTCTGTACGTCGACTATCACCAGGACGACGGAATCGGCGGGCATTCGGTGATCCTGTCTTACTGCGCTGAAGACATAATCAACTGGCGCACGGGCATGGTGAACGGTCACAGCGTGCTAACGCTGGTGGTGCTGCGCGAGTCTCCGGAGATTCCTGATGGCTTCGGTTACAAGACAGCCGAGCAGTACCGGGAACTGGCGCTTGAGGATGACGGTTTCGTTTGTCGTGTTTGGCGCCGGTCCGGTCCGAAAGGTGGCGGGCCACTGGCAGTCATTGACGAGTTCAAGCCAGAAGGCGTAACCGGTCGCCTCAGGGAGATTCCGTTCACCTTCGTCGGGGCGCAGAACAACGACCCAAGCATCGACGAGTCACCGCTGTACGACATCGCGATGATCAACCTGGGCCATTACCGGAGCAGCGCTGACTACGAAGACAGTGTGTTCTGGTGCGGCCAGGCCCAGCCGTGGATCAGTGGTTTGGATGAGCAATGGCGCGACTGGATGGAGAAAAACGGCGTTTACGTCGGCTCCAGGGCGCCAATGATGCTGCCGGCCGGCGGCCAGTTCGGTTACGCGCAGCCATTGCCGAACACTTTGGTCAAGGAGGCCATGGCCGACAAGAACCAGATGATGATAAAGCTCGGGGCGCGGATGGTTGTAGCTTCTCTTTCGTCCAAGACGGCGACCGAGGCCCGCGGCGATCAATCGGCGTCCACTTCGGTGCTGGCTGGCTGCGTGGCGAACGTCAGCGAGGCATACACACGGGCAATCATGTGGTCCTGCGCCTACATGGGTATCGCTGACAAGAAGGTCGCCTATCAGGTGAATCAGGAGTTCGTCGAGCTGACGGCTGATCCGCAAATGATCACGGCCTTGGTTGGCTTGTGGCAGAACGGCGGGTTCGCCAAGGCCGACCTGCGGGCCTACCTGCGCAAGCTGGGTCTGATCGCGCCAGAGCGTACAGACCTGCAGATCGACGGTGAACTGGAAGAGCAGGGCGACGGCCTGGGCTTGGACGACGAGGACAAACCAAATGGCGGTAAATCCGGCAGTACTTGATGCCACGATCCGGCACGCGGTCTTCCTCGAAAAGCTTAAGGTAGGGGAGGTCGGCAAATTTGCTCCTTTCCTTAAGGAGATTGATCGTTCGATCCGTGACCGACTAACCCAGTCAGATCTGACCAAGTACAACGTCAAGCGCCTGGAAGCGTTACTGAAGGAGGTCGACAGCCTGTTGCTGGGTATCTTCGACCGATACAGCGCGCAGTTGAACCTCGACCTGGTAGACATCGCCAACTACGAGGCGGAGTTCGAAGCGACCAGTTTGGCCAAGTCTGCACCAGTGGGCGTGTCACTCGATGTGGTGGCGCCCACGGCTGCGGCAATCCGAACCGCAGTGCTGACGAACCCACTGAGCGTGCGCGGCACCGGTGGCGGGAAGCTGCTGAAGGCCTTCATCAAGGACTGGACCGGCGCAGAGCGTGAGCACGTCACCGGCACGATCCGGCAGGGTTTCTTCGAAGGGCAGACGAACTTCCAGATCATCCGTAACATTCGCGGCACCAAGGCGGCAGGGTACAAAGATGGCATCCTGGCCACCACCAACCGCAATGCCAGCACGGTCGTGCACACCGCTATTCAGCATGTGTCGTCCCAGGCGCGCATGGAGGTCGCGAAGGCCAACACGGATATCGTGCAAGAGATCCAGATGGTGGCCACGCTGGACAGCAAGACCAGCCAGTTGTGCCGCTCTATGGACAAACGCAAGTTTCCGGTGGATTCCGGCCCAAGGCCGCCGTTCCACCCGAACTGCCGCACTACGTTTATTCTGTTGACCAAGCTTAGCGAGATGTTCGCGAAGGGCCCTACGCGGGCCTCGGTGGGGGCTGACGGTGGCAAGCAGGTCAGTGCTGACCTCGATTACTACCATTGGCTGCAGCAGCAGCCAGCAGCGTTCCAGGACGTTGCCATCGGCCCCGTCCGGGGCAAGCTGTTCAGGGAGGGCGGCTTGACCGTGGAGCGTTTCGCCGAGCTGCAGCTTGATCGCAACTTCGCTCCGCTGACTCTGGTGCAGATGAAAGGTCTTGAACCACTGGCTTTTGAGCGCGCAGGGTTGCTATAACGCCTTCAATAAAATGGAGGTGGCATGAAGTATTTTGTTTTGTTCGGCTTGCTCGTGGCTTGCGCGGTAAGCTGTCTTTTAGGCCTGACGCTGGGTATAAACCTGAATCCTAGCTCGACTACAAGGTATGTGCTCAACTGGGGAAGCCTAGGTGATTGGGTTGCTGGGCTAGGTGCATTCTTTGCAGTTGGCGTCGCACTATGGCAGTCATTTAATCAATCCCAAAAGGAGCGAATCAGGACTCTCGTCATTGATAAAAGTGAGCCGCGTTCGTGGACGCTACGAATTGTCTCTGAGGGGCTAATACCTGTGACCGTTTTGGGCGCTGAAATCCACTTGAAGGAGTTCAGGTACAAACTCCCGTTCTCTGCTGTCCAGCGGTTGCATGTGCAGTTTCCTCAGCGGCTTGAGCGAGGCGATGTGCAGCAACTGATTGAGGTGGATGATGAAAACTTTGCAAAATTTGCAGAGGCATTGGTAGCACCATTGGCTGCCTCCCTCAGTCAGAGCGGAATTCGCCCTCGGGATATGAGCTATGGACTCAACGAAGAGTATTTCACAGCCTTAGAATCCTATAGAAACGCGAAAGCGAAACTGGTGATTAGGTTGGCGCATGACGACATCAGTCATGATCTGGCTGCGAGTCTTGTTGACGATTTCTTCTCGACAGTTATTGCTAAACACAGAGCGTTGGCGGAGAAGGAAGCCATGAAAAAAAGACAAGAGGATCAAGCGTTCTTTGATGACTTGCGGCAAAGAGTGACCGGAGATTAATTTTTTCTGTGTCTTTTAAGCCCATACCTTAACTTCGAGCATTTTGATTCTGCGTCACTATTTACAAATAGACCGCCTTCGGGCGGTTTTTTATTGCCTGTAAAGCGGGCGAAACATACCCAAGGGGTGCATCAACGTGGCAGAAGAAAACGAAATCGACCTGGAAAATCCGGCAATCAAGGCCGCTATCGCGACTGCCGTTGAAGCATCCGTTTCTGGCCTCAAAACCAAGAACACCGAGTTGTTGGGCAAGCTCAAAGACACCACCGGCAAGCTCACCCAGTTCGAAACCCAGTTCGAAGGCATCGACATCGATGCCGTTAGAGGTTTGCTCAGTCGTGCTGGCCAGGACGAAGAAACCAAGCTGCTGACCGAGGGCAAGGTGGACGAAGTCTTCAACCGCCGGACCGAACGTCTGCGTGGTGACTACGACAAGCAGCTGAAGACCATCAGCGAGCGCGCCGAGAAGGCTGAGTCCTTCGCTGCCAAGTTTCAGGGCAAAGTCCTGGGTGATTCGGTACGCGGCGCGGCACTGAAAGCCGGCGCACTGCCGGAAGCAACCGACGACATCATCCTGCGCGCCAAGGGCGTGTTTACCCTGAACGAAGATGGCGATGCGGTCGCCGTTGATGAGTCCGGCCAGGTCATCCTCGGCAAAGACGGCAAGACCCCCTGACTCCGCTTGAATGGGCGGAATCTCTGCGCGAAAGCGCACCTCATCTGTGGCCAAGGGCTTCAGGGACATTTGCCCCGGGCGGGGGTGGCGGCAAGGCTGCATTCAAGCGCTCCGAAATGACCTCCGAGCAGAAGCGCGATTTTCAGCGCAAGCACGGCCAAACCGCATATCTCGCATTGCCCAAGTAAGGGGATTGACCCATGGCTACAACCGTTAACAGCGACCTGATCATCTACAACGATGAGGCGCAAACCGCATACCTGGAGCGTGTCCAGGACAACCTGGATGTGTTCAACGCATCGTCCAATGGCGCGATGGTGCTGGACAACGAGCTGATCGAAGGCGACTTCCGCAAACGCGCGCTCTACAAGCTGAACGGCTCTCTGGAGCACCGCGACGTCAACTCTGACGGCAAGGTAACTGCCAAGAAAATCAGCGCCGGTGAAGCTGTCGGCGTCAAAGCTCCCTGGAAGTACGGCCCGTACCAGACCACCGAAGAGGCGTTCAAGCGCCGCGGCCGTCCGGTCGAGGAGTTCTCCCAGATCGTTGGTGCTGACGTAGCAGACGCGACGCTGGAAGGCTTCATCCAATACGCAACTGCTGGCCTTCGTGCCGCCATCGGCTCCAACACTGACATGGTGGTTTCGGCCAACATCGAAACCGACGGCAAGAAGACGCTGACCCGTGGCATGCGCAAGTTCGGTGACAAGTTCGGCCGGATCGCTCTGTGGGTGATGCACTCCAGCGCTTACTTCGACATCGTCGACGAAGCGATCACCAACAAGATCTACGAAGAGGCCGGTGTCGTGATCTACGGCGGCCTGCCGGGCACGTTGGGCAAGCCTGTACTGGTGACCGACACCGCGCCGGCGGACGTGATTTTCGGCCTGCTGCCTAACGCCGTGACCATTACCGAGTCGCAGGCCCCGGGCTTCCGTTCCTACGAAGTGAACGACGAAGAGAACTTGAGCATCGGCTACCGCGCGGAAGGCACTGTGAATATCGATGTGCTGGGTTACAGCTGGAAAGCCACCACTGGCGGTTCCAACCCAACCCTGGCCGCCGTTGGCTCCGCTGCCAACTGGATCAAGCACGCAGGTAGCAACAAAGTCACCGCCGGCGTGATGATCACGCTCACTGCAACGCCTCCTATCACTGGCGGCTAAGTCTCAAACTCAACGCGCGGCCAGCAATGGCCGCCTTGGAGAAACACATGGAACTGACTTACAGCAACCAGCTGAACGGCTTCGAGCCGGAGAAGCGTTACCGAAATCCAGAACACTTCGATAAGCCCGAAGCCGGTGTGACCAGCGTGCTGGTGATTGGCGATTGGCCGAGCGTGGTCAATGCGTACGAAGCAGCCGGCATCGATGTCTCGGTGAAGGAAGCCAAGCGGGCGCAGATTGTTGGTGCGGGCAACCAAGCCGAACTGGAAAAGGTGATCGCGGCTTTGCGTGCTGAGCATGGATCGATCCAGATCCTTGTTGACGGCCTGGAAGCTGGCGAGATTCAACGTCCCGAGTCAGGCGACCTGGCGTTGCGCTTGTTTGACGTGCTGGGCAACATCCATGCTTCGGTAGGTGAGCTGACCACTGAGCGTAACGGCTTGGCCTTGACTGTCGATGCACTTCGCGGAGAGGTTGAAGCGCTGAAGAAGTCTACCCTCGCACCGCTGGCTGACGAGGCCGGTGAAATCGCGGCGCTGAAAGCAAAGCTCGATGATGCCAAGGTCCAGTATCGGGCCAACGCTTCGAAAGAATCCCTGGAAAAGCTCGTAGCTGAGCTGCCCAAGGAGTAATACTGCTGGCTGTCGGTGACCCGGCGGCCAATCTTCAAACCATTGCAGCGAGTTGACGCATGACACTCATCATCGAGGACGGCACCGGCAAGCCTGACGCCGAAAGCTACGCGAGCGCCGAGGACCTGGCCCTGTATGCCGTGAAATTCGGCACGGTCATCCCCGCAGGTGTTCCCGAGCAGGACGCGTTGCTTCGCCGCGCCGCCTTGGCGATGGATGGCATGAAGTGGAAAGGGCGTAAGACGAACAGCGAGCAGGCCTTGTCCTGGCCGCGCCGGGAGGTGCTGCTGGATCAGGAGATCAAGCCAGACAACTACCTTCCCGCGCGAATCCAGTACGGGCAGATGGCCCTGGCCGCCGAGATCCATCAGGACGACATCGACCCGGTGGAGAAGCGCAAAGGTGCAGTGCTGCTGGATCGTGTTGAGGGAGCGGTGACGCGGCAGTATGCGGCGATCCCGTCCACCAGCAACCGGCTTTTGCCGGCGGCACCGGATCGGCCAAGCGCCACTCAGTTTGCGGATTATTTGCAGAAGCGTGGCCTGTTCGCTGTTCGTGCATAATTGTAATACGGGGGAATGCGCAGGCTGATGCGCGAGGAAGCTACACGGGTTTGCCGGTGAAATTCCGGTGCTCCTGCAGGGTTTGCGACCAGCGTTGCCGGTTCGAGTCCGGACGGAACCTTGTATGCCGGGATCAGCTCCGGCGTCCCGCACCCATTCAAAGGCCCAGCCATAGCGCTGGGCTTTTCACATCTGGAGCCGCCATGGCCTTCTACGACGAAATGGCCGTGATGGCTCTGGAGATGATCACAGAGTTCGGCCAGTCCGTGACCATCAGCAAGCCGGAGCCGGGCGAGTACGACCCGGACATCGGCGGCGAAGCGCCAGGCGCCACTGTCGAGCAAATCGCCCAAGGTATCCTGCTCGACTTCACCGGCCAAGAATTCCAAAACAACAGTCTCATCCGGCAAGGCGACAAGAAACTCAAGATCGCCGCGCAGGGATTGGCCTGGGTGCCCGGCCTACTCGACAAAGTGGTCGTCCAGGGCCGCACGTGGTCAATCGTGCCCCCAATGAAAGAGATCATCCCCGCCGGCACGCCGATCCTGTATGAGCTGCAGGTGCGCTCGTGAGCCGAGCAGGCGCTGGCCAATCCGGCAGTTTCGCCCTGAGCCTGGCAGAGTTCGCCGCCCAGACGGGTGAAGCCATCGATGCCAGCGTGCGTGAAATCATCATCGAGGTCGGCAGCAGCCTGATTCGAATGTCCCCCGTGGGTAACCCGGAGATCTGGGCGCAGAACGCAGTGGCCACCCAGTACAACAAGGCTGTCGACGATCACAACAGCGCGCTGCGCAACGACCCGGACAATCTCACGAAGGGCGGTAGGCTCAAGAAGGGCCGAAAGCTCAACGACGGCATGGACATCAAGGCGCCAGAGGGCTACGTCGGCGGCAGGTTCCGTGCGAACTGGCACATATCGCTCGGCGTGGTCGAGAACGTCACCTTTGACGAGGTAGACCCGAGCGGCGCCGAAACCACTGCGGCGCTGGTTGCTGCGATGAGCGACTTCACCGCCGGCCAGATGGCCTACATCATCAACAACTTGCCCTACGCGATTCCGCTGGAGTTCGGCCATTCCACCCAGGCCCCCGGCGGAATGGTCCGGGTAACCGTGGCTCGCTTTCAGCAGATCGTGCTGGAGGCCATCAGGAACAACCAGGTATGAAGTTCGAAGACGTGCCGGTTCGCCCGGTGATGCGCTATACGCTTTGCGAGTGCGGCGGAAGGCTGCTGCAAGTCGAATACGCCCCGGTACTGCTGTCGTTTCCTGCGCAGTACCTTCACCAGTGTGCCCTCTGCGGCCGACAGAAGAGCTTGCGCGGAGTATCGCCTACGCTTGTGTACGAGGTGGCCTGATGTCGCATGCAATCATCGCTTCGATCTACGAGGCAAAGCTGATTGCCTGGAACAATGCCAGGCCGGAAAAGCTGGGGATCGTCTTCGAAAACAAGAGCTACAAGCCTGCGGTCGACGAAACCTACCTGCGGGCGTTCACGATTCCGGGCGATACCGCGAGCAACACGCTCGGCGGCGATCACCGGCTGTTCACCGGAGTGTTCCAGGTGAGCATCATCGCGCCGGCGGGCACTGGGAAGACCAAGACGAACCCTATTGCGTTCGAGCTGGTCGGCTTGTTCCCGCTATACGCCAGGGACACGAAGGGCTCGGTCACCGTGGTGACCATGTCGCCAGTCGACCCGGGCCCTGGCATCAGCGGTGATTCCACCTACACCGTTCCAGTCTCGTTCTTGTACCGAGCCGACACCAATTGAGCGGCTCGCGCTAGAATCGCTCCACGTAAATGGGTAGGTAGGGGCGTCACCATGGATGAAGATACAAAAGCGCGATTACAGTGGCTGGATGAGTCGGCAGATGATCACGCCTGGAACAACCGCGACGAGATTATTGCCAGCGACAGGTGCATCTGCACTGCGTGCGGGGAATGGTCTACGCCGAGTCAAATTACGAAGTGGTATCTGGAAAAGCATGCCTGTTGTCCTTCCTGCGGCCTTACCGGCGTCGTCATTGGTTCCAAATCTGGGCTGCCTCTTGAGGCTTATCAAGACTGCCGTAATCCTGAATAACGTAACCGCCAAATAATTCGCCCATTGGGCAATCCCAAGAACCCGCCATTGAGCGGGTTTTTTCACATCTGCAAAGAGGAAATACCCATGGGCTACAAAATTCCGGACGGCGGCACCTTCCAGCACGGTGCAACCTATGGCCCGGACATCCCGTTTTCGGCACTGAGCAACGCGGCTGAGGCCGTGGCCACTGTGACTGGCGGCACGCTGTCGGCTGGCGACATCGTGATCGTCACATCCGGCTGGACTCGCCTGGGTAATCGGGTTGTGCGTGTGAAAGCTGCCACTGCCACCGCCATCACCCTCGACGGCATCGACACCACCGACGTGCAGGTCTACCCGGCCGGCTCCGGCATCGGCTCGCTGAAGAAGGTGCTGACCTGGGTGCAGATTCCGCAAATCACTGACGTGGCTTTCGCCGGCGGCACCCAGAACTATCTGGACGTGGTGTTCCTGGAAGATAAGCAAGGCCGCCAGATGCCAACCGACAAAGCGGCGGCCAGTTTGGCGCTGACCATTGCGGATGACCCGGGCCAGGCGTTCAACGCCATCCTTCGCGCCGCTGATGCCAGCCAGACCATTCAGGCTGCGCGCCTGAACCTGCCAGGCAACGACACTCTGTTCTACGGCGCCTTCACCTCGTTCTCCAACCAGCCGACCGTGTCCCGCAGCAACTTGCTGACCCGGACTGTGAACCTGGCGCTGCAGGGCGAACCGACCCGCTACCTGACAGCGGTGGCGTAACCCATGGCAAAGATCAGAATCGCCCAAAACCCGACGTTCAAGGCCTTCGTGTCGATCCCTATCGTTGGGGGTGAGCCCGAGAAAATCGAGTTCACCTTCAAGTATCGTGATCGCCCGGGGCTTGCCGCTTTGTTTGATGAGTGGAACCTGAAGCGCGATGAAGCTCGGACCTCCCTGGGCGAAAGCCCAACGCTTTCCGAAATCGTTGCTGCTGACACTGAGCAGCAGTCGCAGCAGATCAAGGACCTCGTGGTTGGCTGGGGCTTCGACGACAAGTTCGACGACAAGAGCATTCGTGCGCTGGTGACGTCCTGCCAGGGCGCTGCTGAGGCGGTCGTGAATGCGTACCAGAGCGCATTCAGTCAGGCCCGCTTGGGAAACTGACGGACGCCGCCCGCGCACTCTATGCGCCGGCGGCACCTGCTGAGTTGATGGGCCTGTTCGGGCTCACCCCGGGTGACCTTGAAGAGGTGACCGAGGTCTGGCCCTGCAACTGGCCGGCGTTCTTCCTGTTCAACCGGATGTCGACTCAGTGGCGGGCGGGCGCCGGTGGCGCGATCGGTCTCGACTACACCTGCATCCGCGACGTGGCCGGCTTCCTCGGCATCAAGAAAAAGAAACTCGCTGAAATCTTCCCTGACCTTCAGGTGCTGGAAGGCGAAGCCCTGCGCGTTATGGCGGAGGAAAGGGAAAACAGCCCGTAAACACGGGCACTTATTCAAGGTGAGTCGATGAACATTGCAGAACTCGGCGTCAAGATCGACTCGGCCGACGCAATCCAGGCGAAAACGGACCTGGATGAAATGGCGAAGGCTGGCGGCCGGGCCGAGCAGTCCGCCGTTTCGCTGATGAACGAAATGCAGGCGCTGGAAAAGTCGCTGTCTACCAGCGCCAAAACCACCCAGGACCTGGCAAAGCAGCGCGACGCGCTCACCAGGCTGACGAAGACCGGCGCCTATGGCGAGGCCGAGGCGGCGAAGATCTCGGCGCAGCTCGATAAGCAGCAAATCGCCTTGGCCAAGTCAGCGATGGACGAACAGAAGGCCCTGAACAGCCTGCTGGGTGCCATCGACCCGGCCCGGGCCGCATTGGCCAAGCTGGATACCCAGGTCGAGCAACTGGGCAAGCACCTGGATGCGGGCCGTATCAACCAAGAGCAATACAACCAGGCCCTAAAGAAGATCGATGGCAAGTATGCCGAGATCGACAAGACGAGTTCGGCGTTTGCGGGCCTTGGACTGAACACCAAGGCCGCCAGGCAGAACGTGGTTCAGCTCGGTAATGCTCTGGCTGAAGGAAACATTCGTGTAGCGGCACATAACGTTCTGGAGCTCGGGACCAATGCCGGCGCCTCGGCCGTTCGCATCGCAGCCATGGCCGCGCCTATTGGGCTTGCTGTAGCAGCGGTCGGCGCACTCGCTTATGGATTTGTTCAGGGCAGAGCCGAAACCGACAAATACAACAAGTCGCTGATCCTCACCGGCAACTACGCAGGCGTCAGTGCCGGACAGCTCGGCGATATGGCGCGCCAGGTCAGCGCTACTGTCGGCTCTACGGGGCAAGCAGCCTCTGTCCTGGCTCTGCTGGCTGACAACGGGAAGATCGCAGGTGCGAGCTTTACCGAGATCACTCAGGCCGCCGTGTCGATGCAGGAAGCGACCGGCAAGGCCGTGAGCGAGACGGTTGCCGAGTTTTCCAAGCTGGCTGACGATCCGGTCAAGGCGTCCGCCGCGCTAAACGAGCAGTACCACTACCTGACTGCCTCGGTTTACTCGCAAATCGTGGCCCTTGAGAAGCAAGGCGATCACGCCGGCGCCGTAAAGCTCGCGACCGATGCCTACGCTGATGCGATCAATGAGCGCACTCCGAAGATTCTGGCAAACCTCAGCCTTTGGGAAAAGGCCTACAACGCCGTGGCACGCGCAGCCGACGGGATCAAAAATATTGGTCGTCGCGACATCAACGCGGATATTGAAAGTGCGAAGGCGGACCTGCTTGAAGCGCAAAACATGGACGGTTTGTTCCAAAACAAAAAGTCTAAAGACGCGCTGATTGAGTTTCGGCAAGACCGCCTAAACATGCTGGAAGATGAGAAGGCGGCCCAAGCCGATATCGCCAAGTGGGAGGGTGACCAGGCCAAGGCCCGAGGCGAAGCCGTGTCGTCGATGGCTAAAATCGATGCTTTGACTAAATCGTCATGGACGAATGAGCAGAAACGCGCGGACGCCGTCAAGGACTACAAGAAGCAACTCGACGATATCCGCAAGGTAGCGCCGAACGATCCTCGCCTGGCTCAGGCAACGGTCGACAAAAATATCGCCAATATCAACGACAAGTTCAAAGACCCGAAGGCCGCCGGTTCCCAGGTCGACTTAACCAGTTTCAACAACGCCAAGAACGACCTGGCAGCGATCACCGACACCTACAAAAATTACCAGAAGGAACTGGATGCGGCTCAAAAGGCTGGCTTGCTGTCCGAGGAAGACTATCTGCTGCGGCGCCGGGCGCTGATCGGCAATCAGCTCGACCAAACCAAGGCGGCATATGAGGCCGAGATTGCTGCGTTGGAGGTCGCCAAAGGCAAGAAGACCACGTCGCCCGCGCAGAGCATTCAGCTCGACCAGAAGATCGCTGGCGCGCGCGCGGGAATGGTCAAGGCACAGAAGGACGCTGATAGCCAGCTTGAAGTGCTGGCGACCAACGAGACCGGGCGCCTGGCGAAGCAAGAGCGCGCTATCAGCACCTACGTGCAGGCACTGGGGCAGCAACAACGAGCCATAGAGCTTGCCGGGCAGCGCGCCGTGACTGGCGTAGGCCAGGGTGACCGCCAGAACGCGCTCAGCGGCGAATTGAACAGCCAACAGGATCGGTTTGCTCAGCAGTCGCTCGAGCTTGCCAACCAGAAGTCTGACCCGTCTCGAAACATGTCAGAGGAAGAGTTCAAGCGTAAGTCGCAGGCGCTCGCCGACGCGAACAAGGCTGCCACTGACCAGATTCGGCAAAACTACGCGGATGTGGAAAATGCGCAGGGTGATTGGACCAAGGGCGCAACAGCGGCGTGGGACAACTACTTGGATTCGGCTCGCAACGTCGCCTGGCAGACAAAAAGCCTGTTCGGCAATGCCTTTAGCTCCATGGAAGACGCCGTCGTCAACTTCGCCATGACTGGGAAGCTTTCCTTTGCGGACTTCACGAAGTCGATTTTGGCGGATATGGCGCGTATCGCGACCCGTCAGGCGAGTTCAGCGTTGCTTGGCAGTTTGGTTGGCGCAGCGGCGAGCTACTTCGGTGGAAGCGCCGCCGGCGGCAACGGGCTGGCCGCTGGGTCTGCCGGTGCTGCATCGTCAAATCTTGGCGCATCAGCGGGCGGCTACTCGGGTTCGTACTTCCCACAGGCTTTGGGCGGCGCCTGGTCGGGCGGTGTGCAGATGTTCGCCGACGGCGGCGCCTTCACCAATTCGGTCGTCAGCAAGCCAACAGCATTTGGAATGGCCAACGGCAAAACCGGAGTCATGGGGGAGGCTGGAGCAGAGGCGATCATGCCACTGACTCGCACATCCAGCGGCAAGCTGGGTGTTATGGCCATGGTCGGTGGCGGGGCGGGTGCAACGCAGATCAACGTCGCGGTGCATATCGACGGAGACGGCAACGCATCATCCTCCGCCGACGCGCCTGGCTACGACCTGTTCGGCAAGGAGCTGGCGGCTTTTGTGGAGCAGAAGTACCAGCAGATGCGCAACAAGGACATGGGCCAGGGCGGCGTCATCAACAAAGCAATCAAGGGGCGCTGATGGCAATCGAACGATTTACATGGGCAACGGAGAAGGGCGCGGAAGGGGAGATTACCCAGCGCGTCCGGACCAAAAAGTTCGGCGATGGCTATGAGCAGTCGGTCGAGGACGGACTGAACAATCAGTCGGAATCCTGGCCGGTGACGTTTACCGGTATGGCCGCGCGAATCCTGGAGATCAGGAAGTTCCTCGACAAGCACAAAGGGGCAAAGGCGTTTCTCTGGACGCCACCACTCGGCGTGCTCGGGCTCTACAAGTGCAACGGCTACAAGCCTGTTCACCGTGGCGGCCAGGTCTACGCCATCACCGCCACCTTCCAGCAAACCTTTCACCCCTGAGATAACCGCCCATGGCACTGATCACGGACATCCAGAAACTGGAGCCCGGCGGCGAAATTCGCCTATTCGAAATTGATGGGACCGAGTACGGCGCCGATTACCTGCGCTTCCACGGGCATGCCATCCCGCACACACCGGACGAACTATTGGCATACGAGGGATCGGAAGCCGATCTGCCGGCAAAGTCGATTTGGTGGCAGGGTGCCGAGTACGCGGCCTGGCCAGTGCAGATAGAAGGCATTGGCTCAAGTAGCGACGGCACGGCCCCCCGGCCGACATTCGCCGCTGGCAACGTCAACGGTCGCGTGACGGCGCTGTGCCTGGCCTTCGAGGACATGCTGAAGTTCAAGCTCACTGTCCGCGAGACTCTGGCGCAGTACCTGGATGCAGCGAACTACCCGGAGGGCAATCCGACTGCAGACCCGACCCAGGAGGCGCTGGAGATCTGGTACATCGACCAGAAAACCAGTGAGGACGGAGAGGCTGTGGTCTGGGAGCTTTCGTCCCCGGGCGAGATCGACGACCACGGACTGCCCGGCCGGCAGATGACGACGTTCTGCCACTGGGCCATGACCAATGGTTACCGAGGGCCGGACTGCGGCTATACCGGCGCGGCCATGTTCGACGATGAGGACAATCCCACGGATGACCCAGCCAAGGACCAGTGCAAGGGCTGCTTGTCGTCCTGCAAGTTGCGCTTCGGCGAGAACAACGAACTTTCCTTCGGCGGATTCCCCGCTGTATCCCTCATTGCCCGGAGCTGACCATGCGCAAGCACATCATTGCGGCGATCAAGGCGCATGCGGCGGCGGAGTATCCGCGCGAGTGCTGTGGCCTGCTGCTGGCCATCGGTCGTAAGCAGAAATATTTCCCGTGCCGAAACATCGCCACGGAGCCAAGCGAAGAGTTCCGGCTCGACCCCGAGGACTATGTCGCGGCGGAAGATCTGGGCGAAGTGATCGGCATTGTTCACTCCCACCCGGACGCAACCAGCAGGCCGTCACCGCATGACTTGGCGATGTGCGAGGCCACGGCCCTGCCCTGGCACATTTTGTCGTGGCCTGAGGGCGACCTGCGCACGATCACCCCGACGGGCAGCACGCCGCTGCTCAAGCGGCCGTTTGTGCACGGCGCTTGGGACTGTTGGCAGGTCTGCGCCGATTGGTACCAGCGCGAATGGAGAATTGAGTTCGAAGCTTTCCAGCGCATCGATGGCTGGTGGGAGAGTGCGGAGCACGCCAGTTTGTACGAGCATCACTACGAGGACGCCGGCTTCGTCCGTGCCGCCCGGCCACAACGTGGAGACCTGATCGTCATGCACGTTGGGCGGACGGTTCACCCCAACCATGCAGGGATCTACCTGGGCACTGATCCAGCTCTACCTGGTGAAGAGTCGGGTACGTTCGGCATCGGTCCATTCCTACTACACCATCTTTACGGAAGGCCATCTGAGATCATTGTCTTCGGCGGACCTTGGTCCGACCGAACCAGCTTGATTCTCCGGCACAAAGACGCCATGAGCCAATTGAAATAATTTTATTTAGCGCCAGAGTCGCTGAATTCTGCAGCTTCTGGATGTTGCAGCATCGTCGCTCAACTACACTGTGCACAGCAAAACCGTTTTCCCCTCGGATGTCCTCAATTTTCGCCAGAAGATGCCGATAGGACTGGTGTGATCACAGAGGCGACTTCCTATGTTCAACGCTAACCTTAAGAAACAGCTTCAATTTCAAAATAATGAGCTGTTGGAGCTGCGCCAGCTGCGCGATGGCCTTAACCGTGAAATGTTAACTTTGAGTATCGACTCAACGTTTAGAATTACGGCATGTAACGACAATTTTGGAAAAGCACTGGGCTATGCTCCGGATAGTCTTTTAGGTCGCGCAATGGCAGAGATTGTGCCGCAGTACGTATCCAAGCTAGAGTGCTTTCATAACTTCCGATCCGCGGTTGCCGCAGGCAAATCGATCACCGACGATTATAGGTACCTTCATGCTGATGGCTCATTAGTCTGGATTCATGCACATTGGCAGCCAATCAAAGATGAGAGTGGCCAGTTGAGTCATGTTACTTGCTACGCTACTAACATTACTTATCGAGTAGAAAAAGCTTCGGAAAATGCGTCATTCATTGAGGCGCTACTACGTTCTACAGCGGTGATCGAGTTCGATCTCTCTGGAAATGTACTGATGGCAAATGATCAATTTTTACAAGCTATGGGCTACAGCCTAAAACAAGCAAAAGGGAGCCATCACCGAGTTTTCTGTAAACCAGAGCAAGTTTCATCCCAGGAATACAATGATTTCTGGTCAGCGTTGAATAAAGGTGAGTTTGTTGCCGGCCGATTCGAGCGTTTAGACAGCCGCGGCCAAACGGTGTGGCTGGAAGCAACCTACAACCCGGTTTACGACACCGAAGGTAAACTTTGTAAAGTAGTAAAGTTCGCGACTGTGGTGACGGATCAGGTGGCCCGTGAGCAAGAAGTCAGCGGGGCAGCCCAAACAGCGTTTGAGATATCCCAGCAAACTGATATCAGCGCACAGCGAGGAGCTGTTGTCGTAAACGACACTATGCACACAATGCGTAAAATCGCCGCTGACATGCAGGCAGCCTCTGGGGGAGTAGAAGCGCTGGGCAAACAGTCATTGTTGATCAGCTCGATTATTCAGACGATTAGCAGCATCGCTCAGCAAACCAATCTTCTGGCTTTAAACGCTGCGATTGAAGCCGCTCGCGCAGGTGAGCAGGGTCGAGGCTTTGCCGTTGTTGCTGACGAGGTTCGACAATTGGCTGGGCGAACCAGCACGGCGACAGAAGAAATCGCATCGGTAGTTTTACAGAATCAGAAGCTGGTAGATGAGACCGTCACTGAAATGGCAAATAGCAAATCACAAGCGGAACAGGGCCTTGAGCTCGCCACCCAGGCAGGTCAGGTCATTGTCGAAATTCAGGATGGTGCGAAGCGAGTGGTCGACGCGGTGGGCAGGTTTGCGACCCAGGTTGCTTAGCGAACGAGGTAGTCCGGTAAGGCTGCCATTTTGAGGGCTAGGTTCATTCGTTGGAGAGTAACTTTAAAACGGCCCAGAGGCGTAGCTTCTGAGACAACGCACTATTTGTTGGTGAGTTACTGGATCGCCAGTAAGAGACTGGCGGTACTTAAACTAGCGCGTATTGCAGCGCATCAAATTGATCAAGGCTCGCTTCGGCGGGCTTTTTTATCGCCTGGAGAAAAGCAAATGGCGGCACTTGCCGTTAATTATCAGCCTATGACCACGATCCTGCTCTACGGACAGCTTCGTCAGTTTGGTAAGTCCTTTCGGATGGCCGTAAGGACGCCGGCAGAAGCAGTTAAGGCCCTGTGCGTGCAAATTCCAGGGTTCGAGCGATTCTTGTCCAACGCCAAGTCCCGTGGGATCGAGTTCGCCGTATTTCGCGGCAAGACAAACCTAGCTGAGAAGGAACTTGAGTTCTCGGGGGAGGGTGATATTCGCATTGCCCCGGTGATAACCGGCAGTAAGCGCGGCGGAGCGCTGCAAACCATTGTCGGCGCAGTACTGATCGTTGTCGGGCTGGTCATCACCGGCGGAACCTTTGGCGCGGGTGCACCGTTTGGCTCAGCCTTGATCATGATGGGCGGCTCGATGGTGCTGGGCGGCGTTATCCAAATGCTCAGCCCCCAGGCCGGCGGCCTCAAGACCAGTGCGGCGCCGGAGAATACTCCCGGCTACGCCTTCGGTAGCGCCAAGAACACCACGGCATCCGGTAACCCGGTACCGCTCTGCATTGGCGAGCGCCGCTGGGGCGGCGCAATTATCAGTGCCGCGATTTACGCCGAAGATCAGATGTAAAGACCACCCGCAGCTCCAATGCCGGCCATGAGCCGGTTTTTTATTGTCCGGAGGAAAGCATGGGCGCAGCACGCAAGATTGATATCCACGGCGCCAAGGGCGGCGAAGAGAAGCCAAAAACGCCAACGGAAGCCCCGGACAGTCTGCGCTCGGTCGCTATTGCCAAGATGCTGATCGCTGTAGGGGAGGGCGAGTTCGAAGGAACACCAACCGCCAAGGACATCTACCTCGACAACACCCCACTGCAAGACCCTCAGGGGAACATGAACTTCCCGAACGTGAAGTGGGAATGGCGTACTGGCGCGGTCGACCAGACCTATATCCAGGGTATTCCGTCCGTCGAGAACGAGACCACCATCAGCACGGAGCTGCGTAGCGGCACGCCGTGGGTTCGGGCGATTAGCAACACTCAGCTTTCCGCTGTGCGCGTTCGATTCGCATGGCCAGCACTGCAATCCGTCGATGCGGACAACAACATCAACGGCTACCGCATTGAGTACAAGGTCGAGCTGGCCACCGATGGCGGCGCTTACAAGCAGGTGCTGAGTGAGGCTGTCGACGGCAAGACCACCAGCACCTATGAGCGCACTCGTCGCATTGATTTGCCCAAGGCAACTACCGGTTGGCTGATGCGCATCACCCGTCTGACTATCAACCAGAACAACAACAAAATCTCGGACACGATGCAGATCGCCGGCTTCACTGAGGTGATCGACGCGAAAATTCGCTACCCGAATACCGCGCTTCTCTACATCGAGTTCTCGGCAGAGCAGTTCCGCAGCATCCCGGCGGTGACCGTGGGCTGCAAGGCTCGAAAATGGTTAGTACCGAGCAACTATGACCCCGCATCGCGCACATACAGCGGCGTGTGGGACGGCACCTTCAAGGAGGCCTACACCAACAATCCGACCTGGGCGACGCTCGGCATCACCACGAACGACCGCTTCGGCCTGGGCCGCCGCATCAAGCCATGGATGGTCGACAAGTGGGAGCTGTATCGGATCTCGCAGTACTGCGACCAGTTGGTGCCGGACGGGAAGGGTGGCCAGGAGCCGCGCTTTATCTGCAACTTGAACCTGCAGAGCAAGGCTGATGCTTGGTCGCTGCTGCGCGATATCTCGGCGATCTACCGAGGGATGACCTACTGGGCCCAGGGCCAGGTATTCACCCTTTCGGATATGCCGCGCGCCACGGACTTCGACTTCGCCTATACCCGGGCAAACGTTCTCGATGGCAAGTTCACCTATTCCAGCGCTTCGGAGCGTACCCGCTATACCCGCGCGCTGGTCAGCTACGACAACCCGCTGAACAACTACGACACCGATGTCACGGCGGTGACTGACCAGAAGCTGCAGCGCCGCTATGGCGACAATCCGTTGGAGATCAGCGCGATTGGCTGCACCCGCGAATCGGAGGCCCAGCGCCGTGGTAAGTGGGCCCTGCTCACAAACGCCAAGGATCGGGCGGTCACCTTCAAGGTCGGCCTCGACGGGCGCATTCCGCTGCCTGGCTACGTGATCCCGATCGCGGACGAACTGCTGGCCGGTCGGCCGGTGGGCGGGCGCATCTCGGCTGTGAGCGGCAGGGTCATCACCCTGGACCGCGACACCCAGGCCAAGCCCGGCGACCGGCTCATCCTAAACCTGCCTGATGGCAAGTGTGAAGGGCGGACCGTGCAACTGGTGAGTGGCCAGAAAGTCACGGTGACCGTGGCTTATTCCGTGACGCCCGAAGCTGAACTGGTGTGGGCGCTGGATGCCGACGACTTGGCGATCCCGCTGTATCGGGTCGTGAGCGTGACCCGGCCAGAGCCTGGCGTGTTCGAGATCTCGGCCGTGCAGTACGACCCGAGCAAGTTTGCGCACATCGACACCGGCGCGCGCCTGGAAGAGCGTCCTATCAGCGTTATCCCAATCACCGTGGTTCCGGCGCCGGCCAGCGTCACCCTGACATCAAGCTACGCCGTGAATCAGGGCATCGCGATCAGCACCATGAACATCTCGTGGCCAGCCGTCACCGGCGCCGTCGCGTACGACGTGGAGTGGCGTAAGGACAGCGGCAACTGGATCAAGGTGCAGCGCACTGGTTCGACCAGCGTCGACGTCACCGGCATCTACTCGGGCGCCTACCTGGCTCGCGTGCGCTCGGTGAGCGCCTTTGAAATCTCCTCAGTCTGGAAGAGTTCGAACCTCACCAACCTGCAAGGTAAAACCGGCCTGCCGCCGGCGGTGTCGTCGCTGACCACCACCAGTCTGATCTACGGCATCGGCATCCAGTGGACCTTTCCGCCGGGCGCCGAGGACACGCAGCGCACGGAGATTTGGTACAGCCAATCGGCGGACCTGACAACGGCTATCAAGCTGAGCGACTTCAGCTACCCGCAGGCCAAACATGAGATGAACAGCTTGCTGGCCGGTGCGAGCTTGTTCTTTTGGGCGCGCCTGGTGGACCGCACCGGCAACGTTGGGCCGTTCTGGCCGATCCCGGGCGCAGTGAATGGCCGTGCTAGCTCTGATCAGACCGAGTACGACAAGTACTTCGCCGAGAAGATCGGCAAGGGGGCGCTGTACCAGAGCCTGCGTGAGGAGATCGATCTGATCACTGGCGACGGCCCTGGCTCGGTCAATGACCGATTGGATAAGGCCAGGCAGGAGTTGGAAGAACTTATATCTGAAGTGGTCGACGCTCTGGAATACGTGCCGAGCAAAACCTACGTCAAGGGCGATATGGTTCGCGTGGGTCAGCAGCTATTCCAGGCGACAACCGCAGTCCCTGTCAATACGACGCCGCCGAACGCCAACTACTGGTTCAACTTGGGCACCATCGCCGAAACCAATGCAGCTATGGCCCTGGAGATCAGCAAGAACAAGGCAGCTATCGAGGACGTGGACGGGAAGGTCACGGCCACCGCCGAGCGCCTGGACGGGGTGTACGCGCTTGTGAAGTCCGACTCAGCAGGCTCGGAGGAGGGCAGCGCTGGCGACAGCACTTCCTCCGCGGGAGCATGGTCTTTGATGTCTGTGATCGCAGAGCGTGATTTTGCGCAATCTGTGCGCACAGACATTGTTGAGGCCAATGTCGCGAATAACGCGGCGAGCATTCTGGATGTGTCTAGGGCAGCGGCTACGGCTACGACCGCAGTCGCAGAGCGAGTAACGACGCTAGGAGCAAAGGTCGACAGCAATGAAGCTGCATTCAAATCCACAACAACCACGCTTGCCGCCACGGATCAGGCGCTTAGCGAGAGGATCGACACCGTGCAGGCTAGCTCGGGGCGAAATACAGCGGCCATTCAGGAGACGAACCAGGTTGTCGCCACCACCAATGGAAAAGTGTCGGCAATGGTCACTCTCAAGGCTCAGACAATAGTTGGCGGTAAGACGGTAACTTCCGGGTTTGCGTTTGGATCGGATGGAGAGCAGTCGGAGTTCCTCATATTCGCGCAGCGATTCGCGGTGGTCGATGAGGTAAGCGGTCAGTTGGTGCCGATGTTCGTGGTACAGAACAATCAGGTCGTCCTCAACCAAGCAATTATCAGCAAGGCGTTCATCCAGGAAATCATTCTGGGTATGACACTGAGGTCTGAAGCTGTCGACCCCAAGGGGCGGCCACTGTTGGAGATCAACGTCAAGGCCGGGACCTTAACGCTGCGTAGTGCTGGCGCTGGTGCGTCAACGGTGCTCAACAATGACGGCATCACGGTGTACGACCCTAATGATGTTGATCGAGTCACGGTAGGGAGGCTTATGCCATGAATAATGGCATGCGTGTAAAGGGGAGCGATGGACAGGTCCAGCTCGACGATAGCGCGTTCACTTGTCGAATTGTCTACGCCGAAACTGTAAGCCCCAATACCTGGGCTCCGGGCACTTCATATATCGACGTGCCCATTGCTGACATTACGCCCCAGAACTCTGTTGCCTTCTGCGTCCCCCTTGGACCAATAAACTACAACAGTGATCGTCAGCTTGAGCCTGAAGTGATAAATGGCGCTGCTCGGGTATGGAGGCGCATGAAAGGATATACGACAACAGCAAGTTGGATTTCATTGACGGCAATGACCTTAGTGGTAGTGAGGTTCAAATAAATGGCAGATTCCTACGGACTAATGTTTAAGGGGTCAGTCGATAACAGGGTGATTATCGATTCTGACCGAACAAGGCTTTCTGTTATTTGCAAGGGGAGATACAATAATAACTCTGGACTATTTGCAATAACCTCGTTTCCATTCACCATCACGTCGATCTTGCCGCCCTTTGTTTTCATTCGGCCAGATCCTGTATCGGGCCAAATAGGCATGTCTCGCGCCGAAGTTCTCGGAAGCGCTGGCGCATGGACGGGGTTTCAGATTAGGGCTTACGACAACTCAAGTGTACGGCCCAATGGTCAATATTTCGCGGCTGGGTTTGGTGCTGAAATCCTGAGCGATTACGGAATAAGGCTTCGAGATGGATCCAGAAAGATTATTTTCGACACAGGCACGCCCACAGCGCTTTTCTCAAACTCAAATTCTACTTGGACTTTCACGGGGAGCGGCTCAACGGCTCAGGGTCAGAGTATTAACTTCTTCTCATCTCCTTTTGTCCTTTCAGATAATGAATACGTGCTTATAAATACAATGAGCATGCCTGTAACTAGGTCGCTTCAACAACAAAGCGACCTTCAGTTTATTTGGGATTACCCGAATAAGCGCATGATTGCGGCCGTTATTTACATTCCAGGATACAACACGACCTCTTTAGGTATATCGACGATGACCGCCAAGATGGTGGTATAGGGAGAACTTATGGCTAGGCAAGAAATTATCCTCGGTACTCCGCCACAAGGACTTGGCGGTGATCCACCTCGAACTGCAAGCATGAAGATTAACGCGATGACCGCAGAGCTATATACGGCTCTCGGCGCGCCGGCGGGCACCGGTTCCCTCCCGGCAGCTTTGCCGGTTTTGAAAGGCGGTACCGGGGCCGCTACGCAGGCGCAGGCCTGCAGCAATCTTGGTGCTCTGAGAAATCAGGCCGCCAATAGTACGATTGGCCTGAGTTTTGGTTCGACTGCGCCACCGAACATAGCCTCTATTGATTCGTCAGGAAACAACGCGAATACCGCCTTGCGCATTTCTAATATTGGAAACACGTCTGCGTCTGCGGTGATGTCATTCTACCGTGATGGCCAGTTCGGAGTGCATTTTGGCATTGATACCGACAATCAACTTAAACTTGGCGGTGCGTCCTACGGGGCAAACGCCTACAGGATTTACCATGAAGGCAACACCACTCGTGCCGCTGATGGCACCTTGAAGGCGATCTAATCATGGCAAGAGCAGCAATCAACGTACTCGG
>NZ_CAWOAW010000014.1:1133805-1276239 GCF_963879675.1 Pseudomonas sp. Larv2_ips
CGACCAAGGACGACAAGCCGTATGACCTGAAGCACATGATCACTTTGCACATCCTGGTCCCGGACGCTCCTGTGGTGGAGATGCCACAGATAACTCAAGTGGAGGAAGAACCCTCCACTCCTGAAGCCTGAACGAAGCCCGAAGACCACGGCCGCCATTGAGCGGTTTTTTTTCGCCTGGAGAAAGGATTCCCACCGCTGCAAGCATCAAAAGCCGCTACCACGAATGAAAAAATGGCTTGGTAGCATGCTCCACCAAGAGGGTGGCGGGGAATAGCAGCCGGGCTGATTCACCGGGGCTTCATCGCAACGGATCTGGAGTCCTGCGGCCTTAATGTCGGGGCCGTCTTGTCCGCCGCTGTACGTTTCACAGCCGCCAAGAGTAAAGACGGTTAAGAGAAGTATTGCGTATTTCATGGGATCCATTCCTGTTCGCTCCGATAATTCACCGCAGTATATAGAAAGCGTATCGCCCGCCAAGTCGCGGGTTTTTTTTCGCCTGGAGAAAAGTATGCCGATCACCGAGCAGCAGCTGCTGCAGATCCTCCCGAACGCTGGCCGCCAAGCCGGCGTTTTTGTTTCTGCGCTGAATACGGCCATGGGCCGCTATGGCATTGTCGGCACTCTGCGTGTGTCTGCATTCATCGCCCAGATCGGGCATGAGTCTGGCCAGTTGCGTTACGTGCGCGAGATCTGGGGGCCAACGGCGCAGCAACTCGGCTATGAAAGCCGCGCCGACTTGGGAAACATCGTTAAGGGTGATGGCTCCAAGTTCCGTGGGCGTGGCCTGATCCAGATTACCGGCCGGGCGAACTATGCCGCGTGCGGCGAGGCGCTGGGCCTGGACCTGATCAGTACGCCTGAGCTTCTGGAGTTGCCCCAGCACGCCGCGATGTCGGCAGCGTGGTTTTGGTCCACGCGAGGACTGAACACGCTGGCAGACCAGAAGGACTTCGCGAAGATCACCAAGCGCATTAACGGCGGGCTCACCGGGCAAGCCGATCGTCAGGCGCTGTACGACAGGGCGTTGAAGGTGCTGGCATGACGCCGGTGCAGAAGCTGGGTGGCCTGGTGTTGCTGGTCCTGGCGCTGATGGCCGGTACAGCCTTCGCCACCTGGGAGGTGCAGGACTGGCGCATGGGGAAGAAGCTTGCCGAGCAGGGCGCCGCGCACCAGCAAGACCTCGACGCAATCACCGGCGAGGCCTGGCGTCAGCAGCAGGCCGAGCAAGATAAGCGCTTGGCCACCGAGCATCAGCTCGCTACCCAAGACCAACAACATACGAAGGAATTATACGATGCCCAGCGCAACCAGGCTCTGCTGCGTGACCGCCTTGCTACTGCTGATGTGCGGTTGTCAGTCCTTCTCGACGCCACGGATTCAGCCAGTGGCTGCGAAGTGCCTACCGCCCCCGGCGCCGTCGGCGTGGTTCATGCAGCCCGTCGAGCCCAACTTGACCCAGCGCATGCGCAACGAATTATCGCCATCACCGACGATGGGGATAATGCCGTAATCGCGCTGCGGGCGTGCCAGGCCTATGCGAAGGCGCTATCAGCAGGTAGTTGAAAAATTATGAGTTTCAGTGGCCGGCCGATGCTCGGTGAGTTTGACCCATCTCAAATTTTGAAACGGCTTGAACCCAATAGCGGCGATACTTAGTCTGATCAGGTGGAATTGGCGCTTGAAGAGACCAAGAGCTCTCGGCATTCAAAGCATCTCTGTACGCCTGCCATTCCTTCGCCTCTGCGATGTCCGATGCGCTTTTTTTGTCGTCAAACCATCCTAAAATATAAACCTCACCCTGATCTCTGCCGTGTTCTACAAGTAAATAAATATCGTTCATAACCTAAATCCGCTTAACCATTTCTCAATTTTCCCAGCGCTGGGTGCTCACTCCATGCTATCGGCCCAAGCATCTGATTGTTGAGACTTCTTTACCCGCGATATGCCCAGATGGGGATCTGCGCCTGCTGTTGCGCGCTGATGCATATGATCTAGTCTTTCCCGCGGCGTTCGTACTGCGATCATTGAGTTTATTGACGGGCACCATGGACAAGCGGCTTGCGGGTCTTTCAATACTGCTGACCCTCGGCTGGGTCATCACAGTGGTGACTGTCATTTGATACTTCTACCCCAATTAATCTAAAGGCCGAATCAATTCTGGCCCCTTATTCCTCACGTTCCCCACGGCCGTATCGACTTTGAACCACTCGAAGACCTCCGACGGCTCTCCCTGATGCAGCACCATCTGCTCGGCGCGCTCCTTGGGCGTGGCCGGGTCAAGCCATTCACGAGCAAGGTCGGGCGTCAGCACCACCGGCCGCCGGTCGTGGATGTCCACCATGCCTCCGGCGCTGTCGGCGGTGATGATGACAAAACCGTCGTGCTCGCATAGGCCTTCATCAGCGTCGGGCAGTTGGCCGATGGCAGCGCAGAAGATCGGAGCGCCATCGCGGCGCCGGATCAGGTAGGGCTGCTTTTTTGGGCCACCTTCGTCAACCCACTCAAACCAGTTATCGATGGGCGTGATTGCTCGGTGCGGCCAGATCGCGCGAAAGAACGGTCCGTGGGCTACTTTCTCGACGCGGGCATTGATCGGCGCGGCCCTGTCCTTGGCCCAGTGTGGCCGCCATCCCCAGCGCACCATGTCGGCGTGCAGCAGGTCACCCTGTAGGTGGAGCAGGGCGACTTGGGTTGTTGGGGCTACGTTGTAACGCTCCAGTGGCAATTCACCGACAGAGTTTGCCAGGGCGTTAGGCATGTTCAACGCTGCCATGAAGTCGTGAATCCCCCGGTACTGGGTAAGTCTTCCGCACATAATCTTCTCCGCTCGTCCGGCTTGATGGAACGTCTGATCAGCAGGTGGCCTCTACACCGTAGGCACTTATCCAGAGCATTCCTCATGGCGATCAAAATTGAGCTTGAAGCATTAGCTCTGTCAGTCACGCCGAGTCATGACACAGCGCGCACACTCCAATCTTCGCAAGAACGATATCAAGCCAGCGAACATGCTGCGAATGTCTTCAAGGATCACGGACTTATTGACAGCGCGCAGTGGGGTAAGTTGGTAAATGATGCCTTGAACGCGTATGCCGACGACTTAGGTTGAGGGAGCCTCGGCGCGCTTGAGCTCCGACATTAGCCGCTGATTCTCCCTGAGAAGATAGTCGCGCTGTTCCGTAACAAGTTTCATGCTGAGGATGGCAGGCTCTGAGCATCTTTCCTTGAGCTGCTCGACTTCCACCTGAGCCGTTTTTAGGACTTCCTTTACTTCGGCTAAACGCGTAGCCAGCACATCGTTCATCTGCACCAGGCCAGCAATGTTCCACCGTGCTTTGCGCAGGAGGGCCTGAGTCTGTGTGATCTCGTCCTCGAGTAGGGCGCACTGGTGCTTGTACATTTCCAGAGGCGTAGGGCAGCCAAGCCACGCTGAGGTGTCTTCGTCAATAGAGTGCATGGTGAATCAATCCGATAGCTGTATGTTCATACAGTAATCGAGATCTAAGCACGACGCGATTTCAGGCGACGAGAGGCGTTCATTCCGGTGTCATGAGGACGGCCAAGGTCATCTTTATAAATTCCTGGTTGTGGTCGAGGGTGTAAAGGGCGCCGCGTACGTTTTCAGCGACTTCGGCGGAGCCGCGCTGCTCCACCCAATTCGATAGCTCCAAGATGGACGCCTCGAGGGCCAGTTGGTTTTCGTAGAGCTTTGATAGTAAAGCAGGTAGTAGATCAATGTTTGGCATCGGCATTCCTCAGGCGGAGTGAACAGCGTAGCAGCAGGTGAACTAAGCTTTTGCCTTCTAGGCTCCATGGCCATGCGACGGGCGGCTGCCAGGGTGGCTACGTTGCGTGAACCACGTCTCAAAAATCAAACTAACATGTACTAACTTGAACGTTTTTACATTTAGGTTCCCTAAGCCACATCGCCGCGCCGAAAGGCCTCTATCCATTGGTTTTAAAGGGTCACGTGATGATCTCTACCTTAGAGTTACGCCATATAATTGAGACGGCGTTCCTTCCCACTAGGTGCGTGTGCTCGATCAGGTATGACTCACTCAACATTCAGTTGATCGACCCTATGACTCAGCAGGAATTGTTGACGGTCGCCGGGGTTGATCCAAAAACGTTGGGATCTAGCCGCGCAATCGCCAGGCTCATTGCGGAGATAAAAGAAGAGGTCAGATTTCGAGGGGATGCTGCGCTGGAGGAAGTTGGCCAAGCCTGAAAAGCCAGCCCGCTATTACTTAAAATCGTTGGGTTGGTGTACGGTCGGCAGAACGCCGGGGAGGGGCAAAAACAGTTCCAAAACTAAAACCGCACCCCTTGTAGAATGCGGTCTGTAGCCCGGTCACTTTTCCTGAGTAATGGAACTCCGCAGGCCTTCAACGACCCGGCCCGCTGGAGTTTGCATAGCGGTCTTGAAAACCGGCGAACGTTAATAGCGTTCCCAGGGTTCGAATCCCTAGTTTCCCGCCAAGATTTACACAAAAGCCTCGCGAAAGCGGGGCTTTTGCGTTTCTGGGGGTTGATGGCGTAAGACGGTTTCTCATGGGGGCCGAAACCTTGACTATTCGAAGGGCTTGGCGTCCTCACCAATCCTTCGGTAAACCCATTTGGTGACCGTCCCTATAATGGCGTCAATTGGTTCGGGGCGCTTGCCCTTGGCCCACAATGGCAGCCATCCCCATCGGCGCTGCGATTTACACGGGCCACCACCAGGCGCATGCGCAGCGTGGCCCCACACTAATTTAACCGATTAAATTTGTAGCCTTTCTGGCGAGCTTTTACTCGTCATGTTTTTGTTTTTTTACTATTATCGTTTATCTGCGTACTCAAGGAAGAGGGGCTGAGCGCCTTGAGGCTGGTAGAAAATTTCACTCGATCATTGAGTGAGTTATTACTTTTACCCAGAACCTAACGACTCAGCCAACCGTAATGGACTATTGGTGGAACCGATGGATAAAATGTGTGGCATCGTTGTAGTGGTAGGACTGGCCCTCTCGGGATGCGCTACGAAAACGCCAGAAAAACCTGACGTGGCTCCACCTCCTGCCGTCGTCCAGGAAGCCCCCCCTGAAGTCGCACACACCACTCCAGAAAACTGGACAGTCCGCTACGAGGCTGCGCCTGCGAACGCCCGTGCTGATTCACATGTCCCTGCCGCTCCGGAATCCGCGCAGGCAGAATCAGAAACAGACCTGAACCAAAATCGCGCTGAGCAATGCCGTAAAGAGCTGGATGTCTTAAAGGTCTACAACAAAGTGTCTTACAACAAATACGAGGCGGAATACCAGGCCATTGCTGCCAAGACGGCCAAGTACATGGAAATCAAAGACTCATTAGGTCCCGATTTAAACCACATGGTCATGCCCGCTTATCAATTTCAAATTCGCGAGTTCTGCTTCCGGGTTAAGACCCGTCTCTCGGAGCTCGTGCTTCGCCAAGCCAAGTAATGATTCCGCGTGAGGGTGAGTCTTTTGCCAGTGAGGGAAATACTGAAAAAGACGTCCATCTCTGGTGCAATACTCGCCTCACGCGAATCAATGAACATTAAAAGGCCACGGCCTGCGGGCAGTTGCATAGCGGTCTTGAAAGCCGTCGGACGTTGATAGCATCTCCAGGGTTCGACTCCCCGGTCTACCGTTAAGATTCAAACGAAAGCCCTGCATTAGCGGGGCTTTTGCGTTTCTGCGGTTTGGTTCAGCCATCACGCTAACCTTTGGTAAGCGTTTGGCCAACACACATTCGATGTGGTTGCGTGAGACGTAGATTTTCACGGCTTAGAGCCGACCTCCTCGAACGCAGGTAGATACTGCTCGCAGATCATCTTTTGCAGCTCACCGAGGTAGAGCTGCAGGCTTTTTATGGGCGCTGCCCACCGTAACAGTGGCTGGAACCACATCTTCCAACAGTGAAGGGAGTAGGTTTGAGTTTGGCATTTGCGTTTCTCTGGTGGAGTGAACAGCTTAGCAACCGGTGTTATTTGGGAGGGTCGTGTTCGGTCGGCAGGACGCCGGGGTGGGGATGGATCTCGTACCAATTCTTGTACCACTGACTGCGTTCCGCTATCGAATGGTGGGTATCCCAAAGTGGCCAAACCCCTGAATTTGCTGGGTTTGGCCACTTTGGAAAACTTACGAATACACGAAATTAATATTAGGAGTATGGATCAGAAAGCGATAGAGGCCTTTAAATAAAGGCTGTAAGCCGATGATTGGTCAGGGTTGTACCGGTTTTTAAAAATCCTGCTCATCGCGCCAGGTTTTTTTCAAAGCGGCTTTAGGCCGACGATTTCACCAGTGTGTGACGGGTGAAGTTGCCCACATAGTCAGGTAGGGTGCTTAAGCATAAACAGCCCACTTTCAGGTCGAGCTCGAACGCTCGGTCATTGAGTGTTTCGATGAGTGCATCGGTGCACTCCGGGCTACGCGCCTGGTCCAGAGTGAACAGGCGTGTAAACGCGGTTCTGCCAGTGCCACCGGCGATAATGACGCCATCGTTGGAAGCGAGGCTGGCCAGGGGAGAGCATTGCGACCCGCTGAACAAGCTGCCAAGGCAGGTACGACGCATCGTCGTTCGTTAATTGCGCCCAATAAAAAGCCCCGCGATCAGGCGGGGCTTTTTATAACAGGCACTTATCAGTCGTGCAGTGTTTCTGCCGCGTACAAGGTGTTCTCCAGCAGGCATGCTCGAGTCATCGGGCCCACTCCGCCTGGCACTGGTGTAATCCAGCCGGCGCGGGGCAGGGCGGTTTCGTACACCACGTCGCCGACGAGCTTGCCGTCTTCCTGGCGGTTGATACCGACGTCGATGACGATGGCACCTTCTTTGATCCACTCACCTTTGACCAGGCCGGGTTTGCCGGCAGCCACGACTACCAAGTCGGCGCGGCCGACATGGCCAGCGAGGTCTTTGGTGAAACGGTGAGTGACGGTCACGGTGCAGCCAGCCAGCAGCAACTCCATGGCCATCGGGCGCCCGACAATGTTGGACGCGCCGACCACGACGGCATCGAGGCCGTACAGGTCGACACCGGTGCTTTCCAGCAGGGCCATGATGCCTTTCGGGGTGCACGGGCGCAGCAGCGGGATACGCTGGGCCAGGCGGCCGACGTTATAAGGGTGGAAACCGTCGACGTCTTTGTCCGGGCGGATGCGCTCCAGCAATTTGGAGGCATCCAGGTGCTCGGGCAGTGGCAGCTGCAGCAGGATGCCGTCGATGCCCGGGTCGTCATTGAGGCTGTCGATCAGGTCGGTCAGGGCCTGCTGGGTGGTGTCTTCCGGCAGGTCGTAGGCCTTGGAAATAAAGCCGACCTCTTCACAGTCTTTACGCTTGTGCGAGACATAAACCTGAGAGGCAGGATCGCTGCCGACCAGGATCACCGCGAGGCCAGGCGTGCGCAGGCCTTGCTGGCTACGCTCGGTGACTCGTTTGGCGATCTGCTGGCGCAGGCTGGCGGCGATTGATTTGCCGTCGATAAGTTGTGCAGTCATTACGCGTGATTAACCATCGAGAGGGGGAAGAAAAGTGCGCGCATTCTCGCATGCCAAGACGTGAGGGCAAAGGCGCTTGGTCTGCAAATTGCCCTAACCCCTTAAATAAAATGAATTTTTTTCAAAAAAGATTTGACGGGTTTCCGAGGCGTCTATACTATTCGTCGCACTTGTCGGGCGCAGCCTAGCACTGGTTAAGAAGGTCAAGCACAATTGTTGTCGTGCAAGGCTGGAAGCACTTAGTTTGTAATCCTCCAAGAGTACAGATTAATCAGGCGCCCGTAGCTCAGCTGGATAGAGCATCCGCCTTCTAAGCGGATGGTCGCAGGTTCGAGTCCTGCCGGGTGCGCCATTAGGCAGCTTTGGCACAAGTAGCGCTATATGGTGGGCGTAGCTCAGTTGGTAGAGCACGGGATTGTGACTCCCGTTGTCGAGGGTTCGATCCCCTTCGTCCACCCCATATTCAGAAAAAGCGCCAGATCAATGATCTGGCGCTTTTTTTGTGCTCAGAATTTCCTGTCTGTCGACGCTGTGGCTTGACGCCAAGAAAAAGCAAGCATTCTCAATGCCTTGGCGTTAGAATCGTTGCCGGTTTTGAGCGTGTAGAACTGATTCCCGGCTCTTTCGGGGTCAGTGCAGCTATTTAATAGCGAATAACGGCGCAGTACCTGAAAAGGGCTGTGCCGTTTTTGTTTAAGTGTCTTGAGTTTCCAGGGTGGGGCGTTTCGTCGTATTTGTGTTTCTCGATGCTGCTGCCGCGCCCTTCGGCCTTGCGTGCAAGGTCGGTCGCCAAGGTTGGGCGTCCACGCTCTTCTATATATAGAAGGCTGATGCAGAGCCTCGGCGTGATGAGCTGTATTTGCTAACGGGATGAAGTGCATGCGTGCACTTGAACCTATAAATGGCCTGCTGTTTTTCTACCCGTTTTCAGTAGGGTGACTTCTTGAGTTTGACCCACTAGAATGCATGCCCTTGATTCTGGGGTCGGAAACGGCCGGCTAACGTCTGTGCAACGAGGAATATCCATGCAAGTTTCTGTTGAAAATACTACTGCTATCGAGCGCCGCCTGAGCATCACCGTGCCGGCAGAGCGTATTGAGACTGCGGTCAACAAGCGTCTGCAGCAGACTGCCCAAAAGGCCAAGATCGCTGGTTTCCGTCCAGGCAAAGTGCCAATGAGCGAAATCAAGCGTCGTTTTGGCGCCGATGCGCGTCAGGAAGCTGTAGGTGACGTGATCCAGGCTTCGTTCTACGAAGCTGTTGTCGAGCACAAGCTGAACCCGGCTGGCTCGCCTTCGATCGAACCTAAATCCCTGGAAGCCGGCAAAGACCTGGAATACGTTGCCGTATTCGAAGTGTTCCCGGAATTCACCGTTGCCGGTTTCGAAGACATCGCTGTAGAGCGCCTGAGCGCTGAAGTGGCCGATGCCGACCTGGACAACATGCTGGAAATCCTGCGCAAGCAGAACACCCGTTTCGAAGCGGTCGATCGCGCTGCTCAGAACGAAGACCAGTTGAACATCGATTTCGTTGGCAAGGTTGACGGCGAAGTATTCGCTGGCGGCTCCGCCAAGGGCACTCAGCTGGTGCTGGGTTCCAACCGCATGATCCCTGGCTTCGAAGACGGCCTGGTTGGCGCCAAAGCCGGCGAAGAGCGCGTTCTGAACCTGACGTTCCCTGCTGACTACCAGAACCTGGACCTGGCCGGCAAAGCCGCCGAGTTCACCGTGACCGTCAACAGTGTTTCCGAGCCTAAGTTGCCAGAGCTGAACGAAGAGTTCTTCGCTCAATTCGGTATCAAGGAAACCGGGATCGACGGCTTCCGCACCGAAGTTCGCAAGAACATGGAGCGTGAGCTGCGTCAGGCCATCAAGTCCAAGGTCAAGAACCAGGTCATGGATGGTCTGCTGGCCGCCAATCCGATCGAAGTGCCTAAGGCTCTGCTGTCCAACGAAGTGGATCGCCTGCGCGTTCAAGCGGTTCAGCAGTTCGGTGGCAACATCAAGCCTGACCAACTGCCGGCCGAGCTGTTCGAAGAGCAAGCCAAGCGCCGCGTCGTGCTGGGTCTGGTCGTGGCCGAAGTGGTCAAGCAATTCGACCTCAAGCCTGATGAAGATCGCGTTCGCGAAATGATCCAGGAAATGGCTTCCGCCTACCAGGAGCCAGAGCAGGTCGTGGCTTGGTACTACAAGAACGACCAGCAACTGAACGAAGTACGTTCGGTTGTGCTGGAAGAACAAGTTGTGGATACTGTTCTGCAGAAGGCTAAGGTGACCGACAAAGCGGTCTCTTACGAAGAAGCAGTCAAACCGGCGGAAGCAGCACAAGCCGACTGATTGTCCAACTCGTTCGAAATACAACCATAAGCCAGCCTCGTGCTGGCTTATGCGTTTTCAAGACATGACTATTTGGGAGTAACTGCAGAGCATGTTCCGTAATTCCTATATTCAGCAGAACTCTGATATCCAGGCCGCTGGCGGCCTGGTCCCGATGGTTGTCGAGCAATCTGCTCGTGGCGAACGCGCCTATGACATCTACTCGCGCCTGCTCAAGGAACGAGTGATCTTTCTGGTCGGCCCTGTAGAGGACTACATGGCCAACCTGATCTGCGCGCAGCTGCTGTTCCTTGAAGCGGAAAACCCGGACAAGGACATCCATCTTTACATCAACTCCCCGGGCGGCTCGGTGACGGCGGGTATGTCGATCTACGACACCATGCAGTTCATCAAGCCAAACGTGTCGACGACCTGCATCGGTCAGGCCTGCAGCATGGGCGCGTTCCTGCTCACCGCGGGCGCCGAGGGCAAGCGTTACTGCCTGCCTAACTCGCGCGTGATGATTCACCAGCCGCTGGGCGGCTTCCAGGGCCAGGCGTCGGACATCGAAATTCACGCCAAGGAAATCCTGTTTATTCGTGAGCGCCTCAACACGTTGATGGCCAAGCACAGCGGGCACACCCTGGAAGAAATCGAGCGTGACACCAATCGCGACAACTTCATGAGCGCGGAAGCTGCACGCGCGTATGGGTTGATCGACGCAGTGATCGAAAAGCGCCCCGCTTAATATAAGCACCTCAAAATAGGGCTGGTCGGCATGTCCGACCACCGGCGGGCTTGAAAAAGCCCGCATAAGCCTTCATCTTGTGTTGCAAGCCTATCGGATTTGGATCGAACGAATGACTGACACCCGCAACGGCGAGGACAACGGCAAGCTGCTCTATTGCTCCTTCTGCGGCAAAAGCCAGCATGAAGTACGCAAATTGATTGCCGGCCCCTCGGTGTTTATCTGCGACGAGTGCGTCGACCTGTGCAATGACATCATCCGCGAGGAGGTGCAGGAAGCTCAGGCCGAAAGCAGCGCGCATAAATTGCCTTCGCCTAAAGAAATCAGCGGCATCCTTGATCAGTATGTGATTGGTCAAGAGCGTGCAAAAAAGGTTTTGGCCGTAGCGGTGTACAACCACTACAAGCGCTTGAACCAGCGTGACAAGAAAGGCGACGAAGTCGAACTCGGCAAGAGCAACATCTTGCTGATCGGCCCTACAGGCTCGGGTAAAACCTTGCTTGCAGAAACCCTCGCTCGCCTGTTGAACGTTCCGTTCACCATCGCCGACGCCACCACCCTCACCGAGGCTGGCTACGTGGGTGAGGACGTCGAGAACATCATTCAGAAACTGCTGCAGAAGTGCGACTACGACGTAGAGAAGGCCCAGATGGGTATTGTCTACATCGACGAAATCGACAAGATTTCGCGCAAGTCCGACAACCCGTCGATCACCCGCGATGTATCGGGTGAAGGCGTGCAGCAGGCTCTGTTGAAACTGATCGAAGGCACGGTTGCTTCCGTACCGCCTCAAGGTGGCCGCAAGCACCCGCAGCAGGAATTCCTTCAGGTTGATACGCGCAACATCCTGTTCATCTGTGGCGGTGCGTTCTCCGGTCTGGAAAAGGTTATTCAGCAACGTTCCACGCGTGGCGGCATCGGTTTCGGTGCGGAAGTGCGCAGCAAGGAAGAAGGCAAGAAGGTGGGCGAGTCCCTGCGTGAAGTCGAGCCTGACGATCTGGTCAAGTTCGGTCTGATCCCGGAATTCGTTGGCCGTCTGCCGGTCCTGGCCACGTTGGACGAGCTGGATGAGGCTGCTTTGATTCAGATCCTCACCGAGCCGAAAAACGCCCTGACCAAGCAATACGCCAAGTTGTTCGAGATGGAAGGTGTAGACCTCGAGTTCCGTACCGACGCACTCAAATCAGTGGCCAAGCGGGCACTGGAGCGCAAGACCGGTGCACGTGGTTTGCGCTCGATTCTCGAAGGCGTTTTGCTCGACACCATGTACGAAATCCCCTCGCAGTCTGAGGTGAGTAAAGTGGTGATCGACGAAAGCGTTATCGAAGGCAAATCCAAGCCACTGTATATCTACGAAAACAGTGAGCCGGCTGCCAAGGCTGCACCTGACGCTTAAGCGTTTTGCAGTTGCAGTACAAGCAAGGGGCCTTTCGGGGCCCCTTCTTTTTTGGGGCTGTTTTTTGCAGCAGTTTTTTTAATTCGCGTTTATTCATGCGTTTAACTGCTGGCATTGAGCTTGTTTTTTTTGCATGCAGCCCCCATCTTGTTTTCAAGCTTACTTTTCAACTGTCATAGAGGCGAAATCATGAAGACAACCATCGAATTGCCTCTCCTGCCGTTGCGTGATGTCGTCGTCTATCCGCACATGGTTATCCCGCTGTTCGTGGGGCGCGAGAAGTCTATCGAAGCCCTCGAGGCCGCGATGACGGGCGACAAGCAGATCCTGCTGTTGGCCCAGAAAAATCCTGCTGATGATGATCCAGGCGAAGACGCCCTGTATCGCGTCGGTACCGTTGCTACTGTCCTGCAATTGCTCAAGCTGCCCGATGGCACCGTCAAGGTGCTGGTGGAAGGTGAGCAACGTGGTGCGGTCGAGCGTTTCATGGAGGTAGATGGCCACCTGCGCGCCGAAGTGGCGCTGATCGACGAAGTCGAAGCCCCTGAGCGCGAATCTGAAGTGTTTGTGCGCAGCCTGCTCTCGCAGTTCGAGCAGTATGTGCAGTTGGGCAAAAAAGTCCCGGCTGAAGTCCTGTCCTCTCTCAACAGCATTGATGAGCCAAGCCGCCTGGTCGACACCATGGCCGCGCACATGGCGCTGAAAATCGAGCAGAAGCAAGACATCCTCGAAATCATCGACTTGCCGGCCCGTGTTGAACACGTACTGGCTTTGCTGGATGGCGAGATCGACCTGCTGCAGGTTGAGAAACGCATTCGCGGTCGCGTGAAAAAACAGATGGAGCGCAGCCAGCGCGAGTACTACCTGAATGAGCAGATGAAGGCCATTCAGAAAGAACTCGGCGACAGCGAGGACGGCCACAATGAAATCGAAGAGCTGAAAAAGCGCATCGATGCTGCCGGCCTGCCAAAGGACGCGCTGACCAAGGCCACCGCTGAGCTGAACAAGCTCAAGCAAATGTCGCCAATGTCCGCCGAAGCCACCGTGGTGCGTTCCTACATCGACTGGCTGGTGCAGGTGCCGTGGAAGGCTCAGACCAAAGTGCGCCTGGACTTGGCGCGCGCTGAAGACATCCTCGATGCCGACCACTACGGCCTCGAAGAAGTCAAAGAACGCATCCTCGAATACCTTGCCGTGCAAAAGCGCGTGAAGAAAATTCGTGGTCCGGTGTTGTGCCTTGTTGGGCCTCCTGGGGTCGGTAAAACGTCTCTGGCTGAGTCCATCGCCAACGCCACTAACCGCAAATTCGTGCGCATGGCCCTCGGTGGTGTGCGTGATGAAGCGGAAATTCGTGGCCATCGCCGTACTTACATCGGTTCGATGCCAGGAAGATTGATTCAAAAGATGACAAAGGTGGGCGTGCGCAACCCGCTGTTCCTGCTTGATGAAATCGACAAAATGGGCAGCGACATGCGCGGCGATCCAGCCTCTGCATTGCTCGAAGTGCTTGACCCCGAGCAGAACCATAATTTCAACGACCATTACCTGGAAGTCGACTACGACCTGTCCGACGTAATGTTCCTGTGCACCTCCAACTCCATGAATATTCCGCCAGCGCTGCTGGACCGGATGGAGGTGATTCGTCTGCCGGGTTACACCGAAGACGAGAAGATCAACATCGCCGTCAAATACCTCGCGCCTAAACAGATTTCAGCCAACGGCTTGAAAAAAGGCGAGATCGAGTTTGAGGTCGAAGCGATTCGCGACATCGTGCGTTATTACACGCGAGAGGCGGGTGTACGGGGCCTTGAGCGCCAGATTGCGAAGATTTGCCGCAAGGCGGTCAAAGAACACGCGCTGGAAAAACGCTTCTCTGTGAAGGTTGTCGCCGACTCCCTTGAACACTTCCTGGGTGTGAAGAAATTCCGTTATGGTTTGGCCGAGCAGCAAGACCAGGTAGGGCAGGTGACGGGCCTGGCGTGGACGCAGGTGGGCGGCGAATTGCTGACCATCGAAGCCGCCGTGATCCCGGGCAAAGGCCAGTTGATCAAGACCGGTTCGCTGGGTGATGTGATGGTCGAATCCATCACTGCCGCGCAGACCGTGGTGCGCAGCCGCGCCAAGAGCCTGGGGATTCCCCTGGACTTCCACGAGAAGCACGACACCCATATCCATATGCCGGAAGGGGCGACGCCCAAAGACGGTCCCAGCGCTGGCGTAGGCATGTGCACGGCACTGGTATCGGCACTGACCGGCATCCCTGTGCGAGCCGATGTGGCAATGACAGGGGAAATCACCCTGCGTGGCCAGGTATTGGCCATTGGCGGTCTTAAAGAGAAATTGCTCGCTGCACACCGGGGGGGTATCAAGACGGTGATCATTCCTGAAGAGAATGTTCGCGACTTGAAGGAAATTCCGGACAACATCAAGCAGGATCTTCAGATTAAACCGGTTAAATGGATTGACGAGGTCCTGCAAATTGCGCTGCAATACGCGCCGGAGCCCTTGCCAGATGTGGCTCCGGAGATAGTCTCGAAGGATGAAAAACGCGAGTCTGATTCCAAGGAAAGAATTAGCACGCATTAATGCGATTAAGCCGGGTGGCTTCCTTGACAGCTTTTTAGAGCCCTTGTTATAAAGCGGCTCTTAAGTGTCTGTAGGCCATTCAGCACTGGTTTTTGCTTTCACCAAAAAACTTAGAATCATACTCAATAGATATATAAGGGGACTTAGAGTGAACAAGTCGGAACTGATTGATGCTATCGCCGCATCCGCTGATATCCCGAAAGCTGCTGCTGGCCGTGCGCTGGACGCAGTAATCGAATCCGTCACTGGCGCTCTGAAGGCCGGCGACTCTGTAGTACTGGTAGGCTTCGGTACTTTCTCTGTGACCGACCGCCCAGCTCGCACTGGCCGTAACCCACAGACTGGCAAAGCACTGCAAATCGCTGCTGCCAAGAAACCAGGTTTCAAAGCCGGTAAAGCCCTGAAAGAAGCCGTTAACTAAGCTTCGCTCAAGCCTTACCTACCCGGGTCAGACGCAGGTCTGGCCTGGCAGCGGAGCGGCAGCTGACCCACGTATCCATCGGGTCGCCAGGGCCTGGGGTGTGCTTTCAAACCCCCGTCCGCTCCGCCAGTTACGAGAAGGCGCATCCTCGGATGCGCCTTTCTTCTATCCGGACTCTACCCACGCTCCACGGTTGCCTAATTTTTGAAGATCAACCGTTTCTGGGGGACGCATGCTGCAAAATATCAGGGACAATTCACAAGGCTGGATTGCCAAGACCATTATCGGGATCATCGTCGCATTGATGGCGTTCACCGGTATCGAGGCCATTTTCCAGGCTTCGACCAACAACAAACAGGACGTGGCCAAGGTCAACGGTGAAGAGATCACCCAAACCGAATTGAGCCAGGCCGTCGACATGCAACGTCGCCAGCTGATGCAACAGCTGGGCAAGGATTTCGATGCTTCCCTGCTGGACGAAAAACTGCTGCGCGATGCAGCCCTCAAGGGTCTGATCGATCGCAAACTGCTGCTGCAAGGTGCTGCCGACTCCAAGTTCGGCTTCTCTGAAGCGGCGCTTGACCAAGTGATCCTGCAGACGCCGGAATTCCAGGTGGACGGCCAGTTCAACGCTGAACGCTTTGACCAGGTGATCCGTCAACTGGGCTACAGCCGTATGCAATTCCGTCAGATGCTGACCCAGGAAATGCTGATCGGCCAGGTTCGCGCAGGTCTCGCCGGCAGCGGCTTTGTCACCGACGCTGAAGTGCTGGCATTCGCCCGTCTGGAAAAACAGACCCGCGATTTCGCCACCGTCAACATCAAGGCCGACCCTGCGGCGGTGAAGCTCACCGACGATGAGGTCAAGGCTTACTACGACCAGCACGCCAAAGAGTTCATGACCCCCGATCAGGTGGTTATCGACTATCTGGAGTTGAAGAAGTCTTCGTTCTTCGATCAGGTCACGGTCAAGGACGATGAGCTGCAGGCTGCCTATCAGAAAGAAACCGCCAACCTCGCTGAACAGCGTCGTGCCGCGCACATTTTGATTGAAGTCAACGACAAGACCACCGACGCGCAAGCCAAGGCCAAGATCGAGGAAATCCAGGCACGCCTGGCCAAGGGTGAGAAGTTCGACGCCCTGGCCAAGGAGTTCTCCCAAGACCCAGGTTCGGCCACCAATGGCGGTGACCTCGGCTTCGCGGGCCCTGGCGTCTACGATCCTGACTTCGAAACTGCCCTGTATGCCTTGAACAAGGACCAGGTGTCAGCGCCGGTACGTACCACCTTCGGTTGGCACCTGATCAAGCTGTTGGGCGTTGAAGCACCGCAAGTGCCATCGTTCGCCAGCCTGAAAGACAAGCTGACGCGCGAGCTCAAGACTCAGCAGGTTGAGCAACGTTTTGTCGAGGCCACCAAGCAATTGGAAGATGCGGCATTCGAAGCCTCCGACCTGGCTCAGCCGGCGTCTGACCTGAAGCTGACCGTGCACACCTCGGCGCCGTTTGGCCGTGAAGGTGGCGAAGGTGTTGCCGCCAACCGCGCGGTGGTCACAGCTGCATTCAGCCCGGAAGTGCTGGATGAGGGTGCCAACAGCACCGCCATTGAGCTGGACCCGGAAACCATCATTGTGCTGCGGGCCAAAGAGCATCTGAAGCCTACGCAATTGCCACTGGAAAGCGTCTCTGCCGCTATCCGTGCGCAGATGACCAAGGAGCGCGCCAGCGCGGCTGCCAAGGCTCATGCTGACGAGTTGATCGCCAGCCTGCGTGATGGCAAAACTGCGCTGAACCAGCCGATCGACGGCCAGGCCTGGAAAGTCACTGAAGCGGCTACCCGTAGCCAGGAAGCGATCGACCCGGCCGTGCTGCAAGCCTTGTTCCGCATGCCCAAGCCTGCGAGCAAGGACAAGCCGACCTTCACTACCGTGACCCTGGCGGACGGTAGTCTGGTGATCGTGCGCTTGAACGGCGTCAACGAAGCCGCTGCGCCTACGGACGAAGAAAAGGCGCAATACCGCCGCTTCCTCGCTTCCCGTATCGGTCAGCAAGACTTTGCTGCCTACCGCAAGCAGTTGGAAAGCAAGGCTGACATCAAGAAATTCTGATGTCGGTTTGCAGTACAAAGCCCCCGCTCTGAAAGGACCGGGGGCTTTTTATTACCTGCTCTTCAGACTGGCGATCAAAGCCAATAACATCAGCAGCACAACCGCCCACGCAAAGGCACCGACGCCCCAGCCTTGAAGTAATACACCACCGACCAACCCGCCGCCGGCAATGCCAAGGTTCCACACCGTGACCAGCATCGACTGCGCTGCATCCGCCGATGCACCGGCCGCCTTGGCCAGTGCGGTTTGCAGCAACGCTGGCAGGCCGCCGAACGCCAGACCCCATAACGCCACGGCGGCGTAGACAACCCGTGGCGACTCGATCCAGAACGCCAGCGCCAGGGCGATCAAGCCAAACAGCGCACAGCTGGCCACGAGCAACACCCGCAACCATCGATCAATCAGTGCGCCCGCCAGCCAGATGCTCAGTAGCGCGGCGAGGCCAAATACCAGCAGCACACGATCAATCTCGGCGGCAATTCCGGCGGGGCCCAGCAGTGGCGCCACGTAGGTATAGAGAATGTTGTGGGCCAGCACGTAGGTAAAGGTCACCCACAGCACCGGACGAATGCCTGGCAAGTTCAGGACCTGGCGCAGCCCCAGCCGTTTTCCCACAGGTTCGCCTGCAAAATCCGGCAGCTGCCAGCGCGCCCAAATCAGCAGCAACAGCGTGAGCCCGGTCATGATTGCGAAACTCAGGCGCCAGCCGACGGTGGTGCCCAGGAATGTGCCCGCCGGCACACCGAGAGACAAAGCCAAGGGCGCGCCGAGCATCGCCACGGCAATCGCCCGCCCTTGCAGGTTTGGCGCAACCATGCGGCTGGCATATCCCGCCAGCAGCGCCCAGAGCAGACCGGCGAAGACCCCGGCGAAGAAACGTGCCACCAGAGTCACCCCGTAATGGCTGGAAAACGCTGTCACGCTGTTGACCAAAGCAAAGCCGCCGATCGCAATCAGCAGTAACGGCCGTCGTCGCCAGCCTCGGGTCAGCAGCGTGAGAGGAATGGCTGCGAGCAATGAGCCGAGGGCATACAGGGTGACCAGCTGGCCCACCAGGGCTGGCGAGACGCCCAGGCCGTCGCTCATCTGCGGCAGGAGCCCGGCGGGCATTGCCTCGGTGAGGATGGTGATAAAACCGGCCGAAGCCAACGCCAGCAAGCCACCCAGCGGCAGAGCCTGACGTGGGTTGGCAGAGGCGGAATCGGTTAATGCAGCGCTGTTGCTCATCGCACGCTATCCATGAAGAAAGACAAGGAAGCAGGGTAGGGGGCTGTGAGCTGCGGAAAAACAGGCTAAGGTTCCGAACTTATCGGACACCCACGTCCGCAATTGATAGGTAGCCCATTGGACAGCCTGAGCAGTCTTTCGGTATTCGTGCAGGTCGCGGAAACCCGCAGCTTCACCGCCGCTGGCCGTGTGCTTGGCGTGTCTTCCTCGGCGGTGGGCAAAAGCATCGCACGCACCGAGGAGCGCCTGGGTGTGCGCCTGTTTCACCGCAATACGCGCAGCATCACCTTGACCAGCGAGGGGGCGTTGTTTCTCGAGCGTTCGCGACGGATTCTCGCCGAAGTCGAGGCTGCGGAGCAGGAACTGACCGAGGCCACTCTCACGCCGCGCGGCAAGTTGCGGATCAGCGTGCCGCAGGTGCGTGGGCTGTTGATGCCGGTGCTCAGCGATTTCATGCGTGCATACCCGGACATCGAACTGGATGTGGATTTTTCCGACCGCATGGTGGATGTGATTGAAGAAGGCTTCGACGCGGTGATTCGTACAGGCAGGCCGGAAGATTCGCGCTTGATGGCGCGTCATCTGGGGCACTACCGTTTGGTGCTGGTGGGGACGCCAGGCTATTTCGAGCAACATGGCACCCCGCAGCAGCCCCGGGACTTGACCGGCCACGCGTGCCTGCGCCACAAATTCTGCGCCACCGGCAAGCTGGAACCATGGCCATTGCGTCCTGTGCCAGGCGCCGCAGAACCCGTTTTGCGCACACCGTTGGTCAGCACCACCATTGAATCGCTCAACCATGTGGTGCATGAAGGCTTGGGCATCGCTTGCCTGCCGGACTACATGGTCAGGGACGCGGTGCAGCAAGGGCATTTGCAGCGGGTGCTGGATGACTTTCTCGAGCACCGCGGCAGCTTCTGGATGTTATGGCCAGCAAGTCGCCATGCCTCAGCCAAACTGCGCGTGTTCATTGACCATATGGGCGCCGGGCTTTTTCCTGCGGGCACCGTCCTGTAGGCCTGTGACGTTTTACCGACAGGAATGCGCGCGCCAGGACCCCGTTCTGTTGCACAATACCGCCCGGACTGTTTTCCTCAGGATTTTCGATGTCGACATCATTTCACTTGCGTAGCCTCGGGTTGGCGCTGGTGCTGGCGGGCGCCGCGGGCTGCTCGTCACCCAAGACCGCTATTTATGAACATGAGAATTTCGACGACTCCGGTACGTTCTCCCGTGATTACCCGGTCAGCGACGTGGCGGCCTGCGAAGCGGCGCGGCGTGCCCTGCTGAGCCAGGGTTACATCATCACCAGCAGCGATCCGAAGCTGGTCGTGGGTAACAAGAGCTTTCAGCAGACCGGCGAGACACACCTGCAGATCAGCTTCAACGTGGTGTGTGCCGATGACGGCAAAGGCAATAACCACTCGACGATGTTTGCCAACGCCTTGCAGGATCGCTATGCGCTGAAGAAGGTCAACAACTCCGCAAGCCTCGGTGTGGGTGTGCTGGGCTCGGTGTCGATGCCGATCGGCTCCACCGATGACTCGATGGTCAAGGTGGCGAGCGAGACGGTCTCGGCGCCCAAGTTCTACGACCGTTATTTCGCGCTGGTGGATGTATTCCTGCCGCAGGAAGTGAAGAAGGCCGAGCATATCCCCGAGAAGCCCAAGGCTGACCTCGGTGTGCCGGAACCCAAGGCGGCGCCGGTAGCCGAGAAGGTCGAGGCACCGAAGGAAGAACCGGCAGCGCCGGCTGCTTCGCAAACGGTGACGCCGCCCGCCGAGACGGCACCGATTGCACCCAAGGAAGAGCCGGCCCCGACCCCGGCAAGCGAGCCGGCCCCGGCGCCGACCAATCCGAGCCTGCCGGCGCCGACAGAGGCGATTCCGCCGCTGCCCACGCCCGCGCAGTAACTCAGACCGTTACGGGATCCGCCTTGTCGACGTCGATCTCGTAGCGACTGATGGCCTGAGTGATGTTGTCCCGGCCGATCACGCCGTCATCGGCCAGTGCCTTCAAGGCCGCCAGCACGATAAAGTGCCGGTCCACTTCGAAAAACTCACGCAAGGTTTCGCGGGTATCCGATTGCCCGAACCCATCGGTGCCCAGCGCTACAAAGCGACGGCCGTGGACGAAGGGGCGAACCTGATCGGCGAATAACTTCATGTAGTCCGTGGCCACCAGCACCGGCCCGGGTTGCCCGGCGAGGCATTCCTCAACGTAACTCGCGCGTGGCTCGCTTTGCGGGTGCAGCAGGTTCCAGCGTTGCGCCGCGTGCCCGTCACGGCGCAGCTCGGTCAGGCTGGTGACGCTCCACACGTCGCTGTGCACGGCGAAGTCCTTTTCGAGCAAGTCGGCCGCGGCGATCACTTCGCGCAAAATCGAGCCACTGCCCATCAATTGCACCTGCGCTTGCGGGTGGCTGCTGAGTCGATACATGCCCTTGAGAATCCCGTGCTCCACGCCATCGGGCATGGCCGGGTGTGGGTAGTTCTCGTTGAGCAGGGTGATGTAGTAGTAGATGTCCTCTTGCTCGACGTACATGCGCCGCATGCCTTCGCGAATGATCACCGCCAGCTCGTAGGCAAACGTCGGGTCATACGATACGCAGCACGGGATCACTGACGACAGAATATGGCTGTGGCCGTCGTCATGCTGCAGGCCTTCGCCCATCAGCGTGGTACGCCCCGCCGTGGCCCCCAGCAGGAACCCGCGCGCCCGCGCATCGCCCGCCGCCCAGGCCAGGTCGCCGACGCGCTGGAAGCCGAACATCGAATAGAAAATGTAGAACGGCACGGTCATCAGGCCGTGGTTGCTGTAGGACGTACTGGCCGCGATCCACGAGGAAATAGCGCCGGATTCGTTCAGGCCTTCCTGCATGATCTGTCCGTCCTTGCTTTCCTTGTAGTAGCTCAGTTGCCCGGCATCCTGTGGGGTGTAAAGCTGACCCACCGCTGAATGGATGCCGATCTGACGGAACAGGCTTTCCATGCCGAAGGTGCGCGATTCATCCGGCACGATTGGCACGATAAGCTTGCCCAGGTGCGGGTCTTTGAGCAGCGTGCCAAGGATGCGCACAAAGGCCATGGTGGTGGAAATGGCGCGCTCGCCCGTGTCTTTGAGTTGGGACGCAAATGCGCTCAGTTCGGGGATTTGCAATGACTCGATGGCGCTGTGGCGCGCGGGCACATAGCCGCCCAGGGCTTGGCGGCGCGCGGCGAAGTAGCGGGCTTCTTCGCTGTCGGCAGCGGGCTTGAGGTAGGGGATATCGTCGAGCTGGTCATCCGCCACTTCCAGCCCGAAGCGGTCGCGGAAGGCTTTTACCGCCTCGGCGCCCATTTTCTTCAACTGGTGGTTGATGTTCTGGCCTTCGCCGGCTTCACCCATGCCGAAGCCCTTGACGGTTTTGGCCAGGATCACCGTCGGTTGGCCCTGGTGGCGCACGGCAGCCGCGTAGGCGTTGTAGACCTTGTCCGGGTCATGGCCACCCCGTGAGAGTTTCCAGATTTCGTCGTCGGACATGTCTGCAACCAGTGCCAGCAACTCCGGGTATTTACCGAAGAAATGCTCGCGTACATAGGCGCCGTTCTGCGATTTGTAATTCTGATAATCGCCGTCCACGCATTCCATCATGCGCTGGCGCAGCAGGCCGCTCTGATCCTTTTCCAGCAGCGCGTCCCAGCCACCGCCCCAGATCACTTTGATCACATTCCAACCGGCGGCGCGGTACAGGCTTTCGAATTCCTGAATCACTTTGGCATTGCCGCGCACCGGGCCGTCCAGGCGTTGCAGGTTGCAGTTGACCACGAAGATCAGGTTGTCGAGTTTCTCGCGACCGGCGAGGGAGATGGCGGCGAGGGACTCCGGCTGGTCCATTTCGCCATCACCGAGGAAGGCCCAGACCTTGCGGCCCTGGTGTTGCTTGAGGTTGCGAAATTCCAGGTAACGCATGAATCGCGCCTGGTAGGCCGCCGTGATCGGCCCCAGCCCCATGGAGACGGTAGGGAATTGCCAGAAGTCCGGCATCAAGCGCGGGTGCGGGTAGGACGATAAACCTTTGCCACCGGCCTCACGGCGGAAGTTGTCCAACTGTGCTTCGCTGATGCGCCCCTCCAGATACGCGCGGCCATAGATGCCAGGAGAGGAGTGGCCCTGGATGTACACCAGGTCGCCGTCGAACGTGTCGGTGCGCCCACGGAAAAAGTGGTCAAAGCCTACGTCGTACAGCACAGCAGCTGACGCATAAGTCGCGATATGCCCACCCACACCGGAATGTTTGCCTGCACGCAAGACCATGGCCATGGCGTTCCAGCGGATAAACGCATTGGTGCGACGCTCGATAGCCAGGTTGCCGGGGTAGGGCAACTGGCGGTCGGCGGGAATGGTGTTGACGTAGGGTGTGGTCACCCGCCCGTAGAAGTCACCATGGCGCGCTACGTCGAAATCCAGCAACTGATCTATCAGGTAATGGGCGCGCGGGCGGCCTTCGGTGGACAGCACCGATTCGATGGACTCCAGCCACTCGCGGGTTTCCTGTGGATCGTCGTCCAGTCTTACAGCGTTATTGGGGGTCATGTGAAGCTCCAGGGTAGGCGGATTTGAAGCAGCGAGCTCCTTGTGGGAGTAGCGCCAATGTAGTTGCAATTGCAACGACATACCTGAATCTAGCGCGGGATGAGCTACTATTGCAACCTTCTTGAAATTCCCCGGATGGTGTTGCATGTCGTCGAATGAGCCTGATGTATGGTTCCGTTTTGTCAGGGCCCACAGGACGGTCATCCGTGAAATCGAGCGTCGGCTGGCTGAGGCGGACCTGCCGCCGTACGCCTGGTATGACGCGCTGTGGGGCCTGGAAAGCGGCCCCGAGGGCACTCGCCGTATGCACGAACTGGCCGATGTGCTGGCGATCGAGCGCTATAACCTGACGCGCCTGGTGGACCGTCTGGAAAAGGACGGCCTGGTGGTGCGTTCACGTTCAGACGGCGACGGCCGAGCGGCGTTTGCCTCGATCACCGACGCGGGTCGGGTGCTGCGCAAAAAAATGTGGACGATCTACGAAAGCACCGTCGACGAGTTGTTCCTGTCGCAAATCGAGCCCGAGCAGCGCCAATTGTTTGCCGATGCCCTGGAGCGTACGGCGGGGTTGGCGGTGGAGGCGGGTGTGCACACCCGCAACCGACGCAAGATCTGAGATACGGTGCAGATCCAATGTGGGAGCGGGCGTGCTCGCCAAAGCGGTGTGTCAGAACCCTGCCGGTTAACTGAACCACGGCATTGGCGAGCAAGCCCGCTCCCACATGTTTATCGCGTTTCTCATTCATTCAAGTGGATACCGTTTCATCGCTATTTCCACCTGGTGTGCGTCAATACACCCTTCATCCGCCAACGCCCTCAACGCACACACCACGATCCAAAAACGACTCGGCGCACACGCCTGCACTGAGCCTGCGCCCAGCGCCACAAAACGCGCGTCAACATACGGCCCCAGCTGGTCGACAATCGGCTGCGGATAACCGGTGACGGCGATTACCGGCGTGGTATCCCCGGCCAGGCAATCACGCAAATGGCAGCTCTGCCGGGGCGCGATGGGGTGCAGCCGATTCCAGCGCGCAGCGGCCGCAGCCTCGCGGGCCAGTCGCGTGTAGCTGGGGCAACTCCACAGCTGCGCCGTGATGCTCCAGTCCTGTTCAAGCAACTGAGCCGCATGAGCGACTTCCACCAGTGCCCGACCTGCACCAAGCAATCGCACCTCCCCTTGGCGACGTTGGATCGGGTACATGCCCCGGAGCGCATCTTCACGGTCTTGCGCATCCAACGTCACGGCGGTCTCTTGATCATGCAGCGCCAGGTAATAAAACCCGGGCTGGCCGTCGACGTACAACGTGCGCAACCCGGCCAGTACTATCGCGCGGGCTTCCTCACCCGAGGCCGGATCATACGGTGTGCAACGCGGCTGGTTTGCCAGCCACAGCGGTAGCGAGGGTTGCGCGCCTTTGGGCCAGGGCGAAGGTTGGTTCTCGATGTCGTTGCACAGGATGCCGCGCTGCGCGGTCTCATCCGACAACGCACACAGCTGCGCCGACGACGCCGCGCTGTGCAGGTACAGCAGTGGTTTTTCGCCGGTATTACGCGCGAACCAGGTAGGCCAGCTCCCCACGCGTCGGCTGCGTGACTGGCCGCGAATTACCCAGGCTTGCTGGCTGAATTCCAGGGTATTGGCCATGGTCATCACCGTGTACAACGGCGAACTTCGCGATGGTTCGGCGCCGTTCAGTGCGTCAATACACAGCTGCGCGGCGTTAGCGGTAGAGGCGGGCATGGGTTGAAGCTCCAGGCAACAGAGGTTCGTACCCTAATGGAAATGTAGTTGCACATGCAATGATTGCAATCGCACGTCAAACGTTAAATTCTAAATCAACCCAGCGCTGCTACGTTTAATCAGGATGTGCAGGAACGTCATGGCGCAGACATTTTTTCGTCATCACGGCACTTTAGGCTGGCTGTGCGGGTCATTTATTGGCAGCCGCTTTAACCTCACAAGGAGTCCACCATGGACGATTACCAAGAAGAACTGCTGGAGTACCATGCGTTTGAATTGGATCCGCTGGATCCGGTCGATGACGCCACCGAGCTGTAATACCGACTTCAGGCGGAATGCCGCTGACTGCGGCGAAATTCCCCTGGGGTCTGGTTGTTCCACCGCCTGAACGCCCTTTGAAAGGCTTGGGCTGAGGCAAAACCGAGCAAGTAGGCGATTTCGCCGAACGCCAACTCCGTATCACGAATGTAGGTCATGGCCAGATCGCGACGGGTGTCGTTGAGAATCGCGCGAAACTGCGTGCCTTCTTCGGCCAGTTTGCGGCGCAGGGTCCAGGTGGGCAGCTTCAAGCGTGCCGCCACTTCCTCCAGGTCGGGTTCCCGGCCGCCATTGAGCATCGGCCCCAGCAAACGGGTAATGCGCTCGCGCAGGCTGCGGGTGCGCGTCAACTGCTCCAACTCTGCTTCACACAACTTCAACAACAGCTGCCAGGTACTCGGGCAATGCTGCGGGTTGCGCATCGCCAGGGTTTGCTGGCTCAGGCGCAATTGATTGGCGTCGGCGCCAAAATGCACCGGGCCGTCACCCAGCACTGCGTACTGGTCACAATACGGGGGCGCGTCAAATTCGATGTCGATGCGCTGCGCCTGCACCGGTTGTTGGGCCAAACTGGACAATTGCTGCAGCCAGCCGGCGATGATCGAATCCACCACAAAGCGGTTGTAGGCGTTGTAGGGGCTGATGGAATAGAACCGCAGCCACGCCCCTTCGGCATCTTCGTGAAAACTCGACTGCCCGCGATAGTTGGAGCCGTACAGCGCCTCGAACCGGGTCAATGTGCGCGCCGCTTCACGCACGTTGGGCGCTTGCGCGGCGGTGACCCCTGCAAGGCCCGCCTGGCTCAAGCGGCTGAGCTGGCCCATGCGCAAGCCCAGGCCCGGGTCACCGGTCAGTTGGATGGCCGCATGGCCCAGGCGCATGTAACGCGGGATCGACAGGCGCGCACCGGCTTCGGCGAGGCGCGCTGCGTCCAGGCTGTATTGCAGCAGCAGCGGTTGCGGGTCCAGGCCGTGGCTTTGAATGGCGTCCGCCAGGGTGTGCACGAAGCCCACTGACAGATCCCCGAGGCGCACCGGCTTCAAGGCGTTACAACCAGATATTCAGCAGGCGTGCGCCACGGGCGCCGCTGTCGGCGTTGACTCGCCCGTTGCTGCTGAGAAAGCTGTGCCCGGCAGTGCCCAGATCCCAGAACTGCCCACGCAGGAACACGCTCATGCCGGCGCTTGCCTGGCTGATCGGTTGTTGGCTGATCAGGGTCAGACGGTGCCAGGCTTCGCCTTCGCTGAGTTCCTCGGGCTTAAGGCTGATTTCGGGTGGCGTCGACACGCTTTTAAACCCGCGCCATGGGCGATCCCATGTCTCGCGGCCGGTCACAAACGCCGGCACGGCGACCAACTGCGCGCCTTGCTCGTTGAGTTTGCGGTAGTTGTCCGGGTACCAACTGTCGCTGCCGATCAGGATGCCCAGGCGCCCGGCCGGGGTATCGACCACGTTGACGATATTTTCGTCGCCCGGTTGGATAAAACCGCGCTCATCGTAGATCGGATAGAACTGGCGCTGTGGCTGGCCCACTGGCAAACCGTCGGCACCGAACACCAGGCTGGCGTTATACAGCGGGCCATGACCGACATGCAGTTGGCCTTGTTCGACACTCGGGTTGGGCAGGGTGATGGAGCCGGCCACCAGCGTGACGCCAAACTCTTTGGCCAGGCCGCCGAACAACAGCTGGTAGTCGCGCGCCATCGCGGAGGCTTTCATACGCAGGTAGGCGTCATCCATGCGGTTGTCGCCGGTGGCGCTGATCCATGCGCGCGCAAACTGCAGAGGGTTGCTGGCCGACAGCCAGTTCATCGCGTCCTTTAAATGGACCGCCTGGTATAACTCGTTTTTTTCGCCGCTGAGCATCAACCAGGTGCCGATATGTTCGGGCAGGACCACGATGGTCTTTTGATTGATCAGCCCCTGATCACGGGCCTTTTGCAGGTACGCCGCGAGCTTCAGGTGCAGGCGTTCCAGGCTCTGGTAATCGGCGGGAAACAACTCCGGCTGAATGCCGAGCAAGTTGCCACGATCGGCAGGCTCGCCTTCATTGACGGCCAGGGAAATGCGCAGGTCCGACAGGTAGTGCGCCACAGGGCGCTCCTGGGTCCAGACCAGATACGCGGTGACGGCGGCAACCAGGGCCATGACGAGGGTGAACGCTAGAAGTTTACGCATGGGGCAACAGACAACAGACCGTGTGCAGGGTTCGCCGACTAGGGTAGGGCCCAGGCACCTGCTTGCCAAGGGGCGCTGTGCATTTGGATCAATAAGTTGTCAGTTTCAGTCATTGAGCGGCAGTCCATCGCCTCTTAGTCTGTGGGACATAAACCGATGGCGGGCCATTCGAGCCTGCCACGTCCCGTGATGATCCGTTGTGGAGCTGTACCATGACCGCTGCTGCCTACCCGCACCTGCTGGCCCCGTTAGACCTGGGTTTTACCACCTTGCGCAATCGCACCCTGATGGGTTCGATGCACACAGGCCTTGAAGAAAAGCCAGGTGGTTTCGAGCGCATGGCCGCCTATTTTGCCGAGCGCGCCCGTGGCGGTGTCGGCCTGATGGTCACCGGCGGCATTGGCCCGAATGACGAGGGCGGCGTGTATGCCGGTGCAGCCAAGCTGACCACTGACGAGGAAGCGCAGAAGCACAAGATCGTGACCCAGGCCGTGCACGAAGCGGGCGGCAAGATCTGCATGCAGATCCTTCACGCCGGGCGGTATGCCTACAGCCCCAAGCAGGTCGCACCGAGCGCGATCCAGGCGCCGATCAACCCGTTCAAGCCCAAGGAACTGGACGAAGAAGGCATCGAAAAGCAGATCCAGGATTTCGTCACCTGCTCGCTGCTGGCCCAGGTCGCCGAATACGACGGCGTGGAAATCATGGGCTCCGAGGGCTACTTCATTAACCAGTTCCTCGCCGCCCACACCAACCACCGCACCGACCGTTGGGGTGGCAGCTACGAAAACCGCATGCGCCTGGCGGTCGACATCGTGCGCCGCGTGCGCGAAGCCGTGGGCCCGAACTTCATTATTATTTTCCGCCTGTCGATGCTCGATCTGGTCGAGGGCGGCAGCAGTTGGGAAGAAATCGTGCAGTTGGCCAAGGCCATTGAGCAAGCCGGTGCGACCCTCATCAACACCGGTATCGGCTGGCACGAAGCGCGTATCCCGACCATCGCCACCAAAGTGCCGCGTGGCGCGTTCAGTAAAGTCACCGCCAAGCTGCGCGGTGCGGTGCAGATTCCGCTGATTACTACCAACCGTATCAATACGCCGGAAGTTGCCGAGCAGATCCTCGCCGAGGGCGATGCCGACATGGTCTCAATGGCGCGGCCGTTCCTGGCTGACCCGGATTTCGTCAACAAGGCCGCTGCCGGCCGCGCCGATGAAATCAATACCTGCATCGGTTGCAACCAGGCCTGCCTGGACCACACCTTTGGCGGCAAGCTGACCACCTGCCTGGTCAACCCGCGCGCTTGCTACGAAACCGAGCTGAACTACCTGCCGGTCAAGCAGATCAAGAAAATCGCCGTGGTCGGCGCCGGTCCTGCGGGCCTGGCAGCGGCTACCGTGGCGGCGGAGCGCGGCCATCAAGTGACCTTGTTCGATTCCGCCAGCGAAATCGGCGGCCAGTTCAATATCGCCAAGCGCGTGCCGGGCAAAGAGGAGTTCTTTGAAACCCTGCGCTACTTCAAGCGCAAATTGCAGACCACCCACGTCGAGGTGTGCCTCAACACCCGTGTGGATGTCGCGCAACTGGCGGCGGGCGGGTATGACGAGATTATCCTGGCCACCGGCATTGCGCCGCGTACGCCAGCGATTCCAGGCATCGACAACGCCAAGGTGCTGAGCTACCTGGACGTGATTCTTGAGCGCAAGCCAGTGGGCAAGCGAGTGGCGGTGATCGGCGCTGGCGGTATCGGCTTTGACGTCTCTGAATTTCTGGTGCACGCAGGCGTGTCCACCAGCCTGGACCGCGAAGCGTTCTGGAAAGAGTGGGGCATCGACACGCAACTGCAAGCCCGTGGCGGCGTGGCCGGCATCAAGCCTGCGCCGCATGCGCCGGCGCGTGAAGTGTTCCTGCTGCAACGCAAAACCTCCAAGGTCGGCGACGGCCTGGGCAAGACCACCGGCTGGATCCATCGCACAGGCCTGAAGAACAAGCGTGTGCAGATGCTCAACAGCGTCGAATACCTGAGCATCGATGACCAGGGTCTGCATATCCGCATCGGCGCCGACGGCGAGCCGCAGCTGCTGGCGGTGGACAACATCGTCATCTGCGCCGGGCAAGACCCGCTGCGCGAATTGCAGGACGGCCTAATCGCCGCTGGCCAGAACGTGCACCTGATCGGCGGCGCCGACGTGGCGGCCGAGCTGGATGCCAAGCGCGCCATCAACCAGGGCTCGCGCCTCGCTGCCGAGTTGTAAGACGAAAAAAGGGCGGTGGTAGACTGCCGCCCCTTTTTTCGTTCAGAGGCCTCCCGATGGGCCCTTTCGACTGGCTTCCCCACGCGCCCCTTGAACTGTTGCAGCTGGATTGGCTGAACGGCGTCGAGGTGGCTGTGCTACGCCTGGATTGCATCGACCCGCTGATCAGCGGCAACAAGTGGTTCAAGCTTACCCAGCACCTGGCCGATGCCCAGGCGGCCGGAGCCCGCGGAGTCATCAGCCTCGGCGGCGCGCACTCCAACCACCTGCACGCGCTGGCGGCAGCCGGCAAACGCTTCGGTTTTCCGACCGTGGGCCTGTTGCGCGGCCATCCTCAAGACACACCCACTGTGCTCGATCTGAAAGCCTTTGGCATGCAGCTGCATTGGCTCGGCTACGGCGGCTATCGCGCGCGGCATGCGGCGGATTTCTGGTTGCCGTGGCACGCACAATACCCGCAACTTTACCCAGTGCCGGAAGGCGGCGGTGCAATGGCCGGTGCCCTGGGTTGCGCGGTATTGGTCGATCAAGTGCGCGCGCAATTGAATACCCTCGGCTGGGCCGACTACGACGCCTGGTGGTTGGCGGCGGGCACCGGTACGACCCTGGCCGGGTTGACGTTGGCCGAGGCGGGCGCGCACGCAGTCTTTGGCGCGATGGCGGTGCCGGATGACCACGGCGTCGCTCAAAACGTGCAGGCCATCGTGCAGCAAGGGTATGAATTGGTGGATGCAAGCCGAGGCGGTTTCGCCAAGGTCGATCCGTTATTGCTCGAGTTCATGCACGCCACGGAGCAGGCCAGTGGTTTGCCGCTGGAGCCGCTTTACACCGCCAAGGCCTTGCTGGCGCTGAAGCAGCAAATCGAGGCCGGGCGTTTTCCCCCCGGCACTCGTCTGATCTTCGTGCATACCGGCGGCCTGCAAGGTCGCCGTGGGTTTACTGCCTAGCGCAAATCCGTGGGTGGGAGCGGGCGTGCTCGCCAATGAGGTGGGTCAGTACAAATGAGCTGACTGACCCAACGCATTCGCGAGCAAGCCCGCTCCCACATTTGCTTTTCATTGCAGCCAGGTATATCCGGTGTTGCTGTGCTTTTTTCCAGCCATTGCTTCACTCAGGTCGGCTACCCGGCCGCGATTGCGCTGCATCAATCGACCCATTTGGTGGCTGACCCACCGCCCTTGCGCCCGAGCCCGCTTCCACCCGGCATCATGCGCAGCGCCGTGTTATCGCGGATCACGTAATGGTGCAGGATCCCCGCCAATGCATGCAGCCCGATCAGCCAGTAGCCGATCTTGCCGAACAGCACGTGCCAGCCCTCGATTTCTTTGGCCAGCGCCTTGTTTTCAGCGATCAACGGCGGCAGCTCAATGCCATAGAACATCACCGAATGCCCCTCGGCACTGACAATCAGCCAGCCGGCGATCGGCATGCCGATCATCAACGCGTACAGCGCAACGTGCATCAGCGTGGCCAACAGGCTTTGCCATTGCGGGGGCGCTGGCACGATTTTCGGCGCAACGCCCAGGCTGCGCGCGAACAGGCGTAGCCACACCAGCACAAACACAGTGAGGCCAAACATGAAGTGCATTTCGACGATCAACGTACGCGCGCCACTGCCTTTGGGAAACTGGCCGCGTAACTCTATGCAGGCGTAAACCACCGCCAGTAGCACCACCATCAACCAGTGCAGCGCAATCGACATGGTGCTGTAGCGTGTATCGGAGTTTTTCCACGGCATCGCTGTGTTCCTCACTCATCAGGGCAAACCTCCGTTCTTGGTGACGGAGTCCTTTAACTGTATGCCGGTTTTGAGCGCTTTGCCTGGCGTAAATGCCGTTGTTTTGACCTCTGTCAGTGGCTTTGCGGCATTTCACCGCGCGCCAGGCGCTGGTTGATATCGGTGATGACGGCGGGCAGGTCGTTGAGGGTGTCGATCAGATAGTGCGGGCGCGCGCCTTTGAACATCGCCTCGATGCGCTCGCGTTCGCGGGCCAGGGTGCTGCTGTCCAGGGCACGAAATTGCTCGTAGGTCAGGCCCAGGGCATTGCCCGAGCAAGTCAGCGCCACGGTCCACATTCCGGCGCGACGGCCTTCGAGAATGCCGGGCACGGTGTCGTCGACCTTCACGCAGGCCGCCACATCATCAATGCCCAGCGCGATCACGTTGGCCAGTGCCTGGGCCGGCCATGGGCGACCGTTGGGCACTTCATCGGTGGCGACCACGTGATCGGCGAGGTAGCCGTTGGTGGCGGCCAGGGCGACGACCTTGTCCATTACTTGCTTGGGGTAGCCGGAGCAAGAGCCGATCTTGATGCCTTGCGCACGCAGCCGGGCGATGGTGTCGAGTGCTCCGGGGATCAGCGCCGAGTGTTCGGCGATTTTCTCGATCTGCAGCGGCATGAAGCGCTCATAGAGGGCGGTTACGTCGTCGTCGGTCGGAGTGCGACCAAAGGCCTTGCGGTAACGTTCGGCCACTTGCGGCTGATCGCAGAGGGTGCGGATATGGTCCCACTTGCCCATGCCCATCGGGCCTCGGGCTTCTTCGATGGAAACGTGCACGTCGAACTCGGCGAAGGCTTCGACAAAAATCTGCGTGGGGGCGAAGGAGCCGAAGTCGACCACGGTGCCGGCCCAATCGAGGATAACGGCCTGGAGGGTGTTGGGGTTCTGGTAATTCATGGTGCAGGTCCTGGGGGTAATGGGGGAAATCAAATGTCCAGCACTTCCATTTCTTGCAACACCTGCGCGATCGCCTTGACCGCGGCGCGCATGCCGGCCGCATCGACGTGGCCGATACAGCCCACGCGGAAGGTTTCCACTTGGGTCAGTTTGCCGGGGTACAGGATGAAACCCTTGGCCTTGACCCGCTCATAGAACGCCTTGAACTGGTAACGCGGGTCCTTTGGCGCATGAAAGGTGACGATGATCGGCGCCTGGATCGCTGCCGGCAGGAAGCTGCGCAGGCCCAGTTCGGCCATGCCATCGAGCAGCGCCTGACAGTTGCGTGTATAGCGCTGGTGACGCGCAGGCAGGCCGCCTTCTTCGTGATATTGCAGTAACGCTTCGTGCAGGGCGGCGACCACGTGCGTTGGCGGGGTGAAGCGCCATTGCCCGGTCCTGGCCATGTAGCTGTGCTGGTCGAACAGGTCCATCGCCAGGGAGTGGCAGTGACCTTGGACGGCTGCCAGCGACTGTTTGTCGGCAAACACGAAACCCATGCCCGGCACGCCCTCCAGGCATTTGCCCGAGGCTGCTATCAGTGCGTCGAACGGCACTTCGCGAGCGTCAATTGGCAGCGCGCCGAAGGAACTCATGGCGTCGATGATCAGGCGCTTGCCGTGGCTTTTCACCACCTCGGCAATCGGCGGCAGCGGGTTGAGAATGCCGGTGCTGGTCTCGCAGTGGATCAGCGCCACGTGGGTAATGGCCGGGTCGGCGCGCAGCAGACGGTCCACATCGGCCGCAGTGGTCGGTTCATCCTCGGCGGTTTCAAAGGTACTGAATGGGCGGCCGAGCACTTCGCAGATCCTGGCCAAGCGCTTGCCGTAGGCGCCGTTGATCAATACCAGCACCTTGCCACTACGCGGCACCAGGGTGCCGATGGCGGCTTCGACGGCAAAGGTGCCGCTGCCTTGCAGGGGCACGCAGTGATGGCTGTCGGCAGCGTTGAGGATCGCCAGCAACTGCTCGCAGACGCTGGCGGTGAGTTGGTTGAATCGCTGGTCCCATGAACCCCAATCCACCAGCATGGCCTGACGCGTACGCACGGACGTGGTCAGGGGGCCGGGTGTGAGCAGAATGGGCGCGGCGGTGGTCATCTCAAGTCCTCGCAAGTCTTGGGGAAGCTACGGCGCCTAAAGTGCAGTTTGGCTTGTTATCAATCAAATTGTTTGTTGTTATGCGAGCTATCAGTGAGGCCGATAGCTATGAACTTGTTCCAACTGCGTGCATTCGATGCCGTAGCCCGCGAGGGCAGTTTCACCCGGGCGGCGGCGCGGCTGTTTATCAGCCAGCCGGCGGTGACCGGGCACATCAAGGCTCTGGAGGAGCATTATCAGATCCCGTTGTTACGGCGTACGGCGCGGCGGGTGGAGTTGACCGAGGAGGGCACGCGTCTGGCGGCGATCACCCGCGCGATCTTTGGTCTGGTGGACGAGGCCCAGACCCTGCTGGAAGCCAATCGTCAGTTGCTCACCGGGCGCCTGGAGGTGGCGGCCGACGGCCCGCATCTGGTGATGCCGATGATCGCCAGGTTACGTGCGCGCTACCCAGGCATCACCGTGAACCTGCGCTTGGGCAATGCTCAGGAAACCCTGGCGGCGCTGTTGTCCGAGCATGCGGATGTGGCGGTGCTCACCGAGGTGGAACCGCGCAATGGCCTGCACCTGCAAGCCCTGAACGAATCGCGCATCTGCGCCTTGGTGCCGGCAGGGCACCCGTGGCTGGCCGACCCGGCGGGTATTCGCCTTGAGCAATTGCACGAAGTGATCATGGTGCTTCGCGAGCCCGGCTCGATTACCCGGCGCACCTTCGACAGCGCGTGCGTTAGCGCCGCGGTGCAGCCCAAGGTCTTGCTCGAACTGGACAGCCGTGAGGCGGTGACCGAAGCCGTCGCCGCTGAACTGGGCGTGGGGGTGGTGTCGTCAATGGAGGTCAGCCGCGATCCGCGCGTGCATGCCATTCCCCTGCAGGGCGACGGGCTGGTCAACCGGCACATGCTCGGTTGCATGGAGCGACGCCGTTCACTGCGCCTGATCCAGGCGTTTTTCGAGTTGGCGTCTTGACGGTTTTTTGCTGGAACGATTTTTTTTTGCCCTATAAACTCTGCCCCCAAAGCGCCGGCCAGTAGACGTCTCGGCGCGATGGACAAAAGAGAGTGAGTCATGGGCGCACAGTGGAAAGTCAAACATAAAGAAGCGGCATCCAATGCCAAGGGCAAGATCTTCGGCAAGCTGGTGAAGGAAATCACCATCGCCGCCCGCAACGGTGCCGACACCGCGACCAACGCCCACCTGCGTCTGGTGGTTGAGCAAGCCAAAAAGGCCTCGATGCCCAAGGAAACCCTGGAGCGCGCGATCAAAAAAGGCGCCGGCCTGCTAGGTGAAACCGTGCAGTACCACCGTGTGACCTACGAAGGGTTCGCCCCGCACCAGGTGCCGCTGATCGTCGAGTGCGTGACCGATAACATCAACCGTACCGTGGCGGAAATCCGCGTGGCGTTCCGCAAAGGTCAGTTGGGTGCTTCGGGCTCTGTGGCCTGGGACTTCAACCACGTCGGCCTGATCGAAGCGTCGCCGGACACCCCGGACGCTGATCCGGAAATGGCGGCTATCGAAGCCGGCGCCCAGGATTTCGAAGACGGCGAAGAGGAGGGCACCACCCTGTTCATCACCGAAACCACCGACCTGGATGCCGTGCAGAAGGCCCTGCCGGAGCAGGGTTTCACGGTGTTGTCGGCCAAGCTGGGCTACATCTCGAAGAACCCGGTGAGTGGTTTGACCGATGAGCAGATGGCCGAAGTCGAAGCCTTCCTGGAAGGGCTGGACAACCATGACGACGTGCAGGATATGTTCGTCGGCCTGGCTGGCTGATTTATCGCTGAATTGAACGCGGTAAAAAATGTGGGAGCGGGCTTGCTCGCGAATGCAATGTGTCAGTCACCCAATCAGTGATTGACACTACGCATTCGCGAGCAAGCCCGCTCCCACATTTGATCAGTGGTGTGGCAGAGCTTGCAGCAAGGTCTCGATCTCTTCAAAGCCTGGTCGCGCCAACACATCAGGCTGGCAGCAGCGTTTTTGCAGCGCCACCAACGCCTGGTCGTTGAACGGCGTGTCAACCCGCGCCAGCAACTCCCCCAGCAACACCCCAAACGCGCGCACTTCAATACGCTGCAACGCCTGGGTTTCCAAGGTGTCCGCTGTGGCATGGAACGACGCCGCGCCAAAATCCCCGAGCAAGCAATCACCCTTGGCATTCCACAGAATGTTGTGGCCGTACAGGTCGCCATGGGTAATGCCGTGGCGGTGCAGATGGGCCGCCACCGACGCTATGCCGCGCGCCATGCGCAAGGCCACTTGGGGGCTGAAGCGCGTGTCGGGCGCGTAGATATCGCGCGTACAGGACGCCAGGCTCGGCAGTGCGGCAAGGTTGCGATAACTCGGGTCGATCAGGTCCATCACCAGCGCGGCCTGGTCATCGGGATGGCCCACCACGCGGCCTTCCACCTTGATCAGGTTGGGGTGCAGCCCGGCGGCGATGCAGGCCTGCATTTCGTGCAGCGGAGAGCCGTCGCTGGTGATCGTGCCTTTGTACAGTTTGACTGCGACAGACATCCCCCGCGGTCGCCACGCCGCCTTGCGAATGATCCCCGAGGCGCCTTCGCCCAGCACGTCACCCAGTTCCAGTTCCGACCAGGGAATGTTCGGTGTCGCGTCATCGCCCGCCACATCCACGGCCATTTCCACCGGGTTACCGGCATAGGCCAGCCAGGTCAGGCTCGGCAGCGTCAGCAGCCACTGCGGCAGTTGAGTCAGGCGGTTGGCGGCGATGCGGATCAGTTCCAGGTTGTGGCAGTTGGCCAGGCTTTGCGGCAGGTGCGCCAATTGGTTGCCGGCCAACATCAGTTTTTGCAGCAACGGCCGCTCGCCCAATTCGTTGGGCAATTGGCTGATGCAGTTATCCGTGAGGATCAGCCAGCGCAACTGCGGCGGCAGGGCGGCGGCGGGCACGTGGCTGATCCGGTTGGCCTTGAAGCCGATCATGCTCAGCTGTGCGCACTGGCCCAGGCACGCCGGCAGCTCGGTGAAGGCGTTGTCGGAGCAGAACAGCACGCGCAGGTGCGACAGGCGATGCAGGTCGTCGGGCAGGCTGCTCAGGGCGTTGCCCGTGAGGTTGAGGATTTCCAGGGAGTCGGCCAGTTCGAAGATTTCCCGCGGGAATTCGGTCAGCCCGCAGGACAGGTCCAGGCGCGTGATGCCGGCCAGTTGGCCGGCCTTGAGTTGGGCGAGGGTATTCATGAACGGCGCAGTCACTCGGCAAGAGGGCGTAAAAAGGCGCTCATGATACCGGGTGAGGCGCCGGTTGCGGGTAGACGGTTTGCAATTGGTTCAGACGGCTCGCGGTGCGAGCCAGGTCGATGGCCTGCCCTTCAAGGGCATGCGCCAAGGGGTGTTGGCCGATCAGCGTCAGGCGTTTGTCCTGGTCGTACAGCACGTCCACCAGGTTGATAAACCGTTGTTGCACGGCGATCGGGCAGTCTGCCAACTGGGGCAGCCCGTCGACAATCCAGTGGTCGAAGTCCTCGCAGAGCAGCAGGTAATCCATCACGGCCGTGAGTTGTTCGCACAAGTCGTTGAAGGTGAACGCGATGGTTGGCGCCTGATGGTGGCGACATATCAGCTGACGATTGCCGACGGTCAGGCTTTGCGCCGGGCAATCGGTGGCGGGGAGCCCGAGCATTTCACGCTGGGCGGGCGTGCCCGGCCAAACATACTGGCCAGCGGTGAAGTGCTGCTCGGCATGCGCATGGGGCAAGCTGCGAAAATCCTCGGGTGAGCTGACCTCCAGCACGTCCATCCGCGCGGCAATCAGGTCGATTACCGGCTTGAAGCGTTCGTGGTACAGCGGGTTGGGCAGCAGCCCCTCGGGCGCATAGTTTGAGGTCACCAGCACCAGCACGCCGCGCGCAAACAAGGCGTTGAACAGCCGGCTGATAAGCATGGCATCGCCGATATCGTGAACATGGAATTCGTCGAAACACAGCACCCGGCATCCCGCCAGCAGCTCATCGAGGGTCACGCCCAGGGCGTCGTCGTGCTCACGGTGCGCAAACATGCCCCGATGCAGGCGGGCAAAAAACGCATGGAAGTGCACGCGCTGTTTGTCGGCAATCGGCAGCGCCTGGAAAAACCCATCGAGCAGCCAGCTTTTGCCGCGCCCCACCGGGCCGTGCAGGTACAGGCTGCGCGTTGCACGGTTGGCGAGCAGGTGCTGGGTCTCGCGGGCGAGGGCGGCAATCGCCCGGGTTTGGCCTGCGCTCAGGGTATAGCCCTGTTGCCTGGCCTTGTTCTCAAAGAACGCCGGGATCGGCGAGGGGTCAAGGACGGCGGTTTTTTTGCCCAGCAAACGCTGAATCAGGGGAAGCACAGCCAATGCAAGTCACTCTGTCGTGCGGTGGTCGCCCACTTTAGGGCGCCCGAGGCGATTTGACCAATAGAGAAGCGCGCCGCCAGCTATCTCGAAAAAGCATGGCGAGGGGGTGGTCCTGGGCAAACTGGCGGTTTCTCCTTAAATGGCTAACCTCATACACAGTTGTCACCCCTGTATACCCCTGTATAAGGAATTGGGGCAGTGAAGGGACGAGCAGTATTGGCAGTCATGGGCGCCATACTCTGTAACACGGTTTACGCTGCGCAACTTCAGGTAGAAGTGCGCATCGACGTGCAACGGGGCTGCCAGCTGGTGGGCATCACCCGCGATGCGGGTATCGAGCAGCTGGGCGTGTTGGACTTTGGCAGCGGCCCGCGTCTGGATGACCCGGCCGGCCCCTTGAGTGCGGCCTTGATCAGCCAGCGCCAGCCGCGCCTGGAATGCAACCCGGACACACCCTATCAAATGCGCGTTGACGGCGGCCTGCATGGCGGCGTCGGCGAAGTGCGCTACCTCAGCGCCGCGACCCCCTCGAGTAAACCTATTCCCTATCGCCTCTACGCCGACGCCGCGCGACGTATTGCCTTGCCCGTGAATGAACCGCTCAGTGGCCGCGTGCCGGACTCGGGCAGCGTCGACTTGCCCTTATATGGTCGCATCGAACCGCTCAAGGACATCCCCGCCGTCGGCCGCTACACCGACCTGCTCAAGGTCACGGTCACATGGTAAGCCGGGGCTGGGCCCTCGTGGCCATGGGCGGCCTGTTGCTGCTGGCAGAAGACGCCCAGGCGGCCGTGGCCGGGCAGATTCATGCGCGGCTGGTGATAACCGCCAGTTGTGAGGTGAGCAAAGGCGCCGCAAGCGCGCCCGTGAGCCCCGCGGGCGGCACGGCAATGCTCGACTTTGGCAGCCAGGGCCCGACCTGGAGCAACCCACTGGGCGCAGCCGTTTCCGATGGCGACAAGGCGCCGCTGTCGGTGTCCTGCAACCCCTCGGTGGTCAGCAGTTTCACCGTGACGATCGACGGCGGCGCGCACGGCGATGGCACTACGCGACGCTTGAGCAACGGGCGTCAGACCATCCCGTATCGGCTGTCGGCCGATCCGCTGGGCCAGAGCACTTACAGCATTGGCCAACAACGCAATTTCGTCGTGACCAAGGGCACACAAGTACCGATCCCGGTATTCGGCTCGGTGGTGGCGAATACCAGGGCCCTACCGGCCGGCATCTACACAGACACCCTGACGGTGACTCTGGATTGGTAAATCATGAGGATTAACATCATGCATGCACTTGTATCGAAAGCAGTTTTTCCATTGATGGCGCTGGTATGGGTGTCGGGTACGCAGGCGGCCACGGTCGCCGGCACCGTCACCGCAACGCTGGTGCTGACCAGCAGCTGCCAGGTCAATGGTGCGGCGGCCACCGGCGGGATGAGCTTCGGTAACCTGAACTTCGGTACGGCCAACAGCCTGTTCACTGAAGCCGACGGCCAGGTGCTGGGCGGCGGCGGTGGCGCGTTGTCGATTCTGTGTTCGGCGGGCACTTCACCGACGCTGACCGTGTCTGCCGGCGCCAACGACGGCAAGTCTGTGGGCGGTGGTCGCGCGCTGTACGACGGTGTGGCCAATTACGTGCCGTATGACCTGTTCACCGACAGTGGCCATTCCAATTTGCTCGCCATCGGTGGGGTGATCAACCTGGCACCCAGCACGGGCGTGGCTCAGGCCGTGAATATTTACGGTAAGGCCAACGGCAAGGCCGGGCTGCCGGCCGGGACTTACACCGACACGGTCAACGTGACGCTGACGTTCTAAGTGCCATGAGCCGGGCAGGGTGGGCGGCGTGTGTGGTGTGCATCGGCTGGGGCATGCCGGTGTCGCTGCTGGCGGTGACCAGTCAGTCGTTCCAGGTCAGCGCGACCATCACCCCTGGATGCCTGGTGGTGGGTGGCGGGACGAACTACGGCAGCCTGGCCTTCGGCACTTATTCGGCCCTGGCGACCAGCACGGCGTCTGTCGCACTCACGGGGGGCGTGACCCTGCAATGTACGCCGGGGGTTGCGCTGAGCATGAGTGTCGATGGCGGTTTGCACAACAACAGCGGTCGGCGGATGCAGCTCAATAGCGGCACTGCTCAAGTGGCTTATCAACTGTTTCGGGACGCGGCGTTCAGCCAGAGCCTGGGCATCAGCCAAAGCGTGAGCGTGGCCTACACCAACGCAGCCAGCATCACCTTGCCGATTTATGGGCGAGTGCAGTTACCGGGTAATACGCCTGGGGGGACGTACAGCGACACGTTGCAGGTGCAGCTGTCGTGGTAAGGCGATTGGCAATGAGGAGTAAGACTTATGTATGCAGCTTCCCGGCACTGGTGGGCAGCAGGTTTGAGCGCGTTGTGGGCGTTGACGGCAGGGCAGGCGCACGCGGCCAGCTCGGTGCTGATCTGGCCGATTGACCCGGTGCTGGAGGCCGACCAACAGGCCAGCGCCCTGTGGCTGGAAAATCGCGGCACGGAGACCGCCAACCTGCAAATCCGCGTGTTTGCCTGGACCCAGAGCGGTTTTGATGAGCAGTACCAGAACCAGCGCGACGTGATCGGCAGCCCGCCGGTGGCGAAAATCGAGCCGGGGCAGAAACAGCTGGTGCGCCTGACCCGGACCAAAGAGGTGCCGCCGGGCCGGGAACTGGCCTACCGGATCATCATCGATGAAATCCCCCCGGCCGCGCCGCCTGCGGCCCCGGCTGATGGCAAGACGGCCGCTGCGATTCGCTTCCAGATGCGCTATTCGGTGCCGCTGTTCGCCTATGGCCCGGGCCTTTGGAGCAAGGTAGATGGCACCCGCGAGCGCGACCCCAAAAGTGCCGGCAAGCCGGACCTGAGTTGGAAAAAGGTCACAGTGGGTGGGCGCAACTATGTCGAAATGCGCAACCAGGGCGCCGTGCATGCGCGCTTGACCGACGCCACGTTCAAACAGGGCGGCCAGCCTCGGCCGCTGGTGGAAGGCCTGATGGGCTATGTGCTGCCGGGCGCAACCATGCGCTGGCCAGTGCCGGAGGGCCTGCCGGCTGATCAGCCGCTGCAGGTGCGAGTCAATGGTGCGACGCAATTGGAGAACCTTGCACCGGGGCGATAAATCAGTGCGGTAGGGCATGGAGCAGCCCCTGGTGTTAACGGATGGAGATGTCCATTGATGGACACAAAGCCTTGGTGAGCCATGAACGGGCGAGAGGTTTATGGCGATCGGTGTGGGTGGTGAGTGGCCTGTCTGGCCTGGTGCTTGCGGCGCCGGGTGTGGCCGCTCCATTGCCGCCCCCTCCCAGCAGTATGGAGGCTGTTGCCGATGCGCAGTTGTTTCTGGAACTGGTGGTCAATCAGATGGATACCGGGCGCGTGGTCGCCGTCAATCAGCGTGCCGGGCAATTGTTTTTGCCGGCGTCGGTGTTGCAGGAAATCGGTATGAAGCTGCCGGGTGAAGTGCCCGCCGAGGTTGCGCTGGAAAACCTGCCAGGCATGCACACCGATTACGACAGCCAGGGCCAGCGCCTGATGCTCAGCGTGCCGCCGGCCTGGTTGCCGGAGCAATTTATCGGCAATCGCAACAATTACCCGCGCACCCAGGCGCTGACCAGCTTTGGCGCGCTGCTCAACTATGACGCCTACCTCAACGACACCGATGACGCCGGCACCTACCTCGGCATCTTCAACGAAGTCAGGTTGTTCGACACCTGGGGCACCTTGTCCAACACCGGCCAGTACCGCACCACGCTTGGCCGGGAGACAGCCGGCGGCAGCCTGGACAACGGCTATCGGCGTTATGACACCACGTGGCGGTTTTCCGACGACGAGCGCCTGCTGACCTATGAGGCCGGCGACGTGATCAGCGGTGCCTTGCCGTGGAGCACCTCGGTGCGTCTTGGCGGTGTGCAGGTGTCGCGCGATTTTGGTGTGCGTCCGGATTTGGTCACCTACCCGCTGCCACAGTTTGCCGGTGAGGCCGCCGTGCCGTCGTCGGTGGACCTGTTTATCAACGGCTACAAAACCAGCAGCGCCGACCTGCAGCCTGGGCCGTACACCCTGACCAACGTGCCGTTCATCAACGGCGCGGGTGAGGCGGTGGTGGTGACCACCGACGCCCTGGGCCGGCAGGTCTCGACCACGGTGCCGTTCTACGTCACGAGTACGCTGTTGCAAAAGGGCTTGTCGGACTTTTCGGTGGCGGCGGGTAACCTGCGCCGCGACTACACCGTGCGCGATTTTGGCTATGGCTCCGGCGTGGCGAGCGGCACCTTTCGGTACGGGCTGTCGGATGCGTTTACCCTGGAAAGCCACGCCGAAGCCGCGGGTGACCTGGCCTTGGGCGGTGTCGGCGGCAACCTGCGCATGGGCAACTTCGGCGTGCTCAATACCGCCGTCAGCCAAAGCCAGTTCGACGGGCGCACAGGCCAGCAACTGAGCCTGGGCTACCAGTACAGCAATCAGCGTTACAGCGTGTCTTATCAACGGGTAGAGCGCCGCGATGAGTACGCCGACCTGAGCCTGGTCGACACGCCCTATGCCAGCCTCAGCAAGCGCAGCCAGCAAGCGACCTTGAGCCTGAACCTCAACGATTTCGGCAGTTTGGGCGTGGGGTATTTCGATGTGCAGGCGGCGGATGATTCTCGCACCCGCCTGGTGAACATGACCTGGAGTAAAGCGCTGTGGCGCAACAGCAGTTTCTACCTGTCGGCCAACCACGAGGTCGGTGACAGCAGTTGGGCAGTGCAGGCCCAAGTGGTGGTGCCTTTCGACATCTACGGCAGCCTCAGCGTGGGCAGCGAACGCAGCAAGACCGGACAAAGCCAGCAGCGCGTCAACTACAGCCGGGCAGTGCCGGCCGAGGGCGGCGTGGGCTTTAACCTCGGTTACGCCAGCGGTGACGGGCCGGCTTATCGGCAGGCCGACCTGACCTGGCGCTTGCAGTCGGTGCAGTTGCAGGCCGGCGTGTATGGCAACCGCGACGCCGAAACCCGCTGGGCGGATGCCAGTGGCTCGCTGGTATGGATGGACCACCACGTGTTCGCGGCCAACCGTGTCGACGATGCGTTTGTGGTGGTGAGCACCGATGGCGTTGGCGGCGTACCGGTGCGCTACGAGAACCAAGTGGTGGGTGAAACCGACCGCAACGGGCACTTGCTGGTGCCGTGGACCAGCGCCTACTACCGGGCCAAATACGAGATCGACCCGCTGAACCTGCCGGCCAACATGCAAGTGCCCAATGTCGAGCAGCGCGTGGCCGTGCGCCGTGGCAGTGGTTACCTGCTGGAGTTTCCGGTGCGCCGGGTGCTCGCGGCGAGCATCACTTTGGTCGATGCCCAGCATCAGGATTTGCCCCTGGGCAGCCAGGTGCGACACGAGCAAAGCGGCGCGCTGGCGGTGGTGGGGTGGGACGGGCTGGTCTACCTGGAAAACCTGGCGGCCCACAACACCTTGCAGGTCACCGTCGGCGATGGCCAGACCTGCCAGGCGACGTTCGAACTGGATACCACGCAGGAGCAGGTGCCGCTGATCGGGCCACTGGTGTGCCAATGACATAAGGAGTGTGCGTGTGCAGGTCAAGGATTGGCTGTTGCGGTTACTGCTGTTGGCGAGCCTGGGCGTGTCGGTGCAGGTGCAGGCGGTGTGCACGGTGGGCGCCACCGTGCCGGCCAGTTTCGGCACCACGGTGAGTTCTATGACCGTGCGCACCACCTCCCAGCCGAGTTCGACCACCAACGCTGGGTTGAGCTGCACGCCAGCGCTGCTGTCAGTCTTGACCTCCAATGACCATTTCTATGCGACCGTCACCGGCTCCTCGCAAGGCGGCCTGGTCGGGCCGACCGGGGATGTCATCAGCTATACGATCTACGCCAACAACACCACCGCGTTCCCAATGACGCGCGGCACCGCGTTCGATTTTGGCGGCAGTGGTGGCATTGCCGCCTCCCTTGGCCTGGTGTTCGGGCCGGGTACCAAAATTGTGCCGCTGTATTTCGCCACCACCGTCGGCAGTAACGTGGCGGCAGGTGTGTACACCGAAACCCTGAGTATCTTCTGGAACTGGAACTACTGTTCAGGCATTGGCATTGGTGGGATTTGCGCGGGCCGCGAGATCAACAACGGCACGACCACGCTGAATGTGAGCATGACCGTGGTCAATGACTGCCAGATCACTACGCCCGCCATCGCCTTTGGCAGCGCGCCGGTGGTCAGTGCATTTTCCACCGTCAACGGGCAGGCCAGCGTTGCCTGCACCAAGGGCAGCGCCTACACCGTGGGCCTCAGTGACGGGCAGAACCCGGTGAGTGTGGGTGGCCGCCGGCAGATGGTGTCCGCCGGTAACTTTCTTGCTTACGACATCTTCAAGAGTGCCAGCACGACCCGCTGGGGCAGCGTGGGCACGGCGCGTCGGGCCAGTTCAACGGCCGAGGTCAACCCTGGCAACGGCCTGGGCACCGGCAGCCAGGTGTTCAACTACAACGCCAAGGTCTACACCGACCAGACCACGCCGCCGGGCGGCACCTATCTGGACAACGTGGTGCTGGACGTGGGCTTTTAGAACTTCATCATCTGCGTGGTCGGCTGATCCACCGGGCTGACCATTGCGTAGTTGTAGCCGCTGCCGGACCAGTACTCGGCCTGCAAACCATCGGCGCTGCGGCTGCCGCGGGGCAGAAAGCCGTTTTCCGGGCCAGGCGGGCGGATGTAGAAGCTGATGCGCCGGCCTTGCGGGTCTTCGTACAGCACCATCGCCGCAGCGCCCTGTTCAGTGGTGAGCAAGCGCCCGCTGACCGGCTTGAAACCTGCCTGGCTCAAGTCCGGCAGGCGGTGCGCCTGGTTGAAGTAGCGATCCAGCCAGGCCTGCATCGAGCCGCCGTCCTGGGCGTTGTAGTCGGCGGGCATGATGCCATCCTGGGCAAACAGGCGGAACGCTTGCATGGCGTCGGCCATCGGCAACAGGGCAGGCTGGGTCGCTTCGCGGGCGTGCCAGCCGCCAAAACCGCCCAGGCTGACGGCGATCAACAACACGGCAGCCGTGGCGAAGTGGCGACGCGATTGGTGTTTGATGCGTTGGCGAATCAGCGCCGGGTCCAGCGCGGGGTTGGTCGGTTGTTGCAAGGCCCCGCTCAATGACGCGCGCAGTGCTTGCGCATCCTGTTGCCAGGCATGCACCTGGGCAGCGACGTCGGGGTGGGTCGCCAAGTAGGTTTCAAGCACGCGGCGATCGCTCTCCAGCAGTTGGTGATCGACGTAGGCGTGCAAATCGCGTTCGCTGGGGGGCAGGCTGATCATTTGAGTATCCGCAGGGAAGGGCTGGCAATTTCGCCATCACTGAGTTGGCGCAGGGCCTGGCGCGCCCGGGACAAGCGCGACATGACGGTGCCGACGGGCACCTCGAGGATGACGGCAACCTCCTTGTAGCTTAAGCCTTCGACCGACACCCAGAGCAACAGGGCGCGCTGTTCGGTGTTGAGTTGGTCAAAAGCCTGCAAGGCCGATTGGGCCATCACCGTGCGCTCCACCGAAGGTTGCGCGTCGTCACGGCCGGTGAAGAAGTCGAGCATGCGCGCGTAACGCCGGCTGCGGCGGTGGGCGTCGAGGAATTGCCGGTAAAGAATCGAGAACAGCCACGCGCGCAAGTCGCCTTCGATGCGTTTGTCGGCCCATCGGGTGATTGCGCGTTCCAGAGTCGACTGCACCAGGTCGTCGGCGCTGCTGGTGTTACGGGTCAGGGACACGGCAAAGCGCCGCATCCTGGGGATCAGTTCACGTAACTGTTCGTCGAGTTCATGCATGGGAATCTGGCTGGTCGCTACGCTGGGACTAGAGAGACGTCTGACGTTGAAGGTTATTCCCAAGCCTGAAAAATAAACACAGGGCGTGGGAATAGAGCGGATCGGCGTTCGTCTTAATGCTCCGACCTTATGTTTCACCGCTTAGGCCTCTGGCCCTGGAGTCACTTCATGGTAGATCACTCATCACCGCCCCGTCCTCCGTTGAGTACCGCGAGCCTGATCGCACGGCTCGCCGGTATCGGTGCCGTGGTTGCCGTTGTTGCCGGGGCATTTGCCTACGTCAACGGCACCCTCGACCCACAGCGCCTGCGCCCCAAAACCCTGGTTAATGCCCTGGAAACCAATAACGGCCTGCACCCTGGTTTTCGCCGCAACCATGCCAAGGGCGTGTGTGTGGCGGGTTACTTCGAGAGCAGCCCCGAGGCGCGGGCGTATTCCAGTGCCCAGGTGTTCAGCGAAGCGAGAACGCCGGTGATCGGCCGATTTGCCTTGCCCAGTGGCAACCCTTACGCGCCGGACAGCAGTGTGCCGATCCGCAGTTTTGCCTTGCAATTGAGCCAAGCCAACGGCCAGCAATGGCGCACCGGGATGAACAGCATGCCGGTGTTTCCGGTGGGCACGCCTGAAGCCTTTTACCAGATGCTCAAGGCGGGCGCGCCAGAACCGGCCACCGGCAAGCCGAACCCGGCGGGCATGCCGGCGTTTTTTGCCGCGCACCCGGAGACTGCGCCGTTCCTGGCGTGGGTCAAGACGGCCAAGCCGTCGGCCAGCTATGCGACAGAGACCTACAACGGCATCAATGCGTTTTATCTGGTCAGCGCTGACGGCAAACGCCAGGCAGTGCGTTGGGGCGTCGTGCCGCAGAGCCAGGATGCAGCGGGCGATACCGCACCGTCGGGCAGTGACTTTCTTGAAAAAGACCTGGTGCAGCGCCTGGCGTCCGGCCCGCTGCGTTGGCAGCTGAACATGACCCTGGCCAACCCTGGTGACCCGCTGGACGATGCGAGCAAAACCTGGACCGGCGAACACAAGGTGCTCAACGCCGGCACGCTGGTACTGCAGAGCAGCCAGCCGCAAGCGGACGGCGATTGCCGCGATATCAACTTTGATCCGCTGATTTTGCCCAGTGGTATCCAGGCCTCCGACGACCCGCTGCTGGCGGCGCGTTCGGCAGCCTACGCCAGCTCGTACGTGCGTCGTGCCGGTGAAGTCAGCCCGCTGCACAGCGCCCCTCAGGAGTCGAAGCCATGAATGTTCAACCACGCTATTTCGCGCCGCTGGCGCGCGTGCTGCATTGGCTGATGGCGCTGATGGTCATCGCTATGTTGTTTATCGGTGCGGGCATGGCGGCGTCGGTGTCGGAGCGCCATGAGTGGCTGATCCACCTGCATAAACCATTGGGAATTGCGATTCTGGCGCTGGTGATCGTGCGGCTGGTGGTGCGTTTTTCCACTCGGCAACCGCCGCTGCCTGATGATTTGCCGCTGTGGCAAAAGTTGGCCGCCAAGGCCTCTCATGTGCTGTTGTACGCGTTGATGCTGGTGTTGCCGCTGCTGGGCTGGGCGATGATTTCGGCGGCCGGTGACCCGGTAATGCTCAGCAGTTCAGTGCAGTTGCCGGCGTTGGTGGGGGCGAATGCGCCGTTGTTTGCGGTGTTGCGCAAGGCCCATGGGTATCTGGCGTATCTGCTGTTTCTGACGGTGCTGTTGCACCTGGCGGCGGCGTTGTTTCACGGGTTGATTCGCCGTGACGGCGTGCTGCAAAGCATGACCGGCACCAAGGACTGATGCCGGGGGCGGGACGGTTTAGCGCAGTGCCGTGACGATATCGGCAACCGTGCTCAAGACGTCCTTGCCCAGCTGTTTGGAGCGCTCACCTGACCAACCGGTTTTCGGGTTGGGCGCATCGTCGTTGTCCTTGAAGGGCATCTCCAGGGTCAGCGACAGACAGTCGAATTTCTCTCCGACGGCATTGCAGGCCAGCGTCATGTTGGCCTCGCCCGGCAGGTCGCGGGTGTAACCGTGGGTGGTTTGGAAGTCGCGAGTCAGCGCGCTCAAGTGGCTGCGGAAGTGTTTTTCCAGCGCTTCGAGGCGAGGCGTGTAGCCCGGGTTGCCTTCGCAGCCGGCGGTGAACACGTAGGGGATTTCTTCGTCGCCGTGAATATCGAGAAACAGATCGACGCCGTATTTTTCCATCTGCTGCTGGGCGAACAGCACTTCAGGGCTGATTTCCTGACTGGCGCTCTGCCAGGCACGGTTGAGGTCCTGGCCCATGGCATTGGTGCGCAAGTGGCCGTGGAAGGCGCCGTCGGGGTTCATGTTGGGGATCAGGTACAGGTCAGCGACGGACAGCAGTTTTTTCAACTCGGCGTCACCGTCCTGTTGCAGGCGTTCAATGACGCCTTCCATGAACCATTCGGCCATGTGCTCGCCGGGGTGCTGCTGGGCGATGATCCAGACCTTGCGCTGGCCCTCGCCACCCTTGCCGCGGCGCAGCAGTTGGATATCTCGGCCTTCAGCACTTTTACCGGTGGCGAGTAACTGGGTGCCGGCGCGGGTCATGGCCTGCTCGATCAAGGCGTCGTGACGTTCGCGGCTGTAGGGTTCGAAGTAGGCGATCCAGGCTTGTTTTTCGCGGGTTTCCAGGCTGATGTGCAATGTTTCGCCATCAAAGCGCGTGGGGACGCGAAACCAGTTGATATGGTCGTAGGACGCCACGGCGTTGTAGCCGCTCCAGGCATTTTTGTAGGAGGACTGACTCGCGTTACTCAGGCGGAAGGTGTGGGTGTGGCCCACGTGCATGCCTTCGGCCTTGAAGTGGAACCACTGGAAGTGTGCGCTGCGGGTGTCGGGTTTGATCGCCAGCAATAACTGATAGGCATCACTCGCATCCAGAACCTGGATGTTGCCACTGTCGAAGTCGGTGCTGATCTTGATGGAGGTCAAGGCCACGGTCATAGTCTGATTGCCTGAATATGAGTGTTGTGGCGGATATCTTACACAGGAGTCAGGCAAAATCTTGATGCAATATTTTTGCACGGAGGAGGGGGCGTCATCCTTGACGCAGCAGCAGCTTAGAATCTATGAGATTGATTCTCAAGCGCTATTTCGGAAAGATCGGGGCTAGAGCGCTCGTTCGGCTTTCTTTTGACGATGGTCTTTTGCTACCATGCGCGCCATCAAGCAACACACAGTCTTCATTAGCCTGAAGCCATGCCAGGGAAACTGGCAAAAAAAAGACCCGGCCAAAGAGCCGGGTCAAAAACCGTGATTAGCCTGATGAGGAGATATTCCAAGAGTCCGACCTAAGGTCCCTTGGTCTATCGACTGATCTCGCGATCAGCTGAGCCCAATAATAATCATTATCATTTGCAAGTCAAATGTTTTTATCCGCGGGATAGAAATATTTTTTCGTTGTGTCTGTTATACGCTTGCCTGAGCCACCGGCGACTGCAGCGTCCGCTCCACCATCACCTTCGCCATATCAATCAAATACACCACTGAAAACGCCAGGTCCCGCTGGTTGCCCTGCCGGCTGCTCGCCAGTTCGTAGGCCGCCGCTGCCGCGCTGCGTAACAGCTCCGAAGCATGCACCAGCGCGTCCTCGTGGCTGACGTTGGGCTTGATGTCGAAGAAACACTCGTCCGGGAGCGGTGCCGACACATCGTCTTTCAAGTAATGATCCAATGCGCGCTGAGCCGCGCCGCTGGTGCGCAGCCCCGACAGTTGTTCGGTTTCAGCGGTGCCGGGCAGTTGATACGGGCGGGTCGTCATGAGGGTGGCTACTCTGAGTGAATGTCGAAAACCTGCGCCCGATACTAATACGAATCGTATTTATGTCATTTGATGGATTACTACAAACTGTTTATTGTCGTGGCCTTTGCACAACGTATTGTCACCGCCCATGGATAACTGGATAGCGTTGGTCAAAGCCAACATGAAAGACCGCAAGGTCACGCAGGATGAACTGGCTGAACGCCTGGGCATGTCCCAGGGTGGCGTGGGCCATTGGCTCAACAAGCGTCGCGTGCCAAGCCTGGCGGACATGAACCGGGTACTTGCCGAGTTAGGGTTGGAGTATCTGGAGGTTGCGCTCGAAATTCGGCCGAAAGCCGATCAGGCGCCGACCCTGGAAAAACACTACAACCCGTATTTTCGCTACCCGGTCAGCGACTGGAAGGGCGTCTGCGAAATACGCGAAGAGCGCCCGGTCTACGGCGCCGCACGTTTTGAACTGACCGATTACCACGCCCGGGGCGAAGCCTACTGGCTGCCTGTGACGGGAGATGCGATGACTGCCCCCAGTGGTTTGAGTATTGGCGCAGGCATGTTGATTCTGGTGGACCCGGCCATTGATGCCGAACCCGGCAAACTGGTGGTCGCCCAATGGGCCGACAGCCCCCAGGCGACCTTTCGCCAGTTAATGGAAGAAAGCGGCCAGCGCTACCTGGTGCCGCTCAATCCCACTTATCCCAAGCAGCTGTTTACCGATGACTGCCGAATCCTCGGCGTTGTCGTGCAAGCCACGGCGAAGTTTTAATCCGCTGTTTCCAGCGCCACCAGGGCACTGCCTTCGGCAACCATTTCACCTTCCTGGCAAAACAGCGCCTTGACCACGCCGGCGTGCGGCGCGCGAATGCTGTGCTCCATCTTCATCGCTTCCAGGACCACCAATTGTGTACCGGCTTCGACGGCCTGGCCGACTTCCACCAACACCCGCACGATGCTGCCGTTCATCGGCGCCGTGAGCCCACCCTGATGAGATTGGTTGGCCTCGACCGCTGCAATCGGGTCGAACAGGCTCACTGCATGCATCTCGCCGTCCCAGCGCAGGTACACGCAACCTTCGCCGCGCACCGTCAGATGGGCACGGCGTACGCCGTTGTGCTCAAGCCACAACTGCTCGCCACGTAGCTGCGCAGCGCCTCCACCCAATGTCACCCGTCGATCCTGCGCGCCGCTGCTCAAATGCAGCGAAACCTCGGCAGGCAGCCCCGCGCGAAAACCCCGCGTGTCCGCCCACGGCCCATCACCTGGCGGCAGACTCTGCATAAGCGCTGAGCCTGCGGCCTGCCAGAATTCGTCGCTGAATTCGCCCGGCACTGGCAACAACTCAGCCTGGTAGCGCGGAATAAACCCGGTATCCAATTCAGCCGCCGCAAACGCCGGATGGCCGATGATGCGCCGCAAAAAGCCCAGGTTGGTCTTGAGCCCACCCACCGCGAATTCATCGAGCATGCTCAACAAACGCAGGCGCGCCTGTTCACGGTCTTCGCCCCAGGCAATCAGTTTGCCCAGCATCGGGTCGTAGAACGGCGAAACGCTGTCGCCTTGTTCTACCCCGCTGTCCACGCGACGGCCCGGGCCGGGTGCGCTTTCGCGGTACAGCGCGAGGTGCCCGGTGGCCGGCAGAAAATCATTGGCCGGGTCTTCGGCATACAAGCGCACTTCAATCGCGTGCCCGATCAAGGGCACCTGGTTCTGGGTGATCGGCAGCGGCTCGCCCTGGGCGACACGGATCTGCCAGGCCACCAAATCGAGGCCGGTAATCGCCTCGGTCACCGGATGTTCCACCTGCAGCCGCGTGTTCATTTCCATGAAGAAAAACTCGCCACGCGCGTCGAGCAAAAACTCCACCGTGCCCGCGCCCACATAACCGATGGCCTGGGCCGCGCGCACGGCGGCTTCGCCCATGGCTTTGCGCTGTGCAACGCTCAGGCCCGGCGCCGGCGCTTCTTCCACGACCTTTTGATGGCGACGCTGAATCGAGCAGTCGCGCTCATTGAGGTACAAACAGTGGCCGTGCTGGTCGGCAAAGACCTGGATTTCCACATGACGCGGCTTGATCAGGTATTTCTCCACCAGCATCTGCCCGTTGCCAAACGACGACAGTGCCTCACGCTGTGCGGAAGCCAGGGCCTCGGCCAGTTGGCTGACGTCCTCGACCACCTTCATGCCCTTGCCGCCGCCCCCCGCAGTGGCTTTGAGCAGCACCGGATAGCCGATGCGCTCGCAGGCCGCGCGGAAGGTGTCCAGGTCCTGAGCTTCGCCGTGGTAACCCGGCACCAGCGGCACGCCGGCTTTTTCCATCAGCGCCTTGGCGGCCGATTTGCTGCCCATTGCATCGATGGCCGAGGCGGGCGGGCCGAGGAAGATCAACCCGGCCGCTTCAATCGCGCGAGCAAAACCGGCGTTTTCCGATAGAAACCCATACCCGGGATGGATCGCCTGGGCGCCGCTGGCTTGGGCGGCGGCAATCAGCTTGTCGATTTGCAAGTAGCTGTCGGTGGCCTTGCTGCCACCCAGGTCGACACGGATGTCTGCCTCGCGGCTGTGGCGCGCATCACGGTCGATGGCGCTGTGTACCGCCACGGTGGTCAGGCCCATGGCCTTGGCGGTGCGCATCACTCGGCAGGCAATTTCGCCGCGGTTGGCCACCAGCACAGTTGTCAGTGGGCTCATGAACGCGGCTCCTGTGCTTGCCAGCTGGGCGGGCGTTTTTGCAGGAAGGCGCGCAAGCCTTCCTGGCCCTCGGCGCTGACGCGAATCCGCGCGATGGCGTTTTCGCAATAGCGGCGCAACGCCGGGGTGAGGGCGCCGTTGCCCACTTCGCGCAACAAGTCCTTGCTGGCGCGCATCGCCGCAGGGCTGTTGAGCAGCAGGTTGGCGATCCAGTGTTCGACGTGCTGATCCAGCTCACCGGCGGGGTAACTTTCTGCCAACAGGCCAATGTCGCGTGCCCGCTGGCCGCCAAAACGCTCAGCGGTCAGGGCATAACGCCGCGCCGCACGTTCGCCGATGGCCTGCACCACGAACGGGCTGATCACCGCCGGAGCCAGGCCGATGCGCGCCTCCGACAGGCAGAACTGCGCGTCATCGGCGCCGATCGCCATGTCGCAGCAACTGATCAAGCCCAGCGCGCCGCCATAGGCCGCGCCCTGCACAACGGCCAGGGTCGGGATTTTCAGCTTGGCCAGGTTGTACATCAACTCCGCCAGCTCGCGGGCGTCGTCCAGGTTGGTGTGGTAGTCCAACTCGGCCGATTGCTGCATCCACGCCAGGTCGGCACCGGCACTGAAGTGCTTGCCGCGCCCGCGCAGCACCACGAAGCGCAGCGACGAATCGCCCTGCACCTGGTCGAGCGCGATGATCAGTTCGCGGATCATTTCGGCGTTGAACGCGTTGTTCTTGGCTTCGCGGCTGAGCCACAGCGTGGCAAAACCACGGCGGTCGGTGATCAGTTCGAGGGTGTTGAAATCGCTCATGGGTACAGCTCCATTTACATGCGGAACACGCCGAAGCGGCTCGGCTCGATGGGGGCGTTCAGCGAAGCGGACAAGGCCAGGGCCAGCACGTCGCGGGTCTGCAGCGGGTCGATGACGCCGTCATCCCACAAGCGCGCGCTGGAGTAATAGGGATGGCCCTGGGTTTCATACTGGTCGAGGATCGGCTGCTTGATCGCAGCTTCCTCTTCGGCGCTGAAGCTTGCGCCGGCGCGTTCGGCTTGTTCACGCTTGACCTGCACCAGCACGCCGGCCGCCTGTTCGGCACCCATCACGCCGATGCGTGCATTGGGCCACATCCACAAAAAGCGCGGGTCGTAAGCCCGGCCGCACATACCGTAGTTACCGGCACCAAAGCTGCCGCCGATGATCACCGTGAATTTGGGCACCTTGGCACAGGCCACCGCGGTGACCAGCTTGGCGCCGTGCTTGGCGATGCCGCCGGCTTCGTATTTCTGGCCGACCATGAAGCCGGTAATGTTCTGCAAAAACAGCAGCGGAATCCCGCGCTGGCAGGCCAGTTCGATAAAGTGCGCGCCTTTTTGCGCGGCTTCGGCGAACAGAATCCCGTTATTGGCCAAAATCGCAATCGGGTAGCCGTGCAGGTGGGCAAAGCCACACACCAGCGTGGTGCCAAACAGTGCCTTGAATTCATCGAACACCGAGCCGTCGACCAGCCGCGCAATCACTTCGCGCACATCAAACGGCTGCTTGGCATCGGCCGGGATCACGCCGTAAAGCTCTTCGCTGCTGTACAGCGGCGCCACCGGCGGGCGTTGCAGCAACTGGCCCTGTTTGCGCCAGTTGAGGTTGGCCACGCTGCGCCGGGCCAGGGCCAGCGCGTGTTCATCGCTGTCGGCATAGTGGTCGGCCACACCGGAGATCTTGCAGTGCACGTCGGCGCCACCCAGGTCTTCAGCGCTGACCACTTCGCCGGTCGCCGCTTTCACCAGCGGCGGGCCGGCGAGGAAGATGGTCGCCTGCTGACGCACCATGATGGCTTCGTCGGCCATGGCCGGCACGTAGGCACCGCCCGCGGTGCACGAGCCCATCACCACCGCAATTTGCGGGATGCCCTGGGCGCTCATGTTCGCTTGGTTGAAGAAGATCCGCCCGAAGTGCTCGCGATCCGGGAAGACCTCATCCTGACGTGGCAGGTTGGCGCCACCGGAGTCCACCAGGTAAATGCACGGCAGGCGGTTCTGCTCGGCGATGGTCTGCGCGCGCAGGTGTTTTTTTACCGTGAGCGGGTAGTAGGAGCCGCCTTTTACCGTGGCGTCGTTGGCGACGATCATGCATTCGACGCCTTCTACGCGGCCGATCCCGGCAATCACCCCGGCCGCTGGCACGTCTTCGCCGTACACCTGATGGGCCGCCAGTTGGCTCAGTTCAAGGAATGGCGAGCCCGGGTCGAGCAAACGATTGATCCGCTCACGGGGCAGCAGTTTGCCGCGCGACGTGTGCCGCTCCTGAGCCTTGGCGCCACCGCCTTGCTGCACGTGGGCGAGCAGGCTGTGCAGGGCGTCGACCTGTAGGCGCATGGCTGCGCTGTTGTCGGCAAATTCTGCCGAACGCGGGTTGAGTTGGGTGTGCAAGGTGGCCATGGGCGCTCCTTCAGCGGGTTTCGTTGAAGAGTTCGCGGCCGATCAGCATCCGGCGAATCTCACTGGTGCCGGCGCCGATTTCGTACAGCTTGGCGTCACGCAGCAGGCGCCCGGCGGGGAATTCGTTGATGTAACCGTTACCGCCCAGAATCTGAATGGCGTCCAAGGCCATTTGTGTGGCGCGCTCGGAGCTGAACAGGATGACCCCGGCGGCATCCTTGCGCGTGGTCTCACCGCGCTCGCACGCCTGCGCCACCGCGTAGAGGTAGGCGCGCCCGGCATTGAGCTGGGTGTACATGTCGGCGACCTTGCCTTGGATCAGCTGGAATTCGCCGATGCTCTGGCCGAACTGCTTACGGTCGTGGATGTACGGCACGATCAGGTCCATGCACGCCTGCATGATGCCGATCGGGCCGCCCGCCAGCACCACGCGTTCGTAGTCCAGGCCGCTCATCAGCACTTTCACGCCGCCATTGAGTGCGCCGAGGATGTTTTCTTCGGGCACTTGCACGTCATCGAAAAACAGCTCGCAGGTGTTGGAGCCGCGCATGCCGAGCTTGTCGAACTTGTTGCTGCGGCTGAAGCCTTTCCAGTCGCGCTCGACGATAAATGCAGTGATGCCGTGAGGGCCTTTCTCCACGTCGGTCTTGGCGTAGATCACGAAGGTGTTGGCGTCGGGGCCGTTGGTGATCCAGGTCTTGCTGCCGTTGAGCACATAGTGGTCGCCGCGTTTTTCGGCGCGCAGTTTCATCGAGACCACGTCGGAGCCGGCGTTCGGCTCGCTCATGGCGAGGGCGCCGATATGTTCGCCGCTGATCAGCTTCGGCAGGTATTTGAGCTTCTGTTCGTGGCTGCCGTTACGGTTGATCTGGTTGACGCACAGGTTCGAGTGAGCGCCGTAGGACAGCCCGACTGACGCCGAGCCTCGGCTGATTTCTTCAATGGCTACCACGTGGGCCAGGTAGCCCAGGCCGGCGCCGCCGTACTCTTCCGGCACCGTAATGCCGAGCAGGCCCATGTCACCGAACTTGCGCCACATATCGGCGGGGAACAGGTTGTCACTGTCGATTTGAGCCGCGCGGGGCGCGATTTCCTTGGCCACGAAGGACTGCACCTGGTCGCGCAGCATGTCGATGGTTTCGCCGAGGGCGAAGTTCAGGGACGGGTAACTCATGGACAGGCACCTTAATGTGAGCTTTGTTGTTGTGTGGTTAAGCGCCGGGGAGGGCGCTCACCTTTACGTTAACGTAAGCTTGCGTTGCGAGGCTGTCAATCGTAGTTTACGTTTACGTCAAGCAGCCGCCGTCCACCTTACAAAAAAGACAAAAGGGGTCGTTATGGATCAACCGAATCAGAGCTACAGCCGTGGCGCTCAGGACAAGGCGTTGCTGGCCATGACCATAGGCCAGGCCTTCGATAACACGGTCTCGCGCTACCCCGAGGGTGAAGCGTTGGTGGTGCGCCATCAGCAACGCCGCTACACCTGGCGGCAACTGGCCGAGGCGGTTGATTTGCACGCCCGTGCGTTCCTGGCCCTGGGCATGCAGGCCGGCGACCGCCTGGGCATCTGGGCGCCCAATTGTGCACAGTGGTGCATCACCCAGATTGCCAGCGCCAAGCTTGGCGTGATCCTGGTCAACATCAACCCGGCCTACCGCAGCAGTGAGCTGGAATACGTGCTCAAGCAGTCCGGTTGCCAATGGCTGGTGTGCGCCGGGTCATTCAAAGGCTCCGATTACCACGCCATGTTGCAGGCACTGAGCCCCAACCTGGGCGCCATGATCAGCCTCGATCCCAACCCACCCCAGGGTTTTTTGCCCTGGTCGCAGCTGGCGGCCCTGGGCGCTGGCGTCCCGCCCGAACAACTGCACAGCCGCCAGGCCAGCCTGCATTTCGACCAGGCCGTGAACATTCAGTACACCTCTGGCACCACCGGGTTTCCCAAGGGCGCCACCCTCAGCCATCACAACATTCTCAACAACGGTTACATGGTTGGCGAAAGCCTGGGCCTCACGGCCCACGACCGGCTGGTGATCCCGGTGCCGTTGTATCACTGCTTTGGCATGGTCATGGGCAACCTTGGCTGCATCACCCACGGCACCACGATGATTTACCCGAATGACGGCTTTGATCCGCTGCTGACCCTCAGTGCCGTCGCCGAAGAGCGCGCCACCGGCCTCTACGGCGTGCCGACCATGTTCATCGCCATCCTCGATCACCCCCGCCGCGGCGAATTCGAGCTGACAAGCTTGCGCACCGGGATCATGGCCGGGGCCACATGCCCTATCGAGGTGATGCGCCGCGTCATCAGCGAACTGCACATGGGTGAAGTGCAGATTGCCTATGGCATGACTGAAACCAGCCCGGTGTCACTGCAAACCGGTGCCAATGATGACCTCGAGCGCCGCGTCACGACTGTGGGCCGCACCCAGCCGCAGCTGGAAAACAAGATCATCGACACTGCTGGCAATACCGTCGCGCGCGGTGAAATCGGCGAGCTGTGCACGCGCGGCTACAGCGTGATGCTCGGCTACTGGAACAACCCCGATGGCACCCGTGACGCCATCGATGACGCGGGCTGGATGCACACCGGCGACCTGGCGACCATGGATGAACACGGTTACGTGTGTATCGCCGGGCGCAACAAGGACATGATCATTCGCGGTGGCGAAAACGTGTACCCGCGCGAGCTCGAAGAGTTTTTCTTCACCCACCCGGCGGTGGCAGATGTGCAAGTCATTGGCATCCCGGATGAGCGTTACGGTGAAGAGATCGTCGCCTGGGTCAAGTTCCATCCGGGCCATCTGGCCAACGAGCTGGAGCTGCAAACCTGGTGCAAGGGGCGCATCGCGCACTTCAAGACGCCCAAGCATTTCAAATTCGTGGAAGAGTTTCCGATGACGGTGACGGGCAAGATCCAGAAATTTCGCATGCGCGAAATCTCGATCGCGGAGCTGATAAGCCAGTCCAACTGACAACCCCACCCCATCTGGTAGCGGGCTGGCTCGCGACTGCGCAGGGTCAGCCAGCCCATCTGACACTGACAAACCGCCTTCGCGAGCAAGCCCGCTCCCACCTTTTGATCGGTGCCCGACACGCATTTGTCGAATCCCGGAAAGCACAAAGGGGACCCGAAGGTCCCCTTTAATTTGTCGTTGCGTGCTCTTTTTTATTATTGAGGGGCGGCCTGTTGTTGTTTTTAGCAGCCGTTACCCTTTACCGCTGTTTTGGGCGACCCCCATCCGGGGTCAAGAGCAAACGTATTTTTTTGAGCGCTGATCTGCTTCTTCGTTACCGATCCAACCAGTGGCAGCTACCTGAGGTAGTTTTATTTTTCTCTAACCGGTTGCGGGTTTCGGCATGCCGTACCCTGCGAAGCACATCTTCTCCAAAAAAATCTGTTAGCTGCGTCTCTGCCGTGTTGTTTTTGTTATGTCAGAGTCGTTTCGTCTTATTTTTATTAGGTTTGGCGCTTTTTATTCTTGTTATGCAATAGAGATAGCAGAAGCCGTGCCAACTTTTTAAATTCCTTTTAAATCAATGGCTTGAGTTTTTAGTAGGAAAATACGTACGGCGAATGCGACAAAATATGTTCCCGTGTTACTCGATATGTAGCCGTGCGGTAACACATTGTCACAGCCGCTCTACTCAACTGGCGTTACGCGCCTTGGCAACCCGCGACCCGGTAGGCCGGCCAAGCACGCTGCTGATTTGCTGGCCCGCGAGAATCAGCGCCTGCAGGTCGATGCCGGTGTCGATGCCCAGGCCGTTGAGCAGGTACACCACGTCTTCCGTCGCCACGTTACCGCTGGCGCCCTTGGCGTAAGGGCAGCCGCCGAGGCCCGCGATGGAGCTGTCGAACACCGTGATCCCTTCCAGCACACTGGCGTAGATATTCGCAATCGCCTGCCCGTAGGTGTCATGGAAGTGCCCGGCCAGCTTGTCCCGTGGCACCTGCGCGCCGACCACCTCAAACAACCGCCGCGTAGCGCCCGCCGTGCCGGTGCCGATGGTGTCGCCCAGGGAAACTTCATAACAGCCCATGGCATACAACTCGCGTGCGACCGCCGCGACCTGTTCCGGCGCGATGTCACCTTCGTAAGGGCAACCCAACACACACGACACATACCCGCGCACGCTGACGCCGTGCTGCCTGGCCGCCGCCATGATGGGCGCAAAGCGCTCCAGGCTTTCGCTGATGGAGCAGTTGATGTTGCGCTGGGAAAACGCCTCGGACGCGGCCGCAAACACGGCGACTTCCTTTACGCCAGCGGCCACGGCGTCTTCAAACCCTCGCAGGTTCGGTGCGAGTGCGCCGTAGGTCACACCGGGTTTGCGCTGTATTTGCGCAAACACTTGCGCCGACCCGGCCATCTGCGGCACCCACTTGGGCGAGACAAAGCTGCCCACTTCGATATAGCTCAAGCCTGCGTCGGTCAGGGCATCCACCAGTTGGACCTTGTCGGCCACGCTGATGGGCTGGGCTTCGTTCTGCAGGCCGTCGCGCGGGCCGACTTCCACCAGGCGTACGTGTGAGGGGAGGGGCATGATGGCTACCTTATCGTTATTGGCCAACCTGGCTCATGGTCTGCGCCAGGGCCTGGGTGCAGCGCTCTTCGGCGGTGTCCAGTTCCAGCTTCATCTGTTCGATATCCAGTAGTTGTTGCTCAAGCTGCTCACGGCGTTCGGCGATTTTGGCGAGCATGCTGTTGAGCTGGATGTGGTTGCCGCTGCTGGGGTCGTAGAGTTCGATCAGCTCGCGGCACTCGGCCAGGGAGAAACCGATGCGCTTGCCACGCAGGATCAGTTTGAGGCTGACCTTGTCGCGCGCCGAGTAGATGCGCTCCTGGCCCCGACGTTCCGGGGCCAGCAGGCCTTGTTCTTCATAGAAGCGAATGGCGCGGGTGGTGATGTCGAGCTCGCGCGCGAGGTCGGAGATGCTGTAAGTCGTGCTCATGGGGGCGCTCAAGAAGGTCTTGGCGCTAAGCTAATGTCAGGTTGACGTAAACGTCAAGCTGCCTTTCCAACCTTATGAGCGGGCGTGTTGTGGCGAGCAGGCTTGCCCTGCGTTGGGGGGGAAGCGCCCGCAATAAATATTGATTCAATTTTCAGCAAAAACGCGGCGCTGGGGGTTGGGGCTGCTACGCAGCCCAACGCAGGGCAAGCCTGCTCGCGACAGAGAGCCTGTTTGCCACAGAGAGCCTGCCAGCCACAAAAGGTCTGCTTGCCACGGGTCAGGCTTGCTTGCCGTCGAGCTTCTTCTCATGCGCCGTCACCTGTTGGCACAACTCGATCATTTGCTCGCGCATCCAGCGGTTGGCCGGGTCCTGGTCGGTGCTTTCGTGCCAGTACAGGTGGGTTTCCACCGGCGGCACGTCATTAACCGGCAGGTTGAACCAGTGCAATTCATGACGGCGGGCGAAGCGCTCGGGCACGGTCATCACCATGTCGGTCTGCTGCAACACTTGCGAGGCCATCAGGTAATGCTGGGAGCGCAGGGCGATCTTGCGCTGGATACCCATCTTGCCCAGCGCCAGGTCCACATGGCCCAGGCCGTTGCGGCGGCTGGAAATATGGATATGCGTCAGCGACAGGTAGTCATCCAGCGTGAATTTGTCCTTGCCTGCCATCGGGTGGCCTTTGCGCATGGCGCACACGTAGCGGTCTTCCATCAGCTTGACGTGGCGCACTTGCGGGTCGGTGTTAAGCGGCGCATCCACGGCAAAATCCAGGCGCCCGGCCGCGAGTTCCTTGGTGGTTTCGCGGCGTTTGGACAGGAAACTCTCGATCACCACCGTCGGCGCCAGGCGGCGCAGGCGCTGGAACAACAACGGCAGAATCACCGCTTCGGTGAGGTCGGTCATGCTGATGCGGTAGGTCTTGGCGGCTTGCTGCGGGTTGAAAATCCGGCTTTCCTGCACCGACACCCGCAGCAACGACAACGCATTGCGCACCGGGCCGATGATGTTCTGCGCCATCGGCGTGGGCACCATGCCTTGGGCCGTGCGCACGAACAGCGGGTCATTGAAGGTTTCGCGCAAGCGCGCCAGCGCGTTGGACACCGCCGGCTGGGTAATGCCGACGATCTGCCCGGCACGGGTCAGGTTGGCTTCGGTGTAGATCGCGTCGAAGACAATAAAGAGGTTGAGGTCGACCTTGCTCAGATTCATTTCGTTGCGCTCTTATTGTTAGGTGGCGATTTATCAGGTGTTCAGGCGTCGATCATATATCGGTGATGAATGTTAATACACGCCGAGAATAGGCTAGGTAAATTATCAGCGCTGTTCTAGCATCGATTGCATGACCTAAACAACCTCTCAGAGAAGGGAGCTGCTCATGGATTTCGCCTATTCGCCCAAGGTTCAGGAACTGCGTGAACGCGTCACCGCATTCATGGACGCTTACGTTTACCCGGCCGAGCCGGTGTTCGAACGCCAGGTCAGCGAAGGTGATCGCTGGCAGCCCACCGCCATCATGGAAACGTTGAAGGCCAAGGCGAAGGCCGAAGGCCTGTGGAACCTGTTCCTGCCCGAATCCGAACTGGGCGCCGGCCTGACCAATCTCGAATACGCACCACTGGCCGAAATCATGGGCCGCTCGCTGCTGGGCCCGGAGCCGTTCAACTGCTCCGCCCCCGACACCGGCAACATGGAAGTGCTGGTGCGCTACGCCAACGAAGAGCAAAAACAACGCTGGCTCGAGCCGTTGCTGCGCGGCGAGATTCGCTCGGCCTTTGCCATGACCGAGCCGGACGTGGCGTCTTCGGACGCCACCAACATGGCTGCCCGCGCCGAGCGCCAGGGCGACGAGTGGGTGATCAACGGCAAAAAATGGTGGACCTCCGGCGCCTGCGATCCGCGCTGCAAGATTTTGATCTTCATGGGCCTGAGCAACCCGGATGCGCCACGTCATCAGCAGCACTCGATGATCCTGGTGCCGGTGGATGCCCCTGGTGTGAAAATCGTGCGCCCATTGCCGGTCTTCGGTTACGACGACGCCCCGCACGGCCACGCCGAAGTGCTGTTCGACAACGTGCGTGTGCCGTACGAAAACGTACTGCTCGGCGAAGGTCGCGGCTTCGAAATTGCCCAGGGCCGTCTTGGCCCAGGCCGTATCCACCACTGCATGCGCTCCATCGGCATGGCCGAGCGCGCGCTGGAACTGATGTGCAAACGCTCCGTCAGCCGCACCGCGTTCGGTAAACCGTTGGCCCGCCTGGGCGGCAATATCGACAAGATCGCCGACTCACGGATGGAAATCGACATGGCCCGTCTGCTGACGTTAAAAGCGGCGTACATGATGGACACCGTGGGCAACAAAGTTGCGAAAAGCGAAATCGCGCAGATCAAGGTGGTGGCGCCGAATGTGGCGTTGAAGGTCATCGACCGCGCCATCCAGATTCACGGCGGCGCTGGCGTTTCCAACGACTTCCCGCTGGCCTACATGTACGCCATGCAACGCACCTTGCGCCTGGCCGACGGCCCGGATGAAGTGCACCGTGCGGCAATCGGCAAGTTCGAGATCGGCAAGTACGTGCCCAAAGAGCTGATGCGCAGCGGGCAGTAAGTGTGGCGAGCGGGCTTTGCCCCGCGTAGGGCTGCGCAGCAGCCCTAAAACCCTGCGACCGGTTCTGCCTGGAAGCGTGATTATGGGGCTGCTTCGCAGCCCTACGCGGGGCAAGCCCGCTCGCTACGCAGGCGTGCTCGCCAGGCGTCAGTGCACCCAAACCTCCACTCGCCGATTTTTGATCCGCCCCTCATCCGCCGTGTTCGCCGCCACCGGCATCTGCGCGCCGAACCCGAGAATATCGCGCAGCACCACGCCGTTCCTCACCAGTTCGCGGCGCACCGCCATTGCCCGCAATTTCGACAGTAGCGCGGCGCGTTGTGGGTCATTCTTGGCGTCGCCAAACCCTACGAGCGTCACCTGCTTGTCGAGCTTGTCGTGGCTTTTCAGGTACGCCACCACCCGCTGCAGATCCTGGCGTGCCTTGTTGTCGAGGCTGGCGCTGCCCTCTTCGAAGCGAAAATTCACGCTCAATCGCTGGGCCTCACGCGCGATGGCTTGATAGTCCGCAGGCATCGACGGGCGCGGCTCCACGCTGATCGCCTGCACCTGCTGCGCGATAAAACCGTTGGCTGCAACAATCGCCTGGCCTTTGCTGCTCTGGGTAAAGTCCACGAGCGCCTTGGCCCACGCGTTGTGGCTCGATGGCGGCAGGTAAAAGAACAGTCGGCGTGACAGCGGGTAGTCCTCGGTGGCAATCAGACTGTTCAACGGCAACATCGGTTGTGAGTCGCCATCGACGATTGCCACAGCCTTGGCCTGGCGCACATACGGCAGGCCGATGAAGCCGATGCCCTGAGCGTCCTGGCTTACGGCATCGGACAGTTGCTCACTGGACTCAAAACGCTTGGCAGGCGCCAGGGGTTTACCGCGCAGGCGTAGCACCAGTTCCTTGAAGGTGTCGTAGGTGCCGGACTGATCATCCCGGGCATACAAATGAATCGGCCCGCCGATGCCACCCAGTGCCTCCCACGTGTCGACTTCGCCATTGAAAATTTGCGCCAGTTGCTCGGTGTTCAGGGTATTCAACGGGTTTTTCGGGTTGAGGATAATCGCCAGGCCATCAATGGCGATCACTTGCTCAGCCTCGGGGCTTTTCAGGTCGCCCAAGGGTTCAAGGTCCACCAGTTCGCTGTCCTTGATCGGGCGCGACGACGCGGCGAGGTCGGCGCTGAGGTTTTTCAGCGCAGCGAACCCGGTACTGGAGCCGTGGGCCGCCACCTCGATGGTGACCGTCCTGCCTTGGCGGGTCTTGCCGATCACGCGCTGCTCATTGGCGCCGTCGCCCGGTTCACTGTGCACCGCCTGCACGCCCTGGTGTTGCATCATGCCCATGACCAGCGCGGGCCCGAGCGCGGCGCCAATGGTGTTGGAACCCTGGATGCGCAACGCGGGGCCTTGGTCGGGAACGGGCAGGGGAGCGGCAACTGCGTAGAGGGGCAGGATCAACAGAAGCAGAACGCGCAGCATCATGCCGGCACCTTCTTAAGCCAAGGGGAGTGCCGGGAGATTAAGTCAGTAAGGTTTCAACGGTGTGACTGGCACACAACCAACCCAAAGTTGGGGGCTGGCTTGCCTGCGATAGCATCAACCCGGTTTAGCTGGAAGGCCTGGGTGCCTGCATCGTCGGCAAGCCAGCTCCCACACGAGCCAGCTCCCACTTTGAGTCGCGTCAGCTCAGTTCCAGCCAGATCGGCGCGTGGTCGGACGGTTTTTCCAGCGCCCGAAGCTCGTAGTCCACGCCGGCATCCTTGACCCGCGGCACCAGGCCGTTGGACGCCATAATCACGTCAATGCGCAGGCCACGCTTGGGCTCATCTTCGAACCCACGGCTGCGGTAATCAAACCAACTGAAGCGGTCGGCCACGTCCGGGTTGAGGTGGCGGAAGCTGTCCACCAGGCCCCAGTTTTTCAGACGGGCCATCCACTCGCGTTCTTCTGGCAAGAAGCTGCATTTGCCGGTTTTCAGCCAGCGTTTGGCGTTGTCGGCGCCGATACCGATGTCGCAGTCTTGCGGGGAGATGTTGATGTCGCCCATCACCACCAATGCCTGGTCATTGCTGAACTGGCTTTCCAGCAGGTGCTGCAAATCTTCGTAGAAGCGTTTTTTGGCCGGAAACTTGGTCGGGTGGTCGCGGCTTTCGCCCTGGGGGAAGTAGCCGTTCATGATGGTCACAGGGTTGCCGTTCTCATCGGCGAAGGTGCCCCAGATGAAGCGGCGCTGGGCGTCTTCTTCATCGCTGGCAAAACCTTTGTGCACGCTCAGCGCTTCTTTGCGCGAGAGCAGGGCCACGCCGTAGTGGCCTTTTTGGCCGTGGTAATAAACGTGGTAGCCCAACGCCTGCACTTCGGCCAACGGGAACTGGTCATCATGAACCTTGGTTTCCTGCAGGCCGATCACGTCCGGTTGATGCTTTTCAATCAGCGCCGCCAGCTGATGAGGGCGGGCGCGCAGCCCGTTGATATTGAAGGAGACGATTTTCATGGTCGGCAGTCCAGTCTGGCAAAAGGGCGATGCTAGCCGACAAGTCCGACGGGGGCCAGCGTGGCGGTCGAGCAGATGCACTGCTAATGTCTGGGAACGACTGGTGCTGCGTAGGTTCGTACCCATAAGAACGCCATCTTCTGAATGGCGCCCAGGGAGATTGACTGTATGCCTGACACTTCGACGGCCCTTGCCGAGATCCGCCTGCTCAACAGCGGCTATTCGCGCGAAGCGCGCTCCATGCTTTACCAGGCTTATCGGCATGAGCCGACATTCGCCTACATCTTCGAAGCTGAACGCCCAGGCTATGAACAGCGGGTACGCGCCACGGTGCGTGAGCTGGTCAAGCAGCATTTCTTTCAGAAACTGCCCGCCATCGGCCTGTTCGTCAACGACCGGCTGATCGGCATTGCCCTGATTGCGCCACCCCAACGGCGCCTGGGCATTACCGAAAGCTGGGCGTGGCAATTGCGCATGTGGTTGAGCACCGGTGTACGCGGCACTCGCCGTTACCTGGAATACCATCACGCGGTGCTGGCGTGCCTGCCGACCGAGTCGGTGCACGTACTGCCGTTGTTGGGCATCCACCCGCAATTTCAGGGCAAGCACTATGGCGAGCAGCTGCTTGAGGCCGTGCACAACTGGTGCGCCGACGACCCGCACTCCTCAGGCGTAGTGCTCGATACCGGCAACTCACGCTACCTGGATTTTTATAAGCGCCAGGGCTATGAGGAAATCGGCGAAGTGGCGATAGGGCCTATCCTGGAACACGTGTTTTTCCACCCCAATCCGCAGTCGTTACATGCTGCAACGGCTTGATGCAGAATTATTCAGACTATTCCGGGTTCAAAGTCTCTCCCCAGCTCGTGTAGCATCCGCGCCTATGAAGCTTCCAGGAAGATTTACCAGCGGCTTGATTCTGCTGTTCACAAGCTGCGGCGCCTTGGCGCAAAGCGAATTGGACGTGCGGATCAAGCCTACAAACGACGCGTTGAAAGCCAACATCGAAGGCTATATCGGCGGGGTAGGCGATCGTGATGAAGAAGCCCTGTTGCGGTTCAGCCGCGGCGCCGAAGAGCAGGCCCGCAAGGCTGCCCAGGCGCTGGGCTACTATCAGCCACAAATCGTCAGTGATGTAAAAGGCGGCAAGAATCCACGCCTGATCCTCACCATCGACCCCGGCGAGCCGGTGCATTTGCGCAACGTGACCCTTCGGGTTGACGGCCAGGCCGCGAGCCTCAAGGCTTTTCGCGTGCCCGACAGCAGCGACCTCAAATCCGGCGCCGTGCTCAACCACGGCCACTACGAAGACGCCAAGCGTCTGATCCAGAACCAGGCCTCGCGCTACGGCTTTTTCAGCGGGCGCTTTACCAGCCAGAAACTCTCGGTTGACCCCAAAGCCGGCGTCGCCGATATCGAACTCATTTACGACAGCGGCCCACGCTACAGCATGGGCAAGGTCAGCTTTGCCGGCGACACGCCGTTTGATGAAGACCTGCTGCAACGCATGGTGCCGTTCAAAAGCGGCGACCCTTACGACTCCGAGCTGATCGCCGAACTCAACCAGAACCTGCAGGCGAGTGGCTTTTTCGAAGCCGTGCGCGTAGACGCAAGCCCCGCCGCCTCGGCCAACGATGTGATCCCGGTGGCGGTGCAACTGGACACCCGCAAGCCGCGCACCATGGGCCTGGGCCTGGGTTACTCGACTGACGTCGGCCCGCGCGGCAAAGCCAACTGGACGCGTCACTGGGTCAACCCACAAGGTCACAGTTATGGCTGGGAAGCCGAGCTGTCGGCGCCGCGCCAGAACGTCGGCCTGTGGTACGACATCCCGCTGGACCCGCCGCTTACCGACAAACTGCGGTTTGCCGGCGGCTACCAGAATGAAGAAATCGCCAATACCGACACCCTGAGTAAATTGCTCACCCTCGGCCCTGAATGGCACAGCAAATTGCCCAGCGGCTGGACGCGGGTCATCTCGCTCAAATACCAGCGCGAAGAATACCGCCTGGGCAACGACTCGGGCCTCAGTAACCTGGTGATGCCGGGGATCAATTATTCCTACCTGCGCAGCGACAACCGCATCGACCCGCACAATGGCTATCGCCTGATGTTCGACGCCAAGGTCGCCAAGGAAGGCCTGGGTTCCGACACCAACCTGCTTTACGGCACTGCCACCATCAAGGGCTTGACCACCTTGTGGGACAACCACCGCTTTCTCGGCCGCGCGCAGTTTGGCGGCAGTGCCACCAATGGCTATAAATCGGTGCCGCCGTCGCTGCGCTTTTTTGCCGGTGGTGACCAGAGCGTGCGTGGCTACGAGTACCAGACGTTGTCACCCGAAAACGATCGCGGTGACCGCATCGGCGGCCGCTACATGGTGGCGTTGAGTGCCGAATATCAATATTCCATCGCCGAAAAATGGCGGATCGCGACCTTTGTCGACCAGGGCAACTCCTTCAACAGCCTGGACATGCCGAGCCTGAAAACCGGTGTGGGGGTGGGCGTGCGCTGGGTGTCGCCGGTCGGCCCGATTCGCCTCGACCTGGCCCATGCCCTGGAAGATCCGGGCGGCATTCGTTTGCACTTTTCCATGGGGCCTGAGCTGTGATGCGTGGTTTGAAAATAGCGGGGCTGGCCATCGTGGCAGTCTTCGCCGTGGTGTTAGTGGCACTGTGGGCGGTACTCGGCAGCCAAGCGGGCAGCCGCTGGGCCTTGAGCCAGGTGCCGGGATTGACGGTGGAGAATTTCCAGGGCCATTTGGGTGGCCAATGGCGTGTCGACCACCTGTTGTGGCAGCAAGACACCAGCCGGGTCGAGCTGAATGCGGCGAAGTTCGACTGGTCGCCAGCATGCCTGCTGCGCATGACCCTGTGCATCAACCAGCTGGACGTGGAACAGGTCAGCCTGCAATTTCCACCCAGTACCGATGACAGCAGCAGCGGGCCGATCCAGCTGCCGGAGCTGAAACTGCCGGTGGCGATCCAGTTGGGCGACGTTCGCGTCGGTAGCCTGCTGTTCAATGGCAGCGAAGAGCTCAAGGGCTTGCAGCTCGCGGCGCACTGGACCGCCGCGGGCCTGCAGATCGACTCGGTGCACCTGCAACGCGATGACCTGGTGCTGGACCTTGCGGGTCTGCTGCAACCGACCGGCAACTGGCCGCTGAGCGCCACGGGCAACCTGAGCCTGCCGTACGCGCCCGGCGGCGCGCCGTGGAAGGTTGCGCTCAAGGTCGACGGAGACTTGCTCAAGACCCTCAAGCTCGACGCCGACAGCAGTGGCTACCTGCCCGCCAAACTCAGCGGTGAGCTGCAACCTTTGGTGGAGAACCTGCCCGCGCAATTGCACATCAGCGCCGACGGCTTCAAACCCAGCGCCGACTTGCCCGACACCCTGCAACTCAATCAACTGGACCTCACCGCCAAGGGCGACCTGAGCAGCGGTTATCAACTGCTGGGCAAGGCCGTGCTGCCAGCGGAAAAAGGCCCGGTGGACCTGCTGCTGCAGGGCAAGGTTGACGCCAAGGGCGCGCAGATCGCCGGCCTGGATTTGAATGCGGGCGACCAGCAAAGCCTCAAGCTCAGCGCCAATCTGGACTGGCAACAGGGCTTCAGCGCCGACGCCAGGATCGATTGGCTGGATTTTCCCTGGCACCGCCTCTACCCATTGATTGATGAACCGCAGTTCGCGCTGCATACGCTCAACGGCGAGATTTCCTATAAAGACGGCAATTACCTTGGCAACCTCAAGGCAGACCTCGACGGCCCGGCGGGCAAATTCAATGTGGTCACTCCGTTCAGTGGCGACCTCAAGCAACTCTTCCTGCCCGAACTGAAATTGACGGCCGGCCAAGGCAAGGCTGAAGGCCACCTGAGCCTGCAGTTTGCCGACGGCATTGCCTGGGACACCGCGCTGGACCTGTCGGCGCTGAACCCGGCGTACTGGGTCGCGGAGTTGCCGGGCACGTTGGCCGGGCCGCTGCGCAGCAAGGGCGAGTTCAAACATGAACAGCTCAAGCTCAACGCCGACCTCGACCTCAAGGGCCGTTTGCGCGGACAAACTGCCGTGCTGGCCGCCAAGGCGCAAGGCGCAGGCGAGCAATGGACCCTGGCCAACCTTGACATTCGCCTGGGTGATAACCGCATCAACGGTAGCGGCAGCCTGCAGCAACGTGTGGCCGGGCAGATCGATATCAAGCTGACGCGCCTGGCCCAGCTGTGGCCGCAACTGCGCGGGCAGATCAACGGGCGTGTCGATGTGGCCGGTACGTTGCAGGCGCCGCAAGGCAAACTCGACCTCAAAGGCCAGCAACTGGCGTTTGCCGACAATAAACTGCAAAACCTCACCCTGGACGCCACGCTCGACAACGCCCAGCGCGCGAAGATCGACCTCAAGGGCAGTGGCATCCAGGCCGGCGACACCCAGGTCGGCACCCTGACCGCCAGCGCTCAAGGTGATATCAAGCGCCAGAAAGTCCAGCTTGACCTGGCCGGGCCGCTGGTCAAGCTGGGCCTGGCACTCGATGGCGACCTCGACAAAGGTAACTGGCGCGGGCGCCTGGCCAGCGGTGACGTTCAAGCCGGTGGCCAGGACTGGAAGCTGCAAGCCCCGGCCAGGATCGAACGCCTGGCGGACGGCAAGCTGACCTTTGCGGCGCATTGCTGGGTGTCCGGCCCTGCCAGCCTGTGCGGTGAAGATCAGCGCCTGATGCCTGAGCCGAAGTTGCGTTACCACCTCAAGCAATTCCCCATCGACAGCCTGGCTGCCTTCCTGCCCAAGGATTTCGCCTGGCAAGGCAAGCTCAACGCCGACGTGCAGCTCGACCTGCCCGCCAGCGGCCCTAAAGGCGTGATCGCGGTGGATGCCAGCGGTGGCACGCTGCGCGTCAAGGACAAGGCCCAGTGGGTGGATTTCCCCTACGACACCCTGAAGCTGGAAACCACCCTTAACCCCAAACGCATCGACACTCAGCTGACCTTCCGCGGCGGCAAGCTCGGTGAGTTGCTGGTGCAGGCGCAAATCAACCCGCTGCCCAACAACAAGCCGATCACCGGTAATTTCAGCCTCAACGGCCTGGACCTCGCCGTGGCCCGACCGTTTGTGCCGATGGTGGACAAACTCACCGGCAAGCTCAACGGCAACGGGCGTATCTCCGGTGGTTTGCTGGCACCGCAGGTCAACGGCAACGTGAATCTGGTGGGCGGTGAAGTCTCCGGGCCCGAGTTGCCGATCAGCCTCGAAGGCTTGAACGTGCAGGCACTGATTGCCGGCGAAAGCGTGCAGTTGAATGGCGCGTGGCGCAGCGGCAAGGCCGGGCAGGGCAGCCTCAAGGGGCAGATCGACTGGGGCCAGGCGCTGGTGGTGGACCTCAGCCTGCAAGGCGCGCAACTGCCGGTCACGGTTGAGCCTTACGCCAAGCTGGAAGTGGCGCCGGACCTGAAAATCAGCCTGAAAAACGACAAGCTGGCGATTGCCGGCAAGGTGCACATCCCGCGTGGCGACATCACCGTGCGGGAATTGCCGCCGTCCACTGTCAAGGTCTCCGATGACACGGTGATCGTCGGCAGCCAGACCGCCCAGGGCAAGCCGCCGATGGCGATGGCCATGGACATCGACGTGGTGGTGGGCGAAGACCAGCTCAACTTTGCGGGCTTCGGGCTCACTGCCAAAGTGCAGGGCCATGTGCACATCGGCGACAACATGGACACCCGTGGCGAGCTGTGGCTCAACGACGGCCGCTACCGTGCCTACGGGCAGCGGCTTGACGTGCGCCGCGCGCGGCTGTTGTTTGCAGGGCCACTGGACCAACCGTTCCTGGATGTCGAGGCCGTGCGCGTCGTTACCGAACCGTCCAGAACGGTGACGGCCGGTATTCGCTTGAGCGGCAGCGCCGAGCAGCCGACCACGCAGATCTTCTCCGAGCCGACCATGCCTCAGGAGGATGCGCTCTCGTACCTGGTGCTGGGGCGTTCGCGCAACAACACCGGCGAAGACAACAACATGCTGGCCGAGGCCGCCCTGGGGTTGGGGTTGATGGGCAGCGCCGGGGTCACCTCGGATATCGCCAACAAGCTGGGCATTCAGGACTTCGACCTCGACACCCAGGGCACCGGCAATAACACCGCCGTGGTGGCCAGCGGCAAGATCACCGAAAAACTCAGCTTGCGGTATGGGGTCGGGGTGTTCGAACCGGCCAGTACGATTGCCTTGCGCTACCTGCTGAGCAAGAAGGTGTACCTGGAAGTGGCCAGTGGCGTGGCCAGTTCACTGGATATCTTCTACAAGCGCGATTTCTAAACCTTCACGCACAAACAGTGTGGGAGCTGGCTTGCCGGCGATGGCGGTCCATCAGTCGATGATTTATTGACTGACAGACCGGCATCGCAGGTAAGCCCGCTCCCACATGTGTTTGCAGTGCAGCCCACCTGTCGGTCAATTAGCAAGCAAGCTAATAATTCCATTTGACATTCGCTGCCTAAGCAGTAACATCTTGTCATACATTCACTGCCTAGGCAGTAATAAGGTGACTTTCGATGACCCACTTCACCCCTGACAGCTTTCGCAACTGCCACCTCGGCCTGTTGCTGGGCCGCGCCGCGCTGCTCAAGGACCGCATTATCGACACGCATATGGAACCGCATGGCGTCACCGCCGCGCAGTTCAAGGTGTTGATCATCATTGCCCAGTATGAGGTCGACACGCCCGCCGAGCTGTGTCGCAACCTGTCGCTGGACAGCGGTTCCATGACCCGCATGCTCGACCGCCTGGAGCAAAAGGGCCTGCTGGCGCGCAAGCGTTCCGAGCAGGACCGGCGCCAGGTGCAGTTGGTACTGACCGAAGACGGCCAGCGCCTGGCAGACATGCTGCCGCACATCGGCGCGCAGTCGATGAATGAGCTGGCCGGCGCCCTGCAGCCCGGCGAGTTGCAAACCCTGGAAAAAATCCTCACGAAAATTCTGGTAGCTGCCGGTGACGCCATCGTCATCCAGCGGGTAGGTAATCAATGAACACACGCGCACTTAGCCTGGTGCTGGTGGCGATGAGCATGGCCGGTTGTGCCAACTTCAGCGGCCTCGACACCCAGGGCCAACGCCTCGACGCCAACACGTTGCAAACCGGCAAGTCCCTCAGTGGCGTGACCTTGTCCAGCGCCGCTTGGCCGACGGCCGATTGGTGGAAGAGCCTCGGCGACCCGCAGTTGGACGGCTTGATCCATGAAGCCCTGCAAAACAGCCCTGACATGCAAGTCGCCAGCGCCCGTGCCCACCAGGCGCAGGCCGCTGCCTACGCCGCCGATGCCGCCCGCATGCCGACCCTGGATGCCAGCGCCGGTGTGAGCCGTTCGCGTCTGGCCAAGGATCAGGACCCGCTGGGGCAGGGCGATGCCTACGCCACCGTGCGTAACATCGGCGCCAGCTTCAACTACAACTTTGACCTGTGGGGTGGCCAGCGCGCCGCCTGGGAAGCTGCGTTGGGCCAGGCGCGTGCCGCCGAGGTCGATCAGCAAGCCGCGCGCCTGACCCTGGCCGCCAACGTGGCCAAGGCCTACAGCGACCTGGGTCAGGCGCACATCGTGCGAGACCTGGCCGCCGACGACCTCAAGCGCACCCGTCAGATGCTCGACCTGAGCAAGCGCCGCCTGAGTTCCGGCATCGACAGCCAGTACCAGTACCAGCAGACCGAAAGCCTGGAAGCCAGCTCTGAGTCGCAACTGATCGATGCAGAAAAACAGCTGCAAAGCGCCAAGATCGCCCTGGCCGTATTGCTTGGCAAAGGCCCCGACCGTGGCAGCGAGCTGACCCGCCCGAACGTGCTCAAACCCAGCGCCGTTGCCGTGCCTTCTGTGCTGCCGGCCGAGTTGCTGGGCCGTCGCCCGGACTTGATCGCCGCACGCTGGCGCGTCGAGGCGGCGAGCAAGAACGTCGCCGCGAGCAAGACCCGCTTCTACCCCAACCTCAACCTGAGCGCGAGCGCCGGGGCCGAGTCGTTGTTGGGCGACGCGATGTTTGGCTCGGCCAGCCGTTTCTTCAGCATTGCGCCGACAATCTCGTTGCCGATCTTCGACGGTGGCCGCCTGCGCGCCGACCTCGATGCCCGCGACGCCGATTACGACCTGGCGGTGGCCCAGTACAACAAAACCCTGGTGCAAGCCCTGGGCGATATTGGCAACACCCTTTCGCAATTGCGCGATACCGGTCGGCAGATCCAGGCCCAGCAACACGCCGCGGACATTGCCCAGCAGTCCTACGACACCGGGGTTCAGCGCTACAGCTCGGGGATCGGGAATTACCTGGATGTACTCAGCATCGAGCAGCAATTGCTGCAGGCCCAGCGTCAATTGGCGGCCTTGAATGCTGCGCAGATCGATCTGTCGATTCAATTGATGCAAGCCCTGGGTGGCGGGTACAACGCCGATAACGTGGCCGTAACCACCCCAGCTACACGCACGGAATAATTTGAGGTATTTGTCATGGCCACTGCCGAAAGCAACAACGCAACAGAGCAACCCAAAGAGCAGCAGAAAGACAGCAACCCACGCAAACGCAAAATCATGCTGATCGGCCTGGCGCTGATCGTGATTCTCGGCGTGATCGGCGTTTGGGCCTGGTATGAGCTTTACGGGCGCTTCAACGAAAGCACCGACGATGCTTATGTGAACGGCAACGTGGTGGAAATCACCCCGCTGGTCACCGGCACCGTGGTCAGCATCGGCGCCGACGACGGCGACCTGGTCCACGAAGGCCAGGTACTGATCAACTTCGACCCCAATGACGCCGCTGTCGGCCTGCAAAGTGCCCAGGCCAACCTCGCGCGCACCGTGCGTCAGGTACGGGGCTTGTACAGCAACGTTGATGGCATGAAAGCCCAGGTGCTGGCGCAGCAAGCCAACGTGCAAAAGGCCCAGGACAATTACAACCGTCGTAAGAACCTAGCCGCCGGCGGCGCGATCTCTCAGGAAGAACTGTCCCACGCCCGTGACGACCTGACCTCGGCGCAAAGCGCCCTGGCCAACGTGCAGCAACAGTTCAAGACCTCCAGCGCGCTGGTGGACGACACGGTGATTTCGTCCCACCCGGACGTGCAGGCCGCCGCCGCGCAACTGCGCCAGGCGTACTTGACCAACGCCCGCAGCACCTTGATTGCACCGGTAACCGGCTATGTGGCCAAGCGCACGGTGCAATTGGGTCAGCGCGTGCAGCCGGGTACCGCGTTGATGGCGGTGATCCCGCTGAACCAGTTGTGGATCGATGCCAACTTCAAGGAAACCCAGCTGCGCGATATGCGTATCGGCCAGCCGGTGGACATCGAGTCGGATATCTACGGCAGTGACGTGAAGTACAGCGGCACCGTGGACAGTCTGGGCGCCGGTACCGGCAGCGCGTTTGCCTTGCTGCCGGCGCAGAACGCCACCGGTAACTGGATCAAGATCGTGCAACGGGTGCCCGTGCGTATTCACATCAACGCCGACGAGCTGGCCAAGCACCCGCTGCGTGTGGGCTTGAGCACCGTGGTCAACGTGAACCTGCACGACAAGAGCGGCCCGGTACTGGCGCAACAGGCGCCGCAAAAGGCCTCGTTCACCACCAACGTGTATGACCGCCAATTGGCCGAAGCCGATGCCATGATCACTCAGTTGATCCATGACAACAGCCTCGCCGCGCCCAAGGCTGTGCAACGCTGATGAGCAATAACGCCTCGTTCACGCCACCCAGCCTGTTGATGGCCACTATTGGCCTGTCGCTGGCGACCTTTATGCAGGTGCTCGACACCACGATCGCCAACGTGGCCTTGCCGACCATTTCCGGCAACCTCGGCGTGAGTTCGGAGCAGGGCACCTGGGTGATCACCTCGTTTGCGGTGAGCAACGCGATTGCCTTGCCGCTGACCGGCTGGTTGAGCCGGCGCTTTGGCGAGGTGAAGCTGTTTTTGTGGGCGACCATCCTGTTTGTGCTGGCCTCGTTCCTCTGCGGTATTTCCACCTCGATGCCTGAGCTGATCGGCTTTCGGGTGCTGCAGGGCCTGGTGGCCGGGCCGCTGTACCCGATGACTCAAACGTTGCTGATCGCGGTCTACCCGCCGGCGAGGCGCGGCATGGCCCTGGCGCTGCTGGCGATGGTCACGGTGGTGGCGCCGATTGCCGGCCCGATCCTTGGCGGCTGGATTACCGACAGCTACAGCTGGCCGTGGATCTTCTTTATCAACGTGCCCATCGGCATCTTTGCGGTGCTGGTGGTGCGTTCGCAGTTGAAGAAACGTCCGGTGGTCACCAGTTACCAGCCGATGGATTACGTCGGGCTGCTGAGCCTGATCGTCGGTGTCGGCGCGTTGCAGATCATCCTCGACAAGGGCAATGACCTGGACTGGTTCGAATCCAACTTCATCATCATTGGTGCCGTGATTTCGGCGATAGCCCTGGCGGTGTTCGTCATCTGGGAAATGACCGACAAGCACCCGGTGGTCAACCTGCGGTTGTTTGCCTACCGCAACTTCCGCATCGGCACCATTGTGCTGGTGCTGGGTTATGCAGGGTTCTTCGGCATCAACCTGATCCTGCCGCAATGGCTGCAAACCCAGATGGGCTACACCGCCACCTGGGCGGGCCTGGCGGTGGCGCCGATCGGCATTCTGCCGGTGTTGATGTCGCCGTTCGTGGGCAAGTATGCGCACAAGTTCGACCTGCGTTTGCTGGCCGGGCTGGCGTTCCTGGCGATTGGCCTGAGTTGCTTCATGCGTGCCGGCTTTACCAATGAAGTCGACTTCACGCACATCGCCCTGGTGCAGCTGTTCATGGGCATTGGCGTGGCGCTGTTCTTCATGCCGACCTTGAGCATCCTGATGTCCGACCTGCCGCCGGCGCAAATCGCCGACGGCGCGGGCCTGGCGACCTTCCTGCGGACCCTGGGCGGCAGTTTTGCGGCCTCGCTGACCACCTGGATCTGGATTCGCCGGGCGGACCAGCACCATGCCTACATGAGCGAGAACATGACCACCTACGACTCGGCCACCCGTGACGCCTTGCAGGCACTCGGCGGGGCAGGGCACAAGGCCTATGCGCAGCTGGACCAGATCCTCACCAGCCAGGCGTACATGATGTCCACCGTGGATTACTTCACGCTGCTGGGGTGGATGTTCATGGGATTGATCGTGATTGTGTGGCTGGCGAAACCACCGTTTGCGGCGAAGGCCGGGCCGGAGGCTTCGGGGCACTGATTCGAGGTTGTACGCGGTCAAAAAGGTGGGAGCGGGCTTGCTCGCGAAGGCGGTGGTTCAGTCGATACTTGAGTTGACTGACACGCCGCCTTCGCGAGCAAGCCCGCTCCCACATTTGGATCTCTGTTCACATTGGGTCGGTGGTGTCTGAGAATCAGGCGCCAGGCAGCGCCAGCTGCGGATTAACGAAGTCAAACGCCGCCAGCGCAAACCCTTGCTCGTCCACCTGCAACGCCCAACCCTGCTTGTCCCAATCCCCCAGCACAATGCGCTTGGCCGCCTGATCACCAATCTGCAACTTATGGATTGCCGGGCGGTGCGTATGGCCGTGGACCAGGGTGCGCACGCCAAACTGCTGCATCACCCGCGGCACTTCCTCGGGCGTCACATCGACAATGTCGTTGGCTTTCATGCGTGTCTGCGCGCGGCTTTCACTGCGCAGCTTGCGCGCCAGCTTGTGGCGGGTGCGCAATGGCAGGTGCCGCAGGATAAACAGCACAATCGGGTTACGCAGGATGCGCCGCAGCTTCATGTAGCCAACGTCGCGGGTGCACAGGCTGTCGCCGTGCATCAACAGCACAGGCTCACCGTAGAGCTGCACGACACTCGGGTCCTTGAGCAAGGTGGCACCTGCGGCTTTGCAGAACGCCTTGCCGATCAGGAAATCGCGGTTGCCGTGCATGATGAAAATCGGGGTGCCGCTGTCGCTCAGTTCACGCAATGCTGCGCAAATCGAACGCTGGAAAGGTGTCATCCCATCGTCGCCAATCCAGGCTTCAAAGAAGTCGCCCAGAATGTACAACGCCTGGGCGCCACGGGCGCGGCCGTGGAGCAAAGCCAGAAACGCCCGGGTGATGTCCGGGCGCTCCTCTTCCAGATGCAAATCTGAAATCAGCAGTATCACCCAACGATCTCGGCTTTCTCGACGATAACGTCTTCTACCGGAACGTCCTGGTGACCGGCTTTACCGGTGGTCTGCACGGCTTTGATCTTGTCGACGACGTCCTGGCCTTCGGTCACTTTACCGAATACCGCGTAGCCCCAACCCTGCACGTTCTTGCCGCTGTGGTTCAGGAAGGCGTTGTCGGCGACGTTGATGAAGAACTGCGCGGAGGCCGAATGCGGCTCCATGGTACGGGCCATGGCGACGGTGTACTTGTCGTTGGAAAGGCCGTTGTCCGCTTCGTTCTGGATGCTTGGGCGCTTGTCTTTCTTTTCTTTCATGCCAGGCTCGAAACCGCCGCCCTGGACCATGAAGTTACCGATGACACGGTGGAAAACGGTGTTTTCGTAGTGGCCGGCTTTAACGTATTCGATGAAGTTGGCGACGGTGATCGGCGCTTTCTCGGCGTTCAGCTCGATGACGATGTCACCGTGGTTGGTGGTCAGTTTGACTTGAGTCATGTTCACTACTCTTTTCAGGGAATTCGTGGGTTTGGACGCCTGAGCGCCTCACCTGATTGGCTAAACAGAGGCCAAGGCGCGCAGTTTAGCGTGACCTGCAGGAATTTCGAGGTGGTTTTTTACCGCCGATGCATTAAATGCAGCAGTTTTCGACCACGCTCTGTCAGCGGCTTGACAGCTTCGGCTATCATAAGCCCTTTGTTTTATCGGCCCCACTTCTGGCCAAGCACTTCGTCTGTTCAAGGATCCTATGAGCAAGCCCACTGTCGACCCTACCTCGAATTCCAAGGCCGGACCTGCCGTCCCGGTCAATTTCCTGCGCCCGATCATCCAGGCGGACCTGGATTCGGGCAAGCACACGCAGATCGTCACCCGTTTCCCGCCTGAGCCCAACGGTTACCTGCACATCGGCCATGCCAAGTCGATCTGTGTGAACTTCGGCCTGGCCCAGGAGTTCGGTGGCGTCACGCACCTGCGTTTCGACGACACCAACCCGGCCAAGGAAGACCAGGAATACATCGACGCCATCGAAAGCGACATCAAGTGGCTGGGCTTCGAGTGGTCCGGTGAAGTGCGCTATGCCTCCAAGTATTTCGACCAGTTGTTCGACTGGGCCGTCGAGCTGATCAAGGCCGGCAAGGCTTACGTCGACGACCTGACCCCGGAGCAAGCCAAGGAATACCGCGGCAGCCTGACCGAGCCGGGCAAGAACAGCCCGTTCCGCGACCGTTCGGTCGAAGAGAACCTGGACTTGTTCAACCGCATGCGCGCCGGTGAGTTCCCGGACGGCGCCCGCGTGCTGCGCGCCAAGATCGACATGGCCTCGCCGAACATGAACCTGCGCGACCCGATCATGTACCGCATCCGCCACGCCCATCACCACCAGACCGGTGACAAGTGGTGCATCTACCCGAACTACGACTTCACCCACGGTCAGTCGGACGCTATCGAAGGCATCACCCACTCGATCTGCACCCTGGAGTTCGAAAGCCATCGCCCGCTGTACGAGTGGTTCCTCGACAGCCTGCCGGTGCCGGCGCACCCGCGTCAGTACGAATTCAGCCGCCTGAACCTGAACTACACCATCACCAGCAAGCGCAAGCTCAAGCAACTGGTTGATGAAAAGCACGTGCATGGCTGGGACGACCCGCGCATGTCGACGCTGTCGGGCTTCCGTCGTCGCGGTTATACCCCGGCGTCGATCCGTAATTTCTGCGAGATGGTTGGCACCAACCGCTCCGACGGCGTGGTCGACTACGGCATGCTCGAGTTCAGCATCCGTCAGGACCTCGACGCCAACGCACCGCGCGCCATGTGCGTGCTGCGTCCGTTGAAAGTGGTGATTACCAACTACCCGGAAGACAAGGTCGACAACCTCGAACTGCCGCGTCATCCGCAAAAAGAAGAACTCGGCGTGCGCAAGCTGCCGTTCGCCCGCGAAATCTACATCGACCGCGATGACTTCATGGAAGAGCCGCCAAAAGGCTACAAGCGCTTGGAGCCGAATGGCGAAGTGCGTCTGCGCGGCAGCTACGTGATCCGCGCCGATGAAGCGATCAAGGACGCCGATGGCAACATCGTCGAACTGCGTTGCTCCTACGACCCCGAAACCCTGGGCAAGAACCCGGAAGGCCGTAAGGTCAAAGGCGTGGTCCACTGGGTGCCGGCGGCTGCCAGCATCGAATGCGAAGTGCGTTTGTACGATCGTCTGTTCCGTTCGCCGAACCCTGAAAAGGCTGAAGACAGCGCGAGCTTCCTGGACAACATCAACCCTGATTCCCTGCAAGTGCTCACCGGTTGTCGTGCCGAGCCATCGCTTGGCGACGCACAGCCGGAAGACCGTTTCCAGTTCGAGCGCGAAGGTTACTTCTGCGCAGATATCAAGGACTCGAAACCTGGTCAGCCGGTATTCAACCGTACCGTGACCCTGCGTGATTCGTGGGGCCAGTGATGCAGCCGTGAGCGGCTTTGCATACAGAGAAAAGGACGCATCGTGCTAACGATCTACAACACACTGAGCAAGACCAAAGAAGTCTTCAAGCCGCTGGATGGCAACAAGGTGCGCATGTACGTGTGCGGCATGACCGTGTACGACTACTGCCACATCGGCCACGGCCGCAGCATGGTTGCCTTCGACCTGGTGACCCGCTGGTTGCGTTTCAGCGGCTATGACTTGACCTATGTGCGCAATATCACCGACATCGACGACAAGATCATCAACCGTGCCAACGAAAACGGCGAGTCGTTTGACGCGCTGACCGAACGCATGATTGCTGCCATGCACGAGGACGAGGCGCGCCTCAACATCCTCAAGCCGGACATGGAACCGCGCGCCACGGACCACATCCCGGGCATGCATGCGATGATCCAGACCCTGATCGACAAGGGTTATGCCTACGCCCCCGGCAATGGCGACGTGTACTACCGCGTGGCCAAGTTCATGGGCTACGGCAAGCTGTCGCGCAAGAAAATCGAAGACCTGCGCATCGGCGCACGCATCGAAGTCGACGAAGCCAAGCAAGACCCGCTCGACTTCGTGCTGTGGAAAGGCACCAAGCCCGGCGAGCCGAGCTGGGAGTCGCCATGGGGCGCCGGGCGTCCGGGCTGGCACATCGAGTGCTCGGTGATGTCCACCTGCTGCCTGGGCGAGACTTTCGACATTCATGGCGGCGGCAGCGACCTCGAGTTCCCGCACCACGAAAACGAAATCGCCCAAAGCGAAGCCGCCACCGGCAAGACGTACGCCAACGCCTGGATGCACTGCGGCATGATCCGCATCAATGGCGAGAAGATGTCCAAGTCCTTGAACAACTTCTTCACCATCCGCGACGTGCTGGAAAAGTACCACCCGGAAGTGGTGCGTTACCTGCTGGTGTCCAGCCACTACCGCAGCGCCATCAACTACTCGGAAGACAACCTCAAGGACGCCAAGGGCGCCCTGGAGCGTTTCTACCACGCGTTGAAAGGCCTGCCAGCCGTGGCGCCTGCCGGCGGTGAAGCGTTCGTGGCACGGTTTACCGAAGTGATGAACGACGACTTCGGCACGCCGGAAGCCTGCGCGGTGCTGTTCGAGATGGTGCGCGAGATCAACCGTTTGCGTGAGAGCGATCTCGATGCAGCAGCGGGACTGGCAGCGCGCTTGAAAGAACTGGCCAGTGTCTTGGGCGTGTTGCAGATGGAAGCCGATGACTTCCTGCAAGCCGGCGCTGAAGGGCGTGTGGATGCGGCGCAAGTGGATGCGCTGATTCAGGCGCGTCTGGCTGCGCGGTCTAATAAAGACTGGGCGGAATCCGACCGTATCCGTGACCAACTGACCGCGATGGGTGTGGTGTTGGAAGACGGGAAGGGCGGGACGACGTGGCGGTTGGCTGATCAGGCTTGATTGGTAATCGCTGAATGAAAAACGCCCCGACTGGTTCGGGGCGTTTTTTTTGCACATCGTTTTAACGGCTCACTCGATCCAGTGTGGGAGCGGGCTTGCTCGCGATGCAGACACCTCGGTACAGCAGCTATGCCCAGGCGATGCTATCGCAGCCGTGCGGCGATCCGACAAGCCAGCTTCCACATTTTTACCGGGTCCGCTTTACACATTCTTCGTTCTCAGATTTTCTCTGAGTTGGGTTCTCGTTGAAGCTCAATGCTTTTTCCACCAGCAACTGTATCCCCTCCAGCATCCTGCAAATGCCTAGTGCCACACTGCGAGGATTGCCGTCGATCTCAAAAGCCAAATGGCTTGCCAGCGTCTGAACCGATGCAAGATCCTCCGTTGCGTTGACCAGCAGCGTCTCGACGTCTAATCCTTCGCGCACGGTAAACACACCATGGCCCTCAGATGCTGGCTCTGGTTTCTCAGAAGTATTCAGATAATGGTTAATGGCTCGATGAGCAGCCGTGTGAAACGCGGCTGAATCCAGTGGTGGGTTTGGACTGTCTTTAATCATGGCGAGGCTCCTAGAGTATTGGAGTCACCACCCATCGCTGCGAAACGATATTTGGGTGGCAGCTGTACGCAGGTTCGCAGACCGGGACTCTAGGCACCCGGCATACCCGAAGGTATCCCGCGCACAGCCGCCATAACATCAGGCATAAAAAAGCGCCCGCTATCTTGAGGTGGACGCTGTGCGTCTAGAGTTTAACCGGGCTGCGAAACCCAGTCGCTGAATTTGCAGCGACCCCCGAAGATTAGGCAGTCATCTTCCGAGCGACAACCCTAAAATGCTGTCGGAAGTTTCTGTGATAGCGGGTGCAGGCACATTGCAGGTTCGGTGGTGTCCCCAATCCAAATGTGGGAGTTCAGCTCCCACATTTGGATTACTCCGGTAGCGAAGTCACATACAGCGGTGAGGCACTGACCTTATAAGCGCAATTCTGTGCTTCGCTGGGGATCAGTCTGTGGTATTGGTCATTTTTGAAATGCAGAGCAACGCCATCATCTACCGCGTAGGCAGGCTGTATACCCTGAAGACACACTAGCTCAACAAACGATGCTTTCCTTCCTGCCTCTGAGCTGAAATGGGGGCACAGAGCGCCCGGAAGTAGACCCAGACCGTCGATGAGAGCGAACGCTCCGCCCGAGTCGGAGTGCCCATGATCAAACCAACAAATGGCCCCGGCACTGACACCACAGAGCACGGTGCCGTTTTCCCATGCCGCTTTCAGAAGCCCGGTCACGCCAAACTCGCGCCACGTAGCCAGCATGGCTCGCGTATTTCCGCCCGCCACATAAATGATGTCGGCCTGTTCAATCAGCGATGAAACTCGGTCAGTGCTGGGGAAGGGCGCAATGAAAAACGTCAGCGTGGTGACGGTGCAGCCTGCGCTTTGATACTTGACGATGAAGTTGGAAATTTTAGTTCGGTCATCGCCATTGGCTGTGGAGATATAAAGAACATTCGGACGCGCTTTGCCTGATGACGCGACGATGTGTTTGTCGATAGGCGTCATGCGTGTCAGCTCAGCGTCGGATTCTCCGCCGATAACAATGATGTTTCTATCCATCTGGACCTCCAGCCTGTCCCAGAAAATTAAGCCACCTGATACCGACTCTGAACAAACCCATTCTCCGACACATCCGTGCCGACATGGCGCAGTTCGCGCTCACTGCCAAACTGGCTGAACAAGGGAAGCCCTTGACCCAACAGCACCGGAATACGGGTAATGATCAGTTCATCGATCAGGCCTGCTTCAAGAAACGCCTGGATGGTTTGGCCACCATCGATATACAGGTGTTTCATGCCGCGGTTGGCTAACTGTTGCACGAGGGTGGTGACGTCCGCCGCCATCACCTCAACCTTGCCCTGCACATGCGCGGGTAGCTGCAACGCCTGATGCGAAAGGGCGATGACGGGCGTGCCCTCATAGGGCCACTCCGAAAAGGACAAGACTTTTTCCAGGGTTTTGCGGCCCATCACCAGCGCATCGATCGTGGCGATAAAGCTTTCGTAGGTGACGCCGTTCAACGGCGTTGTTTCGTACTCCGGCCGGTGCAGCCACTCGATGCCACCGTCTGGCCGGGCAATGAAGCCGTCGACGCTGGCGGCGATAAAGACAGAGCATTTGATGACCATGAGGGGTAAGACTCCTTGAAAAATGCAGCGGCTGTATTCAATTCACTATAAACGTAGCGTTTCTGATCTCAATTTCGTAAGAGCTTTCGGAAAATTGTCTTTTGTTTTGACGCTCGCCCAATCATGGCTTTAGATGTTCGCCACGACCAAACCCATGATGAAACTGGCGGTGATTTAAATGGAGTGTATTTTCTGCAGCATTGTCCGCAAAACTTCCCCGGCCCACCTTCTGTGGGAAGACGAACACCACATGGCGTTCCTGTCGATCTTCCCTAACACGCCGGGTTTCAGCGTGGTAATCCCCAAGCAGCACTACGGCAGCTATGCGTTTGCGCAGTCGGATGAGGTGTTGGCCGGGCTTGCCATTGCAGCCAAGAAAACCGCGCTTCAGATCGACCGTGCGTTTCCCGATGTGGCCCGAACGGGGATGATGCTGGAAGGGTATGGGGTGGATCATTTGCATGCGAAGTTGTTTCCCATGCATGGGACGGGCTCGGACAGTACCTTCAAGCCGTTGAGCTCGAAGGTGGATAAGTTCTTCGAGGCGTATGAGGGCTATATCTCGTCCCACGATCATGTGCGGGCGGATGATGCTGAGTTGGCAGAGCTGGCGGCCAGAATCCGATCCTTCGCCTAGCGCAAAATCAATGTGGGAGCGGGCTTGCTCGCGAATGCGCAGTGTCAGTCAATACATGTGTGACTGATGTAGCGCATTCGCGGGCAAGCCCGCTCCCACATGTTTTACTGTGTTCGCCTGAGAAATCAGCGGCGGCTGCTGACCTCGGCGGGCACATCGTCCCCGGCCATGCGCTTGCGGAACAGTGCAGTGCGAGCCAGCAGCAGCGTGGTCACCGGCACCGTGATCGACAGCAGAATCGGAATCAACCAGCCGTGCAGCACCGGCGCGGACTTGAGCACCGAAAAGTAGATGATCGACGCCAACGCCACACACCACGCACCCAACGTGGAGGCCAGCGCCGGCGGGTGCATGCGCTGGAAAAAGTCCTTCATGCGCAGCAGACCGATCGCGCCGATCAGTGCGAATACGCTGCTCAGCACCAGCAATACCGCCACGCAGGCTTCAACCCATAACGGCATCATTCAATCACCTCGCCACGCAGCAGGAATTTCGCCAGGGCAAACGACCCGACAAAGCCAAACAGCGCAATCAGCAGCGCCGCTTCAAAGTAGGTGTCACTGGCGTAACGGATGCCGAGCACCAGCATCATCAGCATCGCCAGGATGTACAGATAGTCCAGTGCCAGAACCCGGTCCTGTGCCGATGGGCCTTTGAACAGGCGCGCCAGTGTCAGCACCATGGCCAGCGAGAACAGGAACAGGCTGATCAGGATCGCGTTGGAGAGCAGGGCGCTCATTCGAAGATCTCCATCAGGGGCCGCTCGTAGGTGGTTTTGAAGTGCTCGATAAAGGGCGCTTCATCCTCAAGGTCGAACACGTGCAACAGCAGAATGCTGCGGTCCAGCGCCAGTTCCGACCAGACCGTGCCGGGTGTGACGCTGGTGATCATCGACAGCACGGCCAGGCCGTTGGCGTCGCGCAGGTCCAGCGGGATTTTGATAAAGCGCGAACGCGGCGCACGCGAGCCGCAGATCAGCACACCCCAGGCCACTTGCAGATTAGAGATGATCACGTCGCGGCCCACCACCAGGAACAGGCGCAGGATCACCCCAGGGCGGCGGATGCGGATCGGCAACGGGCGCAGCGGCGCCATCAGCAGCGGGGCAAGAAAGCCCAGCAACGCGCCGAGCAGCAGGTTGCCGGGGCTGACGGACAGGTTCAGCACCAGCCATAACAGCCACAACGCCAGCGATAACCAGGGGGCAGGGAACAGACGGCTCATGGCTGCACCTCCAGGGCGGCGGTCTTGGCTTCAGGGCTTGGCACCGGGCGCGTCGCCAAGACGGCCATCACGTAGTGTTCCGGGTTGTTCAGGCTTTCGGCAGTGGCCTGGGTGTAGCGCATCAACGGCTCGGCCTTGAACGTCAGGAGAATGCTCAGGCCGAGCAGGAAAAAGATCGGCAGGCACTCGTAGCGGCGCAGCAACGGCGAGGGGCGTTCTTCCGGCGTCCAGAAGCGCTGGATGCCCAGGCGGGCGAAGGCGATCAGCGACGCCAGGCCCGACAGGATCAGCAAGGTCACCAAGCCCCAGGCGGCGGGGCGTATGGGTTCATCCACGGCATTTCCCAGCCCCAGCGGGTTAACCAGCGCGCTCAACAGGCTGAGCTTGCCGATGAAGCCAGACAGCGGTGGCATGCCGATAATCAGCAATGCGCAGGCGACAAAGCTCAAGCCGAGGAAGGCCATGGTCCATGGAATCACCTGGCCGACCACGGCTTTCTGTTCATCATCGAGGTTCACGCCGGGCCGTGGATGCAGCGATTCCATGGCCTTGGGCAGCGCATCGATTTCCTCATCCAGCGGCAGGTCATTGGCCGAGCGCGAACGCTCGATCAGTTCGGCCAGCAGGAACAGCGCGCTCAACGCCAGCGTCGAGCTGACCAGATAGAACAGCGCCCCGGCCGTCAGGCTTGGCTGGGCAAAGCCCACGGCCGACAACAGAATCCCGGCCGACACCAAAATGCTCAAGCTGGCCATGCGTTCGAGCCGCTGTGCCGCGACCATCGCCAATGCGGCGCAAATGATCGTTGCCATGCCGCCGTACACCAGCCAGTCGCCGCCGAACAGTGCCGAAGCACCGGCTTGCCCCGAAAACAGCAACGTCCACAGGCGCAGCACGGTGTACACGCCCACCTTGGTCATGATCGCAAACATCGCGGCCACCGGCGCGCTGGCCGAGGAGTAGGCGGGCGCCAGCCAGAAGTTCAGCGGCCACATGCCGGCTTTGGCCAGAAATGCTGTTGCCAGAATCGCCGCACCGGCATGCAACAGGCCGCGATCGGCCTCTGGCACCAAGGGGATTTTCAGCGCCAGGTCAGCAAAGTTCAGCGTGCCGGTGACGCCATAGATCATCGCCGCGCCAATCAGGAACAGCGACGAGGCCAGCAGGTTGATCGCGATGTAATGCAGCCCCGACGACACCCGCGCACGGCCCGAGCCGTGCAGCATCAAACCGTAGGACGCCGCCAGCAGCACTTCGAAGAACACGAACAGGTTGAACAGGTCCGCCGTCAGGAACGCGCCGTACAGGCCCATCATCTGGATCTGGAACAGCGCGTGGAAGCTGGTGCCGGCGCGGTCCCAACGGGCCATGGCGAACAGCAGCGCACTCACGCCGATAATCCCGGTGAGCACCAGCATCATCGCCGACAGTTGGTCCACCACCAGCACGATGCCGAACGGTACCTGCCAGTTGCCCGGCAGGTACACGCCGATCGAGCCGGGGCCGCCTTGTTGTGTCCAGTAGAGCAGCAGGACGGCGATGCCCAGGCCGACGACGCTGGAGAACAGGTTGATTTTTGCCTTCAGCGGACGGCGTTTTTCGCCGAGCATCAGCATCAGCGCGGCGGTCAGCAACGGCAGCAGGATCGGCGCGACGATCAGTTGATTGATCCACGTCATTCCTTGGGCTCCCGACCGTCTACATGGTCAGTGCCGGTCAGCCCGCGGGAGGCCAACAGCACCACCAGGAACAGCGCGGTCATGGCGAAGCTGATCACGATGGCCGTCAGTACCAGCGCCTGGGGCAGGGGATCGGTGTAGTGGAGCAAGTCTTGCGGCACGCCGTCCTTGATGATCGGCTCCTTGCCGATAAACAGGCTGCCCATGCTGAAAATGAACAGGTTGACCCCGTACGACAGCAGGCACAGGCCCATCACCACCTGGAACGTCCGTGGCCGCAGGATCAGCCAGACGCCGGAGGCCGCCAGGACCCCAATGGCAATTGCGATGACTTCTTCCATCAGGCGGCTCCTTGCGTTGCGGCAACCACTTTTTTCGCCTGGTTGCTCGGTTTGTGGGCCCGCACGGACTGGTGGCCGAGGGCGGTGAGCATCAGCAGCGTGGAACCGACGACCATGGCGTACACGCCGACGTCGAAGAACAGCGCGCTGGCGATATGGATATCGCCGAGCACGGGCACGCTGAAATGCCAGGTATGGGTGGTGAGGAACGGGTAACCGGCAAACAGTGCGCCGAGCCCGGTCAGGGTGGCCGAAAGCAGGCCAAAACCCATCCAGCGCATTGGCCGCAGGCTCATCTGCGCCTCAACCCACTGCGTACCGGCGACCATGTATTGCAGGATGAACGCTACCGACATCACCAGGCCTGCGACAAAGCCGCCGCCCGGCTGGTTATGACCGCGCATGAACAGGTAGAACGACACCACCAGCGCAATTGGCAGCAGCAGGCGCACCAGCACCGCCGGCACCATCATGAAGCCCAGCGCAGTGTCGCTGGCCTGGCGCGGGTTGACCAGGTCGGTGGCCACGTCCGGCGCCAACTGGCGCTGTTGCGCGGGCAGTTGCATGCTTTCTTTGGACGGGCGGAAGCGCCGCAGCAGGGCATACACCGTCAGCGCCACGGCGCCGAGTACGGTAATTTCGCCGAGGGTGTCGAAGCCACGGAAGTCGACCAGCATCACGTTCACGACGTTGCTGCCGCCGCCTTCGGGCAGAGCGCGGCTGAGGTAGAACGAGGAGATGTCGTTGGGGGTCTGGCGGGTCAGCATCGCATAAGACAGCAGCGCCATGCCGCCGCCCACCACGGTGGACAGCAGGAAGTCACGCAGGCGGCGAATGCGCGCCTTGCGCAGCGAGCTGGGCAGTGGCGACACTTCTTCAATCCGCCGTGGCAGCCAGCGCAGGCCCAGCAGGATAAGCACGGTGGTCACCACTTCGACGACCAATTGCGTCAACGCCAGGTCCGGCGCCGAGAACCACACGAAGGTGATGCAGGTCATCAAGCCGCACACGCTGACCATGGTCAGGGCCGCCAGCCGGTGATACTTGGCTTGCCAGGCGGCGCCGAGGGCGCAGGCAATCGCCAGCAGCCACAGGGTCACAAACACAATGGAGCCCGGGATTTTCGGCCGGTCGCCCCAACTGAGGCCGCTGTTGAGCATCGGGATCAAACCTGCAATCACCGCTGCCATCACCAGCAGGAACAGCTGGGTCTGCAGGCGTTTGGTGCTGATGCGTTTTTCGATCCGGCGGACACCGCGCATCATCACCACCAGGCTGCGTTCGAACATGCGCTTGCCGTTGAAGTAGCTGATGACCGGCGGGTACTTGAAGCGGCCCCGCTTGAGCTGTTTGCGCAGCAGCAGGTAGAGCACCACGCCGCCGGACATCGCCACCAGGCTCATGATCATCGGCGCGTTCCAGCCGTGCCAGATCGCCAGGCTGTACTCGGGCAGTACGCCACCGACCACCGGCAGTGCGGCAGCGGCGAGGATCGAGCCGACCACCTGGGCCGGGAAGATGCCCACCAGCAGACAGGTGAACACCAGCAGTTCTACCGGCGCGCGCATCCAGCGCGGCGGTTCGTGGGGCGTGTGCGGCAGGTCGGTTGCGGGCGGGCCGAAGAACACATCGACGGTAAAGCGCAGCGCATAGGCGACGCTGAAGGTGCCGGCTATGGTTGCAATCATCGGCAGGGCAATTTCCACCCAGGCGGTCGCCGAGATAAATACCGTTTCAGCGAAGAACATCTCTTTGGACAGGAAGCCATTGAGCAACGGCACCCCGGCCATCGACGCGCTGGCTACCATCGCCAGGGTCGCGGTAAACGGGATCAGGCGCACCAGACCGCTGAGCTTGCGAATATCGCGGGTGCCGCTTTCGTGGTCAATGATGCCCGCGGCCATGAACAGCGAGGCCTTGAACGTGGCGTGGTTGAGGATATGGAACACCGCAGCGACGGCGGCCAGCGGGCTGTTGAGGCCCAGCAGCAGGGTGATCAGCCCGAGGTGGCTGATGGTGGAGTAGGCCAGCAGGCCCTTGAGATCGTTTTGAAACATGGCGCAGTAAGCGCCGAGGAGGAGGGTGATGGCGCCGGCACCGCCGACGATCCAGAACCATTCTTCGCTGCCGGACAGCGACGGCCACAGGCGGGCCAGCAGGAACACGCCGGCCTTCACCATCGTCGCCGAGTGCAGGTAGGCCGAAACCGGCGTCGGTGCCGCCATCGCGTGGGGCAGCCAGAAGTGGAAAGGGAACTGTGCACTTTTGCTCAGGGCGCCGATCAGCACCAAGGCGAGCATGACCGGGTACAGCGAGTGCGCGCGAATCTGATCGCCCGCCGCCAGCACCTGGTCCAGGTCATAGCTGCCGACGATATGCCCCAGCAGCATCACGCCGGCCAACAGGCACAGGCCGCCCGCGCCGGTGACCATCAGCGCCATATAGGCACCGCGCCTGGCATCGGCGCGGTGGTGCCAATAGCCGATCAGCAGGAACGAGAACAGGCTGGTCAGTTCCCAGAAGAACACGATCTGGATCAGGTTGCCGGAAATCACCAGCCCGAGCATGGCGCCCATGAAGGCCAGGAAAAACGCGAAGAAACGCGGCACCGGGTCGTCCGGCGACATGTAGTAGCGCGCATACAGCGACACCAGCGAGCCGATGCCCAGCACCAGCATCGAGAACAGCCAGGCGAACCCATCCATGCGCAGCACGAAGTTCAACCCAAGGCTGGGCAACCACATGAATTCTTCGCGGATCACGCCACCGTGGGCGATCTGAGGGTAGAGCAGGGCGACTTGAATGGTGCCGACCAGGGCCACGAGGCCAGCCAGCAGGGATTCGGTGTTACGTGCATTGTGCGGCAGCAAGGCCGCCAGACAGCTGCCAATAAAAGGCAGAAGCAGTAGAACTATCAGGGACATAGGCTTCTAATCTGCGGGAGTTTGGGATGCATCATACGTGCCGCTTTCTCGATCACCAAACGCCAAGATGTGGCAGGATCCTACAAGGTAGGCTGAAAACCCCCGTTTAGCATTGTTTCGGCTGGCTCCGTTGCAGCCGTCACCACGGCCCCCTGTGGGCGCCGGGCTCGCACGCGATGGCGATCTGACAGCCAGTGCAAGCGATCAGACCCTAGCCCTGCTGTTCCTGTTCCCTTTCATCCTGCAGGTCGATGGCCTTCTGCCCTTTAGTCTTCAGCTCACTCACAATCACTGCCGCCACAATCAGCGCCGCCCCCACCATCGCGATCGGCGGGAAGCGCTCACCGGCCATCCGCCCGATCACGCCGGCCCACACCGGTTCACCGGCGTAGATCAAGGTGGCGCGTGTCGGCGAGACACTCTGCTGCGCCCAGTTCATCGCGACCTGGATCACCGCGCTGGTCAAGCCAAGGCCTACGGCACTGAATACCAGCAACCAGGAAAACCCTGGCAAGGGTTCCCCCATCGGTACCACCATCAGAAACGACAATAACGACGCCGTGGCCAGTTGCACCACGGTCACCCGGCGTACATCCACCTGCCCGGCAAACGCGCTGATCAGAATAATTTCGGCGGCCACCGCCACTGCACAGATCAGCGTGGCGATTTCTCCGGGGCTGAAGTTCAGCGACGCGCCTGCCGGGCCGGTGAGCAACATCAAGCCGGTAAACGCCAGCATGATGCCAATGGCCGGCATCAGCCCTGGGCGGCGACCCAGCACCAACCACTGCAGCAGCGGCACGAACGGCACATACAGCGCCGTGATGAACGCCGACTGACTGCTCGGAATAGTCTGCAGCCCAATGGTCTGCATGCCGTAGCCGAACATGATCGAAGTACCGATGAACGCGCCGGCTTTCAACTCGAACAAGGTCAGGCCGCGCAGGGTGCGCAACGAAAAGAACCCCACCACGATGGCCGCTGCGGCAAACCGCAGACCCACGAAAAACATCGGTCCGCTGACCGTCATCGCATGTTGCACGAGCAAAAAGGTGCCGCCCCAGATCATGGTGATCACCACGAGAATGCATTCGGCTTTGCTGAAACGGTTGAAGCGTGAGGAGGGGTTCGGGGCGGTCATGGCGGCTCGGTCTTGCAAGGGAAAGGCACGGACCGCACAATGCGCCGCACGCTGGGCAGTATACTGCGCACACCTACCTATTGAGCAATATAGTGCACAAAGAAAATCCACATCGGGCGTCGGTCCTGCAACACGTCAGCCAGAACGTCCGTCGTCTGCGGCATGCTGCCGACATGAGCCAGACCGCGCTATCGGAAAAGTCCGGCGTCAGCCGGCGCATGCTGGTGGCCATCGAGGCGGGCGAGAAGAATGTCAGCCTGTCCACCCTGGACCGCGTCGCCGAAGCCCTGGATGTGGCCTTCAGCGACTTGATCCAGGCGCCGGATGCCGGCGATCACAGCCGCATCAACGAGCTGGCGTGGGCCGGCGACATTCCCGGCAGTAAAGCCGTATTGCTGGCCAAGGCCACTGCCCGGCGCGAAGTGGAGTTGTGGGAGATGCGCCTGGAACCGGGCGACCGTTACAGTCCGGAACCCGACCCGGAAGGCTGGAGCGTGCAGCTGTTTGTGTTCGAAGGCCGCCTGACCCTGATCCTCGATGACGAAGAAAAACACGTGGCCACCGGTGAGTTCTTCATGTTCGCCAGCCGCCAAGCCCACGGCTATCGCAATGATGGTGAGGTGGCGGTGCGCTTTGTGCGCAACGTGGTGATCTAACTGTCTGCCAGGCAACAGTGGATGGACACTTTGCTCGCCTGCACACGCAGGCCTTTCAAGATTTTAGCCGTAACACCCTGATTTTGTTGGCGATTACATTCAGGCACGACTCCTGCAATCACCCAGGTCATCTCACCGGAGCCTGGAGTCGGCCATGTCAGCCCACCCTCAACAACCTGCCCATATCATCCGCTCGGACGCCGAAGCCATCGAGGTCGCCACGCGCCTGGCCGCACGCTTTGCCGTCGACGCCAGCGCACGCGACCGCGAGCGGCGCTTGCCTGTGGCCGAACTTGACGAGTTTTCTGCCAGCGGTTTGTGGGGCATCACCATTCCTAAAGCCTATGGCGGCGCCGAGGTGTCCTATGTGACGGTGGCCGAGGTGATCAAGTTGATCTCCGCCGCCGACCCATCGCTGGGGCAAATCCCGCAGAACCATTTGGGCGTGGTGGACATTCTGCTGCAAACCGCCACAGAGGAACAAAAGCGCCACTACTTCGGCAAGGTCCTGGCGGGCTATCGGTTCGGCAATGCCTTCTCCGAAGCCAAAAGCAAAAACGCCGGCACGTTTGATACCCAGATTCGTTTTGAGCACGACACCGCACACATCAACGGCGAGAAGTTCTACTGCACCGGCGCGCTGTTCGCGCATATCGTGCCCACCGTCGGCAACAATGAAAACGGCCAGGCCTTTATCGCGTTCGTTGAGCGCGATGCGCCGGGCCTCACGGTCATTGACACCTGGGACGGCTTTGGCCAGCGCACCACCGCCAGCGGCGCGGTGACACTCGACGGTGTGACCGTGCCGCGCACCGCAGTGATCCCGGCTCACCTGGCCTTTGACCAACCCACCGCCAATGGCCCGATCTCGCAGATCATCCAGGCCGCCGTCGACACCGGCATCGCGCTTGGCGCGCTTGAGCACGCCAAAATCCACGCCCGCCAGGCACGCCCCTGGATTGACAGCCAACAAGAGCATGGTTGGCAAGACCCCTTCACCATCGCCGCCATCGGTGACCTGCAATGGCGCGTGCACGGCACCGAGGCCATTCTTGCCAAAGCCGGCAAAGCGGTCGACCTGGCCCTGGCCGAGCCGAACGTAGACACCGTGGCCCACGCCTCGCTGGTCGTCGCCCAGGCCAAAGTGCTGTCGGCCGAAACCGCCTTGCTCGCCAGCAGCAAACTCTTCGAACTCGCCGGCACTCGTTCGGTGACCGCCAGGCACAACCTCGACCGCTTCTGGCGCAATGCGCGCACCCATACCCTGCACGACCCGGCCCGCTGGAAATATCACCTGATCGGCAACTTCGTGCTCAACGGCGTGAAGCCCGCCCGCCAAGCCTGGAACTGAGGAACCTGACCCATGACCGCACTGAATTACGCGCGCCAATTGCTGGAAAGCACCCGCCGTACGGTTGAGCGAAGCGATGACCCCTACGTGATCAGCCGCTTCGGCGATTGGCAGATCCGCGTCGATGTGGCGGCCGCCTTGCTTGAGCGCGCCGCCACCGACCCAAGCCCGGTGGCCCTCACCGAAGCGCAGATCGCCGCCGCCGAAGCGCTGATTTTTGCCAGCAATGCCGAGTTCGAACTCACCGGCCAGCGCACCGCGCTGCCGCCCAGCCTTGATGATCCGTTGCGCACGAAATACCAGATTGTCGGCAACTATCACCTCAACGGAGCGCTTTGATGTCCCGTGAAATCCGCTTGAATGCCTTCGACATGAACTGCGTCGGCCACCAGTCGCCCGGTCTGTGGGCGCACCCGCGTGACCGTTCGTGGCAGTACAAAGACCTGGAATACTGGACCGACCTGGCCAAAATCCTCGAGCGCGGCAAATTCGACGGGCTGTTTATCGCCGACGTGCTGGGTATTTACGACGTGTACAACGGCAACGGTGATGCGGCGATTCGCCAGGCGGCGCAGGTGCCCGTCAATGACCCGCTGTCGTTGATCGCGCCGATGGCACTGGTCACCGAGCATCTGGGTTTCGGCCTGACTGCCTCGTTGTCGTTCGAGCACCCGTACCCGTTTGCCCGAAGGCTTTCCACCCTCGATCACCTGACCAAGGGCCGCGTGGGCTGGAACATCGTCACCTCGTACCTGGAAAGCGGCGCCAAGAACCTCGGCCAGAAAGCCCAGACCGAACACGACGCGCGCTATGACTACGCCGAGGAATACCTGGAGGTTTGCTACAAGCTCTGGGAAGGCAGCTGGGAAGAGGGCGCGGTCCTGCGTGATCGCGAGCGCCGGATTTTCAGCGACCCGAGCAAAATCCACGAAATCCGCCACGTCGGCAAACACTTCCAGGTGCCCGGTATTCATCTGTGCGAGCCGTCGCCGCAGCGCACGCCGGTGCTGTACCAGGCCGGTGCGTCCAGCCGTGGCAAGCAGTTCGCCGCCGAGCAGGCCGAGTGTGTGTTTGTCGCGGCGCCGTCCAAGGTGTTGCTGAAAAAGACCGTGGCCGATATCCGCCGGCGCGCCGCAGAAGCCGGGCGCGACCCGAAGAAAATCCTGATTTTCAACTTGCAGACGGTGATCGTCGGCGAGACCGACGCCAAGGCCAAGGCCAAGTTTGACGAGTACAAATCCTACGTCAGCTACGAAGGCGCAATGGCATTGATTTCTGGCTGGACCGGTATCGACTTCAGCCAGTTCAAACCCGATGAACCGCTCAAGCACGTGCACACCAACGCTATCCAGTCGGCGGTGGAGGCCTTCTCCACCGCGGACCCGAACAAGGTCTGGACGCCCAACGAACTGGCCGACTGGGTGGGCATCGGCGGCTTTGGCCCGTTGTTTGTCGGTGGCCCTGAAACCGTGGCCGACCTGCTGCAGGAATGGGTCGAGGAGACTGACGTGGACGGTTTCAATCTGGCCTATGCGCTGACCCACGAAACCTTTATCGACGCTGTGGACCTGTTGGTGCCGGAGCTGCAAAAGCGCGGCGTGTACAAGACCGAATACGCCCAAGGCACCTTGCGCGAGAAGCTGTTCGGCGATGGCGCGCGGCTGGGGGCGAATCATCCGGGCGCCGCTTACCGCGACTTATCGGGCTCATACAAAACCAAGGTGGGAGCGGGCTTGCTCGCGAATGCGGACTGACATTCAACATACATGTTGACTGAACCAGCGCTTTTCGCGAGCAAGCCCGCTCCCACATGTGACCTCGATTGTCTGATCAATCCCAGCCAGCGGACCACCGCACGCACACCCCTTTAATAGGAGCATCACCCCTATGAGCGTGCACGAACTCAAACGTCCGCTGGCCCTGGAATGGCCCGCCGAACTGCTCGGCAACCTGTGCGAGCCTTTGGAACACCTGCACCACTGGGCGCAAATCACGCCATTGCAGACGGCCCTGCGCCACAAGCGCCAGGGCCAGTGGTATGCCTGGCGGTGGATTGACGCCTTGCGCGACGTCGAGCGCCTGGCCGACGGGTTGCGTCAGCAAGGCTTTGGCGAGCAGTCGCGGCTGGCGCTCAGCGGCGCGTTCGAGCCGAACCTGCTGTTGTTGGCGTTGGCTGCGCAATCGGTCGGCGGGCAGGTGGTGACCCTGGCCGATGACCTCGAGCCCGAAGTCCTGTACCAACAGCTGTGGCGTATTCGCCCGACCCATTCGTATGTGCAGGACCGCCGGCAAGTGCGGCACTGGGCGTCTGCCAACCGACTGGATTTTGCCCAGTTGCTCGGCCCGCTGGACCCGGCGCAGCACTTGCAGCGCTGGTGGCAACCCACCGGCGAAAGCGCGTTGTGGAGCGAGGAGGGCACTCACTGGCAGGGCGGGTTGGCCGTGGTGCTGGAGCAGTGGCTCAACAGCGGCCATGGCCTGGCGTTTCCGGAAAACCTCGCCTCGGCCTGCCGCGATCGCAGTGAAGTCGCGCCGACCGGCCTGCTGTTATCACCTGAGCGTTTGCACCACCTGGCCGACGACATCGAAAGCCGCCTGGCCCCCTACGGTACCTGGCGCCGACGCCTGTGCGACTGGGCCATCGCCCACCCGCAAAGTGGCCTGCGCCGGTTGCTGAAAAACCGAGTGCGCAGGCTGCTGGGCTTTCAGCGTCTGTCCTACATCTGGCAACCGCTCAAATCCAAGGCCGAGCCGACATGGCTGGCCGAATTCAAACGGGACATCGCATGAGCCAGGCCATTCTCCAGGTGCGCGACATTTCGTTGTCATTCAAGGGCGTCAAGGCGATCAATGCCTTGTCGTTTGACGTGCAGCGCGGCGAGATTTGCGCGCTGATCGGGCCAAATGGCGCCGGCAAGAGTTCGTTGCTCAATGTGCTTAACGGTGTGTACCGCTTTGACGCCGGCGAGATCGTCTTCGAGCAACAACACTTCCATCGCATCGACCCATTGGGCGCGGCGCGTCGAGGCATTGGCCGTACCTTCCAGAACAACGCGCTGTTCAAAAAGATGAGCGTGCTCGACAACATCCTCACCGGCCTGTCGCGGCATATGCGCAGCACCTTTATCGAACAGGCCTTGGGCTTGCCGCGCGCCCGGCGTGAGGCCGAGGCCTTTCGCCTGCGTGCCCAGGGCATCCTTGAATTCCTTGAGTTGCAAGCCCAACGCGACGTGCTGGTGGGCAACCTGTCCTACGGCCTGCAAAAGCGCGTGGAGTTGGGCCGCGCGTTAATCGCAGGCCCGAGCCTGTTGCTGCTCGACGAACCCATGGCCGGGATGAACGCCGAAGAAAAACAGGAAATGGCGCGCTTCGTCGCCGACGTGAACCGCGACCTGGGCACCACCGTGGTGTTGATCGAGCACGACATGGGCGTGGTCATGGGCCTGTCCGACCATGTGGTGGTGCTCGACTACGGGCGCAAGGTCGGCGACGGCACGCCCGCCGAGGTACAGGCCAACCCCGAGGTGATCAGCGCCTACCTGGGAGTCGCACACTGATGACGTTCTTTTTCGAAACCCTGCTCGGCGGCTTGCTCGCCGGCACCCTGTACTCGCTGGTCGCCATCGGCTTCGTGCTGATCTACAAGGCCAGCGGCGTATTCAACTTCGCCCAAGGCTCGATGCTGCTGTTTGCCGCGCTGACCTTTGTCAGCCTGCATGACCAGGGCGTGCCGTTTGCCCTGGCCGTGTTGCTGACGGTGATCGTGATGATCGTCGGCGCCTTGCTGATCGAGCGGCTGGTGTTGCGCCCGTTGGTGAACCGTTCGCAGATCACCCTGTTCATGGCCACGTTGGGCCTGTCGTTCATTATCGAAGGCCTGGCCCAGGGCTTGATGGGTTCGCAGGTGCGCGCGCTGGATTTGGGCATCGACGACGTGCCGCTGTTTGTCGGGCCGCTGATGCTCAGTCAGTTCGACCTTATCGCCGCCGTGGCCGCCGTGGTGCTGGTGACGGTACTGGCGCTGCTGTTCAACACGACCCGCATCGGCGTGTCGTTGCGCGCGGTGGCGGATGACACCACGGCGGCGCTGTCCATCGGCATCAACCTCAACCGTATCTGGCAGATCGTCTGGGCCGTGGCCGGCGTGGTCGGGCTGGTGGCGGGGCTGTTGTGGGGCGCGCGCCAGGGTGTGCAGTTTTCGTTGTCGCTGGTGGTGCTCAAGGCCTTGCCGGTATTGATCATCGGCGGCTTCACCTCGATTGGCGGGGCGATTGTCGGCGGGCTGATTGTCGGCGCGGCGGAAAACCTGGCCGAGGTGTACATCGGCCCACTGATCGGCGGCGGTATCACGCCGTGGTTCGCCTACGTACTGGCCCTGGCCTTCCTGTATATCCGCCCCGCCGGCCTGTTCGGCGAGCGCGCCATCGAGCGAGTCTGAACCCATGTCGATTCCTGTCGTTCAACAAACCGCACCGCTGGTGTTGATCCAGCGACGCGTGCCCTGGGGCCTGATCGGCCTGTTGGCGTTGGCCTTTGTTGTCGTGCCGCTGTGGGGCAATGACTATTGGCTCAACGCGATCCTCGTCCCGTTTCTGGTGCTGTCGCTGGCCGGACTGGGCTTGAACCTGCTGACCGGCTACACCGGGCAAACCTCGGTGGGCGCGGCCGGTTTCATGGCTGTCGGCGCGTTCGCCACCTACGGGTTTTTGCTGCGTCTGCCGGCGCTGGGGTTGCCGGTGGCGCTGCTCGGCGGTGGGGTGATCAGCGCGTTGGTGGGACTGTTGTTCGGCCTGCCGAGTTCGCGGATCAAGGGTTTTTACCTGATGGTCACCACCTTGGCCGCGCAGTTTTTCCTGGAGTGGCTGTTCGTCAAATTCCCCTGGTTCTACAACTACGGCTCCTCCGGCACCATTTCTGCGCCGAAACTGGCGCTGTTCGGCCATGACCTGAACACGCCGCTGGGTCGTTACCTGCTGACGCTGGTCACGGTGTTGCTGCTGACCTGGACCGCCGTCAACCTGGTGCGCAGCCAGGTCGGCCGCAACTGGATGGCGATCCGCGACATGGACACCGCCGCCGCCGTGGTCGGTATCCCGGTGGTGCGCTACAAGCGCCTGGCGTTCGCCGTCAGTTCGTTCTACCTGGGCATTGCCGGTGCGCTGTGGGCGTTCGCTTACCTGGGCACGGCCAGCGCCAGCAGCTTTGATATCAACCGCTCGTTCCAGATCCTGTTCATCATCATTATCGGCGGCATGGGCAGCATTGCCGGCAACTTCGTCGGCGCGGCGTTTATCAGCCTGCTGCCGATTTTCCTCAGCCATGCCGGGCAGGCCTTGTTCGGCGGCTCGGTGGATGCGGGGCAATTGCAGAACCTGCAGAAGATCATCTTTGGCGTGTTGATCATCGTGTTCCTGATCAAGGAACCCGAGGGGTTGATTCGTCTGTTGCACAACCTGCGTGACCGTCTGCGGCAGTGGCCGCTGCGCTTCTAACATTCCCTCAAGAGAATCCAACATGCGTGCAACCTTGAAACGTTCCCTGGTCGGCGCCGCCCTGGCGCTGGCCGCGTTGGCGGGCGCCGTGCCCCAGGCGACGGCCTCGCCCGACCAGCAATTCATTCCCCTGGCCACCTACCGTGTGGGCGCGTACGCCTCCAGCGGCGTGCAGGTGTGGGCCGGGATGATCGACTACCTGCGTTATATCAACGAGGTCGAAGGCGGTATCAACGGCGTGAAACTGGTGTGGCAGGAATGCGAAACCGAGTGGACGGCGGAGAAGGGCATTGAGTGCTACGAGCGCTTCAAGAATGGCCTGGATGGCGCGCCGGTCGCGGTCTATCAACCCAATGGCGCCCCGGCCGCGTACGCGCTGAGTGAGCGTGCCGAGGTGGACAAGATCCCGCTGATCACCCTCGGTTACGGCCGCACCGAAGCCACCGACGGCACGGTGTTCCCGTACAACTTCCCGGTGATGCTGACCTTCTACAGCGAGGCCTCAACCCTGGTGAACTACATCGCCCAGCGCGAAGGCGGTTTCGACAAACTCAAGGGCAAGAAAATCGCCACGGTCTATCACGACTCGGCCTATGGGCGCGAAACCCTTGGCCCGCTGAAGTTGCTGGCAGAGAAATACGGCTTTGAAAATATCCAGATTCCGGTGGCCGACCCGGGCAATGAACAGTCGGCGCAGTGGCGCCAGGTACGCCAGGCGAATCCGGACTGGGTGTTCCTGCGCACCTGGGGCGTCTCGACGCCCGTAGCGGTGAAAACCGCCGCGCGTTTTGGCTTCCCGGTCGACCATATCATCGGCGATATCTGGGCCAGCTCCAGCGAAGACGTGCTGCCTGCCGGCGCGTCCGCCAAAGGCTATCTGGCGCTGACGCCATACCCGGCCGGTGCCGATTTCGAGATCCACAAACGCCTCCAGAAATACATCCTCGACAAGGGCCACAGTGACCTCAAGGACTTGAAAAACTTCGGCAGCGTCTACTACAACTCCGGCCTGGTGAACGCCGCCGTGGCCGTGGAAGCGATCCGTACCGGCCAGGCCAAATTCGGCAAGCGCCCCCTCAACGGTGAAGAAGGCCGTTGGGGCCTGGAACACTTGAACATCGACGACGCGCGCTTGAAGGACATGGGCTACCTGGGCCTGATGCAAAACCTCAAGCTGTCGTGCCGCGACCATGAAGGCGGCGGCTCGGCGCGTGTGCAGCAATGGGACGGCGCCAGCTGGACGCTCATCAGCGACTGGATCGCCGCCGACCGCGCGTTGCTGCGCCCGTTGATCGACGAAAAATCCGCCGCCTTCGCCAAGGAAAAAGGCCTGACACCGCGCACCTGCACTGGGGATGAATAACTCATGAGCCAACCCGCCGCCGAGTCCGCCAGCCAAGCGCTGTTGACGGTCGATGACATCGAAGTGATCTATGACGGCGCAATCCTGGCGGTGGCCGGGGTGTCCTTGAGCGTGCCCAAGGGCGCCATCGTTGCCTTGCTCGGCGCCAATGGCGCGGGCAAAAGCACCACGCTCAAGGCGATCTCGGGGCTGGTGCGTGCCGAACGGGCTGAGGTCAGCCGGGGCGTGATCGAATACGCCGGCCGCGACCTTGCCGGCATCGACCCCAGCCAGCGCGTGCGTGAAGGCATGGTCCACGTGTTGGAGGGCCGGCACGTGTTCGGCCAACTGACGGTCGAAGACAATCTGCGCAGCGGCGGCTTTGTGCGGCGCTTGAGCCGCAAGGCCATGGAGCATGACCTGGAGCGCATCTACGCCTGGTTTCCACGCCTCAAGACCAAGCGTCACACCCGTGCCGGGCTGACCTCCGGCGGCGAGCAGCAGATGGTCGCCATCGGCCGCGCGTTGATGACGCGGCCCGCCCTGGTGCTGCTCGATGAGCCGTCGATGGGCCTGGCGCCGATGATCGTGCAGGAAATCTTCGCGATCATCGCCCAGCTCAACCGTGAGCAGCAGGTGAGCTTTTTGATCGCCGAGCAGAACATCAACGTCGCGCTCACCTATGCGTCCCAGGGCTACGTGCTGGATACTGGGCGGGTGGTCTTGGGCGGCAGCGCCGCTGAACTGCGGGCGCGCGGCGATTTGCATGATATTTATCTGGGTAAACAGTAAGGGCGAATGTGCATGACTGAATCCATCCGCAACGCTGATGTCTTGATCATCGGCGGCGGCCTGAGCGGCACGATGTTGGCCGTGCAATTGCTGCGCCTGCCGGGGCAGCGCCGCATCCTGGTGATCGAACCACGCGCCGAGCTGGGCCGTGGCGAGGCGTACAGCGCGGTCGAACTGGGCCACACCTTGAACGGCAACGCCGCGCGCATGAGCGTCGACCCGGACAACGCCGACGACCTGACCCAATGGCTCACCGACTACATCGGCGCCGGTGGGTGGCCGCAGGCGCACCAGCAAGCCGTGCCGATCAGTGAGCTGTTCCCGCCGCGCGGGATCTTCGGGCTGTACGCGCAGCAGCGGCTGGCCGAAGCCAAGGCGTTGTCGGCTTCGACGGTGGAGCATGTGCGTGGCGAGGTCATCGACCTGCACGTGGATGAAAGGTCCACAGTGCTGACACTCGATAACGGCCAGCAACTGTGCGGCGCTTTCGCGGTATTGGCCACCGGCATGTTTCCCGCAGCGCGTACGCCGCAGACCGACTCCAGCGGCTTGAACGCGGCAGCCGTGGACCCGTGGGATGTGCAGGCGATGACCCTGATCGACCCGCAATCGACGGTACTGATCATCGGCTCCGGGCTGACCATGGTGGACGCCGTGGTGTCGCTGGAACAGGCCGGCCACCGAGGCCCGATCGAGATTTTTTCGCGCCACGGGCTGCTGCCGCATGTACGGCGGCAGCCGCCGGGCTGGGTGGATTTTCTCGCCGAGGACCATCGCCTGCGCAGCCCCGGGCAACTGCTGCGCGAAGTGCGCCGCCAATGCCGCAGCGCGCTGCAGCAAGGCATCGATTGGCAGGCTCCGCTGGACACCGTGCGTGCGCATGTTGCCCGTTTGTGGAGCCAGGCCAGCGACGTCGAAAAACGCCAGTTCGTGCGCCATGTACGGCCGTGGTGGGAAAGTCATCATCACCGTTCGCCGCCGTTGAGCGCGCAATTGGTGGCACGGTTGCAGGACGAAGGGCGGTTGCGGGTTCACGCAGCGTCGTTCAAAGGCGTGGTGGCCTCGGACGGCGGCGTGACTGTCCGCTTGCGTCGTCGTGGCGAGCAGGAGGTGACGCACGTGTCGGGGGCGGCGTTGATCAATTCCAGTGGCATTGAGTACGACTGGCGCCGCGTGGCCCGGCCGTTGCCCCAGCAGTTGCTCAAGCGTGGGTTGATCCAGCCCGGGCCGTTGGCGTTGGGGATTGCGGCGGATGTGTCGGGCGCTGTGGTGGATGCCGAGGGCACTGTCAGCCGGCGCCTGTTCGCCATGGGCCCGCCGTTGCGCGGGATGTGGTGGGAAAGCACGGCGGTGACCGACGTGGCGATTCAGGCCAAGGCGTTGGCGTTGAAGCTGACAAATATCTAATGTGGGAGCGGGCTTGCTCGCGAAGGCGGTGTGTCAGTTGCACATGAGCGGGCTGACCCACCGCCTTCGCGAGCACGTCCGCTCCCACAGTTCAACCGAGTGCGTCTACCACACCGCTGTGCTCTGCTTTTTTGTGGGAACGGGCTTGCCTGCGATGCAGGCAACTCGGTGCATCAGGCATAAGCCGTTGATGCCATCGCAGCGGTGCGGCGATCCGACAAGCCCGTTCTCACAGTTGATCGGCGTTTCAACTTCCAATCTTCACGAAACCAGGCTTGAGGCCAAACACTTCCACCCCCTGCGCGGTCGACTGCCCGGTGGTGACCTTCACCCGCTCCACCGGTTGGTCCATCGTCGCGCGGTACTCCACGGTCATGTCGGCGCGGTTGATCGCCTGGCTCGGCACCACAATCGCCTGCTCGTTGTTGTAGGTGACAATGGTCAATCGCGCACTCATCCCCAGCCGCACGCGCTGCAATTGCTGCGGCGTCAGTTTGGGAATCGACAAGGTCACCGGAAATTGCGCGCTGCCCTGGCTGTCGCTGGCAATCGCCAAGCCGCTGACCACACTCACCGAGCCGATCAGCCGCTCCCCGTCGAAGCCATCGCCCATCACTTCCACCGCCTGGCCCTGGTGCAGCTGGTTGATGTCCAGCTCCGACACCTTGGCCACGATTTTCAGCCGTTCGATGTTCGCCAGGCCGAACAGCACCTGGCCCTGGCTGACTTTGCTGCCGGCCTGCACCGGCGCGTTACTGTTGCCACCGCCTGGCGTCGACGTAGTGCTGCCGGGGGCGGGCACCACGATGCCGGAGAACGGCGCTTTGACCTCCTTGCCATCGAGCAGTTTGTGCAGGGCGTCGTACTTGACCGTGGCGTTGGTCAGTTCCATGTCGGCGATCTGCTTGTATTCGCCCTGGCCCTGGTCCTGCGCCTGCTGCAGTTCACTGCGGGCCGAGGCGAGGTCCAGTTGCTGCTGCTGAGTCTGCTGTTTGAGGTCGTCCAGTTCGTTGCGCGGAATGATGCCGCGCTTGAACAGGTTTTCGCTTTCGGTGAGTTTGCGCTGGGTGTTGCCGGCGGTCATTTCGGCGGTGCGCAGGCTGCGGCGCGCACGGCTGACGGCGGGGCTGCTGTCCCAGTCTTGCATCTCTTGCACGGTGCGCCGGGCCTTGAGCTGGGCCGACAATGCGTCGCGCAGCTGCACCTCGAGGGTGGCCGGGTCCATGCGCAACAGCACCTGGCCGGCGTCGACACGCTGGCCTTGCTCAACCAGGTTGTCCAGCACGTTGCCGTCGAACGGCGCCGTCAGGGTGACGGTGGACTCGGGTTCGATCTTGCCCACCAGGCCGATCTGGTGCACGAGCGCGTCGGGTTTTACCGCCAGCCATTGCTCGGCCGTCCGGGTTTGCCCGGCGTCACTGCGATGGCTGAGCACGGCAATGCCTGTGCCGGTCAGCAGCACGACCAATACAGCGCCGAGCAGGCGTTTTTTATCAGTAGTCATTGAGGGCGATTTCCCAACTTTCCAGCGTCATGCCCAGCGTCAGGTCGAGCTGGGTCTGGGCGTTCAAATAAGCGATCAGCGCATTGAGCTGGGCGTTTTCGGCGTTGCGCAGGTCGGTCTCGAAACTCAACACCTGAAAGTTGGTGGAGCGCCCGGCACTGAGTTTTTCCCGCTCGATTTCGATCTTGCGCCGCGACAGCTCGACAGCGCGCTGGGAGATTTCATATTGGCGCCAGCGTGTGCCGAGGTCGCGCACCACGTCGTTGACGTTGCGTTCCAGCTCCTGACGCGCATCGGTGATACGGATCTGCTGGTCCTCGACGTTGACCCGCGCGCGCACCTCGGCCTGTCGCGTGCTGATGTCACCGATAGGGATTTGCACCTGCACGCCAGCGTAGCTGTTCCACGTGCGGTTGTTGCCATTGCCGTTGCCGTTGCCATTGCCGTTGTCGTTGTTGCTGTAGGCATCGCGGAGCTGGTTGGCCCCGGCCACCAGGTCGACCTGCCAGCGCCCGGAATCCTTGGCGATCACCAGGTTGAGGTCGGCCTGTTGGCTGCCCAGCAGGGCGGCGAGGTATTCCGGCTGCTGGGTCTGCGCCAGGTTGAAGGCCTGGCGCTTGTCAATGGTCATCGGCCTGGCCTCCAGCGCCTCGCTGGCGCGGATGGGCGTCGACAGGTCCAGCGCCAACAGGCGCAGCAGGGCCAGGCGGCTTGTATCGAGCTGGTTCTGCGCTTCTTCGACGCCGAGTTGTTGGGTGGCGATGTCAGCTTCGGTCTGCACGATTTCGAACTCGGCCATGCGGCCTGCGCTGATCAATGCCTTGTTCACCTCCAGCAACGTGTTGGAGCGTTTGAGCGCATCCTGGACGATGCTCAACTGCTCCTGGGCGCGCAGCAGTTCGCGGTACGTGGCGATGATCTGGCTGATGGTCTGCGCCACGGTAGCCTTGAGGTTGAGCCGGTTGGCCTGTTCCGACAGGCGCGACAGGCGCAGCGGCGCGGTGGTGGCGTCCCAACCGGCGCCGCGCGCCAGCGGCTGGATGAGCGCCAGGTCGAGGCCGTCACTGCGGTAGCGGCCGGCGTGATCGGCGTTGTTCAGTTGTTGGGTCCAGGCCATGCTCAGCCGCGTGCCGTATTCGCCGAGCAAGGTGGCGTTCGGGGCCAGGTTGGCGTTGCGTGAGTTATCGGCGGTGCCGCGACTTTGGCGGTAATAACTGTTGAGCGTGAGCTTGGGGTTGAACACATCTTCGGCCACGCGCAGGTCGAACTTCTGCGCCACCCGTTGCAGGTACGCGCTGCGGATTGCCGGGTTGTTGCGCAAGCCCAGGTACACCGCATCACCCAGGGTCAGGGTGGTGACCTGGGCATTCAACGACACGCCGCGCTCGTAACCTGTGCGGGTGCTGCTGGGCGCGGACGGGTTGATCACCACGTCGCCAGCCATCGCCGGCAGGCTTGCCATCACCAGTAACAGCGGCCATTTATTCATCACGCAAGGCCTCCACCGGCTGCAGCCGCGAGGCGGACACCGCTGGGTAGATGCCAAAGAACAAGCCCACCAGCAACGTACTGCCCACCCCAAGGGGCAGGGCGGCGGCGGCCAGGGCAAATGCCCAGCCCGACAGCCAGGCATAGAGCCAGGCGGCGCTCATCCCCAGCACGGCGCCGCACAGTGCGCCGACGGCCGTCAGGGTCACGGCTTCGAGCAGGAACAGGTTGCGGATGTCACGCTGACGCGCGCCCAGGGCCATGCGGATACCAATCTCACGGCGGCGCTCCGAGACATTCATCAGCATCACGTTCATCACACCGACGCCGCCGCCTACCAGCGAGATCGCACCCAGCGCCAGCAACAAATAGGCGAACGTGCGGCTTTGCCGGGTCATGCCATCGATCATTTGCTGCGGCACCTGGATGTCGACATCGTGGTCGGTGAGTTGGCGTTTCAAGGCGCTGGAGGCGTCGCGGGCGATACGCTCCATGTCCTGGCCCGGCGTGGCGCGGATAATCACGTTGCCGATTTGCGGGGTCGGGTAGATGCGGCGCATGCCTTCGGCGGGGATGAACAGCGATTCGTTGGCCTGCACCGGCATGAGCATGGCTCGGGCCTGGTTGTGCAGGATGCCCACTACCAGAAACAGGTAGTCGTTGATGCGTATGCGGTCGCCCGGTTTCAGCGGATCACCCGGCATACCCAGAGCCTGAGCGAGCTGGTCGCCGATCACGGCGTAGGTTTCACTGGCGTCGAAGGGCGAAAGAAAGCGCCCGTCGCGCACCACCAGGCGCATGGCGTCCTTGATATCGGCTGTGGTGCCGACCAGGTTGGCGTTAGCCGTGCGGCCGTGGAACACGATCGGCCCACCGAACACGCTGAGGGCGCCGATATGGGCAATGCCGGGCACACTGGCGCGCACGGCCTCAAGGTCGAGGCTGGCACGCATCGGCGCGCTGCTGTTGCCTTTGGGCGGAAACTGGGCAACCAGGGTGTCGGTGCCCATGTCCTTGAAGATCATCGCGGCATCCACCGCCGCGTTATGGCCGATATTGATCAAGGCCACCACCGATGAACTGCCGATGACGATGCCCAGCAGCGCCAGGACCGAGCGCTTGCCCAGGGTGCGCAGGCTCACAAACGCTTCATGCAGCAGTTGGCTCAGGCTCTGCTCGACCCGCAAGCTCATAGGCGCCCGGCCTCATGCACCACGCCATTGCGTACCAGGATCTTGCGCTCCAGTCGCTCGGCGATATGCGGGTCATGGGTGACGATGATCAGCGTCACTTGCTGTTCGCGGTTGAGGCCCAGAAGCAGATCCATGATCTCCTGGGCCGTGGTGCTGTCGAGGTTGCCGGTGGGTTCGTCGGCAAGAATCACCGAGGGTTTGCCAACCAGCGCACGCGCAATCGCCACGCGTTGACGCTGGCCGCCGGAGAGGTCAGCGGGGCGGTGGTGGGCGCGCTCGGCCAGGCCGACCTGTTCCAGCATGCGCAATGCCTGTTCCACCGACTCGTGGCGCGACACGCCACGGTAACTCAAGGGCAGAGCGACGTTGTCCAGGGCACTGAGGCGCGGCAGCAGGTTGAAGCTCTGGAACACGAAACCGATCTGCTGGTTGCGGATCGCCGCCAGCTCATCGGGGCTGGCGCTGAAAATATCGTGGCCGGCAAAGCGGTATTGGCCGCAGTTGGGCAAATCCAGCAGGCCGAGGATATTGAGCAGGGTACTTTTGCCAGAGCCGGAGGCGCCGAGAATGCCGCAACTGTCGCCGCTGGCGATGGACAGGCACACATCATTGAGGATGGTCAGTTCCTGGCCGGCAAGCTGATAGCGTTTGCCGATGCCTTGCAGGGAAATCAAGCCTGGGTGCGCGGGGGTATCTGTCATCATGACTACGCCTGCAGTCTCGACGGTGCCGCTTGCGCCCGGTAAATCCTTGTAACAAGTTCGGGAGCTGCCTGGTACGCGTCACGGACTGGTTTTATTTCTTGTTTTTAAAATATTGTTTGAATAGTAACCGCGTTCCATGCGCTTCGCCAGCCATGGATGTAGAGCGGTTTTACCCTTTGAAACGAATTTATCGCGCACGCGTTCGAGCGACTTGCGATCCCCTCGGCGAGTCGCGGAAGTCCCGGTTATACAGGCTTTTAGATGGATAGCGCAGTGTCAGTACTTGCTTTCGAAGGGCTGCCCCGGTATAAAAAATCAAATTATTTTTTAAAACAATATTTCCCCTGTGGAACTCCTATGGTCGCGAAGAAACTCAGCGCTCCAAACGTTACCAAGACTCGACTGCTGGATGCGACAGAGGCTCTCTTCATCAAGTACGGCTACGACGCCGTTCTGCTCCGGCAGATTACCGAGCGCGCCCAGGTGAACCTGGCCGCCGTGAACTACCACTTCGGGGACAAGGATTCCCTGATGAAAACCCTGCTGATGCAGCGCCTGGAGCCGCTCAACGAGCAGCGCCTGGAACTGCTTGCGCGCTGCGAAGCCGAATCCGACGGGCCCCTCGATTGCGATACCTTGCTTGGCGTGCTGTTCGCCCCGGCCATGGGCCTGGAGCGCAGTGACCCGGCCAGCGGGGAAGGGCGCTCATTCATTCGTTTCCTGGGTCGGGTTTACAGCGACACCTCGCCGTTTATCCAGGAATACCTCAAGGTTCATTATCAGCCGGTGTTCCAGCGTTTTTTCGAAGCGTTCGCACTGGCCTTGCCGGACCTGCCCCGCAATGAGTTGGGCGTGCGCCTGCAATTTGCGCTCAAGGCGATTTCCGGGGTGATGGCGGGCACCGAACTGCGCCTGCTGATGAACTCCATGAGCCTGGGCCGCCCAGCCACGGACGCCGAGGTAATGGCCAAGTTGATCACGCTGGTGTCGGCCGCGATTCGTGTGCCGCAGCAAAGCGCTGAAGCTGAAACCGCGTTGGCCAAGGTGCTGGATACCCAGCGCGCCATTCGTGAACAAGCGGCAGCGCCCGCCACCAAGGCAGCGCGATAAGCCTTTATCCAACGCAAAAAAAAGCCCGCTGGGGCGGCGGGCTTGATGTGCAACGTTTGTAACGGATGAGGCTTCACCCTACGTCTGCGGATGTGAATAAATCGTGAAAAATATGTAAGAAAATGGGTGGGTAACAACAGATGTTCGATCCCGCGTGTGTCTGTCGGATTTTTCCTGCAAGCCTACCATTCGTCGCCACTGTCAGTTCTGACAGTAGATTCGATTAGAGCCCCAAGCGCCTCATTCACCTTGCCCGTCGCGCCGTTTCAGCGCGCTAAACCAGCAAGGTATGGCCATGACCACTCCCACTGAAGAACTCTCTCCACCCCCTTATTCGGTCTACCCTGCTGTCCGATTGGCTGAGGCGCTTTACCCCGAAACCGCGACGTGGGGCCTGGGCCAGCGTGAAACCGACCCCTACGCGCTCTTTACCTTCGAGAACTGGTACGCGGCCACCGTCAACGATCTTTATGCGCTCTACTGGCGCGATTCGAGTATGGCGGTGGCTTCGGCTGTCGTGACCAAGGTGGCTGATCGCTACAACCTGACGATCCCCAAGACCAAGATCCCGGAAGGCGAATTCCCGGTGTTCGGGCAGGTCACGCGCGCGGCCAGCGGTCAATTGGTGCGCTCGCTTCCTGAAACCTACCTGGTCAAGAGCAAGCGTCCCGGTGGCCTCACGTTCTGGGCTGCGGAGCAATTTCACAGAGGCTTGATCCTGTCCATCGAGGGATTCCCGGCGGGTGCGATCCTTAATCCGACCAACATTACCGGTGGGTTGTGGTGCCTGATTACCAAGTACGAAAACATTCGCAAGAACGACACCATCACCGTCGCCTACGGCGCCACGACCATTGACCATGTTGTCAGCCCCGACGAGGCGGCTAGGCCGGGGCCGATCCGGGTTTTTATCAGCCCGACGATTATCCAGGCGGGCAACCTGCACGGTCCGGTGGGCGTGGCGTTTATGGTGCGCGATGTGGTGAACAACACCTCCGGGGAGAAGTACGCCTATTCCCGGCCTTACATTCTCAACAGCGAACTTGACCCCAATCTGCTGGATCCGCCGATCTTCACGGTGAACGAGGTCGAGGCCTCTATCGTCGATCTTGATCTGTCCAGCGCGGCACATTTTGCGGCGCTGGTCACCTTGCCACGCAAGACGCCGACGCCGAGCCCCAGCAACCGGGTTGTGCTGATATTGGTGATTACCCAGGTAACCGAGTACGGCGAGTCAACCCGAACGCTTCGTTTGCCGGCGGTGACCGACAGAAACCTGCGGGGCGAGAGCATTCCCATCGGCAACGGCGTGTTCAGCTCGCTGACAGATGCCAAGATCAGCCTGAGCTTTGAGTGGCAAACCGCTGGGGGAGTGGTGCTCAATCGCTCGGGCACCAGTGTGGTCCAAGTGGTCGGCACATCGGCGTTGAGGCTCCTGGCACCTGCCTTCGATAACAAAACAGGGCCTCAGGTCGTCCTCGCCAGCAACTATCTGAGTGGCGCCGTTGTGGCCGTGGCGTACCAGGGCATGACAGAGGCGCAGACCATCAGGCTCAAATGGACCTTTGCCGATGGCACTGTCGCCAGTATTCCCGTGCAGGCCGGGGTGAGCAGCGGCCTGGTGCTGTTTTCCATCAGCGCGCAAATCATCGCGCAAAGCCCAGGCCAGCTCATCAAGCTGTCTTATGAGGTGACGACGGGGACCAAGACACAATCCTCGGCTATTCAGGAACTGACGTTTCAAGCCCAGGGCGGCGGGTTGACCGAGACGGTTGATGTCGGGATGGCCCCCCACGGGATCAGTATCACCAGCGATGGGCTGCGGGCCTTTGTAACCTGTCAGTTTAGCCATTCGGTTTCAGTCATTGATGTGAGGGCGCGTAAAGTCATTTACACCCTCTTCAACGTGAACTCGGCGTTCCTGTCGGTGCTCAGTCCAGACAACCGGCGTCTGTATGTGGGCAATTTTGACGGCTCAAGTTACACCGTCATCGACACCTCCACGTACAGGATCCTTTCGACGGTTCCGATCGCGGGCGGCAACGACCTTTCGGGACTCGCCATTACGGCGGATGGCTCGCGATTGTTTGTTGCCTGCACCCGAAATTCCTTTGTGTCCGTCCATGATACCGCCTCGGGCGCCGTTCTCGGTCGGGTCTCCGTTGGGGTGAACCCGTTCGGCGTGGCGGTCAACCCGGAACAAACACAGGTGCTCGTCGCTTCAGCCTCGGTGCTGGATATCATCAGCGCCGGTACCCGCAATGCGCTCGTGGCGAGAATCAGTGGTACCAATCGGCCCGTACAAATAGCCTTCAGTGCAGGCAGTCCGGCGCGCTACGCCTACGTCAGTGACGTGGATGGCGTCCTGGTTGTTGACCTGATGAGTAATCTCATCATCCAGAAAATCACAGGCATCAATTGGGCGTGGGGCATCACGCGTAACCCGAATGCGCCGGAGCTCTGGGTGGGCGGCGTGGGCCCTGGTGGGATTGGGTCCAATCGCGATTCGGTGTACATCATCAACACCAACACCAACCAGATTACTAAACGCCTCACCGGGTTCAGCAACGCTGCAAACATAGCCTTCTCACCCGCCGCCGGCGTAGTCCTGGTCGTCAATAACGGCTCGGACAGTGTGAGTTTCGTCCCGCTTTAAGGCCCTTCGATACCCCAGGCAAAACGCACAGGAAGTGCAGGGGGGCAGCACTGCGTCAGCGGAGGCTGTCCCTTTTTCGTTGTCGCTTGCAATGACTCGCCAGCCTGGCCGCTGGCTGACGCGGTGAAACACGCTCTACCATTTATCGCTACTGTCAGTTCTGACAGTAGCTTCAATGACGGTCCCAAGCGCTTCATTGACCTTGCCCGTGACGCCATTTGCGTGCGTCCCAACCAGCAAGGTGATGGCCATGACCACCCCCACTGAAGAACTCTCACCGCCGCCCTATTCGGTCTATCCGTCTGTTCCGTTGGCTCAGGTCCTGTACCCGGAAACCGCGAAGTGGGGCCTGGGCCAGCGCGAAACCGACCCCAATGCGCTCTTAACCTTTGAGAACTGGTACGCCGCCACCGTCAACGATCTTTACGCGATCTACTGGCGGGACTCGAGCATTGCGGTGGCCTCGGCCGTCGTCACCAAGGTGAGTGATCGCTACAACCTGTCCATCCCCAAGACCAAGATTCCGGAAGGCGAGTTCCCGGTGTACGGCCAGGTCACGCGCGCTGCCAGCGGGCAGTTGGTGCGCTCGATGCCTGAAACCTACTGGGTGAAAACCAAGCGGCCCGGTGGCCTGACGTTCTGGGCGTCCGAACAATTTCACAGAGGCTTGATCCTGTCGGTTGAAGGGTTTGCGGCGGGTGCAATCCTTAATCCGACCAACATCACAAGCGGGCTGTGGTGCCTGATTACCAGGTACGAAAACATCCGCAAGAACGACACCCTATTGCGCCATCCCTGTTGCCAACGCCCACAATTAATTATCAGGCCAACGGAACGGTCATCGACCTGAACAACTTTGCGGGCAATGCTCAGTTGACGTTGAGCCAATGGCCGCTAAGTAAAGCAGGGCAGCGTGTATGGATTACGTTGATGGGAGAGGGGCGATCGCAGGAGGTGCTGACGGATTATGTGGTCAAGACTAACGACGCGATAAATGGCCTGGTGAACCAGGCAGTACTGCGTAACGTTTTGACAGCGCTGCCGAGGAACTCCCGGTTTCAGATTGAGACTCGAGTGGCCTACGACGGCGGCACGGACAAATGGCGAGCCGTGGTCTTTCCAACCGCGAGCTACATCATCAACGATTCGTGGACGGACGCTGTATCCAACTTTCCGGGTGGAAGCTATGGGCCCTGGAGTGCCGGTGCAGGTGCGGCGGGTGGTTATATGTCGGGCACCGGTTTTCAAGTTGTCACCGCACTCTGGCCAGCCTCGAACGCGGGTGTATTGTTCAATGCGGTGCGTAATTTCAACAGCGCTCACCGTTATCGGGTGGATGCAACTATCTATAATCAGTCGGGTTATAACGATCCGCTACTGGCTATACATGTGGCAGGGCAGACCCTCAAAGGCCCAGTCTCCATACCCCGGCAGCAATGGTATGTCCTGGATGCCGAGTTTGTCGGCAGTATGGGCGGTGCGGAAGTTGTACTTTATAACTACCAGGCCAAAGGGGGCGGCAGTGGTGCGGAGGGTGGCAATGACTTCATCGTCAACTCGCTGCGAATCACCCGTCTGACCTGATCAGCAGTCATGTTTGAGCGTGGGGCGGGACAGCGCTGCTTAACCGTGCGCTGTCCCTTTTGCATGCCCGTCAAATCTTCCAGTGACTCGCCGTCTTGGCCAGCCGCTGGCGCATGGCATCCACATTCGCCGCCAGTTGCAACGTCAATAACCGATACCCGTCCAGCGCACTCTGTACCGGCGCTTCCAGTGCGTCGTCATCCGTTGTGTGCGCGGCAGGCCGTTCCAGCCGCTCGGTAAACCCCAGCTTCAATGCCCGTGCCATGCCCACCCACTGCACCCGAATCTGCCGGTGCTCCGTCTTCAACATAACCTGCATCCGTGCCATCGCCTGTGCATCGCGTGGATCGGGCCGGGTATTGCCGAGAATCTCCAGGGTGCTGATGCACATGCGCAGGTGCCGTTGGATCGCATCCAGTTCGGTCATGGAGATGCGCACTTCCTTGGACACAGACGGCATCAACGAGCGCAACTGCACCATGGCCGCATTCAAGCGGTTGAGCAGCTTCAAGTGTTCATCATCGGTGACCGACTGGCCGCTGATGATTCGGCTATAGATTTGCGCGCAGTCACGCAACGCGCTGGCCAGGTTGTAGCGCCATGAGTACACCGCGTACAGCGGCAGGGCGAAGGAGAACGCCAGCGCCAAGACAATGCCGATCAGAATGTCGACGGTGCGCCACAAGCCGTCGGATATCGGATTATCCCCGTGCCCCGCGACGATAAACACCGTGATCGCCGACAACAGCGCGATGTAACCGCCCTTGCCGATGGCGTGATAGGAAAAGAACCCGCACACCACCGACATCAGCAGATACGTGAGCAATGGCTGACCGAAATAGGCCTGTTGCACCACCAGCAACAAGCCGACGCTGGCGCCGATCAAGGTGCCGTAGGCGCGCTCCACAGCTTTTTTGCCGATATTGCCGTGGTGCTGCAAACCGCCGATCACGATCAGCATGGTCACCGAGGCCCACTCGCCGTGCGGCAGGTTGATGCCGGTGGTAAGCAGGATGGTCGCCAGCAAACCGATGGACACGCGCACGGCGTGGATCAGCTTGGCATGGCGATAGCGGCGGTAGGGGTCCAGCAAGGGGCGCAACAGGCGCCGTGCGAACGCGGGCAAATGCAGGTTCATCGGTATTGACGTGGCCTTAGTAGTCAGTGCGAACGCGGTCTAAGTGGTGGGAGCGGGCTTGCTCGCAAGTGCGCGGTGTCAGTCAAAGATGTGTTGACTGACACTGCGCTTTCGCGAGCAAGCCCGCTCCCACCTGTTGAACTGCGCCATCTTTAGAAAATGTAGTCGGTCGTCAAGAAGCTTGAGTCACGGTTGCGCAGGATATCGCTGACCAGCGCCTTGTTGCTTTCCTGGAACTTGGTCGCCACCAGCGTGCGGATCGAGAACACGCGCAATGCGTCATGTACCGACAGCGTGCCTTCGGCCGAGTTCTTGCGGCCGTTGAAGGGGAACGTGTCCGGGCCGCGCTGGCACTGGGCATTGATGTTGATACGGCCAACCTGGTTGGCAAACACATCTACCAGGCGCCCGACCTCCACGGCGTTGGTGCCGAAGATACTCAGTTGTTGACCGAAGTCCGAGTCCAGCACGTAGTCGATCACTGTGCCCAGATCACGGTAAGGCACAATCGGCACCACTGGCCCGAACTGCTCCTCGTGGTACACGCGCATCTGCGGGTTCACCGGGTACAGCACCGCCGGGTAGAAGAACGAACCGCGGCTGGTTGCGCCATTGGCATTCACCACCTTGGCGCCATGCTGCGCCGCATCGGCCACCAGCGCGTTGAGGTAATCGACCTTGCCGACTTCCGGCAGCGGCGTCAGCGAGACGCCGTCTTCCCAGGGCATGCCGGGTTTCAACGTGGCCAGCTTGGTGTTGAATTTCTCGATAAAGCGCTCGACGACATCTTCGTGCACAAACAGGATTTTCAGCGCAGTGCAGCGTTGGCCATTAAACGACAGCGAGCCGGTGACGGCTTCGTTGACCGCATTGTCCAGGTCCACCTCGGGCAGCACGATGCCAGGGTTTTTCGCATCCAGGCCCAAGGCCGCGCGCAGGCGGTGTGGTTTGGGGTGCAGCTTTTTCAAGTCGCTGGCGGCCTTGTTCGTGCCGATGAACGCGAAGATATCGATCTTGCCGCTGGCCATCAGCGCACTGACGGTTTCACGGCCACTGCCGTAGATCACGTTGATCACGCCGGCCGGAAAGCTGTCACGGAACGCCTCCAGCAGTGGGCGAATCAACAGCACGCCAAGCTTGGCCGGCTTGAACACCACGGTGTTGCCCATGATCAGCGCCGGGATCAGCGTGGTGAAGGTCTCGTTCAGCGGGTAGTTGTAAGGCCCCATGCACAGCACCACGCCCAGCGGCACGCGGCGGATTTGCCCAAGCGTGTCCTGTTCCAGCTCGAAGCGGCTGCTGCGGCGGTCGAGTTCCTTGAGGGCATTGATGGTGTCAGTGATGTAGTCGCAGGTGCGGTCGAACTCTTTCTGCGAGTCCTTGAGGTTCTTGCCGATCTCCCACATCAGCAGCTTGACCACCGCATCACGCTGTTCGCGCATGCGCCGCAAGAAAGCTTCCACATGCTGGATGCGCTCGGCCACGCGCATCGTCGGCCATTCGCCCTGGCCTCGGTCATAGGCGCGCACGGCGGCGTCGAGGGCAGTCAGGGCGGTGTCGGCGTCCAGCAGGGGCGTGCTGCCGATATGCACGCGCTCATCGCCCAGTTGCACCGGGCTCAGTACCTGGGCCAATGGGCCGTTCCACACCTGCAACTGGCCGTCGACCAGGTAATCACGCTGTTCAATGGGCGCCGCCAGGCGAAATTGCTCGGGAATATCGGCGGCGGAGGTCGGAAACAGCTGGTCGAGCAGGTTACTGGTGGTCATGTCGCTACCCCTGGAATAGTTGCAAAACATGACTAGAGAGTCACCCATCCAAGGGCTGTGTGGCAAGCGCCAGACGCATTACAGCAGCGTCCCTGCCAACGCCACGCCCAGCGCTGCGCCGATTTGTGGCGCGGTGTTGAGGGTGCCGGCGGCAATTCCGGCCTGTACCGGGTGCACCGCGTTCATCAGCGCGGCGGTGGCGGCGGGAGTGATCAGCCCCGCCGCCAGGCCGATGATCGGCAGGGGCACCACGAGCAGGGCGTAGTCGGGGCATGTGCCGCTCATCAGCAACTGGCCGAAGCCGGCCACGTACAGCACCAGGGCGCCGCCGATCAGCCAGCGACTGCCGAACGCGCGCACCAATTGGCCGGCCATCAGGCTGCCAATGCTCACCAGCACCGTCAGCGGCAAAAATGCGACGCCGGTCCACAGTGGCGAGAAGCCCAACGTTCGCTGGAAATACAGGCCGAGTAAAAACATCAGGCCGTACAGCAGCAATGCAGATACCAGGGAAACCGCCGCGCACAGGCTCAACACGCGGCTGCCGAACAGTTGCACCGTAAGGCGCAGCCCGCCCGCTGCCCGCGGTTGTCTGGCACTGGCGGCAAGGCGCGCACTCAGTGCGACGGCGAGCAGTCTCAGTGGCAGATTGACGAGGAAGAGACTCCGCCACCCCAGCATCAGGATCAGCACGCCCCCCACCAACGGCCCGGCGGCCATGGCGATGCCGCCGCACCCGGCCCATACGCCGATAGCCGCCACGCGCCCGGCAGGGTTGTCGAGGTAGGCCTGATTGATCAGTGCCAGGGAGGCGGGCACCAGCAATGCCGCGCCGACGCCCTGCAGCACGCGCGCGGCGATCAGCATCAGAGCGCACCCATCATTTGGCCGGGCCGTTGGGCGTGCAGTTGCTCAGCGCGTTGTGCGAAGCCGGTTGGTTGCGCCGCTCGAAAGATTCTCGCGCGGTACGGGTCACGCCCAAGGGCTGGACGCAGTTGAAGGCGCAATTGGGTCTGGACCCGCGTGACCTGGAAAAGCCTGAGCAAAAGCAGGCGTGCGGCGGTTAAACTACGCGGCTTTCTTGAAGGAGTTCACATGAGTCAGTACCAGCCGGGCATTCTTGCCGCACCGGTGCCCTTGCAGGCACGCCATCTGTTTTTTGCCGTGGATTGCCTGGCAGCCGTACCCGGCGCATTGGACGCGCTGGTGCAGTTGACCGATTCGTCCGCGGTGGTGGGCTTGGGTGAGCCGCTGGTGACTGCACTGGGCGCAACCATTGAGGGCTTGCGCGCGTTCCCTGCCGTCAGCGGCCCGGGCGCGCATAACCCCTCCACCCAGCAGGCGCTGTGGGTATGGCTGCATGGCGTGGATCGCGGTGAGCTGCTGTTGCGCAGCCGCAGTGTTGAAAAAGCTATGGCGCCGGCCTTTCGCCTGGTGCAGATGACCGAAGGTTTTCGCTACAAGACCGGCTTCGATTTGACTGACTATGAAGACGGCACTGAAAACCCCCACGACGACGCCGCGGTCGAAGCCGCGATGACCGACAGCGGCGCCAGCTTTGCCGCGATCCAGCAGTGGCAGCACGACCTCGACGGTTTTGCCGCTTTGCCTGCGCAGGAGCGCGACCACATCATCGGCCGCCGCCATGGCGATAACGAAGAGCTGGACGACGCACCCGAGTCCGCGCACACCAAACGCACCGCGCAGGAAAGTTTCACGCCGGAAGCCTTCGTGGTGCGCCGCTCGATGCCTTGGGCCGAGAACGGTCAGGCAGGGTTGATGTTCCTCGCCTTCGGGCATTCCTTTGATGCATTTGAAGCCCAACTGCGGCGCATGAGCGGGCTGGAAGACGGGATAGTGGACGGGCTGTACCGCATCAGTACACCGTTGACGGGTGGGTACTACTGGTGCCCGCCGCTGAAGGACGGGCACCTGGACCTGAGTGCGATCAGCTGTACGCCGCACCTATAAACCGCTAGGCGCGGGCTTGTCGTGGGGAGCGATGTTGCTGTGGCAAGCGGGCTTGCTGTGGCAACTGGGATCGCCGTGGTGAGCAGGCTTGTTGTGGCAAGGGGGCTTGTTGTGGCGAGCGGGCTTGCCCCGCGTTGGGCTGCGCAGCGGCCCCAAAACCGGCTAGGCGGTTTGCCTGAAAAACCTGGGTGTTTGTAGCAGGGGCCGCTTCGCGCCCCAACGCGGGGCAAGCCCGCTCGCCACAACTAGCCCGATCGCCACCGCAAGCCCTCTTGCCACAACAAGTGGGCTCGCCACAACAAAGACGCTTGCCAAAATAACGCCGCTCGCGGCACCTGTCGGTCAGCTGTTGTGCATACCCAGTTGGGCATACAGCGGCACCATCCCCGCGCCTCGGCAGTGGCGGCAACCATACGGGCTGAGAACCACCGGCGCTTTCAGTTGCGTGACGGGCGTACGTTCGACCCAAGTGGGCGCAACAAACCGATAACCCTGGCCCGGCACCGTGGCGATGTAGAACGACTCTTCGTCGCCGAGGGCGCGGCGCAGTGTCTTGATTTGCGTGCGCAGGTTGCATTCTTCCACCACCGTTTTCGGCCAGGCGATGGCCAGCAAGCGGTCTTTTTCCAGCAGTTCACCGGGCCGGGAGGCGAGGGCGATCAGCAAGGTCAGGGCGCGGCTGCCCAGGGCCACGGGTTGCCCGTGCTTGAGCAGCCGATGACGTTGGGGCAGCAGTTGGAAGGGGCCGAAGTGGATCTCGAGGGTGGCGTCATCGGTGAGGTGGCGGCGAGTTGAATACGTCATGTCATTGAACCTTTAGGCGTGGAAAAACAGCCCGGCGCGGCTGCGTTTGCGCCAGGCTGTCGGGGGAGGTCAGGTGTTGATGGCGGGGATCGGATCGGCGGGGTAATCGCCGTCCATGGTCGGGCCGCCGGTCAAACCGTATTGCTGCAGCACCGGCGCCAGTTGACCGTAGAACGCGTCTTGCGCCTTGCCGTGGGCATCGGCCAGGGCGAACGGCAGAAACGCGCTGCCGATCCCGCCGAGGATCGCCGTGGCCCCGCCGAGGATGCCGCTGATGGTGCCGGCCACTGCGCCGATCTCAGTGGCGCCATACAAGCCGGCGCCGGCTTCCACCAGGCCGGCGACGGCCGCACCCGTGCCGAGTACGCCGGTGGCCACCGAGAAACTGCCGGTGAGGTAGTCACCTTTCTTCAGGGAATCGACACCGCCGATAATCCCGATCACGCCGCCGATGATTCCACCGGCCGAACCGATGATCTTGCCCGCCGCGCCGATATTGGCGATCTGTTCGGCTGACAACGGGCCTTTGCCCACCGGCACCTTGCCCGGGAAGTCGCCGATGGTGCCGCCGTCCGGACGGTTGACCCAGGTCACCCCGTAACCGGCTTCCTTGGCGTACTTGGTGCCGCCTTCCAGCAACAGGCCGGCGAATTGCAGCCCCGCCGACACGCGGTTGGCGTCCGCCACCGGCGTATTGCTGCCGTTGGCCGAACGCGCCATCAGCACGCCGCTCATCAACACCGCGCTGCCGATGTGCAGCAGGCCTTGCTTGAACGCCGGGCTCACATCCCCGAACTTCATGCCTTCGATGGCCTTGGGCAAGGCGTCGGCAATCTTGTTGCCCTGGCGACCGATGTCCCACACCGAGCGCAGCATCGACACCACTTGTGCCGGGTCGATCTTGCCGCCGTCGGCGGTAACAAACATCTCGGGGTTTTTCTGCTGGGCATCGTTGATGGCGGCGGTGACTTTGGCCTCGTCAAAATTGCCTTTGCCATCGCCCAGCGTCACATTGAGGGTGTCGGTGGTCGCGCCGCCGAGCAGGGCATCGCTGAGGTTTTCGTTGAAATTAACCTGCAAGGTCGCGGCGTCGTCTGCTGTGGCCTTGTCCCCGAGGAAGGCCTGGGCCGACGCGGCGCTGGCCGCAAAACTGCTGGCCGCCACGGTCGGGTCCATGCCACCGGCCACGGCGTCGGTGAAAGCTTTGCCGGTGACCAGTTCGTTCTTGTAGTAGCTCTGGATCGCGTCACTTTGCCCGGCGTTGGCGGCGACTTTGCTCAAGTCGACATGGCCGTTGCCGCCCAGTGCCAGGTTGGCGATGGTTGCATCGTTGGCGGCGTTTTGCAGGCCCATGCCCATGTCGATCTGCTTGCCGTTCTGATCCTTGGCATTGAGGTTGTCGTTGAGGTTCTTGCCCGACTCGATGCCATCGGCGAAGTAGTTCTGCAGGGCGACTTTCATGGTCGGGTCGCTGCTGACGATGTCGCTGAGTGCCGGGCCGCGGTTGTTCTGCAGAAAGCTCTGCACAGCCGGGTCCGCCGACAGGGTTTCGATGCCGCTCTGCAACTGCGCCTTGATCTTGTCCTCGTTGGGGTTCAGGCCCCAGTTCGGCGAGGTGTACTTGTCCATCAAACCGGCATGGGGCACGTAGTCGCTGACCAGCAGGCGCGTCTGCGCATCGGTCAGTTGCACCAGCACCGCAGCCTTTTGTGCGCCGCTGTAGTTCTGCGGGTTGGCCAGAATGTCGGCGGTCAGCTTGGAGGTGTCGACACCGGCCACGGCATCGCGGGTGGCGGCGCCGTCGAGGAAGGTCAGCGTGTCGCTGTCGGTTTTCGGCGCCTGTTTTTCCAGCCACGCGCCGATGTTGTCGCGCGTACCGATGTTGTCCGACTTGCCGGTCGCCGGGTTGTCGCCACCGGTTTCCAGTGCGTGGAACATGCCGGGCCTGGACCACATGGCCGCAGCGCCGGTCAATTCGTTGCTCAAGGCCGAATCACTGCCCAGCGCCTCCAGGTTGTCGGGGCGAATCATCCCGTCGTTGCTGCGCTGGTTATCGCCTGGGCGCATCGCGGTACCGGAACTTGCGACCAGGCTCTCGTTGGCCATCACGATGGCGGCGGACTTGGCGTTGGCGGTGGCCAGTTCGCCGGGCTTGCTGCCCATGAAACTGGCGAAGGATTTCGACGCCGCGCCAAGGTCCTTGTTGGCGTTGTCGATAAAGTGGTCGACGTCGGAATGGGTGATCACGTTGTCGGCTTTACCGCGACCGCCGCTGTCCAGCGCGGCCATCAGGTTCGGGCTGCTGGCCACGTATTTGAGCACCGCCTGGGCTTCGGGCGGCAGGCTCGTGGGCGGGTTTGCGAAGTCAATCGGCGCACCATGCAGGCCCCAGGCATCCCAGTTTTGCGAGAGCAATTGCGCAGCGGCGCGCGGGCGGTTCAGGTCGAGTTCTTCCTTGGTTGGCGTACCGCTGGTGTTGCCGGTAATCGTGTCCCAGTCCTTGGCGCCGGAGACGCCGAACGACGAGGTGTCGATCCACGAGGTGTCCGAGGCGCCGGCCGCGCCGGTGGTGCCGGCATACAGCTTGGCCACTTGGTCGTACAGGGCGGGGGTGATGTCCTGGGACACAATGACTTTGTCGCCGGAAGCGGTGTTATAGCGAATCAGGCCCGGCCCGACTTCCTCGGGTGCGCCGATGTTGGCAGCCGGGTCCATGGTTTCGTTGGGGCCGGCCAAGCGATAGCCTTCGGCCTGGCTGGCGTTGATGGCGAACATTTTGCTCGAGTCGCCGCTGACCTGGGCAAACAACGTCGGGGTTTGTTTCTGGCTGACCACGATCTTGTCGCCGGACGTGGTTTCGTATCGGATCAGGCCCGGGCCCAATTCCGTCGTGCTGCCAATCGCCTTGTAGTTGCCCAGCCCCGGCGCCACGGTACTGGCGTCGGCTTCGGTGTACCCGGCGGTCTTGCTGTCGGCGAGGTTTTTTTCGACGCTGGCGTCGGCCTGTTGTGCATTGTATTGGTCGACCAGTTTCTCGTAGAGCCGGGGGTTGTCGATTTGCTTGAGGGTTACCGGCTTGTCACTGCCCAGTGGCGTATAGGTGATGCTGTTGTTCACCGGCGCCTGCACATTCTGATAGGGCAGGGGGATCGAAGGGCCGCGGATCTTCGACGGGTCGAACGTCGGCTGGTTGACGGCCGTGAACAACGCGGTTTCGAATTTTTTCTGCGAGCCGTCTGTGCCCGGGGTGTCAACAGGGTCACGACTACTTGGGATCGCTGGCATAAATGATCACCTGGAAGTTCTTTCATATATCAGGACCTGCGCACTAACGATTTCGGCTATTAGTGCAACTGTACTAATTCGGCGCAGGCAATTAGTTGCTCGCGGGCATTAAGGCCACTCGCGCCGAGCTATCAAACGCGATGATCAAGTCGCTTTTGTTACAAATGGAAATATCCGCAAAGTTGGGCAAAAGGCTATTAGCGAAAAATGTGAAGTCGTCGCGAAAATAGCGCTGATAACGTCCCGGATCGAACACTCAACCATGGGCTGGAAGTTCGAAAACTGTCTAGGTGATGCCGCGAAACGCCCGCAAACACTGGGTCTTTTTCGTGTGTGTATTTTTTGAAAAAAGTTCCACGGCCCAAGATGCATGAGTTTTTCTCACTGCCAGGTTGAGCCAAACCTTTCACACCCTGTCAGCGAAACGTTTCACAAGCTTTCACAGCGAAGGCGTTTTGATCGTGAGTAGTATGGGTCCCATGCAAACCAACGACGGTTCGAAGGCTCACTGTCTGACGTTTTGGGCATTCACCGGTTTGCATACTTTCAGCTTGCTGTTGCGCAACTGAATAACTTCCCTATCGATGCAAGGAGATGAACATGGCTGATGTCCCACCAGTAAAAGCCGGCGGCGCCGACGACGCTATCGCGAAGATGGAAGCGACCTTCAACATGGCTATCGAGAAGTCGGCCAAGATCACTGAAATCAGCACCGCGAAAAAAGCGGAGCTCGACGCCACCAAACAGCGTCCGCAGAACTGATTCGCCAAAACGGGCGGCGCCGGCGCTGCCCGTTTACCTGCTGAGTGTTTTCACCTTCTGATTGTTGACCCCGTTGCACATGCTCAAGGGGGCAAACCCGAACATGACAGCCTTGATTTCCTTGGGTCCGGTCGCTGGTATTGGCGCACCGACCCTGACTGTGACCAGCGGTTTGCATCAGGGCAGTTCCCTGGTGCTCGACCAGCCTGTCTACACCCTCGGCGCGGACCTCGCGGCCGACCTGGTACTCAGCGATCCCGGCATCGCCGGCCTGCACCTGCGCCTGCGGTTTGAGGGTGGCCAGGTGGCAGTCGAAGCCTTGGGCGGCGATGTTGTGCTTGGCAACAATGTGCGTATTCCCCAAGGCAGCGGCCATCGTGCGCGACTGCCTTTGCAACTGCGTATCGGCACGGCGGGAGTAAGCCTGGCCTCGCCTGAGGGGGCAGAAAAAACTTCGGACGCCACACGCACATTCACGCCCTGGATTGTCGCGATCGTCCTGCTGTTTTTGTGTGCGGGTGCGCTGGCGGTGCGCAACGACACGCCGCTCATCCACACCGCGGTCGCGGCGCAGGTGCCTGCGTTGCAAAAACCGTCGCGTGAACACGCCAAAACCTGGCTGGAGCAGCAACTCCAGGCTGCCCATCTGGAAGCCATAAAGGTCACTGACGCCAACGGCCAGCTCAGTGCCGTCGGCAGCTTCGAACAGTCGCAAAAACCTCAGTGGCTGGCCCTGCAACAAGCCTTCGATGAACGTTACGGCCAACAGATCGTCCTCAACCCTCGCGTCAGCGTACGCGCCGACGCCGCACGCCCGCGTGTGCGCTTCCAGGCCGTGTGGTTCGGCACCAACCCCTACGTGATCAACGACAGCGGCAAGCGCCTGTACCCCGGCGCTGCCCTGGCGGACAACTGGGTGCTGGAGCGCATCGAGAACAACCAAGTGATCCTCGCCCGCGGCGAAGAGCGCTTCACCTTCACCTTATGAGTCGCCCCATGGAACGCACCCAACCCACCCGTGGGACCTGGCTTGCCTGCGATGGCGTCCCCCCCGCCAACCCAATTCAACCCGCCGCCACGCCATTCAAATGTGGGAGCGGGCTTGCCCGCGATGGCGTTCTCCCGGCCAACCCAGTTCAACCTGACACCCCCACGCCCAACTGTGGGAGCGGGCTTGCTCGCGATGGCGTTCTCCCGGCCAACCCAGTTCAACCTGACACCCCCACGCCCAACTGTGGGAGCGGGCTTGCCCGCGAAAGCTATCTGTCAGGCGCTGGAAGTCCTGGGTCGGAGCACCTATCCAGCCATAAACGCTGCTCGCAGGCCCACGCATGAAAGTCGAACCCCGCCCGCTCATCCCCAGCGACGTACGCAGCGCCCCCGTCGAAGCCGTTCGCCCGGTCAACTCACGCCAGGCCACTGCGTTCGAAGCGGTGCTCAAAACCCGCAAGACCCAAACCCGCCGCTCGCTGCGCAGTGACCTCGAAGAACTCACCAGCGCCGCGGGCGTTGACTCCCTGCTATTCGGCAGCGCCCGCTCCCTGGAGCTGCTGGAACACGTGATGGAACACATCCTGCCGTCCCTCGATGCCGAGACGGACATCAAGGAACTGGCCCATGACCTGATCAGCGAAGAGATCGAGATGCGCCGCACCCTCGAACAGCAACGCTCGGAGGTACATGCCTGATGGCCCGCGATAACGACGACGCCGTGCAATTGCTCAAAGGCATTGGCGAGCTGTACCGGCGCAACGGCCAGTCCCAGCGTGCGCTGGTGATGCTGCTGATCGCCGTGAGCGTCGCGCCCGAAGATGGCGTGCTGCTGCGCTCGCTGGTGCTCGCGTTCACCGACAGCGGCGACGCCACCCGCGCCCTGGGTGCCCTCGACCGGTTGGTGGCACTGGAAGGCGAGTCCGCCAGCCTGTTGCTGCTGCGCGCCCGCGCGCTGTGGTACGGCGAGCGCAAGGACGAAGCGCGCCAGTGCTTCAAGCGCTACCTGGCTGCGCGCAGGGCCGGCGCATGAGTGCCCTCAACCGCCTGAACAACCTGGCGCGCATGGCGGCGCAGCGCACCGACGTGATCATCGTCGCGTTCATGCTCATGGCGATTGTGATGATGATCATCCCGCTGCCCACCTACCTGGTGGACATGCTGATCGGCCTCAACATTGCCCTGAGCATCCTGATCCTGATCGTCGCGTTCTACATCGGCCATTCCGTGGAATTCTCCGCGCTGCCGCCGCTGATTCTGCTCAGCACCTTGTTTCGCTTGTCCCTGTCGATCACCACCACCCGCTTGATCCTGCTGCACGGCGACGCCGGGCATATCGTCAAGGCCTTCGGTGATTTTGTGATCGCCGGCCAAGTCGTGGTCGGCATGGTGGTGTTTTTGATCATCACTGTGGCGCAGTTCGTGGTGATCACCAAAGGCGCCGAACGCGTGGCCGAAGTGGCCGCGCGCTTCACCCTGGACGCGATGCCCGGCAAGCAGATGAGCATCGACAACGACCTGCGCAATGGCGACATCGACCAGGCCGAAGCGCGCCGCCGGCGTTCGCGCCTGGAGCGCGAAAGCCAGATGTTCGGCGCGATGGACGGCGCGATGAAATTCGTCAAAGGCGACGCCATCGCCGGCCTGGTGATTCTGGCGGTCAACCTGCTCGGCGGCATGCTGATCGGCATGATCGAGCGCGACATGCCGTTCGGTGTGGCGGTGCACACCTACTCGCTGCTGACCGTGGGCGACGGCCTGATCGCACAGATCCCGGCGCTGCTGATTTCGGTGGCGGCGGGCACGGTGGTCACGCGGGTCAACAGCGACGGTGAAGCCGGCGACCTGGGCAGCGAGATCATCAAGCAGCTGGGCGCCAGCTATCGGGCACTGGGCCTGACGGCATTGATCATGATCGGCGTCAGCCTGTTGCCCGGTTTTCCGACCTGGGTATTCCTCGGCTTGTCCGCAGCCTTTGGCGGCGCAGCGTTCGTGATGTACCGCCGGCACACCCGCCAGCCCCAGGGCGAGCTCGAAGCCTTGGCCGAACCCCCGGAGCCGGAGGTCGAGGCGCAGGCAGAATTGGATGACAACCTGCTGCCCGATACTCGCGTGCTGCTCACCCTTGGCAGCGGCCTGTCCCAGAGCGCGCCGCGCCAGTTGCTGCGCCAACGTGTCGAAGCGCTGTGTCATGACATCCGTACTGACCTGGGCGTGGATGTGCCGGTGCCGGGCATCTACATGGAGGCCAAGGCCACACCGGGCAGTTTCCGCGTGTCGCTGGAAGGCGTGCCGGTGAGCGAAGGCGAACTGCCGATCAATTGCCTGCTCGTGCAGGACGACCCGGTGCACGTGCAACTGCTGGACATCGCCACCGTGCAAGCCGACTCACCGCTCAACGGCCGCAATGCCCACTGGATCGAGCGCCAGCACGAAGAGACCCTGCGCAACGCCGGCATCGGTTTCCTGCTGCCCGACGAAGTCTTGCGCGGCGTGCTGGAACGCAGCCTGCGCCGCTATGCCGCCGATTTCCTCGGCATCCAGGAAACCCGCCTGCTGCTCGAACGCACCGAAGCCACGTACGGCGAACTGGTCAAGGAAGCCTTGCGCCTGGTCCCCTTGCAGCGTGTTGCCGAGACCTTGCGCCTGTTGGTCGGCGAAGGCGTTTCGATCCGCAATCAGCGCGCCTTGCTCGAAGCCATGGTGGAGTGGGGCGCCCGCGAGACCGATGCCGGGCGGCTGGCCGAACATTTGCGTGCGGCGTTGGCGCGGCAGATCAGCCATCAGTACGCCGACCGTAACCGCGTCATCGGTGCACTGGTGCTGGCGCCGGGCCTGGAAGACCAACTGCGCGCGTCCCTGCGTCGTCAGGAGCCGCAGCGCGAATTGATCCCCGAAGACGTCAGCCGCGCCTTGCTCGCGCAACTGCGCCAGGCCTGTGAAAACACCCGCGAGGTCAACAGCGCGGTATTGCTGGTGCACCCGGAGCTGCGGCGCAGCCTGCGCCGTCTGGTGTTGCGCGGTGAACTGGAGCTGGCGGTGCTGTCGTTCCGCGAGCTGGCCACCGAGTACAACCTGCAAGCGCTGGTGACCATCAGCCTCACCGATATTTCCAACCGCCGCGCGCCTGCCGCGGCTTCCGTCACCTCCTTGGCGTCTGCCTCATGATGCGTTTTTGTATGTTGTTGCTGGCTCTGGTCACCGCTGCAAGTCAGGCTCAGGACATTGCCAACGGGGCCTCAGGTTCGATCAACCTGGCGTCCGGAGAAGGGCGCATTCTGCATTTTGTGGCGCCGGTGGATTCGGTCCTGGTCGCCGAGCCGAATGTGGCCGACCTGCAAGTGGTGTCGCCGGGCACGATTTATATTTTCGGCAAGGCGCCAGGCAATACCAGCCTGATTGCCCTTGGCAATGACGGCAAACAACTGGCCAGCCTGACCTTGTCGGTCAGCAGCGGTACCGCCGCGGTGACCACGCCGATGCAGGCATTGCACCCTGGCAATGGCGCCCAAATCAGCGGCGCCGGCAACCGCCTGATCGCCAAGGGCACCGTCGGTTCGGTGGCCGAAGCGACGGACCTTAACGCGCTGCTCAACCCTCAGGGCCAGGGCTTCCAGAGCGCAATCAACACCACCGAATACGCAGGCGCGGCCCAGGTGAACCTGCGCGTACGGTTTGCCGAAGTCTCGCGCTCCGAATTGCTGCACTACGGCGTGAACTGGAACGCGATGTTCAGCAACGGCACCTTCTCCTTCGGCCTGATCACCGGCGGCGGTCTGGCAGCCGCAACGGCCGGTGGCCTGGCAACGGCAGGCACCGGCTCGGGCAATGTGAACATCGACGGCATGCTCGACGCGCTGCAGGCCAACGGCATTTTGCAGATATTGGCCGAGCCGAATATCACCGCCATGACCGGCCAGACCGCGAGCTTCCTCGCCGGTGGCGAAGTGGCGATCCCGGTGCCAGTCAACCGTGACCTGGTGGGCATCGAATACAAGTCGTTCGGCGTGTCACTGCTGTTCAACCCGACGCTGTTGCCCAACGGTCGCATCGCCCTGCAAGTACGTCCGGAGGTCAGCAGCGTGGTCAGCGGCGGCACCGTGGATTTCGGCAACTTCCATGTGCCGTCCTTCAGCGTGCGCCGCGCCGACACGCGGGTGGAAGTCGGCAGCGGGCAGACCTTTGCGATTGCCGGCCTGTTTCAACGTGAAAGCAGCCAGGACATCGAGAAGCTGCCGCTGCTTGGCGACTTGCCGATCCTGGGCAACCTGTTTCGCTCCAAGCGTTTCCAGCGCAATGAAACCGAACTGGTGATCCTGATTACCCCGTATCTGGTGGAGCCGGTGCGCAGTCGCACGCTCGCCACGCCGCTGGATGCACAACCGGCGACGGCCGCAGCCAGCGGACCGCGCAGCGGCGGCGCGTTCGGTTTTTACATGAATTGATGAGGGGGCCTGCGATGACTGCTTTGCGTGTGTTGATGCTCTTGCCCCTGGCGCTGATGGGCTGCCAGACCCACTTGGCGCCGGTGTATTACGCGCCGGAGTTTCGCGCTGATGGCTTGCCGAGCCAGTGCCAGCAACCGGCGGCCAAGGACGCAATCGGGCTGGACGAAGATTTCAAGCCGACGCTGCCGTTGGGCTGCGCGAACAATTTGAATTTGATGCAGATGGTCGAGCGCAGGCAGGACCTGACCCAAGGCCGCACCACCGGCCCGGCCATGGCCGCCCCGGTCGGCCGCGCTGCGCAGGTCTACATCGAAGGCTTCGACCGCGAGCAACTGCAGCGCCGCAAGGACCAGCAAGAAGCCAAAGCCGGCGCCACCGGAGGCCAACAATGACCAGGTGCACACCTATCCCACGTGAAAGCTGGCTTGCCTGCGATGACGCCCGCCCAACCCACCCAAACCTCCCTGGCACCCTGCAATCCAAATGTGGGAGCGGGCTTGCCTGCGATGACGCCCGCCCAACCAACCCAAACCTCCCTGACACCCCGCAATCCAAATGTGGGAGCTGGCTTGCCTGCGATGACGCCCGCCCAACCCACCCAAACCTCCCTGACACCCTGCAATCTAAATGTGGGAGCGGGCTTGCCTGCGATGCCGCCCGCCCAACCCACCCAAACCTCCCTGACACCCTGCAATCCAAATGTGGGAGCGGGCTTGCCTGCGATGACGCCCGCCCAACCCACCCAAACCTCCCTGGCACCCCGCAATCCAAATGTGGGAGCTGGCTTGCCTGGGATGACGCCCGCCCAACCCACCCAAACCTCCCTGGCACCCCGCAATCCAAATGTGGGAGCTGGCTTGCCTGCGATGACGCCCGCCCGACCAACCCAAACCTCCCCGGCACCCTGCAATCCAAATGTGGGAGCGGGCTTGCCTGCGATGACGCCCGCCCGACCAACCCAAACCTCCCTGACACCCTGCAATCCAAATGTGGGAGCGGGCTTGCTCGCGAAAGCTATGTGACAGGCGGCATAGGTCTTGGGTCGGAATACATAGCCATGGCTGCGGTAACGGCCACTTATGGTTCCGCTCTTACAGCGGGTGACTGTTTGAAGGACCAGAACCAACACTCGGCACCTCGCCCAGGCTCGGCGTGCCCTCCCGCAGGCTTTGGAGCCTGTGCCGCCGCGCGGGGCCATGCTTGGCCCCACGCGCCAAAACCTGCGTTCGGCCAGCGTGGTTTAACGGTGCGCCTGAGATCACAATCAAAAGCAGATCAACAGCGGCCCGGTCGTGTCTCAACGCGGGTCCACCAACCCCAACTCTTTGGCCTGCACCACCGGATCACTGATCGCCTTAATTCGCTTGGCCTCCATCACCAATTGCGCGCGTTCCGCGGCGGGAATGTCGTCGAGGGGCAGGCTTGCAACCCGCTGCTCGTAACCGGCCAACACCATCACCAACAACTCATTGCGCTGATGCCGTGGCAATGCGCGCGGCGATTGGGTGACGGGCGCAATGGTATCCAGCGCCTGTTGCGGCTGCCCGCCAAGCGCATAAGCCAGGGCCAGGTTGCAGCGGCTGTCGAGGTCGTCGGGCTGCAGGCTCAGGCTTTTGGCGAAGGCGGTTTGTGCGGCACTGGCCTGGCCATTCAGCACTTGGGCGATGCCCAGGCGGGTGTAGGCCACCGGCAGGTGATTGATCTGGGCAGCCTGCCCCAACGCCGTCACGGCGCGCTGGGTCTTGCCCAATTGCAACTGCGCAGTGCCAAGGCCGAGCAGGGCGTCGGCGTTGTGGGCATCAAACCCCAGCGCCTGCTGGAAGGCGCGTTCGGCGCCCAGCGCGTCCTTGGCGTCGAGCCGGGCCTGGCCGAGCTTGAGCCACAGCTCAATGCCGGCTCCCGGTTGCTGGGTGGCGCGCTCGTACAACGCAGCCGCGCTGCTGTAGTCGCCGCGCTTGCTCAGGTCGTTGGCCAGTTGCAGGGATTTGTCGGTATCGGTCGCAGGTTTGCTGGAGCAGGCAGCCAGCAGCAAGGTGCTGGCGAGCAGAAATTTGTGGGTCATCGTCACAACTCGTCGGGCGAAGGCGCAGGCCATGTAAGCATATTTTTGATGGCGCTCCTATGCCTGTTCGGTGCGGGTTTTGCCAACGCGGCCGAGGAGCCCGCGTGGTTCTCGCAGCCCTACGCCTACGTGCTGGTCGATCAGGACGTTCGCAGCGCGTTGGAAGAATTCGGCCACAACCTCGACGTGCCGCTGGTGCTTTCCGACAAGGTACGCGGCAAGGCGCGCAGCACCATCCGCGCAGCCACCGCCGGTGAGTTCCTGCAGACCTTGTGCAGCACCAACGGCCTGACCTGGTACTTCGACGGCAACCTGTTGTACCTCAATGCCAGCGATGAAATCAGCACCAAGCTGTTCAAGGCCAGCGCCCTGAACCTGGACCAGTTGCAGGCCTACCTGAACACCCTCGACGTGTTTGGCCAGCAACTCTCCATGCGCAACGGTCCCGAGGGCGATGAAGTGTTTGTTTCCGGCCCGCCGCCGTACCTTGCGCTGGTGCAACAGCATGTCGACCACCTGCAACCCACGGTCGTGGCCGCCCCGGTGGCGCGCGAGCGCGGGGTGCGAGTGTTCCGTGGCGCACAAGTCAGTACCGAAACCCCAACCCAGTAAAGGAGCAGCACCATGTCCGTAACGGCCGTAGACAGCAACCTCGCCCCCGGTGGCGCCAGCCCTGAAGCCAAGTTCAACGCCGCGGTGGATAACGCCAAGGCCGCCGACAAACCGTCGGAGACCAGCGACGCCGAATTCAACGATGCGTTGATCACCCAGGCCGTCACCATCGGCGGTCAGTTCATCATCATGCCGAAGATGCAGGAACTGCTGAACGACGCCATGTCCGATGACGACGAAGAGTAGGGAGCCCCTATGACTATCAGTCTCGCCGCCGGCGCTACGGCCTTGCCGCCGTCCGCCGGTGCGGGGCCCGCCGGGGCCTCGCAGAACCTTTTCGAGCACATGGCCAATACCGCCAAGGGCATGCCCGAAGGCGCCAGCCCGCACCAGATCGGCTCGGGCCTGATGGAGCGCATGAACAGTTTCATCGACCGTACGCGCGCGTTTTCCGAACGCGCCGACGTGCTCACCAATAACCCGTCGGCGCCGCCGCCGGCCTCGGTGGAAATCCGCACGGCGAGTGCTTCGCCGCAGGGCGAGCCGGGCAAAAAAGTCGGCGAGCAGCAGGTCGACCAGATCGTGCACTCCCTGGGCAAGATGTTCGATTACTCCATCGAAACCCAGATGGTGGTGCGCGGTGCGACGCAGATTTCCGGGTCCGCCAACACGTTGCTCAAGGGTCAATAACGCCATGCCAAGCCCAAACCGCGCGCTGCGCCTGCTGCTGATCGGCCTGCTCGCCATCCTCTTGCAGGCGTGCAACACCGACCTCTATACCAACCTCAGCGAGCGCGATGCCAACGCCATGGTCGCGGTGCTGCTGCGCGGTGGCATCCCGGCGGAGCGCAAGACCCAGGACAACGGCCAGCTCAAAGTGGTGGTGGACGAGGAGCGCTTTGCCGAAGCCATGACGCTGCTCGACAACGCCGGCCTGCCGCAACAGAGCTTTTCCAACATGGGCGAGGTGTTCAAGGGCAATGGCCTGGTGTCGTCGCCGGTGCAGGAGCGCGCGCAAATGATCTATGCGCTGAGCGAAGAACTGTCGCACTCGGTGTCGCAGATCGACGGCATCGTCGCCGCCCGCGTGCACGTGGTGCTGCCCGACAACGACCTGCTCAAGCGCGTGATTTCACCGTCGTCGGCCTCGGTGCTGGTGCGTTACGACCCGGGTACCGACATCAATACGCTGATCCCGCAGATCAAGACCCTGGTCGCCAACGGCATTTCCGGCCTGAGCTACGACGGCGTCTCGGTGACGGCGATCAAGGCTGCCGTCGCCATCAGCCAGAACCCGGCGCAACCGCGGTTGGCGCGCTTCATGGGGCTGTGGTTGCTGGAAGACAACCTGGCGCAGGCACGCGTGATGTTTGGCGGCTTGCTGCTGATTGCCCTCGGCGCGCTTGGGGTATTGGCTCGCCAACACTGGGCGCGGCGTCAGTCCCAGGCGATGTATGTGCTCAAGGAGGGTGAATGAGCCTGGTTGAACGCTGGCAGGGGCTGATCGCCGAGCCGCTGCAGTTTGTGCGCGGGCCGAGCCTGGGCGCCTGTTTCGCCGATGAGTTGCCCGATGAAGTGCTGCAGGCCATGCAAGGCCAGGCGCGTTTTCGTCAGCGCCTGGAGCAGCTGCTGGTCAACCATTATCAGTTGGCGCCGATTGCGCACCTGGTGACGCCGTCCGCCGCCGACCTGGCGGTGTTGCTGTTGTCACCTGCGCAGTTTTCACGCCTGCCACGGTTGTGCGGTGCCATCTGGCATGCCTCGACCCTGAGCCGCGAGATCCGCCGTGAGGTGGTCAACGAATTGCGCGAGGGACTCGGTGCCGAGGTATTCAGCCAGGCGCTAGCGCAGCGCCAACTTGGCGGCGCCGCGGACCTGCTGCGCGAGCCATCGGAGCTGATCGAGGCCATCGACCGCGACGGCCAAGGCTGTGTTGCCGCCTGGCTGCAGGCCCAGCACGCCGACTTGCAGGGCTGGCTGCGCCTGCGTTTCGCCTTCCCCCAGGGCCACAGCGCACGCTTGCCCCGCGACCTGGAAATCGTCCAGGCCGCTGCGGCGAGCCTTGCGGCCGAGGACAACGCCCATGAGTGAATTACCGAGCCGGCCTACCGCGCGCATCCTGCGTGCTGAAGAAGCAGCGCTGTGGACCGATGGATTTGCTTTTCTGCAAGCCGCCAAGGAACAGGCCGAACAGATCAAGGCCGACAGCGACCAGTGGCTGCACGCCGCCCGCGCCGAGGGCTTTGAAAGCGCGCGCCAGGCAGGCGCCGAGCAAGTCGCGCAGTTGCTGGTGCAAACCCAATCCCAGGTGCAGCACTACTTGAGCAGCCTGGAAGCGTCGCTGGCCGACCTGGCCCTGGGCATCGTGCGCGAGGTGTTGGGTGAGCTGGACAGCGCCGACCGAGTGGTGCGTTGCACCCGCCAGGCCCTGAGTGCATTTCGCCAGGACCAGGCACTGACCCTGTGGGTGCCGCCGACCGAAGTCGAGGCCTTGCGCCAACGCCTCAAGCACGAAGGCCTGGCCATTGCCGTGGACGCCGATGAGCAGTTGAGCGCCGGTCAGGCGCGCCTCAACAGCCCAGCCGGGTCCGTCGAACTGGGCCTGGAGGCGCAGTTGCAAACCCTGCGCCGCAGCTTGCTGCCCTTTGCCGAAGAAGGTGTGGCATGAACCTGCAACAGCTGCTGCCGCGCCTGACTGAACGGTTGGCGCAAGCCCGTCCACGGCCGATGCACGGCACGGTGTTGAGCATTCGCGGTGTCCTGCTGCGCGCCAGTGTGGCCGGTGCGAGCATCGGTGAACTGTGTCAACTGCGCGACCCCGGCAGCGGCCGCAGCTTGAGCGCCGAGGTGATCGGCTTTGATGGCGACGAGGCGATTCTGTCGCCGATCGGCTCCATGGAAGGCCTGTCGACGCGCACGCAAATCACGGCGACCGGCGAAACCCTGGGCGTCGCCGTGGGCGATGCGCAACTGGGCCGGGTGATCAGCCCCATGGGCGATTTTCTCGACGGCGATGGCGTCCCGCCGACCCTGGCCTTGCAACGTTACCCCCTGCATGCCGAGCCGCCCGCACCGTTTTCGCGGCAACTGATCGTGCGTTCGATGGCGCTGGGCATTCGCTCCATCGACGGCCTGCTGACCCTGGCCCAGGGCCAACGCATGGGCATTTTTGGTGAGCCGGGCGTGGGCAAGTCGTCGTTGCTCGCCAGCATCGTCCGCAACAGCGAAGCCGATGTGATTGTGATCGGCCTGATCGGCGAGCGGGGCAGGGAAGTGCGCGAACTGCTCGACGTGCAACTCGACGCCCAGGCGCGCGCGCGTACCGTGGCCGTGGTTGCGACTTCGGATCGCCCGGCGGCCGAGCGCGTGCGTGCGGCGTTTGTCGCCACCACGCTGGCCGAGTACCACCGCGACCAGGGCCGCAATGTATTGCTGCTGATGGACAGCCTGACGCGTTTTGCCCGCGCCCAACGCGAAATCGGCCTGGCCGTGGGCGAACCGCCAACTCGTCGCGGTTATCCGCCGTCGTTTTTCTCGGCCTTGCCGCGCCTGCTCGAACGCGCCGGCCCCGGCCCCACCGGCAGCATCACCGCGCTGTACACCGTGTTGACGGAAGGGGATGCGGCCAGTGACCCGGTGGCCGAAGAAGCCCGTTCAATCCTCGACGGGCATATCGCCCTCAGCGCGGAATTGGCCCAGCGCAACTACTTCCCGGCAGTTGACGTGTTACGCAGCCGCAGCCGGTTGATGGAGCAGGTCGCCGGTGAAGAACACAAACGCCTGGCCATGCGCATACGTGAGCTGATGGCGCGCTACGGCGAAATCGAAATGCTGATCCGCGTCGGCGAGTACTCCGCCGGCAGCGACCCGCTGGCCGACGAAGCCATCAACCGCCATGCGGCCATTGAAGCGTTCCTGCGCCAGAACGCCGGCGAGCCGAGCAGCCTGGACCAGACCCTGATCCGCATGCGCCAGGTGTTGGCATGAGATCAATGAACAACAGTGAACCTCAGGCCCATGCAAAACCCTGTGGGAGCTGGCTTGCCTGCGATAGCGGTATATCAGCAACACAAGGGCAAGCTGACCCACCGCCATCGCAGGCAAGCCAGCTCCCACCTTTGATTTTCATGGATTTACAGATTGCTGTGCTGGCATCAGAAAGGAGCAACCCCAATGAAAACCGACCAACTGCGCACCCTGCAAACCCTACGGGTGCTGCGTGAACAACGCGCCGCCAACCAACTGGCCGCCCAACAGCAACGCTGCGCGCAGACCCACGACGTGTTGAACGACGCCAGGGAGCAACTGCGCCTGCACCGTGAAGCGATTGCCGAGGAAGCCCGCCAGGTTTATGCATCCCTGACCGAGGGGCTGTCGGTGGCCAGCTGGCAGGCGGCTCAGGAACGTTTGCGCGGCCTGTCGGATGACCAGCAGGTGCTCGAGAACGACGTGCACCACGTGTCCACCACCCTGCAAAGCCAGGAGCGCGAGCGTGACCTGTTTCGCCAGGAACGCCTGAGCCGTCAACGCCAGTCCGAAGCCTGGCAAAGCCTGCTGGAAGGGCGTGAAAGTGATGAGCGCCGTGTCGGTGAATTGCGCGAAGAAGGCACCGGCACATGATCACCGCCCTTGCCGACCCGTTGGCACCCTGGCTGACGCAGTACGACCCGGCGCTGTTGGCGCTGCATAACCAGCTGCACCGTCGCCGTCGCGCCTGGCAGGGCCGTTGCGCCGGGCAAGCGTTGCGCGTGAGTTGGGCCGCCCAAGCGCAAGGCCTGGGCAATTCGCGCGATGTGTTTTTGTTGCTCGGTCGCGCCCCGGTGCGCCTGCGGCTGTCGTCGGCCGCGCTGGAGCAAGTACTGGTGCCGCTGGCGTTGCAGTTCGATGCGCAATTGCTGCCATCGTTGCCACGCTCGTTGCTGCTGGAATTGGCGGTGCTCGACCTGATCGAGACCCTGGAACCCGTGCTCGGCCACCCGGTGCAGTTAGTCGAGGCCACTGACGATCAGCGCGCGTATGCCGTGCACCTGGCGCTCGAATTGACCTTTGGCAACCAGCCGGCCATGAGCGCGCAACTGGACCTGAGCGAAGGTGCTGCCGTGCTGGTGGCGCAGCTGCTGGCGCAATACGGCCAGATCGAACCCGACCCGCTGCCCGCCCTGCGCCAGACCCTGGCGGTGGTGGCCGGGCGGCAGTGGCTGACCCTGGGCGAATTGCGCAGCCTGCGGCCCGGCGATGTGCTGATGCTGGAGCAGGGCTCGGGCCTGTTGCTCGACCTGGACGGGCGCTTGCAGGCCCGCTGCCAATACCAGGGTGAAGCATTGCAGTTGCAGGAAGAACTACAAGCCCCCCTTTTGCACATGGAGAACACGATGACTGATGTTGATGCCGCCGCGGCCCTGGATGACTTGCCGCTCAAACTGGTGTGCCAGGTCGGCAGCCTGGAACTGACCCTGGCGCAATTGCGGGAACTGGGTGCGGGCAGCCTGTTGCAGCTCAACACGCCCGGCGTGGACAGCGTTGACCTGATGGTCAACGGGCGTCGCGTCGGCCAGGGCCAACTGGTAAAAATCGGCGACGGCCTGGGCGTGCGCCTGCTGAGTTTTGCCACCCCATGACCGGTTATCAGCCGAACCTGATCGAGATCATCCTGGTCGTTGCGACGATCGGGCTGATCCCGTTGGCAGTGGTCACGCTCACCGGGTTCATGAAGATTTCGGTGGTGCTGTTCCTGATCCGCAACGCCCTTGGGGTGCAGCAGACACCGCCCAACCTGGTGCTGTACGGCATCGCGCTGATTCTGTCGGTGTACGTGACCACGCCATTGATTGGCGACATGTACCGCCAGGTCGAGGGACGCGACCTCAATATCGAGCATTTCGAGCAACTCAAGGACCTGGGCGATGCGCTGCGCCCGCCGCTGCAGGCGCATTTGAAGCGTTTTGCGAATGAGTCCGAGCGCGGTTTTTTTGTGCAGGCCACCGAGACCATCTGGTCGCCGGAAGCCCGCGCCGACCTGCGTGACGATGACCTGGTGGTGCTGATTCCGGCGTTTGTCAGCTCGGAGCTGACCCGCGCCTTCGAGATCGGCTTTCTGCTCTACATCCCGTTCCTGGTGGTGGACCTGCTGGTGTCCAACGTGTTGATGGCGATGGGCATGTCGATGGTCTCGCCGAACCTGATTTCGATCCCGCTGAAGATCTTTTTATTCGTGTCACTGAGTGGCTGGTCGCGCTTGATGCACGGTTTGATTCTGAGTTACGGCTGAGGCACGACCCATGGGCCAGGACGTTTTCCTGTCATTGATGAAACAGGCACTGATGACCGTGCTGATGCTCTCCGCGCCGGCGTTGGGCGTGGCGATTATCGTGGGCTTGAGCGTGGGGCTGTTCCAGGCGCTGACGCAGATTCAGGACCAGACCTTGCCGCAGGTGGTGAAGCTGGTGGCGGTGCTGTTGACCATCGTGTTTCTTGGCCCGGTACTCGCAGGCCAAGTTGCGGAGCTGGGCAGCCAGGTGCTGGATAACTTCCCGCTGTGGACGCGCTGACTGCCCATGGATGCCAGCCTTACCGCGCAGTTTCTGGAGGTCGCCTACCCGGTGATCAGCGCCGCCTCGCTTGCCGCCTGCCGCGCCATGGGGGTGGTGGTGATCACCCCGGCGTTCAACCGCCTGGGCCTTACCGGCATGATTCGCGGCTGTGTGGCGGTGGCCATTTCGATCCCGATGTTCTTTCCGGTGTTCGACGCGCTGACCCGAATGCCCGAGCACGGCAGCGTGTTTATCGCCGGGCTGCTGATCAAGGAGTTCCTGATCGGCATCCTCATCGGCCTGTTGTTCGGTATTCCATTCTGGGCCGCGGAAGTGGCGGGGGAGTTGATCGACCTGCAACGTGGCTCGACCATGGCGCAGCTGGTGGACCCGTTGTCATCCGGTGAATCCAGCGTGATGGCGACCTTGCTTACGGTGATGTTGATCACGCTGTTCTTCATGTCCGGCGGCTTTATCCTGATGGTCGACGGCTATTACCACAGCTACCAGTTATGGCCGGTGACTTCATTCACGCCGGTGTTTGCCAGCTCGGCGTTGCTGGCGGTGCTGTCGATTCTCGACCAGATCATGCGCGTCGGCGTGCTGATGGTTTCGCCCTTGCTGATCTCATTGCTGATCACCGACCTGATGCTTGCCTACCTGTCGCGGATGGCGCCGAACCTGCATATGTTCGACTTGTCGCTGCCGGTGAAAAACCTGTTTTTCTCGATCCTGATGGTGATCTACATCGGCTTTTTGATTCCGTTGATGCTCGATCAATTGGCGGAATTTCGCGGCACTGTCGAGTTGCTCAAAACCCTCGCCGGCATGGAGTAGCCCATGGCCGATACCAGCGAAGAAAAATCCCAGCCGGCCACGGACAAGAAGCTCAGGGACGCACGCCAGAAAGGCCAGGTCGCCAAGAGCCAGGACCTGGTGTCGGGCATGGTCATCCTGTTTTGCACGCTGTGCATCTCGATCCTGGCGCCGCGCGCCAAGGCCCAGGTCACGGCGCTGATCGACCTCACCGCGCACATCTACATTGAGCCGTTCGCCACGGTGTGGCCGCGGGTGCTCGACCATGCCGAGCAACTGGTCATCAGCATTACCTTGCCGGTGATGGCGGTGACCACCGGCGTGGTGATCCTGACCAATATCATCACTATGCGCGGCTTTGTGTTCTCGGTGGACCCGATCAAACCCGAGTTCAAACGCATCAACCCGGCCGAGGGCTTGAAGAAGATTTTTGCCCTGCGCAACCTGGTGGAGTTCATCAAGGGGCTGATCAAGGTGCATGTGCTGGCGATCGCGTTTTATGTGATCGGCAAGCATGCGTTGCAGGCGCTGATGGAGTCTTCACGCTGTGGCGCGGAGTGCATGGAGTCGACGTTTTTCCTGGTGCTCAAGCCGCTGGTGTTCACCGTGTTGTGCGCGTTCATCCTGGTCGGTGCGGTGGACGTGATCATGCAGCGCTGGCTGTTCGGCCGCGACATGAAAATGACCCGCAGCGAAACCAAGCGCGAACGCAAGGACATCGACGGCGACCCGCTGATCAAGAGCGAGCGGCGCCGCCAGCGCAATGAAATGCAGGCGTTGGCGACCAAGCTGGGGTTGGGCAGGGCGTCAATGATGATCGGCACCACCGATGGCTGGGTGATTGGCGTGCGCTATGTGCGCGGTGAGACGCCAGTGCCGGTGATCGTGTGCCGGGCGTCACCGGAGGAGGCGCTGCTGATGTTGCAGGAGGCTTATGACCTAGGGATTCCGCATGCGCCGGACAAGGGCCTGGCCGCTGACATCGCGCGCAAGACCGTGCCCGGTGATCCGGTGCCGGATGCTTCGTTCCAGGCAGTAGCGGACTGGCTGGTCGCGGCACGGTTGATTTAATCGCCGCGCGTACTACGCTTGTCTGGCGCTTTGGTACGGAGGGAGTATCTGCTCAGCAGGAGCTGAAGGTGTATCTGTCACGGGCGATGGACGCAGGCGTCAACCAATCGGGTGGCGCTGCACTGTTCCAATTTTCCCAGGAGATTCACCATGACAGATCAACACCGTGCATTGATCCAAGAGTGGGCCGACAGTTGGTCTACCGCCGACAAAGACCGGTTTCTCGCGATCTTTTCCGAGGCGACCGTCTATGAAGACAAGGCCGCAGGGCAAATCATGCGAGGGCGCCCGGCGCTGGGCGACTTTTTCGACCTGATCAGAAAGGCATTGCCCGATTTCGAGGTTATCCGCGACTTGATCAGCCTTGGCGAGCGCGGCGGGACGATCCAGTGGCATATGACGGGCACCCATGAGGGCGAGCTGTTCGGCTATCCGGCGACTCACCGCAAGATCAATGTCGACGGCACCTGCGTGATCAGGATTGAAGCCAACAAGATTGTCGAATGCACCGATTATTACGACATGAAAACGTTGTACCGCCAGTTGGGTTTCGACACCAACTGAATGCACCCCGCGAACGGGCCCCCATCCGATGGGGGCCTTATCCGACACGCCTCAGGGCTTGTCTACATCGTGATACTCACCGCCATACCCGTCGCCCACGCGCCAGATAATGTCGTGGTTGTCGTTGGTCCACTCCGACGGCTTCAGTGAATACTTGTAGTCCTCCGAATTACGGTTGTTGCCATCGCCGATGTAGTCCGGGTGGTCACGCCGGTGATCGCCGCCCCGAATGCTTGAACGCGCATCCCATTCTTCCTTGCGAAAGTCAAAAATGCTCTGGTCCTGCGGCGCGTCGCGCTGGCCCCAGTCGGACAGGTAAGTCTGCAGCCACACATAGGCTTCATCGCCGTTGGGCTTGAGTAATCCGTCCTGCTTGAAGTCCTGGATCTGGTCCCAGTTCTGCATCGAGATCTTGTGCAGCTTGTGCGACTGGATGGTGCTGAGGATCGCGCCGACAAACGACAGAGCGCCAGAGATCAGGAAACCCACCGGCCCGAGAAACGGAATGATCCGCCCGGTGACGCCAAGGGTCGTCAACACCCCCCCGCCTGCGGCCACCAGGCTGCTGACACCGCCGGCCATCGACAAGGAACCGGAGGCGATTTTGACCGGGTCTTTTTCGCGCACGCCGTCACGCAGGGTGAACGCAGCCTGGACCACACTGATCACACCACCCGCGACGTCGGTGGCCATGCCGATGACCTTGATCGCGCTGCTGGCGAACTTGGCGCCAAAGCCGGCACCGGCCACGCCGCCACGGCTGGCGATGCCTTTTTCTATGCCTTCCTGAACCTTCTTCGCGCCTTCGTCGCTCCAGCCGCCGCTGTTGAGCGCCTTGCCCACATCCTTGCCGTCGTCCATGGCCTGGTCGACGATCTCGAAGTACTTCTTCTGCACCGCCTCGGCGTCTTTGGGCAGCGCATGGTAACCCTCACCGGGCTTGGCCCACAGGTCGGGCAGGGAGCGGTCGAAGCCCATCAGTTTGTAGGCGTTGGTGCCACGCAGCTTGTCGTACACTTTGAGGCCAAGCGTGGCGAAGTGGGAGCCGGTGCCGAGGAAACCGAGAAAATCGTTGGCGATTCCCAGGCGTTTCATCGGTGTGTCGGCCAGCTTGCCGCCCTGGCCCGCCAGTTGGTAGACGATACGGCCCATGCCGATGGCGCCGCCGACCGAACCCAGTACGCCGTTGTCCTTGAGGAAGCTCAGGTTCTTCACAAAGGCGCTGCGGTTCTCGTCGCTGAGGCCGGGCATGATCTCTTTGCTTACCGCGTGGTCGATATCGCTGAAGCTGATCACGCCGTTTTTCTGCCAGGTGTCGCCCAACGAAATCATGGCCTTGCCGAAGTCGGCGGCAGCGCCTTTGTCCTTGAGCAGTTGATCGACAAACTTGGAATACACCCCCAACGCCTGGCGCGGCAGGCCGTCGGCGCCGCCCTTGAGCATCGACAAGATCGCCAGGGTGTTGTCCGTGGTGGCCAGGGCGGTGTTGTCGTCGCTGATTTTGCTCGGGTCGTCCATCAGCTTTTCAACGGCGTCGGTGTAGCCGTCGATCTGCAGGTTTTGCAGGAAATTGTCGGCCTTGGCCGGGTCCATGTCGGCCAGCGCGGTGTAGGCGGTCTGGATTTCCTGGGTGGCCAGTTCGGTCTTGCCGCCGTCCTGCAGGGCTTTGATGTACTGGGTGAAGTTTTCCGAGGAGGTGCTGTCGAGCAACTTCTGGTGAACCTCATCGACCTTGGCCTGGCCGCCGTCGACTTTGCCCAATGCTGCGTCGTGATTGGCCTTGATGTCGGCCTGGATGGTCGAGTCGCCGAGCAGTTCGCTGATGGTCTTGTCGATCGACTGCGTGTCGAAGATGTTGTCGCGTACATCCCGCGAGGTCACGTCGATAGGCGTGGTGGCAATGCCCTGGTTGCCGAAGCCATGTTCGGGAATGATCGACATGCCGTTGTCTGCCATGCTCTTGGCTTCCACGGCGCGCAGGAACTTGGCGCGCGGGTCGTCCTTGCCGATGCTGCCGTCCTTGACCCCGGCACGGTAGCTGTCCACCAGGGTTTTCATCGACAGGTCCTGCACCGACAGCGGGTTGCCGCTTTCGTCTTTTTCGGTGGTGGTGAGGCTGTCGACGGAGACGTCCTTGAGCGGCGGCAGGCCGTTGCTGGCGCGCAAGGCGTCGACGTCGGTGGTTTGCTGGGCGATATCGGTGCGGTAGCTGGAAATCTGCTCGAACATCTGCGGGTTGCTGTCTTCGCTGACGACGATTTTCTCTTCGCTGCCGCCGGGCTTGTGCTGGGTGAAGGCGATCAGGCCGGGGCCGTAATCACCGACGCCGCCGACGCTCATGATGTCTTCGGTAGAGGCCAGGTAATCGTCCGGCCCGGCCAGGCTGTAGCCGTCGCCCTTGGCCTTCTCGATACCGGCCAGGGTCTGGCCTTTGGTGGTGTAGGCGGCGAAGGCCTCGGGAGTGATGTCTTTGGACACCACCAGCAGTTTGCCGTCGGCCTGGTTGACCACGAGGATGCCGTCCAGCGGCGCGTCGACTTTGCTGATGTCGCCCAGTGTGAGGCTGGCCTCATCTTTGCGCAGCAGTGCCTGGCCGGGCAGGGACTGGGCATTCTTGATGTAGTCGAAGGCCTGGGAACCTTCACTGGCGTGCACCGCATGCAGGAACTGATAGAACGAGCTGCCGGCGTTGGGGTTGGGGTTGTTGAGGTCGGCGCCGGGCTGCGGCAGGGCGGCCTCGGACTGGCTGATCATGTATTTTTTGCCTTGATGTTCGAACAGGATCACCGCGGATTTCGGGTCTTCGGATACCACGTTGAGCTGGCTGAAATCCAGGTCGCCGGGCAGGCTGGTGACTTCTTCATACCCCTTGGCCTTGCCGTCGGCGAGGGCCTCTTTGGTCACGCCTGCGCTGTTGTAGCTGGCGAAGGCTTGAGGGGTGAGTGTTTCGGAAATCACCAGGGTCTGGCCGTTTTCAAGGGCGACCTTGACCACGCCGTCTTTGGCTTGGCCCACCGATTTGATAGCGGCCAGGCGCACGCCGGGGTCGTCTTCACGCAGCAGTTGCTGGTCGGGGTTGCTCAGTGCTTCACGGATTGCTTTGCCGGCGGGTGTGCCTTGGGTGTCGGCGAGGGTGTGCAGCAGGTCATACAGTGGGGTGCCTGCGTCTGGCCCGCCCTGGTTGACGGGGGCTATCGCGTGGCCGAAGTGCAGGCCCTTGAGGGTGTCGAAGCCTTCCTGGACTTGTTCGGCGGCTTCGCGGGTGATCTTGAATCTGTTGCCGTCTTGTTCGAAATAGATCACCCCGGTGTCTTTGTCTTCGGACACGACCTTGAGCGTGTCGATATCGAGCTTGGCGGGCAGGGCGGTGACTTCCTTGTAGTCGTCAGGTTTGATCTGGCTGGCGGGTTTCAGAGGGGTGTCGGTGTGTGCGGCGAGTACCTTGGGTTTGAAGGTTTTATCGCCCGGCCCGGCGGCTGCCAGAGTTTTGGCCTGGTTGAGCAGGGCATTGAAGATACGCTCGGGGGCTTTGGGTTCGCCGGCGCGGGGGGAGGTTGTGGTGTCGGGGCGGTTGATCATTTTTCAGTCCATGTGAGGGGGCGCACTTGGGCTTGATATTAGGCGTTGGTGGGGTGTGAAAATGGGGTTTGGGGTGAGATCGCACAAGCTTTCACAGGTGTGAAATGAGGGGTGGGGTGGTGGGTGGGGTGGGGGTACATATCCGTTGCTGCGGTAACGGCGGCTCGCGGTTACGCTCTTACAGCGGGTCACTTTTGGCAAACGCCCGGAATGCCGGCCCAGCCAAAAGTAACCAAAAGGTCTTTGCCCCACCACTCGGTGCCTCGCCTAGGCTCGGCATGCCGTCACTCCGGCTTGAATCCGTGGGCCGCCGCGACGGGCCATCCATGGCCCAACGCGGCTAACCCGGCGTCCTGCCGGGT
>NZ_CAWOAW010000014.1:1276249-1276743 GCF_963879675.1 Pseudomonas sp. Larv2_ips
ATTCGGCCAGCGTGGTTGACGGGGCCTGTTAGATCAAAATCAAAAGCAGAGCACGGCGGCCTAGTAGCCGACCTGAGTGGTTGAAGCAAAAGCGGATCAAGAGCACAGCAACACACTTCTATCTGATGCACTGCGATCCAAATGTGGGAGCGGGCTTGCTCGCGAAGGCGGTGTGTCAGTTAACTCATGTGTCACTGACCCACCGCCTTCGCGAGCAAGCCCGCTCCCACAGTTTGACCGAGTTCAGCTGCCAGCATCGCAGTGCTTTTGCTTTTCTGTGGGAGCTGGCTTGCCTGCGATGCAGACAACTCGGTCTATCAGGCACACCCAGTTGATGCCATCGCAGGCAAGCCAGCTCCCACCTTTGATTGAGTTCAGCTTCCAACATCAGGTCGGCCGTCAGGCCGCCTCGCCTTCGCTTTTGATCTAACCACTCAGGTCGGCTACCAGGCCGCCGTGCTCTGCTTTTGATCTTGATCTGCTTTTGACTTTGA
>NZ_CAWOAW010000014.1:1276753-1276880 GCF_963879675.1 Pseudomonas sp. Larv2_ips
CTCCAAGATCAGGTCGGCTGTCAGGCCGCCTCGGCTTTGCTTTTGACCTAACCACTAAGGTCGGCTACCAGGCCGCCGTGCTCTGCTGTTGATCTTGATCTGCTTTTGACTTTGATCTTAGGCGCCC
>NZ_CAWOAW010000014.1:1276890-1316770 GCF_963879675.1 Pseudomonas sp. Larv2_ips
TGAGCCCGAGCGAGGTGCCGAGTGGTGGGGCAAGAGCCCTTTGGTTACTTTGGGGCTTTTCCAAAGTGACCCGCTGTAAGAGCGGAACCGATATCAGCCATCACCCAAATAACGGATATACCCCCAGCGACCCCGCGCCAACCACCGTCCAGACAGTATGGGTAAATACACCGCCCACCCAGGGCCTACTTGGGATACAACGGCGGCAAGCTGGTGGTATCCGTCGCCGGGTCTTGCTCTCGCTCGGCAACCGGGATGGCCTTGACCGCACGCCAAAGGTCTTCACCCAACCAGAAATGGCCACTTTCGCTGTAGAGCGCACCATTCAACCCGTCCAGCGCATCGGACAACGGCACAAACCGCGCCGCCATGTCGGCCAACGTCTCCGGCTGTTGCCGTGCCCAGGCATCCAGCGCCTGGCGCGTGGCCTGCGGGTCGTTGGCCTGGGTTGCGCGCTTGAGGTCGTCGAGCAGTGAGCGCGGGCTCGGGCCCGTCTGAGCGGCCCGTTGCACGGCCGGTTGCCGACGCGCACGCCACCACAGGCCGAAGCCCAGCAGCGTGGTGCAGGCGAAGATCAACGTGCTGAGCTGCCACAGCCACAGGCGGTCATCGTCTGGCGCGGTGATCACGGTCGGCGTGGCGGGGGTGTCGACCACCAGGCTCGGGTTGGTCGCCACTTGCAGCGTGCGGGCAGGCAGGCTGGTGCGTTCGAGGTGATCCTCGTGGGTGTTCCACCACACCACCTCGACGGCAGGCAGTTCGATGGCGCCGGCGCGGGTCGGCACCAGGGCTTCGCGGTCTTCGCGGCTGGCGGTCAGGCCGTGGTCGTTGTTCTGGTTGCCCAGCACCGGCTGGTCGGGGTAGCGGCGCAGGCCATTGATGTCGGTGCTGGGCAGGGCCGGCAGTTGTGCGCTGGACAACCCTTCGGCCTTGACCGTGAGGCTGCGGGTCAGCGAGTCGCCGACTTGCACGTGCTCGGGCTCGGGGTTCCAGGCTTGCGTCAGGCTGAGGCTGCGGGCCGGTATCCACGGCGCGTCGGCCGGGTACAGCGCCGGCTTGGGTTTGACCGTCAGCGCAATTTCGGCTGAGCTGACGTGAATCAGCTTGCCCGGCTTGGTGCCCTGCAGGGTGTTTTCCTGCGGCGGGCGCGATTCCACCAGCGTGGCGCTGAAAGTCTGCGCCGGAATCACCAAGGCGCCGCTGTGCTGCGGGTAGATCGCATAGCGGGTTTCGATCACGCCATGGCGAATGCTGTTGATGACTTTTTCATAGGTGCGCGACTCGCCCAATTGCTCGATGCGCGCATCGGGAATCTGCAACGGCGTGAGGCTGCTGTCGTCGTACAGCGACACCGAGTGGTACACGCGCACGGTCAGCAGCGCCTGGGCCTGGACGTACACGCTGCTCTGGTCGAGGTTGGCTTCGATGAATACCGGGGCCAGCTCGGCGCTGGTGTTCTGGCTTGCGGTTTCGACCACTTGCAGGCTGATTGGCTGGGTCTTGAGCTCGCCCACTTGCAGCGGCGGAATCACCACGGTGCCGTTTTCCTTGGGCAGCAGGGTGATGATCCAGCGCGTGGTGGCGTGATTGTCGCCGCCCAGGGTGGTCAGTTGGTTGATCTGGCGAGTGCCGCTGACTTCAAACTGCGCATCCAGCGGCGCCAGGTCCGGCTTGCCGAATTGGGTGACGTCGCTGGACTCGACTGTCAGCTCCACCGTTTCCCCGGAATTGAGGCGGCTGCGGTCGACGCTGGCGACCAGGTTCGCCGCCTGGGCGTGGCCTGCCGTTAACGCGAGCAGGAGCAGAAGGGTGGTGCGGCGGCTCATCGAGTCTTGTCCTGATGTTGTTGCTGTTCGTACCAGAATTTGCGCCGCAGCAGTTCGCCGGGGTTGTCCGGGATTTCCCGCAGCCATTGCTCCAGGGCCTGGCGATGCTCGCCGTCGATACTGGCATCGGCGGGGCGCAGCGGCGGGGTGGTGGTGTGTTCGTCGCCCAGTTCGCTGCCCGGTACGTCGTTGCCGCCAGCTTTGGGCGTGCCACCGGTCTGGGTATCGCCGGTGCCGGCCTCGCCCTGACCTTGGGGCGACTGTTCTCCACCCGTGGCACTTTGCCCGCTCGTGCCCGGTTGCGCAGTTTGGCCGGGTTGGGTGGTTTCGTCATCTTCCTTTTTTTGCGGCTTGGCGGGCTCGGGCTGGGCCTTTTCCTGGATCAGCGCTTCGACCAGCGCTTTGTTTTTCAGCGCCGGTTGCAGGTCGGGTTGGGCTTCCAGCGCCTGTTCGTAGGCGTCAATCGCGGCTTCCAGTTCGCCGGACCTGGCCAGGGCATTGCCGCGGTTGTAGTGGGAATAGGCGTCATTGCTCAGCGCAAACCGCTTGATCGCCTCGGCGTAATTACCCGCCTCGTACAGGGCAACGCCCTGCCATTGCGGGTTTTCGAAGTGTTCGGCGGCTTCGGCCGGGCGTTTTTTCTTCAGCAGGTATTGGCCCTGTTGGTCGGGACGCAGCCACAGGTCCTGAAAATCGAAGGCATAGCTGGGCTGCGGCGCGCCCATTAACAGCAACGGCAGGCAGAACAGCCAGCCGCGGCGCCCGGCGCAGGCCGCGAGCAACAACAGTGGCAGCAGCAGCCAGTAACCCTGATCGGCCCAGGTGTCGAGGTGCAATAACTGGCCGTCGTTGCGCAGGGTCTGCGGGCCGTCGAGCAAGTTGAGTTGGCGCAGGTCCTTGTCGTCCAGGCGCGCGGCGCGGTAGCGGCCGCCCATTTCGCTGGCAAACGCCTTGAGGGTCGGGCTGTCGAGGCGCGGCACCAGAATCGCGCCCTGGTCGTCCTTGAGGAATTCGCCGCTTTCCTGGGTCACCGGCGTGCCTTCGCGGCTGCCGATGCCGAGGATCGACAACGTCGGCGCCTGCGCCCCTTGCAGCTGCAGCCGAATGCCCTGGCGTTCCTGCTTGGACAGCGATGAGCCCACCAACAACAGGCGCCCTTGGCCGAGGCCGCCCTGCTTGAGCAAACCCAGGGCTTTCTCCACGGCGAGGTCGGCGCGATGGCCGGGCTCGGGCATGATCGAGGGGCGCAGGGCTTCGAGCAGGTTGCGGCTGGTGCCCAAGTCATCCGACAGCGGCACCAGCGTGTGGGCGCTGCCGGCATACACGACGATGGCGGTCGGTGCATCGGCGCGTGCTTGCAGCAAGTCATAGAGCTTGCGCCGGGCTTGTTCGAGGCGATTGGGCGGGCTGTCGGTGGCGAGCATTTCCGGGGTCAATTCCAGCAACACCACCAGCGGGTCGGCGGGTTTCTGGCTGGATTGTTCAACCCGTTGCCAACTGGGGCCAAGCAACGCCAACACGGCCAGCAGCCAGGCGATGCCCAGCACCACCCACGGCGATTTGCTCTCGCGGCCATTGCCGCCACTGAGCAGTACCGCATGAAATGCCGGCGGCAAAATTATCTGCCAGCGCCCGGCGCGCTTTTGCCGATGCCACAGCTGCCACAGCAGCCAGCCGAGCAACGGCAACAGCAACACCCACCAAGGGCGGAACCAGTGCGGCCAGAGGTCGATCATCGACGCCTCCGCAAACGCAGGCGTTTGAGGCGCTGGCGCCATTCAGGGTGCTGTTGCAGGAAATTGCCCTTGGTCGAGAGTTTATGCAAGGCGCGTTGCAGCGCGTTGTTGGGCCAGCGTTCCTGGATCACCAGCAACATGCTCAGAACCAGCGCAAGGGCCAATGGCGCGCTGTACAGCGCCTGGGCAGGACGCGCCTGGGTCGGTTGCTGGGCAACGGGCTCAAGCTGGTCGAGGGTTTGCTTGATCTTGAGCAACTCGTCGCCGTCGCGGGCGCGGAAATAGCGGCCACCGGTGGCGTCGGCGATGGCCTTCAACGCGGGCTCGTCGAGGTCCAGGCTCGGGTTGACGCCCAGAATGCCCAGGGAACCGGTTTGCGCCGGATCGGCGCCAATGCCGATCGGGTAAATCTTCACGCCTTCTTCAGCGGCCAGGCGCGCGGCGGTCAGCGGGTCGATCTGGCCGGCGTTATTGGCGCCGTCGGTGACCAGAATCAGCACGCGGCTTTGCGCCGGGCGCTGGCGCAGGCGTTTCAGGGCCAGGCCGATCGCGTCGCCGATGGCGGTGTTTTTGCCGGCGATACCGATGCGCGCTTCGTCGAGCCAGGTGCGCACGGTGCGCCGGTCAAAGGTTAGCGGTGCCTGCAGGTAGGCCTGGCTGCCAAACAGGATCAGGCCGACGCGGTCGCCTTCACGGCTTTCAAGGAAGTCGCCGAGCAAGTGTTGCACCAGGCTCAAGCGGCTGACGTCCTCGTCCTGCCAGTGCATGTCGGGGAAGTCCATCGAACCGGACACGTCCACCGCCACCAGCAGGTCGCGGCCGCTGGCGGCAATCGGCAGCGGCTCGCCGAGCCATTCCGGGCGCGCGGCGGCGGTCAACAGCAGCAACCACATCACCACAAACGGCGCCTGCTGGCGCCAGCCGGGCAGGTTGACGCGTGCGCGACGGCGGGCCAGGCCTTCGAGGTCGGCGAGGTAGCTGACTTTTAACGCCGGCTCACCGCTGTCGGCCACCGGCAAGACAAGCCGCATCAACCAGGGCAATGGCAACAGGGCGAAGATCCACGGCCAGGCGAACTCAAACATGTTTGCGAATCCAGGTGTCGACGGCTTGGGTCAGGCCGGCGATGGCCTTGTCGTCGAGTTTGCATTCGGGTTTGTAAGCGCCTTCTACCAGGACCATCCAGCGCGTGAGGCCGGCAGCCGGGCAGCGGTTGTCGAGGAACGCCAGCCATTTGCGGCCATTGAGGGTGTGGCTCTGGCTGTAGGGGTAGTCGTTGCGGCACAGGCGCTTGAGCAGGCCGTTGAGTTGCTGCAGCCAGGCACCGGCGGGCGCGCCGTCGTAGGGTTTGGGCATCAACGCCAGCTCGGCGAGGGCGGCGATGCGCAGTGGGTCCAGCGGTTGTTCGGCGCGGGCCACCGGGCGGCGCTTGGGCAGGAAACGGCGCAGCGACCACAGCCCCCAGCCAAGCAGCGGAATCACCAGCAGCAACAGCCACCACCCTGGCGCAGGCGGCCAGAATCCGATTGCCGGCGGGGCGATCAAAGGTTGCAGTTGGTCGAGGCTGCTCATTGCTTTTTAACCGGGCGTTGCGGGTTGAGGTATTCGCGCAGTTGCTCGACCATTTCGCTTTGCGTGCTCAATGGCATCAGCAGGATTCGCAGCTTTTGCGCCAGCAGCTCCCAACGCGCGATGCGGGCTTCGGCCTGGGCTTTGTAGGCCTGGCGCAAGTCGAAGTTCAGCGTGTCGAGTTCCAGTTGTGCGCCTCGCTCGGCAAAACGTAACAGCCCGGCGGCAGGCAGGGCATGGTCCAGCGGGTCTGAAATCGGCAACAGCAGCAGGTCGCAGTGCCGAGACAGCAGGCTGAGTTGTTGCTCTGCGCCTTCGGTCAGCGCGCGCTCGTCGCAGATCACAATCACCAGGCTGCCTGGGCGCAGCACTTCGCGGCCACGGCGCAGCGCCATGCCCAACGCGTCGGCTTCGGGGCGGCTCTCGGTGTTGAGGCTCTGGTTGACGCGCACCAGGCGGTTGAGCAGTTGCAACAAGCTTTGTTTGCTGCGCCGGGGTTTGATTTCGTAGTGTTCGTTGTCGCCAAACACCAGCCCGCCGACGCGGTCGTTATGGCCCAGCGCTGCCCAGCCAATCAGGCTGGCGGCTTGCGCGGCGAGCACTGACTTGAACATTTGGCCAGAGCCGAAAAACAGCCGGCAACTTTGCTCAACCATGATGAAAATCGGGCGTTCGCGCTCTTCGTGGAACAGTTTGGTGTGCGGCTCCTGGGTGCGCGCCGTGACGCGCCAATCGATGGTGCGCACGTCGTCGCCGGCCTGGTACACGCGCACCTGGTCGAAGTCGACGCCACGCCCACGCAGCTTGGAATGGTGCAGGCCGATCAGCGGGCTGCGCTGGCTCGGTGTGGAAAACAGCTGCACTTCGCGCACGCGGTGGCGCATCTCAATCAATTCGCTGAGTGTGACGCGGATGCCATCGCCTGCGTTCATGGGGTTCAAGCGACGGCAACGACGTCGAGAATGCGTTGCACCACACGGTCCTGGTCGATGCCGGCCGCTTCCGCTTCGAACGACAGGATAATGCGATGGCGCAGCACGTCGAACAGCACCGCCTGGATGTCTTCCGGGCTCACAAAGTCGCGCCCGGCCAGCCAGGCGTGGGCACGCGCGCAACGGTCGAGGGCGATGGACCCACGTGGGCTGGCGCCGTAGGCGATCCACTCGGCCATCTCCGGGTCGAACTTGGCCGGGGTGCGGGTGGCCATGACCAGTTGCACCAGGTATTCCTCCACCGCGTCGGCCATGTACAGGCCGAGGATTTCCTTGCGCGCCGCGAAGATCGCCTGCTGGCTGACGCGGCGCTCGGGTTTGGTTTCACCGTTGAGGGCTTCGCCGCGGGCTTGTTGCAGGATGCGCCGTTCGACGGCGGCGTCCGGGAAGCCGATCTTGACGTGCATCAGGAAACGGTCGAGCTGGGCTTCGGGCAGTGGGTAGGTGCCTTCCTGCTCGATGGGGTTTTGCGTGGCCATCACCAGAAACAGCGGCGACAGGTCGTACGTGCTGCGGCCCACGCTGACCTGGCGCTCGGCCATGGCCTCGAGCAATGCAGACTGCACCTTGGCCGGTGCGCGGTTGATTTCGTCCGCCAGCACCAGGTTGTGAAAGATCGGCCCCTGCTGGAACACGAAACTGCCGGTTTCCGGGCGATAGATCTCGGTGCCCGTGATGTCGGCGGGCAGCAGGTCGGGGGTGAACTGGATACGATGGAACTGCGCTTCGATGCCTTCAGCCAACTCTTTGATGGCCTTGGTCTTAGCCAGGCCCGGTGCGCCTTCGACGAGCATGTGGCCGTCGGCCAGCAGGGCGATCAGCAAGCGATCAATGAGTTTTTCCTGGCCGAGAATCTGCGTAGAAAGAAAAGTTCGCAGCGCGAGCAGCGCTTCACGATGTTCCATCGATGACGGTTCCTGGAGAGATGAGGCCGGGCGTTGATAAAAACGCCGGGCCTGGGGCGCTTACTTTAATGCATCGAGGGGGGTGGCGACTAACGGCGTGACGGGTATTTTTGGCAAATCTTGTAGGAAATTTGTATGGGAACGGCGCCAATGTAGGAGGGGGCTTGCCCCCGATAGCGGTGCATCAGTTTATACATCTATAACTGATCGACTGCTATCGGGGGCAAGCCCCCTCCCATATTTGATCGTTGGTGCAGCTTAGATTCGCGTGAACGTACCAGTGCCCTTAAGAATGTTCTGCAAGGTTTCTTCAACTTCAGCCAAATCCGACGCGGCGGTGCTGTGGAGAATTTCCAGATGATCCTTGCCCCCCAGCGCATCGGCATCGCCCGCAGCCAACTCCACCCGCAACGTCGTGTTGCTCAGCGTGACTTTCAGGCCATCCAGGGTCGACGGCTCGTAATCCCAGGTCAGTTCTACTTCCTCTTCATCCGGGTAACGGGTGAGCATGAACATCTCGCCGTTTTTGCCGTGGCAGCAGAGCATGGCCATGTTGTCTTCTTCTTCGTCGCACGGGGTGGCCATCAGTGCGTCAGTGTTCAGTTGCAGCATGGGAAATCCTGTCTGGGGGAGGGCGCAGCGCGCCAATTGTGCCATCGCCGCGAATTTTGTGCTGCATCGTGTGTCAGACCCAGTGCATGACCTGACGGGCAATACCAGTCATTTTCGGTACTCGAAGGCTTGAAAACAGGCGGTTTTTCTTCGGAAAAATCCGGGTTGCTCAAGTCGCAACCCCAAGCCTGCGTACCGATGACCGAATATGTCGCAGCGTCGCAAGCAGCTGTCTTCCTACACTCGTTAAGCTGCGCAACGGATGTGCCCTGTGCCGGGAGTCTGACCTGCCCGTCGTACCGTCGCCCTGCACGATGTACATCTTATGGAAGTTGTATGTGACCTCATTGTCTTGTCCAGCTTCACCCACCTGTCACTCTGAATTCGTTACTGTAGACCGCGAACAGAGCTGACGGTCTCCCCGCAAGGGGATAACACGCGACGCTTCCATCAATAACAAGCCCAAGCGGAGTACCACAGATGGCGTTCTTCACCGCAGCCAGCAAGGCCGACTTCCAGCATCAACTGCAAGCGGCACTGGCGCAGCACATCAGTGAACAGGCACTGCCACAAGTGGCGCTGTTTGCTGAACAATTTTTCGGCATCATTTCCCTGGACGAACTGACCCAACGTCGCCTTTCCGACCTGGCCGGTTGCACCTTGTCTGCCTGGCGCCTGCTTGAGCGCTTTGATCACACCCAACCGCAGGTGCGGGTCTACAACCCCGATTACGAACGTCATGGCTGGCAATCGACGCACACCGCGGTCGAAGTGCTGCACCATGACTTGCCCTTCCTGGTCGACTCGGTGCGTACCGAGCTGAACCGTCGTGGCTACAGCATTCACACCCTGCAAACCACCGTGCTCAGCGTGCGCCGTGGCAACAAGGGCGAGCTGCTGGAAATCCTGCCTAAAGGCACCCAGGGCGAAGGCATTCAGCAAGAATCGCTGATGTACCTGGAAATCGACCGCTGCGCCAATGCCGCCGAACTCAACGTGCTGAGCAAAGAGCTTGAGCAGGTACTGGGCGAAGTGCGCGTGGCCGTGGCTGATTTCGAACCGATGAAAGCCAAGGTCCAGGACCTGCTGGCCGGTATCGACGCCAGCCAGTTCAGCATCGACGGCGAAGAAAAAGCCGAGATCAAGAACTTCCTCGAATGGCTGGTGGGCAACCACTTCACCTTCCTGGGTTATGAAGAGTTCGTGGTACGTGACGAGGCGGACGGCGGGCATATCGAATATGACGCCAATTCCTTCCTCGGTCTGACCAAGCTGCTGCGTGCCGGCCTCACCGCCGAAGACCTGCGCATCGAAGACTACGCCGTGGCCTACCTGCGTGAACCGACCGTGCTGTCGTTCGCCAAGGCCGCGCACCCAAGCCGCGTGCATCGCCCGGCGTACCCGGACTACGTGTCGATCCGCGAGATCGACGCTGATGGCAAGGTCATCAAGGAACACCGCTTCATGGGCCTCTACACCTCCTCGGTGTACGGCGAAAGCGTGCGAGTGATTCCGTACATCCGTCGCAAGGTCGCGGAAATCGAACGCCGTTCGGGTTTCCAACCCAAGGCTCACCTGGGCAAAGAGCTTGCTCAAGTGGTTGAAGTGCTGCCGCGTGACGACCTGTTCCAGACCCCGGTCGACGAACTGTTCAGCACCGTGATGTCGATCGTGCAGATCCAGGAGCGCAACAAGATCCGCGTGTTCCTGCGCAAAGACCCGTACGGTCGTTTCTGCTACTGCCTGGCCTATGTGCCGCGCGACATCTATTCCACCGAAGTGCGCCAGAAGATCCAGCAAGTGCTGATGGATCGCCTGAAAGCCTCGGACTGCGAATTCTGGACCTTCTTCTCCGAGTCCGTGCTGGCCCGCGTACAGCTGATTCTGCGGGTTGACCCCAAGAACCGCCTGGACATCGACCCGCTGCAACTGGAAAAAGAAGTGGTCCAGGCCTGCCGCAGCTGGCAGGACGACTACTCCAGCCTTGTGGTCGAAAGCTTCGGCGAAGCCCAGGGCACCAACGTGCTGGCGGACTTCCCGAAAGGCTTCCCGGCCGGCTACCGCGAGCGTTTTGCCGCGCATTCGGCCGTGGTCGACATGCAGCACCTGAACAGCCTGACCGAAGCCAACCCGCTGGTGATGAGCTTCTACCAGCCGCTGGGCCAGGTCTCCGGCCAGCGCGAGCTGCATTGCAAGCTCTACCACGCTGACACGCCGCTGGCACTGTCCGACGTGTTGCCGATCCTGGAAAACCTTGGCCTGCGCGTGCTGGGTGAATTCCCGTACCGCCTGCGCCATGCCAATGGCCGCGAGTTCTGGATTCACGATTTCGCCTTTATCGCTGCCGAAGGCGTGAACCTGGATATTCAGCAGCTCAATGACACCCTGCAGGACGCGTTCGTGCACATCGTGCACGGCGATGCCGAAAACGATGCGTTCAACCGATTGGTTCTGACTGCTGGCCTGCCGTGGCGCGACGTGGCACTGCTGCGTGCCTACGCGCGTTACCTCAAGCAGATCCGCCTGGGCTTCGACCTCGGTTACATCGCCAGCACCCTGAATAACCACACCGACATCGCCCGCGAGTTGACCCGGTTGTTCAAGACGCGCTTCTACCTGGCGCGCAAGCTCACCGCCGATGACCTGGAAGACAAGCAGCAACGCCTGGAACAAGCGATTCTGACTGCCCTGGACGACGTTCAGGTGCTCAACGAAGACCGCATCCTGCGTCGCTACCTGGACCTGATCAAGGCCACCCTGCGGACCAACTTCTACCAGACCGACGCCAACGGCCAGAACAAGTCGTACTTCAGCTTCAAGTTCGACCCACGCGCGATTCCTGAGCTGCCCAAACCGGTGCCCAAGTTCGAAATCTTCGTGTACTCGCCGCGTGTTGAAGGCGTGCACCTGCGCTTTGGCAACGTGGCACGTGGCGGCCTGCGCTGGTCCGACCGTGAAGAAGACTTCCGTACCGAAGTGCTCGGCCTGGTAAAAGCCCAGCAAGTGAAAAACTCGGTGATCGTGCCCGTCGGCGCGAAGGGCGGCTTCCTGCCGCGTCGCCTGCCATTGGGCGGCACCCGCGACGAAATCGCGGCCGAGGGCATCGCCTGCTACCGCATCTTCATCTCGGGCCTGTTGGACATCACCGACAACCTGAAAGACGGCGCCCTGGTGCCGCCGGCCAACGTCGTGCGTCATGACGACGATGACCCGTACCTGGTCGTGGCAGCGGACAAGGGCACTGCGACCTTCTCCGACATCGCCAACGGCATCGCCATCGACTACGGCTTCTGGCTGGGCGACGCGTTTGCTTCCGGTGGTTCGGCCGGTTACGACCACAAGAAAATGGGCATCACCGCCAAGGGCGCGTGGGTGGGTGTGCAGCGTCACTTCCGTGAGCGCGGCATCAACGTGCAGGAAGACAGCATCACGGTGGTCGGCGTCGGCGACATGGCCGGTGACGTGTTCGGTAACGGCTTGCTCATGTCCGACAAGCTGCAACTGGTCGCGGCCTTCAACCACCTGCACATCTTCATCGATCCAAACCCGAACCCGGCGACCAGCTTCGTCGAGCGCAAGCGTTTGTTCGAGCTGCCGCGTTCGGCCTGGACCGACTACGACACCAGCATCATGTCCGAAGGCGGCGGTATCTTCTCGCGCAGCGCGAAAAGCATTGCCATCTCGCCACAGATGAAAGAACGCTTCGACATCCAGGCCGACAAGCTGACCCCGACCGAGCTGCTGAACGCCTTGCTCAAGGCGCCGGTAGACCTGTTGTGGAACGGCGGCATCGGCACTTACGTCAAGGCCAGCACCGAAAGCCATGCCGACGTGGGCGACAAGGCCAACGACGCTTTGCGTGTCAACGGCAACGAGCTGCGCTGCAAAGTAGTGGGCGAGGGCGGTAACCTCGGCATGACCCAACTGGGCCGTGTGGAATTCGGCCTCAATGGCGGCGGTTCCAACACCGACTTCATCGACAACGCCGGTGGCGTGGACTGCTCCGACCACGAAGTGAACATCAAGATCCTGCTCAACGAAGTGGTGCAGGCCGGTGACATGACCGACAAGCAGCGCAACCAGCTGCTGGCGAGCATGACCGACGAAGTCGGCAACCTGGTGTTGGGCAACAACTACAAGCAGACCCAGGCCCTGTCCCTGGCTGCGCGCCGTGCCTACGAGCGTGCTGCCGAGTACAAGCGTCTGATGAGCGACCTGGAAGGCCGTGGCAAGCTGGACCGCGCCATCGAGTACCTGCCGACCGAGGAGCAGCTCACCGAGCGCGCCTCCAACGGCAAGGGCTTGACCCGTCCGGAGCTGTCGGTGTTGATCTCCTACAGCAAGATCGACCTCAAGGAAGCCCTGCTCAAGTCGCTGGTGCCGGATGACGATTACCTGACCCGTGACATGGAGACCGCGTTCCCGCCGAGCCTGGTCGCCAAGTTCGGCGAAGCCATGCGTCGCCACCGCCTCAAGCGCGAGATCGTCAGCACCCAGATCGCCAACGATCTGGTCAACCACATGGGCATCACCTTCGTGCAGCGGCTCAAAGAGTCGACCGGCATGAGCCCGGCGAACGTGGCCGGTGCCTACGTGATCGTGCGTGACATCTTCCACCTCCCGCACTGGTTCCGTCAGATCGAAGCCCTGGACCACCAGGTTTCCGCTGACGTGCAACTGGAGTTGATGGACGAGCTGATGCGTCTGGGCCGCCGTGCCACGCGCTGGTTCCTGCGCAGCCGTCGCAACGAGCAGGATGCTGGCCGTGACACCGCGCACTTTGGTCCGCACCTGGCCGCGTTGGGCCTCAAGCTCGACGAACTGCTGGAAGGCCCGACCCGTGAAGGCTGGCAGAACCGCTACCAGGCCTACACCGAAGCGGGTGTGCCAGAGTTGTTGGCGCGCATGGTTGCAGGCACGACTCACCTGTACACCCTGCTGCCAATCATCGAAGCCGCCGACGTGACCGGGCATGACGCCGCCGAAGTGGCCAAGGCCTACTTCGCCGTCGGCAGCGCCCTGGACTTGCCATGGTACTTGCAGCAGATCAGCGATCTGCCGGTGGCCAACAACTGGCAGGCCGCGGCCCGCGAAGCCTTCCGCGATGACGTGGACTGGCAGCAACGCGCGATCACCATCGCTGTTCTGCAAATGGCCGACGCGCCACACGACATGGAAGCCCGTGTGGCCCTGTGGCTTGAGCAGCATCAGGACATGGCTGATCGCTGGCGCGCCATGATGGTGGAAATTCGTGCTGCGGTTGGCACGGACTACGCCATGTATGCCGTCGCCAACCGTGAACTGCTGGACCTGGCGTTGAGCGGTCAGTCGGTGCTGCAACCGGCTTGATCCTGCGGTAAAACAAAAGCCCCCGTCTCGTGAGAGACGGGGGCTTTTTGTTTCGCCACGATTGACCAAACACCCTTGGCCACACGTGGGGGCGGCTTGCCTGCGATGGCGGTCTTTCAGTGAAAGATGTGCAAACTGACCCACCGCTATCGCAGGCAAGCCAGCTCCTACAATGGATCTTTGTGCGATCGATCTACAGGGTAATGCTTAAGGTGGCCGGTAACGCTGATTCTGCTCGTGGGATGTGGCGTGGTTAAATGAGCGCTGTGCTCAACACAATCAGATCAAGTGAGGGTGTATGCGACTTTGTATTTTCTCGGGTTCAAGCCCGGGCCGATTGCCGGTGTATGCGCAAATGGCGGCTCAATTGGGTGAGGCACTGGCCAAGGCGGGTATCGGCGTGGTCTACGGTGGCGCCTCGGTCGGCTTGATGGGGGCGGTGGCTGACGCCGCGCTGGCCAATGGCGGTGAAGTGATCGGGGTCATGCCAGCGTTTCTGGCCGAGAAGGAACTGGCGCACACCGGCCTCAGAGACTTGCGGATCGTCAGCTCCATGCACGAGCGCAAAGCGCTGATGGCCGAGCTTTCCGACGGCTTTATCGCGTTGCCCGGCGGCATCGGTACGTTTGAAGAGCTGTTTGAGGTCTGGACCTGGGCGCAACTTGGCCAGCACGCAAAACCTTGCGCTCTGCTGAACATCAACGGCTTTTACGACGGCCTGGCCACGTTTCTCGACTCGGTTGTCAGTGAGGCGTTTCTAAAACCCGTGCACCGCAACATGCTGATCGTGGAACCGAACGTGGAGCGTTTGCTGGCCGCCGTGTTGAGTTACCAGGCGCCCAAGGTGCCCAAGTGGATCACGCGAGAAGACACCTGATGCCGCAGGCAACCGACGCGGTGGCGAGCGTCAGTTGAGTGTGAGCAATTTCGCCTCCAGATGATCCAGGTGCTGGGTCATCAGGCCGATTGCGCGGTTCACATCGCGTTGTTCCAGCGCATCCACAATCGCCACATGCTCCTGCCACGCGCAGTACGTGCAGGCGTGTGCCTCGTATTGGGCAATGATCAATGAGGTCAACGGCACCAGGCTATTGAGGAACTGCGCCAGGGGCGCGTTGTGTGCCATCGCGGCCAATTGCAGGTGGAACTCCCCGGACAGTCGAATCGCCGTTGCGCGCTGGTCGCGGTCGATGCAATCACGTTCACGGGCGATCAACTCACGTAGCTGCCGAATGTGCGCGGGCGTGGCCTGGGCGCAGGCCAGCTGCACCACGGTCACTTCCGTCATTCGCCGCGCTTCCAGAATCTGCCGCGTCTGCTGGGCGTCCGGCGCGGCCACTTGGGCGCGCTGGTTGGGACGCAGGATAATCACTTGCTGATGGGACAGTTTGGCCAGTACGCGTCGAATCACGCTGCGGCTCACACCAAAGGTTTCGCCCAGGCCTTCTTCGGTAAACCGGCTGGCGGGGGCGATGCGCTGTTCGAGGATGGCATCAAACAAGCGCGGGTAGATGTCGTCCACCGAGGGCTTTTTACCGGCCACAAGGCGCAGGGCCGGGAGAATGGGATCGCGTTGCAGCGCGTGGGCGGTCATGGCCGGTCTCCAAAAATTCAGCTGCCCAGATGGTCGTCCGGGATGTTCAAGCGGATGCCCATGCGCAGGCCTTCCTGGAGGATGTGCCGACGCATCTCCGCACTTGCCAGGGCGCTGTTTTTGTTGCGGATGGCGCGCACCACGGCTTCGTTTTCCTGCAGGCGTTCGGCCAAATGTTCGGGCGAGTTGCGCAGCACCTGGGCACTTTGCTTGAGGGCGTTGCTGGTCTGTTGCACCACGTTTTGAAAGATCGGGTTGGAGGTGAGGGCGAACAGTTCTTCGTGAAAGCCGATGTAGGCATTCATGCCCGCTTCGGCATCGCCGGCATCCAAGGCTTCACGCATGTCCATCAAGGTGAGCCGCAGTTGCCCGACTTCTTTGCTGCTGATGGACTGGGCCACCAGGCCGACGATGAAGGGCTCGAGGGTGTAGCGCAGTTGCAGGATATCTTCGAGGCTGGCGACGGCCACGGCGTCGCTGGCGTGCGGCTCGCTGACGCTGGTTTCCAATACCACCACGCCCTTGCCGGGCATCGAGCGCACCAGGCCGAGGGTTTCCAGCACGATTACTGCTTCGCGCAGGCTCGGGCGGCTGATGCCCATCTGCTCGGCCAGTTCACGCTGGCCGGGCAGCATTTCGCCACGCCGCCACTGGCCACGCTTGAGTGCGGCGCGCAGTTTTTCTACGACTGAATTGACGACGGTTGAGGTGCTGATCACGTCTACGTCTCCTTGATGGTGCGAATACAATGGCCAAACTGGCGACGGTCAAAAGGTGGGAGCGGGCTGGCTCGCGAATGCGCGATGTCAGTCACCCCATGTGCAAGCTGAACCTGCACCTTCGCGAGCCAGCCCGCTCCCTCAGTTGACCTGTGTCGCTCATAGAATGGGTCAGAACTCCTGATGCGCCGGCAGCACCGGCTTCTTGGCCTGGAAGGCATAGCCTTGCTGGCCGTTGAGCACCTTGTTGGCGCGTTGGATATCGATGTCTTTTTCCCAGCGAGCAATGGCCACCGTGGCGACGCAGTTGCCGATCAGGTTAGTCAATGCGCGCCCAATGCCCATGAACCAGTCGACCGCCAACACCAGCACCAGCCCTACGACGGGAATCGCCGGGATAGCGGTGAGGGTCGCCGCCAGAATTACCAGTGCCGAGCCGGGAATCCCATGGGCGCCCTTGGAGGTAATCAACGACACCAGCAGGATGGTCAGCAAGTCGGTCATCGACAGCGGCGTGCCGGTGGCATTGGCGATAAACACGATGGCCAGGGTCAGGTAAATCGAAAAGCCGTCGAGGTTGAACGAGTAGCCCGTCGGCATCACCAGGCCTACGGTCGAGCTGCCAATGCCCAGGTGCTCGAGTTTGCGCATGATCTGTGGCAGTACCGCATCGGAGGAGGCGGTGCCCATCACGATCAGCAGTTCTTCGCGCAGGTACTTGAGCAACGGCAGCATGCGCAGGCCGGACACGCGCATCACCAGGCCAAGCACCACCGCGACAAAGACAAAGCAGGTCAGGTAGAACAAACCCACCAGGCTGCCCAGGTGTTGCAGCGAATCCAGGCCATAGGTGCTGGTGGTGAACGCAATGGCGCCGAACACGCCGATCGGCGCCAGGCGCACGATCATGCCCATGATGCGGAATATCACGTGGCTCAGCTCGTTGATCAACCGCGAAATGCCCGAGGCGGCTTCGCCCACCAGGTTCAGCGCGCTGCCGAACAGCACCGAGAACAGCAACACTTGCAGCACGTTGTTGTCGGCGAAGGCGCCGATCACCGAGTTGGGGATCAGGTCCATCAGGAACTGGCTGGTGCCGCGGATGTGTTGGCCTTTGTCGGCCAGTTCATTCAGCCCGGCGGACGAAAGCTGTTCCAGATGGATATTCGCGCCTTGGCCGATACCGGTGCTGAACGCCATGATCAGGCCGATCACCAGTGCGACGGTGGTCAGCACTTCAAAGTAGATCACTGACTTGAGGCCGATGCGCCCGACTTTCTTCAAGTCGCCGGCGCCGGAAATACCGCTGACCACCACGCAGAATACGATCAGGCCAATCAGCATTTTGATCAGCTTGATAAAGCCGTCACCCAGGGGTTTGAGTTGCGAGGAGAATTCGGGAAGGGCCAGGCCGCAGATAATGCCCAGCATCAGGCCTATCACGACTTGCAGGAAAATCGAACGCGAGCACCATCTGAGCATGGGAGGGATCTCTATTCGGTGCCCTGGTGGTTCCAGGGCTTAATTGTTGTGGTCTTACCGGTAAGTCCAGTGCGCGGCCAGTCTACGCCGGGTTTTTTTGAAATCACAAGTAAATAATCGGCGGTTGACAGGGCCCGGTCTGACCAGTTGGTCGGCAAGCGTGGCGCTTGAGCGGTTGGCGGCCTGGAAAAAAATTCGCTTATCATCCGCGGCTTGAATCGCGAGGTGATTGATGGATGCATCAGGACTGACCACGGACGCCACAGGGCAGACCCACTGCACCTGGCGCACGGCGGCGCCGGAGTACCCGCGCTATCACGACCACGAGTGGGGCGTGCCGGTGGCGGATGATAGTCAACTGTACGAGAAGATTTGCCTGGAAGGCTTTCAGGCCGGCATGGCGTGGATCACCATCCTGCGCAAGCGCGAGCAGTTTCGGGCTGCCTTCGAGGGCTTTGATTTTCGCCGCGTCGCGCAGTATGGCGAGGCGGATATCGCCCGCCTGATGAATGACCCCGGCATCGTGCGCAATCGGGCCAAGATCGTCTCCACCATCAACAACGCGCGCAGGGCGTGCGAACTGGTGGAGGAAACCGGCTCGCTGGCCCATTGGATATGGGCGTTCGAGCCAGCCGAGGCGGAGCGCCCGGCCGTGGTGGACATGGCTTACTGGACCGGCAACCCAACGTCACCGGCTTCGGTGCGCTTATCCAAAGCCTTGAAAAAACGCGGCTGGACTTTTGTCGGCCCGACCACGATGTATGCGTTGATGCAGGCGATGGGCATGGTCAATGATCACTTGGAAGGCTGTGCCTGCCGACCGCGGATCGAGCACCTGCGCCGCCAGTTCAAACGTCCCTGAGCCTCTGGCCCAAGCCAATCCAAAGTGTGGGAGCGGGCTTGCCCGCGAAGGCGCTGTGTCAGTCTCCAGCTGTGGGGGCTGAACCGCCTTCTTCGCGAGCAAGCCCGCTCCCACAAGGGTTTTGTGGCGTAGCTGATTACTGTGGCAGCGGCGTCAGCACCTCAGCCTTGTCATCCAGCACCATCACCACCAGCAGCTTGGCCGGCTGGGTCTGGCTGGCGTTGCTTGATTCAAAGTGCCGCGAGCCGGCCGCTTCATAGAACGACTCACCGACCTTGTAGGTAATCGCCTTTTCATCGTTGACCCGCGAGGTGATCTCACCCTCCAGCACATACGCCACGGCAGTGCCGGTGTGGCTGTGCGGCACGGTGGCCTGGCCGGGGGCGTAATCGACGGTGAGCATGATGGTTTTCTTGCCGGGCACATTGGTCAAGGCGTGTTCCTGCAGCACCTTGATGGATTCCTGGTTGTAAACCGGCTCGTGGGCGAGGGCGCTGAGCGAGGCGAGCATCAGGGTGGCAGCGAGCAGTCGTTTCATGATGAGGTTTCCGAGAAGTTCGAGACCTCTTCACCCTACGCCGCCGAGCGCACCGGACCAATGACCAATGCGCGGGAAAACCCGCTAGCCAATCTGCTGCAGAATATCGCGCAGCCGGTCCAGCGCCGGGTCGATGTCGAGCAGCTCGATGGCGCCGAAGCCGATGATCAAACCTTGGCGCACGGGGGCGTCATGGAAGAACACATCCACCGGGTACACGCCCACTTCCACGCGCCGCGCCAGTTCCATCAGCAACGGGATATTCACCGGCACCTTGCACAGCGCCGCCATGTGAAATCCCGCCACGCTGGGTACCGCTTCAAACCAGGGCGCCAAGTCACCTGCCAGGCGCTGCAGGATGCGTTCGCGGCGCCCGGCGTACACCGTGTGGCAGCGGCGAATGTGCTTGAGCAAGTAGCCTTCGCTGATGAACTTGGCCAGTGCCCATTGCGGCAGGGTGGAACTGTGCTGATCGGTCAGTTGCTTGGCCTTGAGCACCGCGCCGTAAATGGCCGGCGGCAGCACCGCGTAGCCCAGGCGTAACTCCGGCAGCAGGGTTTTCGAGAAGGTCCCGACGTACGTGACCACGCCACGGCTGTCCATGCTTTGCAGGGAATCGGTGGGGCGGCCTTCGTAGCGAAATTCGCTGTCGTAGTCGTCTTCAATGATGATCGCGCCCAGCTCGAACGCGCGCGCCAGCAAAGCTTCGCGGCGCGCCAGGCTCATGGGCATGCCCAGGGGAAACTGGTGGGACGGGGTCACGTAGATCAGCCGTGTGCCGTCCGGGATCAGGTCGACCTGAATGCCTTGCGCGTCGACCGGCACGCCGGCAACGTGGGCGCCCATGGCCATGAACAGCTGGCGCGCCGGGCTGTAGCCGGGGTCTTCCATGGCGACCGTGGTGCCCGGTTCGAGCACCACGCGGGCGATCAGGTCCAGTGCCTGCTGCGCGCCATTGGTCACCACGATGTCGTCGGCGCGGCATTTCACCCCGCGTGAAAATGCGACGTGCCCGGCGATGGCCTCGCGCAGCGCGGGCAAACCTTCGGGTTGACTGTAAAAGCCGCTGTCCCGGGCGATACGCCGCAACGCATCCTGGGTACAGCGCCGCCATTCATCCTGGGGGAACTGATTGCGGGTGGTGGCGCCTCCGATAAATTCATAGCGCAGTGTGCTGTCGCGCGTGGGATGGCGCATGGGCGAGGGCAGCGCCGCCCATTTGCCCAGGTTGGCGGCACAGGCCAGGTCGGCGGCGGTTTGCACGCGCTCAGTCTGCACTGGATGGGCATTGACGAAAGTGCCGCGGCCGGTCTTGCCCACCAGCAGGCCTTCGTACGTCAGGGTGGCATAGGTGTCAGACACGGTCTTGCGCGACACGCCGATTTGTTCGGCCAACAGGCGGCTGGGCGGCAGTTGCGCGCCGACAGCCAGGCGTCCGGACGCAATGGCTTCACGCAACTGCCGGTACAGCTGTTCGGCCAGGTCTTTGCGGCCGTTGATCACCACGTGCAGTTCCATGTTTCATCCCAAGGCAGTCACTCTGGGCCAAGACTACTCGCTCGCGCAGCGCGCTCAAAATGGTCTGCGCATAAACCGCTCGATTGGCTATAGGGCTTATGGGGCGCGGGCTCTAGGCTAGCGCACAATGACTTGCCCGCCCGAGAGCCGCCCATGGAACGCCGTCTGGATTACTACACCGCCTCACCGCAAGCGCTTAAAGGCATGTTGATGCTGGAGGCGGCGACCTTTGAGCTGTCCATCGAAAAGCCGCTGCTGGAGTTGATCAAGGTCCGCGTCTCGCAGCTTAACCACTGCGGGTTTTGCACCGACATGCATTCGATGGCAGCGCGCCAGCGTGGCGAGAGCGAGCGACGCCTGTTTGCACTGTGCGTATGGCGTGATTCGCCGTTTTTCAGCGCGCGGGAGAAGGCCGCGTTGGCCTGGAGCGAGTCGGTGGCGACACTGCCGACGTCAAGTGTCTCGGATGAACTCTACACGGCAGTGCGCGTGGAGTTCAGCGAACAGGAATTGGTGGACCTGACCATGGCGGTGTCCAGCATCAGTGGCTGGAACCGCCTGGCGGTGAGCTTTCGCCAGCAACCGCCGAATGCATGATCAGGACAGGAAGCCGCCGTCCACATTCAGCGACACGCCGGTGGTGTAGCTGGAAGCGTCGCTGGCCAGAAACAGCACCGCGCCGGCCATTTCGCTCGGGTCGGCCACGCGCTTGAGCGGGATCTGCGCCAGCGCCATTTTCAGGATCGAATCGTTCTTCACCAGCGCCGAGGCGAACTTGGTGTCGGTCAGGCCCGGCAGCAGGGCGTTGCAACGAATGCCGAACGCTGCGCATTCCTTGGCGAATACCTTGGTCATGTTGATCACGGCGGCCTTGGTCACCGAGTAGATGCCCTGGAACACGCCAGGGGAAATGCCGTTGATCGACGCCACGTTGATGATGCTGCCGCCCCCGTTGTCGCGCATCAGCTTGCCGGCTTCCACCGACATGAAGAAGTAGCCGCGAATGTTCACGTCCACAGTCTTCTGGAAGGCGCCGAGGTCGGTGTCCAGCACGTTGCAGAACTGCGGGTTGGTGGCGGCGTTGTTGACGAGGATATCCAGGCGGCCGAACTGTTCACGGATACCGGCAAACACTTGGGTGATCTGCTCCATTTCACCGATGTGGCAGGCCACGGCCGTGGCCTTGCCGCCGGCGGCGATGATTGCATCCGCCACGTGCTGGCAGCCTTCCAGTTTGCGGCTGGAGACGATCACATGGGCGCCTTGCTGGGCCAGCAGCTTGGCGATGGCTTCACCGATACCGCGGCTGGCGCCGGACACAAAAGCAATCTTGCCGTCGAGGTCGAACAGGTGGGTCTTGGACATGAAGGGTTCCTTGTTCTTGCAGTCAGAGGGCTGATTTGGCGATGACGTTCAGGCTCATTTGCTCCAGCAGCTTGTTCATGTGGATGAACTGCGCAAAGCGTTTGTCCTGGGTCTGGCCGTGGAAGAAGCGGTAGTAGATCTGTTGCACAATGCCGGCCAGGCGGAACAGGCCATAGGTGTAGTAGAAGTCGAAATTGTCGATCTGAATGCCCGAGCGCTCGGCGTAATAATCGACGAACTGGCGGCGGGTCAGCATGCCGGGGGCGTTGCTTGGCTGGCGACGCATCAGTTGCACCGGTGCCGGGTCGGCGGCTTCGATCCAGTAGGCGAGGGTGTTGCCCAAGTCCATCAGCGGGTCGCCCAACGTAGTGAGTTCCCAGTCCAGCACACCAATGATCTGCATCGGGTTTTGCGGGTCGAGGATCACGTTGTCGAAGCGGTAGTCGTTGTGCACGATGCTGGAGGTCGGATGGTCGGCCGGCATCTTGTCGTTGAGCCAGGCGCGCACTTTCTCCCAGCTTGGGGCATCTGGGGTCAGGGCTTTCTCGTAGCGATCACTCCAGCCGCGAATCTGACGCGCTACATACCCTTCGGGCTTGCCCAGGTCGGCCAGGCCGCAGGCGGCGTAATCCACCTGGTGCAGTTCGACGAACTTGTCGATAAAGCTTTTGCACAACGCCTCGGTCTTGGTGGCGTCCAGGCCCAGTTCAGCGGGCAAGTCGGAGCGCAGGATGATGCCGTTGACGCGCTCCATCACGTAGAACTCGGCGCCGATCACCGACTCATCGGTGCAATGCACGTAGGCCTTGGGGCAATACGGGAAGCCATCTTTCAACTGGTTGAGAATGCGGTATTCGCGGCCCATGTCGTGGGCGGACTTGGCCTTGTGGCCAAAGGGCGGGCGGCGCAGCACGAATTCCCGGTCCGGGTATTCCAGCAAGTAAGTCAGGTTGGACGCGCCACCGGGGAACTGGCTGATCTTGACCGCGCCGTGCAGGCCCGCAATATGCGCCTTGAGGTAGGGATCGATGAGGCTGGCATCAAGTTCTTCGCCTGGGCGAATCTGGGTCGATTGGTCGTTAAGCGCCATGCTTATCCCTTCTGCTTATTCTAAAGGCCTTGGACTATTGGCTAATCTAATGCGCACCGCCGTCCAGCGACAAGGTCGGGGCGGCTTAATAGGTTAGCGTGTTGGATGATGATCAGCGGGCCTGATGCGCTCAAATCACCAGCATCGCCCGGCCAGCGGGGTTGCAGGACAGGTTGGCACCGATTTCGACTTTTGCCAGGTCAATGCCAAGGCCGGCGAGCAGGTTATTGACGATGGGGTCGAGAAGCGGCCCAAGTACCCCGCCAATCACGCCCCCAAGCATTGACAGCAAGCCATTGAGCAGGCCCGTGACCAGGCCCAGCACGGCGCCCAACAGGCTGGCGATTTTCGGTGGATGGTTGATCAGTTGGATGCCGGTGAGCGTTTCTTTAAGGCTGCTGACGACGTTCGAGGCAGCGAATTGATAATACGTCGGGGGCAGATTGACCGCCGGCGGGTTGGTGTAGGTGTGCGCGCGTTCGGTCCGGGCCACATCGCTGTCGACACGCACGCCCAGCCCGCCTGCCGCGAAGGCTTGCCGGTCGCCACAGACGCCGGTGCCGCGCTTGCAGGTCTTGGTACCGATATCCACCACCGGGTACTCGTCGACGTGCAGCGTTTGGGTGGATGAAAACAGGTTTTTCGGATCAACCTGGCCAATCATCACGTGCAGGGCCGAGGTTTCGCCGAGCACCGACAATGATTTTTTGCCACTGTCGCACCTGTAATCCGTGACCTTGGCGCTGCCACCGGCGGCCTCCAGGGCAATGTCGAGTGTGTCGCCGATCTCAAGGCTGGTGACCAGGCAACAATTGGGGTCAAGCAGCCCCAACAAGCCGCTCAGTACCTCATTCAACGCCTGCACCACGCCTCCCAGCGCGTTATTGACCAGCGTGACGATCGGCAGCCTGACCGAAATCAATGTGCGCACTTGCGCGGTTCGCACATAAATAGGCTGTGTGGCGATGTTCTTCGGGTCGCCGATGCTTGAGAGTTGCCCAGGCTCGATCACTTTGGTCGAGACGGTGACGCCGAGCAGCCCCAGCACATCCACCGGCAGCTCAACGGCAACGGCGCTGGCCTTGTTCGACAACTGCACAAAGCCCTGAATCAGGTTAAACAGTTGCAGGTTCACATCCAGCGCACTTTTGTCAGTGCCGTTCTGGATATTGATCAGGTCGCCCAAGTGCAGGATTTGCGTACCCGGCGCAATCAGCTTGATGGCTTCGAGGTTGTTGATGACGAGGGTGATCGCATCTCCACCGAGCTTGAGCACGTCGATGGCGGCCTGGATCAGTTGGCCGACGGTGGCGTCGGTCTTGAGCAACTGATCGTAATTGCCGGCGCTGACGTTCAGGCGGATGGCCAAGGCATCCAAGTACTTGAGCAGACTGATATTGGTATTGATCAAACCGTTCCAGCCCACCGCGTCGAGCTGCAATTTGCCGCCCAGCAAGCCGCCGATCAAGGCGTTGAGGGCCACGGATTTGGTGCTGTCGACGGTCAACAAGGTGCTGCGCACGGTGAGTGACGCCACTGTCGGGGCTGGCGCGGCAGCGACCGCCGTGGCGCTCAAGAGCGTCATCATGTTGAGGGGTTGAGCCGAGAACAGCGTGAGTAAGCCATGGGCGAGGCTGGTGTGCACACGATGGGTGGCGATGACACGGATAGCATCGGTTTTGGCCGGGTCGGCGCTGAAGGTGCGCATGAAGTCAGCACCCGTGGCCAGGGTGCCGCAGCCAACTGCCAGGGTGCGATTGTCGTCAATGTTGAAGTGGTTACGCGCGGCGCTTTGAGTCGCAAACAGGGCCGCATTGTTATTGGGCGCCGCGCACGTGCCGCTGCGGCTGACCGCTTCGAGCGCTGCTGTGTCGACCACACGCTGTAACTTGCGCTTCTCCAGGTACAAGCGACCGCTGTCGACGACCAGCAATAGAAACAACAGCGCAACCCCAAGGGTCACCGCGCCGATCAAACCGATGGCGCCGCGCTGGCGGGCCGGGCCGAGTCCGTGGCCAAACATTCTGCGATCCTTCGCCGGTCATGCACCGACGTCCTGAGCATCCCCGCAAAGCAGTGTAGTCAGGTTTCACGTCGGCGCTGGCTATTCGCTACTAGTTGCGCGGCGGCAGCGTCACCGGGGTAAGCACCGGGCGGCCGGCAAAGTACTCCACCAGGTTATCGGCCACGCGCTGCACCGTATCGTGGGCGGCTTCGGGAGACAGGCCGGCCACGTGGGAGGTGAGTACGGTATTGCTCAGGCGCTTGAGGGCGTCCGGCACTTTGGGTTCGTCGTCGAACACATCCAGTGCCGCGCCGCCGATTCGCCGTTGCTCGAGGGCCGCCACCAGGTCCGCCGTGACTACCACGCTGCCGCGCCCGATGTTCACCAGGTAGCCGTTCGGCCCCAGCGCATCCAGGGCGTGGCGATCAATCAGGTGACGGGTGCTTGCACCGCCGGGGGTGGCCAGGATCAGGAAGTCCGAGGTGCGCGCCAGTTCCACGGCGGTGGCGCAATAGGTGTAGTCCACGTCATCGCGGGGCTGGCGGTTGTGATAGCTCACCTCCATGCCGAAGCCGAGTGCCGCGCGCTTGGCGATTTCCATGCCCACTGCGCCGAGCCCGAGGATGCCCAATTGCTTGCCGCCCAGGGACGGGCGCATCACCTTCGGCCATTCGCCGCGACGCACTGCCGCGTCGGTCTGGGGGACGCCGCGCACCAGCGACAGCAGCAATGCCATGGCATGGTCGGCCACCGACGGCGCATTCACCCCGGCGCCGTTAGTGACGACGATCCCGCGGTTGCTGGCCGCCTGCAGGTCCACATGCTCGTAACCGGCACCGATCACGCAGATGATCTCGAGCAAGGGCAATGCGGCGATTTCCTCGGCATACAGCCCCAGCGGGCCACGGGTCAGCACGGCCTTGATCTGCCCGCCATGCGCCTTGATCGCCTGGGCGCGTTCGGCCGGCGTCGGCGCCAGAATCACGTGAAAGTCGTTGCTCTCGATGATTTGCAGGTATTCGTTGATGGTTTCAACCAGGACCAGAACAGTGGTGGACATCGGAAGGCTCTTCCTGAAGGGTTTGAGAGGTGAGTATGCGGGATTTGTAAGACAGAACGTTTTGTTCGGCCAGAAAAATCCCACATAGACGCCGTTAGAACGCGATGCTGTGCGCTTTCACCCGTTTCACAAACGCCCCGGCCAGGGTCGCATTGTGATGCGCGATGATCGCCTCGGCCGACAACGCCGGGGTGTCCATGCAGGTGTGGCTGTCTTCCGGCAAGATCACCGAAAACCCGAGTTCCACGGCGACTCGGCAGGTGGTGTCGATGCAGAACTGGGTTTTCATCCCCACGATCACCAGTTCATTTACCTGCGCCGCCGCCAGTTGCCGGGCGAGGTCAGTGCCCAAAAAGCAGCTGGGGCGGGTTTTATTGAACAGGTGGTCGCGGGCTTCGTCGACAGCCAGGCCGGGCCACAGCTGCCAGAGCGGGCTGCCGGCTTCAATCGGCGAGCCCGCCGGACCGGTGTGGCGGGCGACGAAGATCGGCGCGTTGACTGCGCGGGCGCGCTGAATCAGCTGGTTGATGTTCTCCAGTACCCGTTCGCGCTGGAAAGGTTTGTCCGGGCCATCGTATAAGCCGGTTTGCATATCGATGATCAGCAGGGCGTTTGCCATGGTCTTGCTCCTTGCAGTGGCCAGAGGGCGGGGCAATAAAAAGGCCCCGTCCATTGCTGGCGGGGCCTTGGGTTGAATCCGGGTGTTTTAGCTCAAGCACCCACAGCAACCGCACGACCCGCCATAAGCGGTCGTGGTGGTGGTGCAGGTGAGGTGCAGCTGAATAGGCTTCATGGCCCGATCATGCTGGGACGGGCGCAGGGCTGTCAACGGGCGCGGTCGATTTCGCCTCGGGTAGCAGCGTATTTCGTGCAGCCTCCAGAAATTCGTCCGACAAGCTACTGCCGCGCGTCGCACGAGCGAGCGTGACGGCGCCGATCATCATCGCGTAGTTGGCCAGCATGGCCTGGCGGTCTTGGGCCTGAAACTGCGCAAAGATCTCCAGCGACCGTTCAACACCGGCAATGAAGGTGCGCTGTAGTTGCGTGTTGGCGGGCTCATGGCACATGTCCGGGGTAAAGGCCGATATCGGGCAGCCATCACCGGGATTGTCGCGGTGGGTGGCCGAAAAATAGTGGCGCAAGATGGCCTCGCATGCCGATTGCGGGTCTTCACTGCGCTCGACCTTGTCCTGCCAGCCCTGGTTTGAATGCTCAAAGGCCTTTTGGCAGGCTTCGTTGGCCAAGGCTTCCTTGGAGGCGAAATGCCCGTAGAAACCACCGTGGGTCAGCCCGGCGGCGGCCATCACGTCCGCCAGGCTGATGCCGTGCAGGCCGCGCTCGCGAAACAGGTGCGTGGCGGCCTCCACGATGATTTCACGGTTGAGTTCGGCTTGTTTGCGGGACACGCGAGGCATGACAGGGCTCTCAGAATAAAGGCGGGCGTTGCCTGAAAAGTACAGCAAAGCCCGCGATTCTAAAATAGATTTGTTTGGGCATGTATTATCTCGACGGCGCTGCAGCCCTCTGGAACCGCTGCCTGCAGCGACCACGACTGATCTGTCCAAGGCCACCGTTCCTCAGCTAAGTCTTTGCTTATTCAGGAGAATCCCGGACAATCGCGCGCTTGTTATGGTCGGGGCGCTGCCTGTCAGGTTTTTCTGACTCGTCCCGGCTGTGGAAATGCGGAGATCCGACCGGATGAATGATCAGGCCAATAGCGTCGACGAACGCTATGCAACGACACCTGCAACCCTCACACGCTGGAGCCGCCAGGACACCACCTGGATGCTTGGCCTGTTCGGCACCGCCATCGGCGCCGGTACTTTGTTTTTGCCTATCAACGCGGGCCTCGGGGGCTTCTGGCCGCTGGTGATCCTGGCGCTGCTGGCATTCCCGATGACGTTCTTTGCCCACCGTGGCCTGACCCGTTTCGTCCTGTCCGGCCGTGAAGGTTCGGACATTACCGACGTGGTCGAAGAGCATTTCGGTCTCAAGGCCGGCGCACTGATCACCTTGCTGTACTTTTTCGCGATCTTCCCGATCCTGCTGATCTACAGCGTGGCCCTGACCAACACCGTCAGCAGCTTCATGGAGCACCAGCTGCACATCATGCCGCCGCCGCGCGCGATCCTGGCGTTTGTGCTGATCCTTGGCCTGTTGGCCGTAGTGCGGTGCGGCAAGCAAGTGATCGTCAAGGCCATGAGCCTGATGGTGTATCCGTTTATCGTCGCGTTGCTGTTTCTGGCCGTGTACCTGATCCCGCACTGGACCGGCGGCATTCTCAGCACCGCCAGTGAAGTACCGGCGCCGTCTGCGTTGCTCAACACACTGTGGCTGGCGATTCCGGTGATGGTGTTCTCGTTCAACCATTCGCCGATCATCTCGGCCTTTGCGGTGGACCAGAAGCGCCAGTACGGTGCCAACGCGGATGAGCGCAGCTCGCAGATCCTGTGCCGCGCACACCTGTTGATGGTGGTGATGGTGCTGTTCTTCGTGTTCAGCTGTGTACTGACCCTGACGCCGGCGCAACTGGCCGAAGCGAAAGCACAGAACCTGTCGATCCTGTCGTACCTGGCCAACCACTTCGACAACCCGACCATCGCCTTCGCCGCGCCGTTGATTGCGTTCGTGGCGATTGCCAAGTCGTTCCTGGGCCACTACATCGGTGCCAGTGAAGGCCTCAAGGGCCTGGTGCTCAAGACCGGTCGCCGCCCGGCGGCCAAGTCCCTGGACCGCATGACCGCCGCCTTCATGCTGGTGGTGTGCTGGATCGTCGCCACGCTGAACCCGAGCATCCTCGGCATGATCGAGACGCTGGGCGGGCCGATCATTGCGTCGATCCTGTTCCTGATGCCGATGTATGCGATCCGCAAAGTGCCCGCCATGGCCAAGTACCGCGGGCAGGCGTCCAATGTGTTTGTCACTGCTGTTGGTCTGGTCGCGATTACCGCGCTGGTCTACTCGCTGCTGTCCTGACACCGAGCTGCGCTGCCCAAGGCCGATTCGCGCACTCCGCGAATCGGTCTTTTTTTGGCCTTGGAAAACCTGTCGAGTCTCGACCCCGGGCAGGCAATGAGGACTAAGCTGTCGGCATAGTCATTTCCTGTGGAGAGATTCATGGCACGGCCGCGCCCGCAACTGATTACCTGCAAACTGGAAAAACTGCATCCGACGCAATTGACCGTCGGCATGGCTGAAGTCGCTACCAAGCGCGAAGCCTGGACCAGGCTCAAACGCAAGGAGCGCGCCGCCGCGCTCGACAAGCACTGGTTTCCTTGCGTGCTGGGGCCGGACGAGCGTTATTACATCACCGATCACCACCATTTCGGCCTGGCGCTGCTGCTGGAAGAGGTCAAGAGTGTTTCGTTGCTGATGCTCAAGGACTTGTCGTTTGTGGAGCGCAGCACTTTCTGGAATGTCATGGCGTTCAATCAGTGGGTGCATCCCTACGACGCGCGTGGCTTGCGTCGAACCTACGAAGCCATTCCGCGCAAGATTACCGACCTGCAGGACGATCCCTACCGCAGCCTGGCAGGCCTGTTGCGCATGGCGGGTGGCTACGCCAAGGACGCGACGCCGTTCAGCGAGTTTCTGTGGGCGGACTTCTTTCGCAGCCGCATCGGCAGCGACGTGGTCAGCCAGCCGAACGCCAAGCTGTTGAGCAAGGCCATGGGCCTGGCGCGCAGCCAGGAAGCACGTTATTTGCCGGGATGGGTCGGGCCGATTGAAAACTGAAACAGTTGACCCCGTTGCCGCGCCACCCAATCGCACCCAGGACCTGCTCGCCGGGTTATCCATTGCCGGTTTGCTGCTGCCGGAGGCCGTGGCTTATTCCAGTATCGCCGCGCTACCGCCGCAGGCCGGGGTCATTGCGCTGTTTGCCGGGCTGGTGTGCTACGGCCTGTTCGGCACCAGCCGGTTTGCGATTGTCTCGGCCACATCGTCCTCGGCAGCCGTACTCGCGGCCGCCACCGCCAGTCTGGCGGGTGGTGATCCGGCGCTGAGGCTGGCCTTGGCATTCGGGCTGGTGTTGATCACTGGCGTGCTGTTCCTGTTGGCCGGGCTGTTCAAGCTCGGTGGCGTGACTTCGTTTATCGCTAAGCCGGTGTTGCGCGGGTTTGCCTTCGGCCTGGCGCTGACCATCATTCTCAAGCAGTTGGCCAGCGTCGTCGGCGTGCACCTGACCGATAACAACCTGATCCGCTTCCTGCCGCAACTCATAGAGCAACTGCCTGGATGGAACTGGCCGGCAGCGATGGTCGCGGCGGTCGCGTTGATGGTGTTGTGGTTGTGCGCGCGTATTCCGCGTCTGCCGGGTGGGCTGCTGGTGGTGATTCTGGGAATCGTTGCCGGGCAGTACCTGGATTTGCAGGCCCATGGCGTGGCGCTGATCGGCCTGATCGACCTGCGTCTTGAGTTGGGGCATTTGCCGGTGCTGCCGTTTGCCGACTGGCTGCGCCTGGGGGAGTTGGCGTTTGCTTTGGTGATGATCCTGTATGCGGAGTCCTACGGCTCTATCAGCTCGTTCGCGCTTAAACACGGTGATCGCGTGTCGTCCAACCGCGACTTGCTCGCGCTGGGTGCGGCCAACCTGATCTCTGGGTTGTTTCACGGCATGCCGGCCGGTGCCGGCTATTCCGCGACGTCGGCCAATGAGGCCGCCGGTGCCGGTTCACGCCTGGCCGGAATCGTCGCCGCGCTGGTGGTGCTGGTGATTGTGTTGACAGTGTTGCCGTATGTCGCGCTGACCCCGGAGCCGGTGCTTGCCGCCATCGTCATCTACGCGCTGGGCCGTGGTTTGAGCCTGCAGCCGCTGGGGCGTTATTTTCTCTGGCGGCGCGATCGTCTGCTGGTGATCTGTGCCGTGGCGGCGGTGCTGGTGTTGGGCGTGCTAGATGGCTTGCTGGTGTCGGTAGCGATCAGCGTGGTGCTGATGCTGCGGCAGATGTCGGCGGCTGATATCCAGGTGCTGGGGCGCTTGGGTGACAGTCATGACTTTGTCGATCGTGAGCACCACGCCGATGCCGTGCAAGTGCCAGGTCTATTGATCGTACGGCCCAGCGAGGCGCTGTTTTTCGCGAATGCCGAGCGCATCCTGGGTGCGGCATTGCGCCTGATGCGCCAGTCGCCGGTGGAGGCGGTGGTGCTGAGCCTGGAAGAATCTCCGGATTTGGATGGCACCAGTATCGAAGCGCTGGCGGCGTTTTTCGCGCAGGTGCGCGGGGAGGGCAAGCGTTTGGTGCTGGCGCGCGTGCGGCATGAGGCGTTGGAAGTGCTGCAAGGCTTGCCGGAGGCGCTTGCGCCACAGGTCTTGCTCAGTGGTCTGAGCGTTGATGGCGCTGTGCAATTGGCGCTGCGGCACCCGTCCTGAGTGTGCAAAGCGTCAAGTGTGGGAGCCGGCAAGCCAGCTCCCACAGGTGTTTTGTGATGGCTGTATGCCCGGCATAAAAAACGCCGCGTACCTTGCGATACGCGGCGCTGATTTACCCGGTGTAGCTACATCAACACACCTTAGGCTTGAATCACCGGGATGTTGGCGCTTGCTGCGATTTTGCGGAACTCGGCGATCTGGTCGAAGTTCAGGTAGCGGTAGACGTCACTGGCCATGGTGTCCAGTTTGGCCGCGTAGCCCATGTACTCTTCGACGGTCGGCAGGCGACCCAGCGTGGAAGCCACTGCCGCCAGCTCAGCCGAGGCCAGGTAGACGTTGGCACCATCACCCAGACGGTTCGGGAAGTTACGGGTCGAGGTCGACACAACGGTCGAGTTCGGTTCTACGCGTGCTTGGTTACCCATGCACAGCGAGCAGCCCGGCATTTCCATGCGCGCGCCAGCCTTGCCGTAGATGCCGTAGTAGCCTTCTTCGGTCAGTTGGTGAGCGTCCATCTTGGTCGGCGGCGACAGCCACAGACGGGTTGGCAGCTGACCCTTGACCTGTTCCAGCAACTTACCGGCAGCGCGGAAGTGACCGATGTTGGTCATGCACGAACCGATGAACACTTCGTCGATCTTCTCGCCGGCAACGCTGGACAACAGACGGGCATCGTCCGGGTCGTTAGGTGCGCAGAGGATCGGCTCGTTGATTTCAGCCAGGTCGATTTCGATGATTTCGGCGTATTCCGCGTCGGCATCGGCTTCCATCAACTCAGGGTTGGCAACCCAGGCTTCCATCGCTTGGGCGCGACGTTCCAGGGTACGTGCATCGCCGTAGCCTTCGCCGATCATCCAGCGCAGCAGGGTGATGTTGGAGTTCAGGTACTCGGTGACCGAGTCTTTCGACAGCTTGATGGTGCAACCGGCTGCCGAACGTTCAGCCGAGGCGTCGGACAGCTCGAAAGCCTGTTCCAGCGTCAGGTCGTTCAGGCCTTCGATCTCCAGGATGCGACCGGAGAAGGCGTTCTTCTTGCCTTTCTTCTCTACGGTCAGCAGGCCAGCCTGGATCGCGTAGTAAGGAATGGCGTGAACCAGGTCACGCAGGGTGATGCCCGGTTGCATTTTGCCTTTGAAGCGCACCAGGATCGATTCCGGCATGTCCAGTGGCATGACGCCAGTGGCTGCGGCGAACGCGACCAGACCGGAGCCGGCCGGGAACGAGATGCCCATCGGGAAACGGGTGTGGGAGTCGCCACCGGTGCCGACGGTGTCCGGCAGCAGCATGCGGTTCAGCCAGCTGTGGATGATGCCGTCGCCTGGACGCAGCGATACACCGCCACGGGTCATGATGAAGTCAGGCAGGGTGTGGTGGGTGGTCACGTCGATCGGCTTAGGGTAAGCCGCGGTGTGGCAGAACGACTGCATCACCAGATCGGTCGAGAAGCCCAGGCACGCCAGGTCTTTGAGTTCGTCACGGGTCATCGGACCGGTGGTGTCCTGGGAGCCCACGGTGGTCATCTTCGGTTCGCAGTAGGTGCCAGGACGAACGCCTTTGCCTTCTGCCAGACCGCAGGCGCGACCCACCATTTTTTGCGCCAGGGTGAAGCCCTTGTCGCTTTCAGCCGGTGCTTCCGGCAGCTTGAACAGCGTCGAAGGCGGCAGGCCGAGTTCGGCACGTGCCTTCTCGGTCAGGCCACGGCCGATGATCAACGGGATACGGCCGCCGGCGCGGACTTCGTCCAACAGCACCGGGGTCTTCATTTCGAAGGTGGTCAGGACTTCATCGGTGCCGTGTTTGCAGACTTTGCCAGCATGCGGGTACAGGTCGATCACGTCGCCCATGTTCATGTTGGTGACGTCGAATTCGATTGGCAGTGCGCCGGCATCTTCCATGGTGTTGTAGAAGATGGGAGCGATCTTGCTGCCGAAGCAGAAGCCGCCAGCGCGCTTGTTCGGCACGTAAGGAACGTCGTCGCCGAAGAACCACAGCACGGAGTTGGTCGCCGATTTACGCGACGAACCGGTACCGACCACGTCACCGACGTAGGCGATCGGGAAGCCTTGGCCACGCATCTCTTCGATCTGCTTCATCGGGCCGGTCTTGCCTTGCTCGTCCGGCACGATGCCTTCGCGAGCCATTTTCAGCATGGCCAGAGCGTGCAGCGGGATGTCAGGGCGGGACCAGGCGTCCGGGGCAGGGGACAGGTCGTCGGTGTTGGTTTCGCCGGTGACCTTGAACACGCGCAGGCTGATCTTGTCGGCCAGGGTAGGGCGGTTCTTGAACCACTCGCCATCAGCCCAGGATTGCAGCACGGCTTTGGCGTGCTCGTTGCCGTTCTTGGCTTTTTCAGCCACGTCGTGGAACGCATCGAACATCAGCAGGGTGTGCTTGAGTTGGGCGGCAGCGACAGGCGCCAACTCGGCGTCGTCCAGCAGCTCGACCAACGTCACGATGTTGTAGCCGCCTTGCATGGTGCCAAGCAGTTCAACAGCGCGTTTTTTGTCGATCAGGGGGGAAGTGGCTTCGCCCTTGGCCAGGGCAGACAGGAAACCGGCCTTGACGTAGGCAGCTTCGTCAACGCCTGGTGGAATGCGGTTGGTGATCAGGTCAACGAGGAATTCTTCTTCGCCAGCCGGGGGATTTTTCAGCAGCTCGACCAGGCCTGCGGTTTGTTCGGCGTTAAGCGGCTGGGGAACGATACCCAGTGCTGCACGCTCTTCGATATGTTTGCGGTAGGCTTCAAGCACAGTTATTACCCTCATCAGTGGTCCCACGGGACGCTCATCCAGAAATGAACGGCACGCATGCGCTCGGGGGCTTTTTGGGCCGCAAAGCCAGCGCTGCCGGCATTCCTCACAGAAGCTGCTTTCAAAGTTTTACGCCTGCAGAACGGAGCTGATGAGGGTTGGCGCTGGCAATTACCTACCGGGTAATAACCATCGCCAACACCGTTCTGAAGGAACGACTGTGCTCGTGACGCTTTGAAAACAGCTTCCAGCGGATTATTGGCGCCTTACAAGGCCGGATGATTCTACGGCAAAAAAAATCTAAAGGTAAGTTGCCTAACCAAGTTTGCTGGGTGATCAACCTTAGACAAAGGGCTAACATGCGGCATTGTTTCGCGGATTTGTGTGTCGTTGCCTATGCCCAACCAAACCATCAAGACCCCCTGCGTCGGCCTGTGCTCCACGGTTTACAAAAAAAAAACGAAGTGATCCTGTGGAATGGCTATAACGAGGAAGAAAAGCGCGCGGTATGGCTGCGGCTCGAGCAACTGCTGGTGCAGGTGATGGCCGGTAAACTCGAAGTGTTCGACCCCAAGAGGCTGCGCGGGCAGTTGGAGCAGCGCAAGATTCGCTTTGTGCCGCACCAGTCCGAGTACTGCTGGGCCTACCAATTGATCGCCCGGGGCGCACGGGTGATTTCCAACCTGGAAGCCTATGGCATGGTGCTGCTGCCAGAGTTTCGCGACTGGGCGCTGCCGGAGCTGCGCGATGCGATTGATCGGGAGTTTTTTATCCTCTCGGAGGCGCACTACCAGCGCTATATAGCCCCGGGGTTCCTCAACGATGCATTTGCTGGCTGACACCGCACAGCAAAAATGTGGGAGCGGGCTTGCTCGCGAACAGGAAGTGTCAGCAATCAATTAATTGACTGATCCGCCGCTTTCGCGAGCAAGCCCGCTCCTACAAGGGATTTTCAGTGGGTCACGCCTTGGTCGCCAGCGCTTCCAGATGATCCATCAGTTCCTGCGGCTTGAGCACCAGCACATCGCTCTGCACCTCGTCGAGCACCACCTCCGCCGTATTCCCGATCAATGCTCCGGAAATCCCGGTGCGCGCCACGGTGCCGATAATCGTCACCGCCGCCTGCCACTTATGCGCCGCATGGGGAATCAATACATCTGCCGGGCCTTCTTCGATGTGCAAATGGGTGTCGTCGATATCGAACTCGGCCTGGAACGTCTTGCACTGCTCGCGATAGCGCGCCTCGATGGTTTCCTTGAGCTGAAACGTCGGGTCACTCGCCGACAGCATGGGCGAAGGATGGGCGCTGATTACGTGCAATTGCGCCTTGGCCAGGCTCGCAATTTCAAAGCCGTGATCAATGATGGTGTTGTGCAGCGCCTGGTGCTCAGTGTCGTTGTTGCCCACATCGATTGCCGCCAGCACCACCTTGTCGGCCCAGGGCGTCGAGGTTTTCACCAGCAGCACAGGCGTTGGGCAATAGCGCAGCAGCTTCCAGTCGGCCGGCGTCAACAAGGCCTTTTTCAGGGGGCTATCGGCGAAATGCTGCTTGATCACCAACCCACAGCCCTCGGCTTGCTGCACATCAATGATGGTTTCATGCAGGCTCTCATTCCACGCCTGCTCGGTGGTCACGCTGTAGCCGTCTTCATGCAGGCCGGACTTGAGCAGGCTCAGCAGCGCCGAATGCTCGTGTTTTTTGTCGCAGACCAGCAAATGCAGATGCGCGCCGGTGACCCCGGCGATCAGCTTGGCGCGCTTGAGCGCCAGGCTTTCCGAGTGCTCGGGCTCGATGACCACCAGGATGCTGCGGATAGCTTGCATGGACGGATCTCCAGAGACGCAATAAAAGGGGCCTTGCACAACTATAGTTGCTGCCCGCCAGACGTCATGTTGATGCACATCAAAGCCAGTGGCTGGTGGTCTGCGGCGGGGTCGGTATAATCGGCGCCCTTTTGTGATCTATTTGCCCGTGAGCCCGATGAACCTGCCCGAAATCCACGAATTCCTCGGCTGCCGCACCCGCGACGCCTGGGTCCAGGCTGCCTTGGCCGATCAGGCAACCCTGCTGATCGACCACAAGAACTGCGAATTCAAAGCCGCCAGCACCGCCTTGAGCCTGATTGCCAAGTACCACGCGCATGTTGACCTGATCAACATGATGTCGCGCCTGGCGCGCGAAGAGCTGGTGCACCACGAGCAAGTCATGCGCCTGATCAAAAAGCGCAAAGTCGAGCTGCGCCAACTGCACGCGGGCCGTTATGCCTCGGGTTTGCGCAAAGTGGTGCGCAGCCATGAACCGGTCAAACTGGTGGACACCCTGGTGGTCGGCGCCTTCATTGAAGCGCGCAGTTGCGAGCGTTTCGAAGCGCTGGTGCCGCATTTGGACGAAGAACTCGGCAAGTTCTATTTCGGTCTGCTCAAAAGCGAGGCGCGGCACTTCCAGGGTTACTTGAAACTGGCCTACCAGTACGGCGACGCCAAAGACATCGCCCAGGTGATCGAGCGGGTCAGGGCGACCGAGCAGGAACTGATCGAATCACCCGACATCGAGTTCCGCTTTCACAGTGGCGTGCCAGCCTGAGGCGACGGCCACGCCCAGCAGTGCGGTGATCCCGGTCAGCAGCAGGATTACCGTTTGTGTGCCCAGCGGCGCCGCCAGCACGCCAATCAGCAAACCCGCCAATGGCTGCGACAGGTTGTTGAGCAGCGTGATCACGCCCACGGTTTTGCCAAAATCCTGTACCGGAATCACGCGCTGACGGGTGCTGCGCAGGTACACGTTAAACATCTTGTCGAAGCCGGTGATCAGCAGGAACCCGAGGGTATAGGCCCACACGCCGGGGCTGATGGCCGTGATCAGCGCGCCCACGCCGATCATCGAATATGACAGGCCGCCCAGTACCTTCAACGGCAAGGTTGCGCGCGCCAGGTAAAACAGAATCCCGATCGTCACCACGGCGCCCGCGGCTTGCAGCAGGGCGTAAGTGTCCTTGCCAGCGCCATAGTGGCCGGTGACCATCGCCGCCGACGTGGCCAGCGTCACACCAATAATCAGATTCACGCCCACCGCCAGGGTGATGATCCGTTTCAAGTCGGCGAGCGTGCGGATATGCCCGAAGGCAATGCGCAGCGGTTGCAGCCAGATGTCCCGGTGCTGCTCAAAGGTTGGCAGGCTCACCGCGCTGGTGCGCTGCCACAGCAGCATGGCCAGGTCCGCCAGCACAAACAGCCCGGCAACCCCCAGCACCACCCAATGCCAGGCCCAGACTTCAAGCATCAGCGCCGCCAGCAGTGGGCCGAGCACCAGGCCACTCTGGTCGGCGATTTGTGAATAGGAAAGGGTCTTGGCGTAGGTGTACTGCTTGAAAATATGCGGCATCAACACTTCGCGCGCCATGATGCCCTGGGTGGTCAGCACGCCGCACAGCGCCGAGAGCATGACGATCCAGTAAATGCCGTCGAACACGCCGTACAAGGCCACGGCCACCACGCAGGCCAGCGCCCGGTAGACCTGGCTGATATGCAGAATGCGCACCGGTGAGACTTTGTCGCACACCGCGCCGCACACCGGGAAGGCCAGGTAACGCGGCAGTGACTCGACAAAAAACGCCAGGCCCGCCCAGGACACACTCCGAGTTGTCTGGAACACGATCAGAGGCACGATAAACAGCAGAATCTGGTCCGCCAGCCGCGACAGAAACAGCGAAACAAAGAACGCCAGGTAATCCTTGCGCATACAACTCCCTGTGAATGGCGTTAAAGATTGCAGGCTATTTGTTAAAAACTCTTAAAAGCATGAAGCTTGGTCGGTCACTGATGGCCAGCGGCTTCTGTTGAGCAGCTTGCCACCTATAATGCCTGCACTTCAATCCGCGCAGCCACACTGAGAATTTATGGAAAACCTGGGTCTGGGCAAGGTCCTGCTCGTTGAGGACGATGAAAAGCTGGCAGGGCTGATCGCGCACTTCCTGTCGCAACACGGTTTCGAGGTGCGGGTGGTTCACCGCGGTGACGAAGCCCTGGCCGCATTTCTCGACTTCAAGCCGAAAATCGTCGTGCTCGACCTGATGCTGCCGGGCCAGAGCGGCCTGCACGTGTGTCGCGGGATTCGTAACCTGTCCGACACACCCATCGTGATCCTGACCGCCAAGGAAGACGACCTGGACCATATCCTCGGCCTTGAGTCCGGTGCCGACGACTACGTCATCAAACCCATAAAACCTCCGGTGCTGCTGGCGCGATTGCGTGCGCTGCAACGTCGCCAGGTGCCCGAACCCACCGTGCGCGGCTCGCTGGAGTTTGGCCGGCTGGCGATTGACCGCAGTTGCCGGGTGGTCAGCCTGGGCGGTGACAAGATCGACCTCACCACCATGGAATTTGAACTGCTCTGGCTGCTGGCCAGCAGCGCGGGCAAGATCCTCTCGCGCGATGACATTCTTAACCGCATGCGCGGCATTGCCTTCGATGGCCTGAACCGCAGCGTCGACGTGTACATCAGCAAACTGCGCAGCAAACTCAATGACAATCCGCGTGAGCCGGTGTGCATCAAGACCATCTGGGGCAAGGGCTATCTGTTCAATCCATTTGCGTGGGAGGTTTAGATGCTGCGGCTGTTTCTGCGCCTGTACGTGATCCTGGCGCTGGGGTTGGCGGGCGCGATCTGGCTGGTCAACTACACCTTCGACGAGTTACTGCCCGAGGCCAACGAAACCTATAACCGTGAGGCGCTGCGCGGTCCGGCCTATGGCTTGGTGGAGCAGTTGCGGCCCTTGCACGGCGAGGCCCGGCAGGCGCGCCTGGACGAACTGCAGCCCCATTATGGTTTGCGCCTCAAGCTGGTGCAGAGCGACACCCAGGCGCTGACCGAGCGCGAACAGCAGTTGCTGGCCGACGGCTTGCTGGTGGTGCGCGGGGATTTCATGGAATTCCTGACCAATATCGACGGCGGGCCGCAACTGCTGGAGATCAAACTGCCGGAAGAGCCCAAGTGGCTGTACCTGTGGGCCTATGGTTTTCTCGGCTTGTGCCTGGCCATCGTCCTGTATTTCTGGGTACGCCCGCACTGGCGCGACCTGGAGCATATCCGGCTGGCCGCGCAACGCTTTGGCGACAACGACCTGGCGTCGCGCATCCTGCTGCCGCGCCGTTCCACCGTGCGCGAGCTGGCGGGGCACTTCAACCAGATGGCCGAGCGCATCGAAAGCCTGATCGCCAACCAGCGCGAACTGACCAACGCCGTTTCCCACGAACTGCGCACACCGATTGCGCGCTTGTCGTTCGAGCTTGATCAACTCAGGCAACAGGCCGACCCGCGACAGAGCCGTGAGTTGATCGCCGACATGTACGCCGACCTGGGCGAACTGGAGGAAATGGTTTCCGAACTGTTGACCTACGCCAGCCTGGAACGCGGCGCCACCCAGGTTACCCGCGAAAACATCGAGGCCCACAGTTGGCTCGACAGCGTGATCGGCAGCGTGGCCCTGGAGGCTGAGGCGGCGGGTGTGCAGCTGTCATTGCGTACCTGTGAGGTCGACTTTATCCAAATCGAACCACGCTTTATGGCGCGTGCCGTGATCAATCTGCTGCGCAACGCCATTCGCTACGCCGAGCGCCGTGTTGAAGTGTCGTTGATCAGCTTTGGCAGCGGTTACGAAGTGTGCGTCAATGACGACGGCCCTGGTGTGCCGATGGACGGGCGGGCAAAGATCTTCGAACCCTTCCTGCGCCTCGACGCCAGCCGCGACCGCCGCACCGGCGGTTTCGGCCTGGGCCTGGCATTGGTAAAACGGGTCAGCCAGTGGCATGGCGGACAAGTGGAAGTGCTGGATTCGGAGTGGGGCGGAGCGTCGTTTCGAATGACCTGGGCGTATGCCGAGTAAGACTTGGCGTGGAATCAGCGATGCACAGGAGGGAGCTGGCTTGCTGGCGGAGGCGGTTGTTCAGTCAGCTCATGTGTCACTGACATACCGCTTTCGCGAGCAAGCCCGCTCCCACAATTCAACCGCGTTCAGCTGCCAGCACCGCAGTGCTTGGCTTTTTTGTGGGAGCTGGCTTGCCTGCGATGCAGGCACCTCGGTGTGTCAGGTACACCGGGTTGATGCTATCGCAGGCAAGCCAGCTCCCACTTTTGACCGAGTACAAACGACACCCATCTATCTGACTCACAGAAATCCAAATGTGGGAGCGGGCTTGCTCGCGAAGGCGGTGGTTCAGTCAGCTCATGTGTCACTGACATACCGCTTTCGCGAGCAAGCCCGCTCCCACAAGTTGACCGCGTTCAGCTGCAAGCACCGCACTGCTTGGCTTTTCTGTGGGAGCTGGCTTGCCTGCGATGCAGGCAACTCGGTGTATCAGGTACACCGGGTTGATGCTATCGCAGGCAAGCCAGTTCCCACCTTTGGTTGAGTTCAGCCTTCAAGGTCAGGTCGGCTGTCAGGCCGCCTCGCCTTTGCTTTTGCTTCTACCACTCAGGTCGGCTACTAGGCCGCCGTGCTTTGCTTTTGATTTTGATCTCAGGCGCCCCGTTAAACCACG
>NZ_CAWOAW010000014.1:1316789-1348315 GCF_963879675.1 Pseudomonas sp. Larv2_ips
TTCGTTCGGGCACACCGAAGCGTGAGCGAGGTGCCGAGTGGTGGGGCAAGAGCCCTTTGGTTACTTTGGGGCTTTTCCAAAGTGACCCGCCGTAAGGGCGGCACCATAAGCCGCCATCTCCCAAACACCGGATATGCCCCCCAACACAGACGCATCACCGACACCCGCCGCCCCCCAACCATCCATTACCCCATCAAAACGCGTACTCGACCATCCCCACCACTGACGCCTGCAACCGCCGCTCCACAATCGGGCTCTTGCCCGCCTCATCCGCCAAATACTGCACATCCAGCAAAGTCGAGAACTGCGTGTGCTCGCTGATCGGCACGCTCCACACCAGGTTCATGCCATTACTGATATTGCCCGCGCCCGCCTTGTAGGCCTTGAAGCGGCTCTGCGCCGCCTGCCCGGTAGTCACGCCGTACCAGGTCTGCAAGTACGCTCGATCACCAAAGTGACTGCTCAAGCTGGCCTCGACCGAACCGTAACGGCCTTCATACAGGTTGGTGCCCAGGCTCAGCTCCAGGTGGGTGTAAGCCCTGCCGGTGTCCGTGTGGTCGTCTTCCTTGAGCGCATGTTCCAGGGTCGCGCCAACAATCACGCCACCCAGGTTATAGCTGGCGCTTACCCCCAGTTGCGGACGCGCCTTGATCTCGCCCATGCCTTTGAGGCGCTTGGAGCCGGCATGCAAGCTCTGGTTTTTGTCCCTGCGCGCGCCGCTGGCGCCCACATACGCGCTCACGCTCAGGGCGTGGCCTTCGTAACCCCAGCCAAGCCCCTTGTCAGTGTCGAGAAAAACACCCCACGGGCTGACGATGGCGCCGCCCAGCAGCGGCGCGGTCATGCGTTCGTCGCTGCCGCTGTAGCGCGGCGCATTGGCCACGCCGGCCTTGAGGCTGTATTGCCAGTCTTCGGCAAACGCGGTGTCGGCAGCGGCGAGCAGGCACAGCGAGGTGAACGACAGGCAGAAATGTTTTGAGCGCATCAGGGGGTTCGTCCGTGTCAGAAATTCAAGCGGTTGTGGGGAGAATTCGTGCGTTTGAAGGCGTAGCCCGACGCGCTGAGGCCATTGACCTGGCGGCTCACGGTGTCGCCCAGGCCATAGCCGTTGCCGGCCAGCACCGCGTGGGCGTTGTCGACGGGGAGCAGGATGTAGTCGGTCAGCGGCTCGTCGCGCAACTGGCCGCGTATCACCAGAAATCCTTCTTCCAGGCGCACGCTGATGCCGCTCAACGGCGCATCGGGCTCGTGGGTGTTGAGCACTTGATACGTGCCGATGGTGTCGGCCCAGGCCAGGGGCAGCGGCGTCGGGTCGATGCGCTCGCCGATGGCGATGCGTTGGCCGTGAGTGCGCGCAGTGAGCATCTGGCGCCCCTGCACCTTCACCACATCAAGCTGCACGCGGCCCAGGTCGCCGAGGTCCTTGAGCCAGAAACCGAAGATTTTTTTCTGCGCGCGCAGCCAGCCCTGATCGTCGCGTAACAACTCGAAGCTCAAACCGGCCAACTCGCCCGACAGCTGATGAGGCTCATCCTTGATCCGGAACACGCCCCAGGCCGTGGCATAAAAGCCGGCCAGGCGCTTGCGGTCGATGGCAGCCGGCACGTGACGCAATTTGAGCCCGTGACTGGGTGCCTGGCAGTCGTCGGCGCAGACCGCTTGGCCGGTCTGTGCCTGCAGCATCAAGCGCAGGGCGTCGGTGGCAAGACTGGCCACCAGGTCTTCGGCGTTACTGTCATTGGCCATGACGATCACGGCCATTTGCTGATCAGGCAGCACGCTCAGTTGCGCGGCAAAATCGTCGCCACCCCCGCTGTGCTGATACGTGCGTATCCCCGGGGCAACCGGTTCATCGCCACAGGGTGCCAGGAACCAGCCAAGGCCCACCTGGCAATCGAAGTCCAGCGCATTGCCGGTGTTTTGCTGGGTGAACATCTCATCGATCGACGCGCTGCCGATGACCCGGTTGCCTTTGTAGAGCCCATGCGCAAACAGCATCTGCACGTAGCGGCTGAGGTCTTTCGGGCTTGCCCACAAACCGCCGGCAGCGAGGTCGCGCACTTGCGCATCGGCACTGGCGACGCCGTCTTCGTAGCCCAGCGCGCGGTAACTCATCTGCGCACCGGTACCGACAAAACTCGACTGGTTCATCTCCAGTGGCTTGAGCAGGCTGCCTTGCAACTGCGCTTCAAAAGCTTTGCCGCTGCTGCGTTCAATCGCGGCGCCGACCAACGAATAACCCAGGTTGGAGTAGGCCACCTGGGCACCCGGTGGGCTGCTCAGCCACACACCGGATACACGCATCGGCATCTGGCCCATGGCGAAGGTGCTGCGCAGGTCGCGCAAGTGTTCGCTGGGCAAGCCCGACTGGTGACTGAGCAAGCGGCGCAAGGTGATCGCGCGGTCCGCTGCCGCCGGGTCGTCGTGAAAGCGTGAGCGGACATGGAACTCGCGCAGGGTCTGCTGGATCGGCGCATCCAGCGACAGACGCTGTTGCTCGACCAACTGCAAGGCCGCCGTGGCCGTGAGCAGTTTGGAGATGCCGCCAGCGCGAAACGCCGTATTGGCTGTCACCGGCACGCCCTGGGCTTTGTCGGCCATGCCGAAGCCGCGCGCCCAGATCAGCTCCTGGCCATTGACCAGCGCAATGGACAGGCCCGGCACATTTTCCCGGCCCATTTCACGCGGAATACGCGCTTGCAGGTAACGGATGATCGCGCCGTAATCGCCCTTGGGAATCGGAGGCGGGGCAGGCGATTGCCCGTGGCAACCGAGCGTACCCAGCAGGCAACCCAACAGCGGAATACCGCGCAATGTGCGAAACATGAAGAGCACCCGAATGGTGAGTTGGATGCTCGAATGCTAGGGCTGCGCGGGCCAACAATCTTTGGGAGCTTTGTCGGGAAACTGTCAAAGACTGTTAACGGGTCAACCCGAGGCGCTCATGCCATTGGGCGATGGATTCTTCGGGGTATTCGTCGAACTGCAGGTCACCCTTGCGCACGCTGACTTCCACCCACGGCGCCTTGGAACCGAGCATCAGGTGCGTGTGCTCCGGCGGCACCGGCAACGGCGTGTCGATGGCCGAGGCAAACGGGTGAATCAGCTCCGGCCACTCCGGGCTGAACAGCCACAAGGCGCTGCTGCACTGCGAGCAAAAATGCCGTTCGGCAGTGCTCGCGTGCGCGCGGCTGGCGCCCTCGGGCTTGAGCCTGGCGTGGTAGATCGAGATGTGCTTGCGCCCCTGCACCTTCAGGCTATGGGTATCGCCGGCAAGGTTGATCGCGTAGCCACCGCTGCCTTGGGTTTTGCGGCAAATCGAGCAGTAGCAACGCTGATAGGGGTATGGATGCTGGCTGTTCAGGCTGAATGTGACGGCGCCGCAATGGCAGGATCCTTCGAGTTGCATGGGCTGACTCCTCAAGGCAGGTTGTAACAACGCTTTGCTAATACCTTAGCCTCAGGCAAGATTCCCCGCTTTGGTTTCAGGGAAGACACCCATGATTGCTCAGTTGCAAAGCGCTGCCACGCAAATCCGCCACGCTGTGCGCACGGCGACCGAAGGCTTGGTCGGGCGCGAGCAGTTGGCCGAGCTGATTGTGCTGGCGGCGGTCGCCCAGGAGCACATTCTGGTCATCGGCCCGCCCGGCACGGCCAAGAGCGCCGTGGTACGCCGAGTGGCGCAGTCCATGGGCGGGCGTTACTTCGAGTACCTGCTGGGGCGCTTCACTGAGCCGTCGGAGCTTTTCGGTGCCGTGGACCTGAAGAAACTGCGTGAAGGCACGGTGGAAACCGACGTCAGCGGCATGCTGCCGGAAGCCGATATCGTGTTTCTCGATGAAGTCTTCCTGGGCTCCACCGCCATCCTCAATACCTTGCTGGGCGTGCTCAACGAACGCCGCTTTCGCCGTGGCCATACCCAAATCCAATGCCCGCTGCGGGTGTGCGTCGGCGCGGCCAACGGCTTGCCGGACGATGAAGCGCTGGCGGCATTTGGCGACCGCTTCCTGTTGCACCTGTTCGTCGAGTCGGTGCCGGACAATCAACTGGAAGCCATGCTGGCGGGCGGTTGGCAGTCGGAACAGCGGCCCGTGCAACAGTTGCTCGGGTTGGCGCAGTTGGACACGCTCAGCCAGGCCCTGAAAAACGTCGACCTGGGCGCCGTGCGTCCGGCCCTGGCCCAGGCGATTCGGCGCCTGCGCGAAGCCGGCATCCCGTTGTCGGACCGCCGTATCGTCAAGTCCCAACGGCTGATCGCGGCTGCCGCGCTGCTGGGCGGGCGGCTGCAAGCCAGCGACGCTGACCTGTGGCCGCTGCTGTATGTGCTGCCGACCAAAGAGGCTCAGCAGCATGGCCGCGAGGTACTGCGCGACCTGTTTGCCGCGTCCAGCAACAGCCATTTGTTCAGCGCGGTCGAAGAGGCCACCTTGCAGCCGATGTCGCGCTTGAATCGCTTGCTCGAAACGGCCCAAGACTACCTGGCCCGCAGCGAGCCGCCCGGCAGCCCGGCGCTCGAAGGGCTGCTGCGCGAGATCGACGCCAACTTCAATAGCGAGACCATGCCGGAACCCTTGCAGCAGGTACGCGGGCAACTGTCCCGAATGCTGACGCCATGAGTGCCGACCACTACGCCTGGAGCTGGCGCCCGAGGCAGGTGCCGGCCGACCCTCAAGCCGCCGTTGCCTGGGGCGACGCCGCGCGCCGCTTGCATGCGCGCTTGCGGCTGCTCGCCGATGAACAGGCGGCGCGCTTGCACGCTACCGCCAATGGCAATGTATTGGTGGTCACCGGGGCGGCGGCGGATTTACCGTGGGTCGACGGCGTGGCCTACGCCGCAGTGCACCCCGGTGCGCCGGGGCTGTGGCTGCCCACCAGTTGGGAGCCGACAGCGCCGGTGGACGTGCTCGGCCAAACGCTGTCGGCACGGTTCAAGCGCTCGCCCTTGCTGTTATGGCGCGAACCGCAAGCCGTCGTGCCGTTGGATCGCCTGTTGCCGGTGACGGTTGAACACCTTCAGCGCATCGCGACGCAGTGGGGAGCCCGCCATGCAACTGCCTGAAGCCCTGCAACCCTGGCGCCAGTGGCTGGAGTGGTTTGCGCCGCAGCATCTACCGCTGTTCGCCGACTTGCTGGGGCGCCTCAACCCGGTGCTCGGGCCACTGCGCGGTCGGCAGCAAGGCGGGGTGCCGGAGCCGGATGGCGTGGGTGATCTGCAACGCCGTGGGCCTTACGAGCGCCTGCTTTCCAGCGAATGGCTGCTGGCCGATGAAGTGCCGGATGAGTTTATGCGCCGGGCTGTCGGCGGCGAGCATATGTTCCTGGCGCCGCAATACCGCGCCCGTGAAGCCAACCGCCTGATTGTCGTGCTGTTCGACGCCGGCCCGTTGCAGTGGGGCGCCGCGCGGCTGGTGCATATCGCCTTGCTGATGCTGCTGGCCCGGCGTGCCGAGGAGGCGGGCGCACAGTTGCGTTGGGGCATCCTGCAAGGCGCGCCGGTGCTGCATGCGTTCGATAGCGCGGGGCAGCTCAAACGGCTGCTCAAGGCGCGCACCTACGAAAGTGTCGCCCCGGCGCACTGGCACGCCTGGCAGGAATGGCTGGCCGCGCAGGGTGAGACGCTGGGTGAATGCTGGACCGTCGGGCAGCGCTTGCCCAAGGACACGAGCAAGACCTGTACACACCGGGTGCAGGTGCAGCGAAGCCTGGATGGCCAAAGTCTGTCCTTCGAATTGCAGGCCGGATCGGTGCGGCGCGTGCTGTTACCTATGCCGGATGAAGGGCGCGCGGTGCAACTGCTCAAAGGCCAGTTCGACGATGAAGGCCAGGCGACGCCGTCGAAGCTCGCACGTGCGGTGCCACGCGTCGCCTTGACCTTGCCGCCGGTAATCTCCAGCGCCGGCAACTATGTGGCGCTGCGCATGCTCGATGAGCCGGGCATGGTGGTGATCAAGCTGCCGCACAAGAACCAGAAAAAGTCCCTGGAGGTTCGACGCCGTCTGTGGGGCAAACATCAGCGCGTCTTGAGCACCACCTTTCACCACCGCAGCCTCGGGGCCGTGTTGAGTGATAACGACAGCCTGACGTTCTGGAACATCCCCGGTATGCCCACCGTCGACAAACCCAACCGTGAACAGCTGCAACTGCCACCGGGCACTGCGACGTTCCTGCCGAGCGTGTGGCTGCACAGTCAGAACTCCGTGCGCGTGTACTTGCTCGACAGCCAGGGGCGGCTTGCCTACTGGAAGTCGCGTGAACTCTGCCGGGTGGCGGATGACGTGATGAGCCTGGTGCAGGTCGACCCCTTGACCATCGCTTATGCGCGCAGCGAAGGCGGGCAGATCGTCGCGTATTCCGGGTCTGCTGACGGTTTACGTACCAATGGTCATGCGGTCGGCTCGGCAGCGGGCGTCAGCCAGGTGTTGCTGGCCGCCAACTTTTACTGGCGCCAGTACTGCGGCGGTTGCGCGCTGCTGACCACCGAGGGCGGCCACCAGAGTTGGCGCCTGGTGACCCATGAAAGTTTTCCGACCAAACACGAACAGATCGACTTGGCGCCCGGCTGGAAAGCCATCGGCCTGCACTACACGTACGCCCAACGGTCGCGTTACTCACTGGTGCTGCTGGGGCCGAACCAGCACAGCGTCGGGCTGTACGCCGAGGGGCAACAGCGCACGTTGTTCACCACCTCGGCGCCGATTGCCCGCGCGAGCTTTTGCCCCATGAGCGGCTTGATCGCCGTACTGACCACTGACCGCGAATTACTGGTTTACTCGGTTGGCGAGCGCGCCATGCGCTTGCAAGTGATGTGCAACCAGGCACCGCAGCTCACCCAGGACGCTGCCAATGCTTGAGCCAGAACAGCTGCTGATTCGCCGCCCGGTACTCACCGGGCACCAACAGATTGACGGCCTATGGTTTGCCGCCGAGCGTTTTGACGAAGGCGAGCGCAGGCGCTTGATCCTCGACTATTGGCAAACCGACGCGCGTGCCTATCGCTTTGCCGACGGCGACTTGTTGCAGTTCCACAGACCTTGCCCGGTGCATTGCGAAAGCCTGCTCGGCTGGCCGCTGATCCGCCAGGGCCGGGGCTTGTCATCTGCCGCGCTGCACCCGGAGGAGTTGCGCGGGCTGCCCGTTGCCGACCTGTGGCTGGTGCGCGGCAGTCATGTCCACGCCCTGCAGTTGCGCGATGCACAGGTGCTGAAGCCCGGGCTGTGGCTCGACATCAGCACCTACACGCTGCTTGACACCTTTGACTGCCATACCCCGTTGCCGGCAACGCTGCCGGAAGCGGTGGTCACCGACCTGCGTGAAATCCTCGGCGGGCCACTGGAGCCCGTCAGCCCGGAGCGCGAAGCAATCATGCAAGCGCTGCTGGAGCGCCCGCGTCACCCGCCGAGTAAAGGGCCGGGCGCCAGCGCGGCGTCTGCGCAAAACAACGCAAACGGCGCCCGCGAAGTCTCTTCCCCGGTGCTGAAAATCGTGATCGGCTTGCTCCTGCTGGGTGGGCTGGTCCGCCTCTTCGGCCAGAGCGAGCCCGCCGCCATGTTGGCCACCCACACACAGTCCCTCGGCGGCACGCTCCTGGGCGCGCTGATCTGGATGGTGGTGATCACCGCGCTGCTGTTCGGGTTGAACCGCTTCCTGCACCGTGGCGCCTCGGCACCCGCCAAAGCGGCGCCCAGGCCGGTGGCCCGCGCACCCGCTAACCCAGGCATCGCTGCGCGTGCCACCCCGCGCAGGCACAAACCTGCTGCGTGGCGCCGCCTGTTGACCCGGCTGACCCAGCATTCCCAGCTCTCCAAGCTGTATGGCAAACGCCAGGCCGCCTACATGCAGCGCATGTTGGAGATGTTCGAAGACGGCAATTTCGAAGAAGCCTTGCGTCACGCCATCCCCTTGAACGGTGGTGCCTCCAGCGGTGAACAGAGCTTTGGTACGCCCCAGCGTCGCGAGGACTTGAGCCTCAGCCAGCAGCATGGCCCGGCGCGCTCGATGCTGTTCGAAGACGACTTGACCGAGCACTTGCGCCAGGTGTATCGCCAGACCTTTGAGCGCCTGGACCGTGCTGGTCGTATCGAGGAAGCGGTGTTTGTACTCGCCGAATTGCTCAAAGAGCACCAGCAAGCCCTCGATTACCTGGAGAAACACGCGCGCTATCAGCAGGCCGCCGACCTGGCTCTGGCCTGGGACATGCCGCCCGCGGTGATCGTGCGCCTGCTGTGCCTGGCAGAGCAGTGGCAGCGCGCCGTGCTGGTGGCGCGGCGCGACAACGCGTTCGCCGACGCCGTGGTGATGCTCCAGGCCAAGTCGCCGGAAGCCGCCGACCGCTTGCGCCTGGAATGGGCCGAGTCGTTGATCGCCAAAGGCCTGTGGCTGCAAGCCGTCGATGTGATCTGGAGCCTGCCGGCTGAACGCCCACGCGCTGCGCAATGGCTGCTTAACGCCGAGGCGGCCGGCGGGCGCTTGGGCATTGAGGCGCTGGTTAAACGCGCGATCCTGTTGCCCGAAACGCTGCACGCTTACGGGCCGTGGGTCGAGCAATTGCGTGACGACCCCGCACGCGCCAGCGAACGCGCCGCCCTGGCGCAAGCCTTATTGCTGCACAAGGCCAACACCACCGCCCTGGCCTGGCTGGCCGGTGCCACCGTGCACGCGATTCTGGCCGATCAATTCAGCGATCAGGGCCAACTGACCCATAACCAGCTACAAGCGCTGGTCAAGATGAGTCGCGACAAAGCGCTTCAGGCAGACTTGCCGGGCCAGGCGCTGAAGCGCACGCCTGTGGTCTCGCTGGAGCGTTTGGGTGTACTCCGCGAGTGGTCTGCACCGGCCGCCGGCAGCCGGCCGATTTTCGACGCGGCGCCGCTGGAGGATGAGCGTTACCTGGTGGCGCTGGGCGAGGCGGGGGTGATGGTAGTGGATGCGGCGGGCGCAGCGTTGTTTCACTTTGCGGTGCCGGCGCAGAAGATCGTGATTGCCCATAGCCGACAGGTCGCGTTGGTGCTGATCTGGCGGGGGAATGTATGGCGCGTGAGCAAACTGGACCTGGTCAATCGTGTCGCCAAAGACCTCGGTGTACTGGCCATGGATGTCTTTGCAAACGCGTTTGATGGCAGCCGCTGGACCATCGGCAAAGGCCCGCAGTTGCGCGTGGTGGATGTTGATCGTGGCTTTGAAACGCTCTGGCATGTGAGTGATCTGCCGGAGTCGGTGCGGGCCATCAAGGTCGATGAACACAACGAATACCTGTGGTTGTCAGCGCCGGGTGGGTGCCTGATGCTGTGGCATTATCGTCTGCCGGAGCGGCGCCTGGTCAGCCGCGAAAGCGCGTTTGACATTGTGGCGACGGACTTCCAGGTTCCCAGTGCCACCGCTGAATCGGCGCAGTATCGGATCAAGCACGACGATGGCACACCCATTCTGGTCCTTAAGCAGCACGGGGTTAGAAAGGGCTACAGGCTGCCTGGCAACTTGCCGGACGAGGAATGGGATGAGTCCGTCAGCCCGTTTCTATTTGAGGACTGGTTGCTGATCAGTTATCGGGTTGAGGAGCACGACACCTGCTGGCACGTGATCCACCGTACCAGCGATCGGCTTTGCGTCACGTTGCACTGGCCGCAATCGCCGGCCCAGCTTCGCCGCCTGGGGTCTGATTTGTTGCTGTTCGACGGGCAGGGCCGACTGAGCCATATCAATATCGATACCGCCAGCCAGCGCAACATCAGCCTGCACTGAGTGGGTCCGGCATCAGGGTGGCGATCAGCGCCCGAATGGTGCCGGGCAGGGCTTCCAGTTCGCGCACCAAAATGCTCCGCTCGCGAATCGCCCAGGGCTCATCGAGCTTCACCGCCACCAACTGCATGGTCCGGCTGTGCCGCACCGCGGCGGATTCGGGGATGATGCCGATGCCCACGCCGGCCTCGACCATCCGGCAAATCGCCTCGAAACTCGACACCTGGATACGCAGCGACAAATGCTTGCCGAGCCGTTCCACGTGTTCACGCAAAAAGCTCAATAGCGTGCTGCCTTCGTGCAGGCCGATATGTTGGTAGGCGAGGGTTTGGTCCAGCGTCACTGAAGGCTGGTCGGCCAACGGATGACCCACGGGCACCATCAGCACCAGTTCGTCGGTGCTGAAGTGCAGCACCTGCAAGCCTGCCGCTTCAACCGGCCCGGCGATGATGCCCATGTCGCTGGTGCCATCCAGCACGCCACGCACGATATCGCGGGACAGACGCTCTTGCAGGTCAACGGTGACTCCGGGGCGCTGGGACAAAAAGCCCGCCAGCACCTCCGGCAGAAACTCGGTGACCGCCGTGGTGTTGGCAAAGATGCGGATATGCCCGGCCGAGTCCACGCCGTATTGGGTGAACTCGCTTTTCAGGTAATCCACCTGGCGCATGATCAGCCGGGCATGGTGCAGCAGGCGCTCTCCGGCCGGGGTGATCTCCACGCCACGGCTGTCGCGGTACAGCAGCCGCGTTTCGAGCTGGCCTTCCAGCGCCTTGATCCGCGCACTCGCGGCGGCGGGCGAGAGGAACGCACGCTTGGCACCCTGGGTCAGGCTGGGGGATTCGGCAATATGGATAAACAGGCGCAGGTCGGCGAGATCGAAGTGCATGGCGGCTCCTGGGTGTACACAATTCTCATCACACTGAGGATCCAAATGTGGGAGCGGGCTTGCTCGCGAAAGCGCCGGGTCAGCTACAGATGAGTTGACTGACATTCCGCATTCGCGAGCAAGCCCGCTCCCACATTAGTGCGAGGTGTGATGAGTGGCGTTCAGCATAACCGAACGCTGGTTTATTGAAATGCAAATTCTCAGAACGGGCGGGCGCTTGCATGATCCGGGGCAGACCACCACTGCCAGAGGATGTGTACCCGATGAGCGCCACCGATTGGATCGGCCGAAGTGAAACCGCCCACGACCACCTGAGCCACAACCTACTCAAGCGCATTGCCGCGACCTTCAGCGCGGCGGTGCCCCTGGAGGGCGAAGCCGTTCCACCGCTGTGGCAGTGGTGTTTCTTTCAAGACCCACTGCCGGAATCGGCGCTGGGCACTGACGGCCACCCGGCCCGTGGCGGGTTTCTGCCGCCGGCGGAAAATCGCAATCGCATGTGGGCCGGTGGGCGTATCGAGTTCCTGCATGCCTTGCGCGCCGGTGAGGCGGCGACCCGCGTGTCGACCATCACCCACGTCGAAGAAAAAACCGGCCGCACCGGCGCGCTGCTGTTTGTCACCGTGCGCCATGACTATTCCCAGGATGGGCGCCTGGCGATTCGCGAAGAGCAGGACATCGTCTACCGCGAACCCACGCCGCCCAAGCCAGGCAGCGGCGACGCACTCGCCGAGGGTGAATGGCGTGAGAGTGTCGACCCCACGCCAACCCTGTTGTTTCGCTACAGCGCCGTGACGTTCAACGGTCACCGCATCCACTACGACTACCCCTATGTCACCGGCACCGAAGGCTATTCGGGCCTGGTGGTGCATGGGCCGTTGATCGCCACCTTGAGCCTGCGCGCCTTTTGCCGCGCGCACCCAGGCGCCACCTTGCGCCGTTTTGCCTATCGCGGCGTGCGCCCGTTGATTGCGCCACAGCCATTTACCGTGGGCGGGCGCGTGACAGCGCCCGGTGTGGCCCAGTTGTGGGCGGGCAATGCCGACGGCGTGGCGCAAACAGCCGAACTGCATTTCGACTAACACCAGAACAACAGGCGGAGAGCCGTTAATGAACCCGAATGACAACCAAGAACTCAATGCCATCCGCGAAGGCGTGCGCGCCTTGTGCGCCGAATTCGATGCCGCTTACTGGCGCAAGATCGATGAAGAAAAAGGCTTCCCCGAAGCCTTCGTCAAGGCCCTGACCGACGCCGGCTGGTTGTCGGCGATGATCCCCGAAGAATACGGCGGCTCCGGCCTGGGTCTGGCCGAAGCCTCGGTGATTCTGGAAGAAGTGAACCGTTGCGGCGGCAACTCCGGCACGGTTCACGGCCAGATGTACAACATGTTCACCTTGCTGCGCCATGGCAGCCCAGCGCAAAAAAGTTTCTACCTGCCCAAACTCGCCAGCGGCGAATTGCGCCTGCAATCGATGGGCGTCACCGAGCCCACCACCGGCACCGACACCACCAAGATCAAGACCACCGCGATCAAACGCGGCGACAAATACGTGATCAACGGCCAGAAAGTCTGGATCTCGCGGGTGCAGCATTCCGACCTGATGATCCTGCTGGCGCGCACCACGCCGCTGGCCGAGGTGAAGAAAAAGTCCGAAGGCATGTCGATTTTCCTGGTCGACCTGCGCGAAGCCATCGGCAACGGCCTGACCGTGCAGCCCATCGCCAATATGGTTAACCACGAAACCAACGAGCTGTTCTTCGACAACCTCGAATTGCCCCTCGATAGCCTGATTGGCGAGGAGGGCAAGGGCTTCAAATATATCCTCGACGGCCTGAATGCCGAGCGCACGCTGATCGCCGCCGAGTGCATCGGCGACGGCCGCTGGTTTATCGAAAAGGCCAGCGCGTATGCCCGCGACCGCGTGGTGTTTGGCCGGCCCATCGGGCAAAACCAGGGCGTGCAGTTCCCGATAGCCGAAGCGCACATCGAAATCGAGGCGGCGGACCTGATGCGCTGGCGTGCCTGCGAGGAATACGACAGCGGCAAGAACGCCGGGGCCAGCGCCAACATGGCCAAGTACCTGGCGGCCAAGGCGTCCTGGGAAGCGGCCAACGCCTGCCTGCAAACCCACGGCGGCTTTGGCTTTGCCTGCGAATACGACGTGGAGCGCAAATTCCGCGAAACGCGCCTGTACCAGGTGGCACCGATCTCCACCAACCTGATCCTGTCCTACGTGGCCGAGCATTTGCTCGAACTGCCACGCAGCTTCTGAGGGCCTGACCATGAGCCATACCCAAGCCCTGTGTCGGTTCCTCGCCGAGTTGAACTACGAACAGTTGCCCGAAAACGTGCTGGCGCGCACCGAAGACCTGTACCTGGATTGGCTCGCCTGCGCATTGGCGAGCAAGGGCGCGCACCCGATTCCTTTGTTCGAGCGCTATGCGCACAAGATGGGCCCGAGCAGCGGCCCGGCGCAGATTATCGTCAGTGGCGCCAGCAGCAGCGCGTATTTCGCCGCGCTGGTAAACGGCGCTTCGTCCCATCTGGTGGAGCAGGATGACCTGCACAACAGCTCGGTGCTGCACCCGGCCACGGTGGTATTTCCAGCAGCCTTGGCCGCCGCGCAAGACCTCGGCAAGTCCGGTCGCGAGTTGCTGCTGGCGTCGGTGGCCGGTTATGAGACCGGGATTCGCATCGGCGAATTCATGGGGCGTTCTCACTACCGCATCTTCCACACCACGGCGACTGTCGGCACCCTGGCGGCGGCCGTTGCGGTGGGCAAGCTGCTGGATTTCAACGAAGAGCAATTCATCAATCTGCTCGGCAGCGCCGGCACACAGGCCGCTGGGCTGTGGGAATTCCTGCGCGACGCCGCCGACTCCAAGCAACTGCACACCGCCAAGGCTGCCGCCGATGGCTTGCTCGCCGCGTACCTGACCGCGGACGGCCTGACCGGCGCGCGCAATATTCTTGAAGGCGATCAAGGGTTGGCCGCGGGCATGTCCAGTGATGCGCAGCCGAGCCGATTGTCGGCCGGCCTGGGCACGCGCTGGGCGCTGCTGGAAACCTCGTTCAAGTTTCACGCCTCGTGCCGCCACACCCATCCTGCCGCCGATGCGCTGTTGGATTTGATGCAGCGCGAAGGGCTGGGCGCCGATCAGATTGCGCGCGTGGAAACCCGTGTGCATCAGGGCGCCATTGATGTACTGGGCCGCGTGGCAGTGCCCACGACCGTGCACCAGGCCAAGTTCTCCATGGGCACGGTGCTCGGCCTGATCGCGGTGCATGGCAAGGCCGGGCTCACCGAGTTTCACCACCTGGCGCTGACCGATCCCGCCGTTGCGAGCTTTCGCGACAAGGTCAGCATGACGCTGGACCCTGAAGTGGACGGCGCCTACCCGCAACGCTGGCTGGGCCGTGTCAGCGTCACCACCACCGACGGGCGCACGTTGCACGGCGCCATCGATGAGCCCAAGGGCGACCCGGGCAACACCTTGAACCGTGAGGCGCTGGCGGACAAATTCCAGCGCCTGACCCACTTCAGCGGCGCCCGCACGCCTGCCCAGGCGGATGCACTGATCGATAAGGCCTGGAACCTGCGTAACGCCGCGTCCATGGCCCACTGGCTTTGAGGAATTGTGATGACTCATCAACGACCGCTGGACGGCATCACTGTCGTCAGCCTGGAACACGCGATTGCCGCGCCATTCTGCACGCGGCAACTGGCCGATTTGGGCGCCCGCGTCATCAAGATCGAACGCCCTGGCGCTGGTGATTTTGCCCGCGGCTACGACGAGCGCGTGCGCGGCCTGGCCTCGCATTTTGTGTGGACCAACCGCTCCAAGGAAAGCCTGACCCTGGACCTCAAGCAGGACGAGGCGGGCGCCATCCTCGACACCCTGCTGGCCGACGCCGACGTACTGGTGCAGAACCTCGCACCCGGCGCGGCCGCGCGCATGGGCTTGTCGTTTGAGGCGCTGCACGCGCGTTTCCCGCGGCTGATCGTCTGCGATATTTCCGGCTATGGCGAGGGCGGGCCTTACGAGAAGAAGAAGGCCTATGACTTGCTGATCCAGAGCGAGGGCGGCTTCCTGTCGGTGACCGGCGGCCCCGGTGACGACCAGATGGCCAAGGCCGGTTGTTCCATCGCCGATATCTCTGCGGGCATGTACGCCTACAGCGGCATCCTCTCGGCGCTGCTGCTGCGCGGCAAAACGGGCAAGGGCAGCCGCATCGACGTGAGCATGCTCGAAAGCCTGGTGGAGTGGATGGGCTACCCGATGTACTACGCGTTCGACGGCGCGCCGCAACCCCCGCGCGCCGGGGCGGCGCATTCGACGATTTACCCGTATGGGCCGTTTCCCACCGGCGACGGCGGCACGGTGATGCTCGGTTTGCAGAACGAGCGCGAATGGGCGGCGTTCTGCGACAAGGTGCTGCTCACGCCTGAATTGGCCACCGATGCGCGTTTCTCGGCCAACTTCAAGCGTTCGGCCAACCGTGAGGTGCTGCGCCAGATCATCGTCGACAGCTTCGCGCAGCTGGACGCCGAGGCGGTGATCCAGCGTTTGGAAGACGCGCAGATTGCCAGTGCGCGCGTCAACGACATGCAGGGCGTGTGGGACCACCCGCAGCTCAAGGCGCGAGGCAGCTGGCGCGAAGTCCAGAGCCCGGCCGGGCCATTGCCGTCGCTGCTGCCACCGGCGCGCAATGCCGCGTTTAGCCCGCGAATGGATGCCGTACCGGCGCTGGGGCAGCACAGCCAGGGCATCCTCGAACAGCTCGGCTACTCGGGTGAAGCCATCGATACTTTGCGTGCGCGCGGCGTTATCTAATAAGGAATTCAAGTGATGCCAAAGCCTTTGGTTCGTTCGGCCTTGTTTGTGCCCGGCAGTCGCCCGGAGCGGTTTGCCAAAGCGTTGGCCAGTGGCGCCGATGCGGTGATTGTCGATTTTGAAGACGCGGTCGAAGAACCGCTCAAACGCCAGGCGCGGGATAACCTCGGGGCGTTTCTGCAAGGCCATCTTCAGGCCCAGGTGTGGGTGCGTATCAACGCGCCGGAGCATGCCGAGCATGTTGCGGACGTGGCGTTCTGCAAAGCCCATGCAAATGTGGCAGGCGTGCTGCTGCCCAAGGTCGAGAGCGCGGCGCAGGTCGCCGTGGTCGCGGCCACCGGCAAACTGATCTGGCCGATTATCGAAAGTGCGCGGGGGTTGTTGGCGGTGGCTGAAATCGCTCGTGCGCCGCAGGTGGAGCGCCTGTCGTTTGGGGGCCTGGACCTGGCGCTGGACTTGAACCTGAGCAGCCATTCCGCGGCCGCACAGTTCGCCCTCGACCAGGCACGCCTGGCGTTGATCGTGCATTCGCGTGCGGCAGGCCTGGTTGCGCCGCTGGATGGCGTGCACCCGGCTATCGATGACCCGGAAGGTTTACGGCGTTCGATCCGGCACGCCTACGAGATGGGCTTTGCCGGCGCGTTGTGTATTCACCCCAAGCAGGTGGCGGTGATCCACGCGGCCCTGGCGCCGAGTGCTGAAGACCTGGCGTGGGCCAAACGCGTAGTGGATGCCGGCGCGCACGGGGCAGGGGCCTATCAGATTGATGGGCAGATGGTGGATGCGCCGGTGCTGCTGCGCGCACAGAGGTTGCTGGCGGCCCGACGCTGACTGACGAAACCGAATCAAAATGTGGGAGCGGGCTTGCCTGCGATTGCGGTGGCTCAGCTAACAAATCTACTGCCTGACACACCGCTATCGCAGGCAAGCCAGCTCCCACACTTGATCTTCACTGTTCTGAACATCGGCGTTCGTCCTAGCCGAACGCAGGTATCTAAAATTCGAAATTCACTACACACGTGACATCAGGCACCTTGCCCTACAACACAACAATAAGAAGGTGATTGTCCATGCTCAAGCTTTCTCGGGCGCTGCTGTGCGCCGCCACTTTGTTTGCCGCGGGCCTGGCCCAGGCGGCGGACCCGATTGTGATCAAGTTCGCCCACGTGGTCGCCGAAAACACCCCCAAAGGCCAGGGCGCGCTGCTGTTCAAGAAGCTCGCCGAAGAGCGCCTGCCGGGCCGCGTCAAGGTTGAGGTGTACCCCAACTCGTCGCTGTTCGGCGATGGCAAGGAGATGGAAGCGCTGTTGCTGGGCGACGTGCAGATGCTGGCGCCGTCCCTGGCCAAGTTCGAGCAGTACACCAAGCAAGTGCAGATTTACGACCTGCCGTTTTTGTTCAACGACCTGGCCGCCGTCGACCGCTTCCAGGCCGCCCAGGGCAAGGATCTGCTGACCTCGATGCAGGACAAGAACATCCTCGGCCTGGCGTATTGGCACAACGGCCTCAAGCAACTGTCCTCAAACAAAGCCCTGCACGAACCCAAGGACGCCCGTGGCCTGAAGTTCCGCGTGCAGGCTTCCAGCGTGCTTGAGGAGCAGTTCAAGGCGATCCGCGCCAACCCGCGCAAGATGAGCTTTGCCGAGGTCTACCAAGGCCTGCAGACCGGCACCGTCAATGGCACCGAGAACACCTGGTCGAACTATGAAAGCCAGAAGGTCAACGAGGTGCAGAAGTACTTCACCGAGTCCAACCACGGCCTGATCGATTACATGGTGATCACCAACGCCACGTTCTGGAACGGCCTGCCGCCGGACATCCGCGCCACCCTGGACCAGATCATGCTTGAGGTCACTGTGGAGGTGAACAAGCAGGCCGAGGCGCTGAACCAGTCGGCCAAGCAGAAGATCATCGACGCCAAGACCAGCGAAATCATCGAACTGACCCCCGAGCAACGCCAGCTCTGGCGCGAAGCCATGCGCCCGGTGTGGCAGAAGTTTGAGGGTGAGATTGGCGCTGACCTGATCAAGGCGGCGGACGCGTCCAACCAGTAGTTGGGCGAACACCCCAACCTACTGTGGAAACGGCTTTATGTGGGCGCTGGCTTACCTGCGATGCAGGCGACTCGGTGTATCTGTGGAACCGGGTTGATCCCATCGCGGGCAAGCCCGGCTCCCACAGTGGTTCGCTCACACCTGTTGATCCGGTTTCCACCCCGACATCATTCCCGCTTCGCGAGGTTTTGCCATGCAAACGCTAAGGCGCGTCTGGGAGCACCTGGAGGAAGGTTTTATCGCCTTCCTGCTGGCCGCCATGACCCTGGTGACATTTATCTACGTCATGCTCAACAACATCTACACGCTGTTCTTTTCCCTGGCGGACAAGTGGGCGTGGAGCAGCAATTTCTTCAATGCCCTGGGCGATCACACCATGACCTGGGCCCAGGACATGACCTGGAGCGTGGCGCTGACCAAGGCCATGTTCGGCTGGTTGATTTTCTTCGGCATCTCCTACGGTGTGCGCACTGCCGGCCACCTTGGCGTGGACGCGCTGGTCAAGCTGACCAGGCGCCCGGTGCAACGCTTGCTCGGCATGCTCGCGTGCCTGTGCTGCCTGGCCTACGCCGGGCTGTTCATGGTCGCCAGCTACAAGTGGGTGAGCGCGGTGATGAGCGCCCATATTGGCGCCGAAGACCTCGACCAATACGGCGTGGACGTCGGCGATATAGTGATCATCGTGCCGATTGGTTTTGCCCTGGTGTTCATCCGCTACCTGGAAATTTTCTACCGCATTTTCACCCACCGTCAGGTCGGGTTGGGCCTTGCCGACGAGGCCGGCGAGGCCAGCAAGTTGGCCGGCAGCCATGAGGAGCGTCACTGATGGCCGTGCTCTGTCTGTTTTTGCTGTTGTTTGTGTTCATGTTCCTGGGCGTGCCGATTGCGATTTCCCTCGGGCTGTCCGGCGCGGTGTCGATTTCGATGTTCAGCCAGGACTCGGTGAGTTCGCTGGCGATCAAGCTGTTTGAAACCTCCGACGCCTACACCTTTCTGGCGATTCCGTTCTTCCTGCTGTCCGGTGCGTTCATGACCACCGGCGGCGTGGCGCAGCGCTTGATCGACTTTGCCAACGCCTGTGTCGGCCACATCCGTGGCGGCCTGGCGATTGCGGCGGTGTTGGCGTGCATGCTGTTTGCCGCGCTGTCGGGCTCATCGCCGGCGACGGTGGCAGCGGTGGGTTCGATTGCCGTGGCGGGCATGGTGCGCTCCGGTTACCCGAAGGAGTTCGGCGCGGGGATCATCTGCAATGCCGGCACCCTGGGCATTCTGATTCCGCCCTCGATAGTGATGGTGGTGTACTCGGCGGCCACCGAAACCTCGGTGGGCAAGCTGTTTATGGCCGGTGTCATTCCAGGTTTGCTGCTGGGCTTGATGTTGATGGTCGCGATCTACATCGTCGCGCGCATCAAGAAGCTGCCGGCTCAACCGCGTGCCACGTTTCGAGAATGGCTGACCTGTGCGCGTCGCGCCTTCTGGGGCTTGCTGTTGCTGGTGATCATCCTCGGCGGCATTTACAGCGGCATGTTCACCCCGACCGAAGCCGCTGCGGTGGCGGCGGTGTACTCGGCGTTCGTGGCCTTGTTCATCTACAAGGACATGAAGTTGCGTGACTGCCCCAAGGTGTTGCTGGAGTCCGGGCGCCTGGCGATCATGCTGATGTTTATCATCGCCAACGCCATGCTGTTCGCCCACGTGCTGACCACTGAACAGATCCCACAGGAAATCACGGCCTGGGTGATCTCTGAAGGCCTCACGCCGATCGGCTTTCTGATCATGGTCAATATCGTGTTGCTGGTGGCGGGCAGCTTTATGGAGCCGTCGGCCATTGTGTTGATCCTGGCGCCGATCTTCTTCCCGATTGCCATGAAGTTGGGCATCGACCCGATTCACCTGGGGATTGTGATGGTGGTGAATATGGAAATCGGCCTGGTGCACCCGCCCGTGGGGTTGAACCTGTTCGTGACCTCGGCGGTGACTGGCCTGACCTTGGGGCAGACCATCCGCGCGGCATTGCCGTGGCTGATGATCTTGCTGGTGTTCCTGATCATGGTGACTTACTTGCCGTTTATCTCGCTGGCGCTGCCGCACTGGTTGGGGATGTAGCACGGTCAAAAATGTGGACGCGGGCTTGCTCGCGAAAGCGGTGTGTCAGGCAACATTTTCACCGACTGACACTGCGCCTTCGCGAGCAAGCCCGCTCCCACAGTTGATGTTCGAGGCCTTAGTGATCTATCGCACTCAAGATCGCGTGTGCCACTTTGACTCGTTCAGCGTTGGGGTAATTCTTGTTCGCCAGCATCACCACGCCCATGTCCTTGCTCGGCACGTACACCACGTACGCCCCGAAACCGCCGGTCGAGCCGGTTTTGTTGTACAGCACGTTGGCCGGTTGCGGCTGTGCGGGCGTCAGCCAGTTGACCGTGTGGGGCTCCATCGCCATAGGCGTGGAGTTGCCCTCCAGCAAGGCTTGCAGCGTGACCGGGTAAGGGTAGCGCTCCCAGCCCAGGCCCTGGGTCATGCCGTTCACGGTGTAATAGCCCGCGTGGGTGGTGGCAATCGCCTGTTGCAGGGGTTTTTCCAGGGTTTGCGGGTGCATGTTCACCATCATGTAGTGAGCCAGGTCCTGGGCGCTGGTCTTGATGCCGTAGGCTTCGCTGTCCAGCGCGCCGGGGCTGACGCGTATGGGCTTCAGGTTCTTGTCATAACCTTGGGCGTACAGGCTGGATTTGTCGGCGGGCACGCTTATGTGGGTGTTGGTCAAGCCCAGCTTGGGCAGCAGGGTTTTTTCCATGGCCACGTTGAACGGCTGGCCCAGGCTTTGTGCCGCCAGATAGCCGAACAGCCCGATGCTTGGGTTGGAATACAGGCGTTGTGCGCCCGGTGCGTAAGTGGGCTTCCAGTGCTGAAAGTAGCCGAGCATGGCCTCGGCGCTGTCGGCAGCGTCGGGAAATTGCAGGGGCAGGCCGCCGGGGGTGTAGGTTGCCAGTTGCAGCAGGCTGATCTTGTCGAAGGCGCTGCCGGCCAATGCCGGCAGGTGCTGGCTGGCGGTGTCCGAGAGCTTGAGCTTGCCGGTCGCCTGGGCGTAGCCGCCGAGGGTGGCAGTGAAGGTTTTACTCACCGAGCCGACTTCAAACAGGGTGTTTTCGCTGACCGGCTGCTTGGCTTCCTTTGATGCAGTGCCGTAGTTAAAGTATTGCACCTTGCCGTCCTGGACCACGGCGACCGCCAGGCCCGGAATGGCCTGTTGTTGCATCAACGGTTTTACGTTGGCATCTACCACGGCCTGCAGGTCGGTGGCGGCCAGGCAGTTGCCGGCCGCCGCCAATACGGCCAGCGCGGTTAAATTACGCACTCCAAACAGAAACAGTTGGGGCATGATGTGGCTTCCATGAGAATGATCGATTGAATAGATAGCCTGCGCAGGCGCCGCAAATGTAGGCAGTTTGCCCACTGCGAACAACCGATGATATCTCGCACCAGCCATTAGAAAATCTGGGGTCAAGCATGCTGCGTTCCCATTTGCCGCTCAATGCCTTGCGCGCCTTCGAGGCGTCGGCCCGCCATTTGAGTTTTACTCGCGCGGCCATTGAGCTGTGCGTGACCCAGGCGGCGATCAGTCACCAGGTCAAAAGCCTGGAGGCCCAACTCAATGTAGTCTTGTTCAAGCGCCTGCCACGCGGCTTGATGCTGACCCGTGAAGGCGAAACGTTGCTGCCGGTGGTGCGTGAGTCGTTTGATCGTATTGCCCAGACCCTCAGCCAGTTTGAAGGCGGACATTACCGCGAAGTGCTCACGGTGGGGGCCGTCGGCACCTTTACCGTGGGCTGGTTGCTGCCGCGCTTGCCGGACTTCCACGCGCGCTACCCGTTTATCGACCTGCGCCTGTCTACCCACAATAACCGCGTCGACGTGGCCGCCGAAGGCCTGGATTACGCGGTCCGCTTTGGTGCCGGCGCCTGGCACGGCACCGACGCCTGCGAACTGCTGGCGGCGCCGTTGACCCTGCTGTGTACGCCCAGCATTGCCGAGCAGTTGCGCACTCCCGTCGATTTGTTGAAACACACCTTGCTGCGCTCCTACCGCGCCGATGAATGGAGCCTGTGGCTCCAGGCCGCCGGTTTGCCCGCCGATACCCTGATACCGCGCAGCATTGTGTTCGACTCCTCACTGGCGATGATGGAGGCTGCGCTGCAAGGCATCGGCGTTGCGCTGGCGCCGGCGATGATGTTTTCGCGGCAACTGGAAAGCGATGTGATCCGCCAGCCGTTCGGCATCGGCATCACCACCGGCAGTTATTGGCTGACGCGTTTGCAGTCGCGGGCCGAAACCTCGGCGATGCTGGCGTTCAAGGCGTGGCTGCAGGACGTGTGTGCACAGCCGGGAAAACTGTCTTAATGCCACTATCTTGAAACAAAATGAAACATCTCTTGGCGGCGAAGCTCTACTGTATCTCCCGTACTGAGTTCATCCATGAAGACCCCGCGCCCCGCCGACCGCATGCCCCACCTCACGCAACTGCGCAATTTGAAAATGGCGCGCTCTGCCCACGCCTATGTGCGCGGTAGCACTGTGCAGTTTTATGAATGGCTGCACAGCCAGCCCGGCCGTCGCTTGCCGCATGGCCCGGCGATTTGGATTTGCGGCGACTGCCACGCAGGCAACCTGGGCCCGACCGGCGATATCAAGGGCCGTATCGACATGCACATCCGCGACCTTGACCAGACCGTGATCGGCAACCCGGCGCACGACCTGGTGCGCCTGGCCTTGTCGTTGGCCACCGCCGCCCGCGGCTCGGACCTGCCGGGAGTGACCACCGCGCGCATGCTCGAAGAGATGATCGGCGGCTACGAACAAGCCTTCAAAGACAAGCCCGACGAAGCACCGCCACGTCCCTCCCAGGTCAAGGCCGGCATGCGCAGCGCGGTGGAGCGCACCTGGAAAAACCTGGCGCGTGAACGCATTGAAAACGTGCGGCCGACGATTCCACTGGGCAAGCACTTCTGGGCTTTGTCGCGGGCCGAAAAGGGCGCCCTGCAAACCCTCTGCGCCTCGGATGAAATCCACCAGTTGGTCACCTCGCTCAAAGGCCGGCCCAAAGACGCCAAGGTCGAACTGCTGGACTCAGCCTATTGGGTCAAGGGCTGCAGTTCCCTGGGCTTGCTGCGCTATGCAGCACTGCTGGGCGTTGGTGACAAGGATGATCAGGAATATTGCCTGATCGATATCAAGGAGGCGGTTGGCGCGGCTGCACCGCGTACACCGCGCGCGAAGATGCCCCGCGACAATGGGCGGCGGGTGGTGGAGGGCGCGCGTCAGCTGTCACCGGGCCTTGGAGAACGCATGCTGGCGACGCGTTTTCTCGACCATGGGTTTTTTATCCGTGAGTTGCTGCCCCAGGACATGAAGCTGGAACTGGATGAACTCAGCGAAACCGACGCCATGCACGCCGCCGGTTACCTGGCCCGCGTGGTCGGCATCGCCCATGCCCGGCAGATGGACCGTGACACGCGCAAGCAGTGGATGGCAGTGCTGCAGGAAAACCGCTCCAAACAGCTGGATGCGCCGTCCTGGTTATGGACCAGTGTGGTGCAGTTGGTGGGGAGTCATGAGCAGGGTTATCTCAACCATTGCCGGCGGTATGCCCTCGAACACTGATCTGGAAAACAGCGACTACTCCATGTGGGAGCGGGCAAGCCCGCTCCCACATGGGTTCTGTGTCGTGACAGGAGAAGCGGGGTTATTTCCAAGCTGAGCGCTGACTTGTTGTGGCGAGCGGGCTTGCCCCGCGTTGGGCTGCGCCGCAGCCCCAGAACAGTCACCGCGCTTCTCCAGACAAATTGAGTCGTCAGGTTTAGGGGCCGCTTCGCGCCCCAACGCGGGCAAGCCCGCTCGCTACTATTAACCGGAGGTTTCGCAGAGGCGGGGTCAGACCCCGGTTCTAGCAAGACCCCGGTTCTCGCATTAACCGTGGTCTGACCCTTATTTCTTCATCTGGAAGACAGCGACTACTCGATGTGGGAGCGGGCTTGCTCGCGAAGGCTGTGTGCCAGCCGACTGATTGGGCGCTGACCCACCGCATTCGCGGGCAAGCCCGCTCCCACATGGGTTCTGTGTCGTGACAGGAGAAGCGGGGGTTATTTCCAAGCTGAGCGCAGAGGCGGGGTCAGACCCCGGTTCTAGTATTAACCGTGGTCTGACCCTTATTTCCTTACTGTGTCGTGACAGGAGAAGCGGGGTTATTTCCAAGCTGAGCGCTGACTTCTTGTGGCGACCCAGCTTCCACATTTCAGCTCGGGGCTAGGCCAGGTATTTGTGGAACCAGCCTAGGGTTCTTTCCCACGCCAGATTCGCCGCCGCCTCGTCATACCGGGGCGTTGAGTCATTGTGAAACCCGTGGTTGGCGCCCTTGTAGATGTACGCCTCGTACGTTGTGCCCGCCGCCTTCAACGCCTTTTCATACGCTGGCCAACCTTCGTTGATGCGCGTATCCAGCTCGCCGTAGTGCAGCATGATCGGCGCCTTGATGCGCGGCACATCTTTGGCCTCCGGCTGTTTGCCGTAGAACGACACCGCCGCGCCCAACTCCGGATAGGCTACCGCCGCCGCATTGGTCACGCCGCCGCCATAGCAAAAGCCGGTAATCCCGACTTTGCCGGTGCTGTTGTCGTGGTGCATCAGCCATTCGATGGCGGCGAAGAAGTCGTTCATGAGTTTTTCGGGGTCGACTTTCTGTTGCAGTTCCACGCCTTTTTCATCGTTGCCGGGGTAGCCGCCCATCGAGGTCAGGCCGTCCGGCGCCAGGGCGATGAAGCCGGCTTTGGCCAGGCGGCGGGCGACGTCTTCGATGTAGGGGTTCAGGCCACGGTTTTCATGAACCACCACCACCGCCGGCACCTTGCCGCTGGCCTTGGCCGGGCGTACCAGGTAGCCGCGCACCGTGCCGTTGCCTTTGGGCGAGGGGTAGGTGATGTAGTCGGCGATGATCTCCGGGTCGGTAAACTTGACCTGTTCGGCCAGCGCGTAGTTGGGGCTCAGGGCCGCCAGCAGCGCAGAGGCGGTGAGGCCGCCAAAGGTGAACAGTGCGGCGCGGTCGAGAAATTCGCGGCGGTTGAGCTTGCCGTGGGCGTAGCCGTCGTAGAGTTCCAGCAGTTCGGGGGCAAAGTCTTTCGCGGTGAGACGAGTCATCGGTGCATTCCTCGATTAGCGGTGGCAATCAATGTAGACCAGGATCAGCCCGCGCGACCATGGGCGGCAGCCGCCAGTTGGCCAGTATCGACGCGCACGAACACCGAGTCACCGATGGCGGTGAGCACCTCACCGGCGTACACCTCGCAGACCACGCGGCTCTTGCGCCCCACCTCGCCCTCAACCCGCGCGCGCAGGCTCAGCGTGACGCCCATGGGCGTGGGCTTGATGAATTTGATGCCGAGGTTGCCGGTGACGCAATCGATGCGCGGCGAGCTGCCGGGTTCACGTTGCTCGGCGCGGTAGTGATAAGCCATGGCCGTCCAGTTGGAATGGCAGTCCACCAGCATGGCGATCAGGCCGCCGTAGACCAGATCGGGCCAGCCGCTGTATTTGGCCTCGGGCTGATGCTCGGCGATGACGTAGATGCCATCGGCGTCCCAACGGCTTTTGATGTGCAGGCCATGCGGGTTGCTGCCGCCGCAGCCGTAGCAGATGCCTTCGGGGGCGGTGGTGTCCTGCAGAGAAGGGGTGGGCATGAAAAGTCCTTATTGTTTTTCGCGACTACTCTGTTTAGCAGGACGCGCGCCCGATGGGAATAAATCCATGCCATGGCGTGTTAGCTCAGCACGTGTGTCCTTTTCTCTCGCGGAGCGTTTCATGAAGCGTCGAATGTCCAAGGTGTTCTTGCTGGCCCTCGTCTTCGGTTGGTTTTCCAGCGCGCAGGCTGTGGAATACAAAGACGTCAACCGCACCGCCAGCCAGATCAGCTTTACCTTCCAGCAGTTCGGGCAGCGAGTGTATGGCACCTTCAGCGACTTTGAAGGCACCCTGACGTTCGATACGCAAAAGCCCGAGGCGGCGCATGCGTTGCTCAAGATCCAGCTCGCCAGCATCGACGCCGGCAGCCCGGACGCCAATACCCAACTGCAACAGCCCGCGTGGTTCGACACCACGGCCTATCCGGTCGGCGTGTATGAATCCAACGGCGCCACCGCACTGGGCGACAACCGCTACACGATCGCCGGCAACCTGACGATCAAGGGCATCACGCGGCCGGTGGACATCACTGTGCTGCTCAAGGAGCAAAGCGGCATCGGCGTGTTCGACGGTGAGTTCGTGCTCAAGCGCGACGACTTCAAGATTGGCGAAGGTGAGTGGGCGGGCAACAGCGTGGTGTCCAACGACATCACCATCAAGTTCAAGATGGTCGCGCCGCAGCGTTAACGTGCAAACCGTTTCGCGCCGGCCACGCAGCCGATCACCGCAACCGTTACCAGCACCATGCCCAGGCTGACCTGCTCATGCAGCAGGCCCGCCGCCAGCGCCAGGCCGAAGAAGGGTTGCAGCAACTGCAGCTGGCCGACGGCGGCGATGCCACCCTGAGCCAGGCCGCGGTACCAGAACACAAAGCCGATGAGCATGCTGAACAACGCCACATAGCCCAGGCTCAGCCAAGCCGGCAGGCTGATGCCGCTGAAGGTTGCGGGGGCGAGGATCAGACTCAGCGGCGCCACCACCGGCAGCGACACCACCAGCGCCCAGCAGATCACCTGCCACCCGCCCAGGGTGCGTGACAATTTGGCGCCCTCGGCATAGCCCAAACCGCATGCCAGCACCGCCAACAGCATCAGCACGTCACCCACGGGCGCGGCGCTCAAGCCTTGGGCGACGGCGTAGCCCATCACCAACAGGCTGCCGAGTATCGAAAACAGCCAGAACACCGGGCGCGGCCGCTCGCCGCCACGCAGCACGCCGAACACCGCCGTGGCCAGTGGCAGCAGGCCGATGAAGACGATGGAGTGCGCCGAGGTGACGTATTGCAACGCCAGTGCCGTGAGCAGCGGAAAGCCAATCACCACGCCGAGTGCGACGATTGCCAGCGGCATCCCTTGCGCGCGCGATGGGCGTTTCTCCTTGAACAGTCTCAGCAGGCACAGCCCCAGCGCGGCGGCGAGGGTGGCGCGGATCATGGTCAGGAATACCGGGTTGAACTCCATCACCGCCAGACGCGTGGCCGGCAGTGAGCCGCTGAAAATGAGCACGCCGATAAAACCGTTGATCCAACCTTGAGTGCTGCTGTCGAGCCTGTTGAGGCCAATGGTGCGTTCCATGAGGGCGTGCCTGAAAAGGATAAGTTGCGTTCGGCCATCCTAGGGTCGAAGATCAGGACAATCAAAAAATTGTCATGGATACATCGCTTATGCCACGTGCTCGCTATAAGTCACTGGTCGATGCGTTTGCCGGGAATATCCGCAGCGGTGCGCTGCCACCCGGCACGCGTCTGCCCACCCACCGCCAATTGGCCGCCGACCATGGCCTGGCGCTGGTCACGGCCAGCCGTGTGTACAGCGAGCTTGAGGCGATGGGCCTGGTGAGTGGCGAAACCGGGCGCGGCACTTTCGTGCGCGAAATCTCGTTGCCGCCGGGGCAGGGCAGTGGGCAGATGACGGTAGCGACGGGCATGCTCGACCTCAATTTCAACTACCCGTCGCTGCCGGGCCAGGCCGATTTGCTGCGTACGGCGTTGCGCCAACTGGCGCTGTCGGGCGACCTGGAGGCGCTTCTGCGCTACCAGCCCCATGCCGGCCGCCTGCACGAGCGGGCAGCGGTGGCGCGGCATCTGTTGAGCCGAGGGCTGGTGGTGGAGGCCGAGCAAGTGCTGGTGGTCAGCGGCGCCCAGCACGGCTTGGCGGTGACGATGATGGCATTGCTCAAGCCGGGGGATGTGATTGCCGTCGATGCCCTGACGTATTCAGGCTTTAAGGTGCTGGCCGAAACCCTGCACCTGGAAATCGTCGCGATCCCGGTCACCGCCAGTGGCCCGGACCTGGACGCCCTGCAACGCCTGTGCAGCAAACGGCCGGTGCGCGCGGTGTACAGCATTCCGACCTTGCATAACCCGTTGGGTTGGGTGATGAGCCTGGAACAGCGCGCGGGATTAGTCGGCATTGCCCGACAACACAATCTGATGATCATCGAGGACGCGGCCTACGCGTTTCTGGCGCAGGAGGCGCCGCCCCCATTGGCAACCCTGGCGCCTGACCGCACGGTGTACGTCGGCGGGTTTTCCAAGAGCGTCGCGACCGGGTTGCGGGTCGGCTTTATTGCCGCGCCCCCGGCCTGGGTAAAGAAACTGGAACGCACCATCATGGCCACCACCTGGAACGTACCCGGCGTCATGAGTGCGATGGCCGTGGCCTGGATCGAGGACGGCACGGTCGACCAGTTGGAAGCGCAAAAGCGCCAGGATGCCAAAGCGCGACAGGCTTTGGCGGCGCACGTGCTCAAGGGCGTGCATTACATCAGCCACCCGTCATCGTATTTTCTGTGGTTGCCGCTGGGTGAAGAGGCCAGGGCCGATCAAATCGCCATGGCCTTGCAGCGCGAAGGCATTTCGGTGTCCACCGCCGAGCCGTTTGCGGTCTCGGCAACCGTGCCCCACGCGCTGCGTTTGGCGTTGGGCTCGGTGAGCATGTCGGCGCTGCGCGAGGCGCTGGTGAAGGTCCGCGAGGTGGTGCAATGGTGAGCTGACGCGCGCCAGCTCACCACCGGTCATCAGTATTTGTAAGCCTGGCGCCCGATCAGCAGCCACTTGCCTTTTTGCTTCTGCCAAACCTGGAAGTTGTCGATGTCGGTCGGCGTGTCTACGCCACTGTTCACCGCCAGTGCGTGAAAGTGGTTACGCACCAGGGCCGTGTCGCCGTCGAGGGTAATGGTCTGGTTCTGCATTTCGAGGGTCTTGAACGCGCTGGTGTGGGTTTCCAGATCAGCAATGAATTGCGCTTTGTTCTGCACCTTGCCGCTGGAGTGGCCGTAGGTGAGTTTGTCGGAGGTCAGCGCATGAAGCTGCTTGAGGTCCAGGTGCAACATGGCTTGGGTCAGTTGGTCGACCGCTTGGGCCACATCCTTTTCGGCGGGGGCAGGCGCTGCTGCGACGTAGCCGGTGAACAGGCACAGAAAACCGATCAGCACTTTGACGTTTTGCATGGGTGTTTCCTTATTGTTGTTGGGGTCGGGCACGATTATTTAAGTCGTCGTACAACCATGCAATATTTCTGATGGGGAAGGAAAGTGAAATTTTGAAATATCTCGAAAAGGTTAAGCGGTGACGCGTTATAAGCGCTTTAGAGTCTTGTACGACATCTCAACACATCGTGTAGGGGTGTGAGTTTTACCGTGCCGCTTCCTGCTCAAATAGCACATCGCTATGCTACTGCCGACACAACAAAAACGCCCGAGGGAAAAATGGATTTTAACTGGCACAGCGACGTTATTACCCGCGCCACCCCCGTCACCCCACATTACAAAAATACCCAGAACGTTCGCCGTTTCATGCTTGAACACTGCGGCCCCGGGTTCAAGTTCGACCGGCCCTTCATGGCCTGGATTCGCAGCGACATCCCCAAGAACCTTGGCGATGTGGTGGATGAGTGGCAACGTCGCAACGAGGTTTGACGAGCATGACAGCAGACGAAAAATACCAGGCAGCCCAGCAGCGCCTCGGCTATCAACTGGACGAGTTCAAAATCGGTGGCAACTACACACCCTTGGTGCGCGATGGTCACCACCTGTACATCAGCGGCCAGATCCCCCGGGTCGGCGACACGATCGTGCTGCCCGGCAAAGTCGGCGAAAGCCTGACCCTGGCCCAGGCGCAAATCGCCGCCGGCATCAGCGCGCTGCGTTGCCTGGGCTTGCTCAAGCAGGCATTGGGCTCGCTGGATCAAGTCAAGGCCATCGCACGTATCACCGTGTACGTGCGCAGCGCCGAAGACTTTGATCAGCAAAGCGAGGTGGCCAACGGTGCGTCGGACCTGCTGCATGAAATTCTCGGCAGCGCCGGCACGCACACCCGCACGTCGGTGGGGGTGATGCAGTTGCCGAAATCGGCAGCGGTCGAGATCGACATGATTGCTGTCGCCCACGGTTGAGGCCGGCATGATCACCCAAGGCATGGGCGTACTGACCAACTACGGCGTTCACCTGGCGCCGGGGCTGGTGCTGTTTGGGCTGTGGTTTGCGCTGACGCCCAGGGCGATGCTGGCGATGCGCATCCTGATCCTGCTGACGGCATTTGTGTTGATGCGTGACGCGATGACGCCGCTCGGGATGTGGTCGCTCAGCAGCGAAGTGCAGATCGCGTTCAGCGCGAATGCCTTTGTATTGGCGGCGCTGGGTGGGATGTCAGTGCTGCTGATTATGGTGCTTGCACGCACGGCGCCGGAGTTATGGCGGCTGATGCGCTGGACCATCGGCAATCCTGCGCTGGGTTTGGCCGTGGGGCTTGTGGTGGGCTGTTTGCTCGGTGTGCCGCTGCGGGTTTACCAGGGCATCGAGGCGTTCGAGATTCACGGCTACTGGGTCTGGCTGCCGGGGATGGTGGTGCTGGCCTATGGCGCGAATGCGTTGGAGGAGGTGCTGTTTCGCGGTTTTTTGCAAGGCTACCTCGAACAGCAGGTGACGCCATTGCGCGCGGCATTGATCAGCGGCGTAGCCTTTGCGGCCTGCCACGCGTTTCTGGCCTTGAGTGTCACCCAGTTGGGCTGGCCGGTATTGCTGTTCACCCTGATCGAAGGCCTGGCCTGCGCGCTGGTGCGTATGCGCTATGGCGTGTTGCCGGCAACCGTGGCCCATGGCACGGCCATCCTGTTGATTGCCGTGCCCTACCTGACTTGATGTGAAATGCAGTAAAACTTGTGGGAGCGGGCTTAGCCAGCTGCTGATCGGCGTGGCCTCAAATGCAGTCAACACTGTGGGAGCGGGCTTGCCCGCGAAGGCGGTCTGTCAGTGAAAAATAGGTTGGCTGATCCACCGCTATCGCAGGCAAGCCAGCTCCCACATTTGGAGCGTGTGTAGCCAGCTGCTGATCGGCGTGGCCTGAAATGCAGTCAACGCTGTGGGAGCGGGCTTGCTCGCGAAGGCGGTCTATCAGTGAAAAATAGGCTGACTGATCGAACGCTATCGCAGGCAAGCCAGCTCCCACATTTACAGCATGTTTAGCCAGCTGCTGACCGGCCCGGCCTGAAATGCAGTCAACACTGTGGGAGCGGGCTTGCTCGCGAAGGCGGTCTGTCAGTGAAAAACAGGTTGGCTGATCCACCGCTATCGCAGGCAAGCCAGCTCCCACATTTGGAGCGGGCTTAGCCAGCTGCTGATCGGCGTGGCCTGAAATGCAGTCAACGCTGTGGGAGCGGGCTTGCTCGCGAAGGCGGTCTGTCTGTGAAAAAAAGGTTGGCTGATCCACCGCTATCGCAGGCAAGCCAGCTCTCACATTTGGAGTGTATTTAGCTAGCTGCTGACCGGCGTGGCCTGAAATGCAGTCAAAAAACTGTGGGAGCGGGCTTGCTCGCGAAGGCGGTCTTTCAGTGAAAAACAGGTTGGCTGACCCACCGCTATCGCAGGCAAGCCAGCTCCCACATTTGGAGCGGGCTTAGCCAGCTGCTGACCGGCCCGGCCTGAAATGCAGTCAACACTGTGGGAGCGGGCTTGCTCGCGAAGGCGGTCTTTCAGTGAAAAACAGGTTGGCTGACCCACCGCTATCGCAGGCAAGCCAGCTCCCACATTTGGAGCGTGTTTAGCCAGCTGCTGATCGGCGTGGCCTGAAATGCAGTCAACACTGTGGGAGCGGGTTTTGCTCGCGAAGGCGGTCTGTCAGTGAAAAACAGGTTGGCTGATCCGCCCCTATCGCAGGCAAGCCCGCTCCCACATTTGCAGCGTGATTAGCCAGCTGCTGACCGGCCCCGCCTGAAATGCAGTCAACACTGTGGGAGCGGGCTTGCTCGCGAAGGCGGTCTTTCAGTGAAAAACAGGTTGGCTGACC
>NZ_CAWOAW010000014.1:1348325-1348739 GCF_963879675.1 Pseudomonas sp. Larv2_ips
GCCGTGTTTAGCCAGTTGCTGATCGGCGTGGCCTGAAATGCAGTCAACACTGTGGGAGCGGGCTTGCCCGCGAAAGCGGTCTGCCAGTGAAAAACAGGTTGGCTGATCCACCCCTATCGCAGGCAAGCCAGCTCCCACATTTGCAGCATGTTTAGCCAGCTGCTGACCGGCGTCGCCTGAAATGCAGTCAACACTGTGGGAGCGGGCTTGCTCGCGAAGGCGGTCTTTCAGTGAAAAAAGAGCTGACTGATGCACCGCTATCGCAGGCAAGCCAGCTCCCACATTTGGAGAGTGTTTAGTTAGCTGCTGATCGGCGTGGGCTGAAATGCATTCAAAACTGTGGGAGCGGGCTTGCTCGCGAAGGCGGTCTGTCAGTGAAAAACAGGTTGGCTGATCCACCGCTATCGCAGGCAA
>NZ_CAWOAW010000014.1:1348749-1352082 GCF_963879675.1 Pseudomonas sp. Larv2_ips
TATTTGGAGCGGGCTTAGCCAGCTGCTGATCGGCGTGGCCTGAAATGCATTCAAAACTGTGGGAGCGGGCTTGCCCGCGAAGGCGGTCTGCCAGTGAAAAACGGGCTGACTGATCGACCGCTATCGCAGGCAAGCCAGCTCCCATAATTGGACCGTGTTTAGCCTGCTGCCAGTGGTGGTGTACGCGGCGGGATCAGGCGTTTGCTGCCGGTGGCTTCATACGCGGAAGCAAAACGCAGCAGCGCCGAATCGTCATAGGCACGCCCGGCGAAGGTCAACCCTACGGGCATGCCGATGTCCGCCATCACGCCCATCGGCACGGTGACGGTCGGCACGCCCAGGTGGCGGATCGCGAGGTTGCCGTTAGCCACCCAGACGCCGTTGCTCCAGGCGATATCCGCCGAGGCTTCGTTCACGTCGGCATCGGCCGGGCCGACATCGGCCACGGTCGGGAACAACACCGCGTCCAGCCCCCGTGCGTCCATCCAGTCTTCCAGGTCGATGCGTCGGGTCTGTTCCAGCCCGCGCAGGCCATCCGGCACGGTGCTGATTTCGTTCCACGGTGTGATGCCGCGCTCGGCCATGCGCACGTATTCGTCCATGCCGGCGGCCAGGTCGTCTTCACGGTTGGGCAGGGTGCCGGGGTCGTGCGGGAAGATTTTCGGCCCGTCGACATCCGCCAGGCGGTTCAGCGACGGGTCGTCGTTGGCGCGCAGGAAATCATCAAACGCCCAGGCCGACAGCTCCCACAATTCGTCGTGCAAAAATTCCTTGGAGACCAGGCCACGGGTAAACACCGTCGGCGCGCCTGGGCGGTCGCCTTCGCAGTTGGAGACCAGTGGGAAGTCGACTTCAATCACTTCGGCGCCGGCCGCTTCCAACGCCTGGCGCGCGGCGTGCCACAGGTCGATCACGCTGGCACGGGTGTGGATCTTTTGCCCGGTTGGCCCGCCGATTCCGGGTTTCTCGCTGGTGCCGGCCTCGGGGTCGGCATTGATGTACATGCGCGGCACGCCGAAACGCTTGCCGGCCAGGGATTCGCTGCCCACAGCCAGCTCAGCGTAAGAGGCCGGGCGCACCGACGCCACGCTCGGAATCGGCACCCACGGTTGCAGGCGCCAGAGGTCGCCGCGCGTGTCGGTGTCTTCGGCGACCACGACGTCGAGTACTTCGAGCAGGTCGGCCATGGTTCGTGCGTACGGCACTACCACGTCCATGGTTGGCGTCAGCGGCCAATTGCCGCGTACGGAAATGATCCCGCGCGATGGCGTGTAGGCACACAGGCCATTGTTGGACGCCGGGCCGCGCCCGCTCGACCAGGTTTCCTCGGCCAAACCGAAGGCGGCGAAGCTGGCAGCCGTTGCGGTGCCCGCGCCGTTGGACGAGCCGGAGGCAAACGGTGCCGTCAGGTAGTCAGCGTTGTACGGGCTTTCTGCACGGCCATAAACGCCGCGCTGCATCCCGCCATTGGCCATCGGCGGCATGTTGGTCTTGCCCAGGCAGATAGCGCCGCCGGCGCGCAGGCGCTCGATGGTGAAGGCGTCGCGCTGCGCCACCAGTGAGGCGAAGGCCGGGCTGCCGGAGGCCGCCGTCAGGCCTTTGACCAGGTAGCTGTCCTTGGCGGTATAGGGAATGCCGTCCAATGGCCCCAAGGTTTCGCCCTTGGCCCGGCGCGCATCGGCGGCCTTGGCTTCTTCAAGTGCTTGCGGGTTGCGCACCACCACGGCGTTCAATTTGGTCGCGGTCTGCGGGCCGTCATAGGCCTCGATCCGCGCCAGGTAAGCCTGGACCAGTTCAACGGCAGTGGTCTGGCCGCTTTCAAGCGCCGCGCGCAATTGGGCAATGGAGACTTCGGTAACTTGCATCACGTTTTTTTCGCCGCCTTCAAGTGGGAGGTATGGCGGCAGTCTACGTACAGATATTTCACAAAACCAGCGCCGCATACTCCGCGTAAGCGGCGCGCATCACTTGCCACGTGGGCGCGTCAGCCGGAATCAGATGTTCGATGCGCAGTGACGTGAGGGTGATGTCCTGGGGCATGCCGAAGGTGGTGAAGGTCGACAGGAAATTCAGTTCACCGCGATGTGAGCGGATGCGGGTGAGCAACAGCGGCGGCATTTCATTGGGCAACTGCGTGCTGCTCGGCACCGGCAAACGGGCCAGTAACCCGGCCAGTGCAGGATTACCCAGCGCTTCGCGGGTTGCGCGTTGCCAGGCGACGGTGCGGATTTCTTCGGCGTTGATCAGGTGATCGCCCAGGCCGCCGGTTTGCAACAGCGTGGTCAGCAGATTCAGCCCTTGGGCGGCATTCGGCTCAATCCCGACCAGCTCAAACAACAGGCCGGTGCTGGCGTTGGCGGCGAGCACTTGCCACTCGCTGTCCAGCAGAATCGCCGGGGCGGGATTGTTGGCGTGCAGCACATGGCTGACGGCGTCACGGACGGCGGCCATGGCCGGGGCGGCGAGTGGAGTGGCGGTGTAACGCGGCGCGTATCCGGCGGCGAGGAACACCTGGTTGCAGTGCTCCAGCGGGGCCTGCAGCGCCGTCAGCAGAGAATGCAAAGTACCCGGGCCTGGTTTGGCCCGGCCGGTTTCGATGCAACTGAGATGGCGCTGGGAAACGCCCGTGATCAAGGCCAGGTCCAGCTGGCTGAGCTTGGCGTGTCGACGCAATTGGCGCAGGTGCTGGCCGGCAGTAGAAGGGATGTCCATGGCCTGATCATGACCTGCGAGGTCATTGCGAGAGGCGCAACCTTATCACTATGTTGAGCCTCGATCATTTCAAGGAAGGCACCATGCGCAGACCTTATTTAGCCCTGGCCGGTTTGCTCGGGTTTTCGTTGTACACCTTGGCTACGATGCTCACGGCCGAGCAGTCACTGTTGGAATTTGGGCGGGAATTGATGTCGCGGCCGGACACCGCGCAGGTAGTGATTGACCTGTACCTGATGGCGGTACTTGCGTGCGTGTGGATGTATCGGGATGCGCGCGGGCGAGGGCGGTCGATGGCGTCGCTGGTGCCGTATTTTTTGCTGACGGCGGTGTTTGTGTCGGTGGGACCGTTGCTTTACATCGTCGTGAATGGGTTCTCACGCCAAGCGCCGAGCACTCGCGCGCCCGCCTGAGAGGCTCAAACCTGGGGCAATAAGCAAGCCCGCACTGGCAACCGGGCTAGCGGTGGTGAGCGGGTTGGCAGTGGCGAGCGGGCTGGCAGTGGTAAGCGGGCTGCCAGTGGCGAGCGGGCTTGCCCCGCGTTGGGTTGCGCAGCAACCCCAAAAAACTGCCGACGCGGTGTCCCTGGAACAACTTGGCGTCCTTTATGGGGTTGCTGCG
>NZ_CAWOAW010000014.1:1352229-1387432 GCF_963879675.1 Pseudomonas sp. Larv2_ips
CCCGCTCGCCACAACAAGCCTGCTCGCCACAACACGTCCGCTCGCCACAGGAAGCCATTAACCGTACGAACCGGTTCCCGTTCGGTCCACCAGCCGAATGCTGTCACGCCCGCCGCGTTTGCTTTCGTAGAGTGTGGTGTCGCCTTGTTCGATCAGCGCCGTCAGGCTCGGCGGTGGCTGGTCGAACAGGTTGGCGCCGATGCTCAGGGTTACCGGTACCGGGGTGGTGAAGGTGTGTGCGGCCAACTGCTGGAACTGCTCACGCAAGCGGCTGCCCAGTTCGACGATCTGGGCGGTCGAGGCCTTGGTCAGCAGGATCACAAACTCATCTCCGCCCAAGCGGGCCGCCAGCGCGCCTTCGGGCACCACCGTGCGGATCATCTCGCTCAGGGCAATCAGCAAACGGTCGCCGGCGATATGCCCGTAGAGGTCGTTGACCAGTTTGAAGTTGTCGATGTCGATCAACAGCAAAGCGCCCGGCTGTTGCGGCGATACCTGGGCCAACAGCTGCGGCGCACGCACATCCAGGGCGCGGCGGTTGTACAGCGCCGTCAGCGGGTCACGGGCCGCCAGCCGGGCGATCTGCTGTTCACGCCGGTAGCGCTCGGAGCCGGTCATCGACAACGCGATCAACATGATCGCCATTGCGCCCTCCACCAAGGAAACCTGGATGATTTCGCCCTTGAACGCGGCAAGATCGATCAGCGTGCCGGGGATGATTACCGACAGCGCCTTGGCCATATAAAAGGCGCCGTGAAGCAGCAATACATAGCGCAGTTGCACCGCGCCGATGCTCAGGGATCTGCCATGGGGGCGCAGCAGGAAACTGGCGCGCAAGGTCGGCAACGCGACCAGCAATGAGTTGACCATCAGCATGGCCTTGGACCACGCCAGGTCGCTGGGCAACAGCAGCACGCCGAGCCAGGCGACCAGCATCAGCAGCCACGCACGCGACAAGCGCACCTGGGTAAAACGTGCCACGCCGAGCAAAAACAGCCAGTGCGCGGCCACCAGCAAGCCGTTGGCAAACCAGATACCGATCATCAACAGGCCTTTGCTGCGCAGCAGGGCCAGGGTGGAGCCGACGCTGATGATCGCGAAACCTGCCGCCCAGAACAGCAGCGAAGGCTCGCGCACACTGCGCCATTCCACCGCCAGATACAGGGCAGCAGCGGCAGCCAGCGCGATGGTCAATATCAGAATCGTAGGAGGGTCGAGCGTCATGTCGTGCCGGGTCTGCCTGGGTGTGCGCTTGAAAATCGGGATTGTAAGCGCACCCGCAGGTTTTTCAGAGCATTCCGCGTGATAGCACACGGCCAGCCGATGATCGGCCGGTCAGACGCCTTTGGTCGAGGGCAGCAAGATCGTCAGGATGCCCGCCAGTGGCAGGAACGAACAGATTTTGTAGACGTACTCGATGCCGTGGTTGTCGGCAAGCAAGCCCAGCAGCGCGGCACCAATCCCGCTGAAGCCAAACATCAGGCCGAAGAAGATCCCGGCGATCATCCCGACATTGCCCGGCACCAGTTCCTGGGCGAAGACTACGATGGCCGAGAAGGCCGAAGCGATGATGAAGCCGATCACCACGCTGAGCACGGCGGTCCAGAACAGGTCGACGTAGGGCAGGGCCAGGGTGAAGGGCGCGGCGCCGAGAATCGAGAACCAGATGACTTTCTTGCGGCCGATCTTGTCGCCAATCGGGCCACCGGCAAAGGTGCCGACAGCCACCGCGCCGAGGAACAGGAACAGGTACATCTGCGAGCTGGCCACCGACAGGTGGAATTTCTCGATCAGGTAAAAGGTGAAGTAGCTGGTCAGGCTGGTCATGTAGAAGTACTTGGAGAACACCAGCAACGCCAGTACCACCAGGGCAAATGTCACGCGGCCTTTGGACAAACCGTGGGTGGCCTTGCCGCCTTGCTTGAGCTTGAACAGGTTGAGGTGGTGGCGGTACCAGCGGCTCAAGCCATACAGCACCATGATCGCGAACACGGCGAAGAGCCCGAACCAGGCGATATGGGTTTGGCCGTAGGGAATGATGATCGCCGCCGCCAGCAACGGGCCGAACGCGCTGCCGGTGTTGCCGCCGACCTGGAAGGTCGATTGTGCCAGGCCATAGCGCCCGCCCGAGGCCAGGCGTGCCACGCGTGAGGTTTCCGGGTGGAAGGTCGACGACCCGACCCCGACCAGCGCCGCCGCCAACAGGATCAACGGGAAGGTGCCGACAAACGCCAGCAGCAGGATGCCGATCAGCGTGCACACCATGCCTGCAGGCAGCAGCCAGGGCTTGGGATAGCGGTCGGTGTGGTAGCCGATCCAGGGTTGCAGCAAGGACGCGGTCAACTGGAAGGTAAGGGTAATCAGGCCGACCTGGGTAAAGCTCAGCCCGTAGTTGGCCTTGAGCATCGGGTAGATCGACGGCAGCACGGCCTGGATCAGGTCGTTGATCATGTGCGCCAGGGCGCAGGCGCCCAGGACACGCATGACCAAGGGGCTTATTTGCGGCGTAGCGGTTGCAGTGGCGGGTGGCGCGGTCAGGCTCGACATGCAGGCATTCCATACAAGGCAGCGAACAGGGGCAGTGCGTACTTTAGCGCGCTGCCCGTTTCTAAATGTTGCGGCGTTTATGCTAGATTCGCTGAAAATGCCTGTCTCGCGTAATTCGGGCGCCAACCATCGCAAAAAGGGCGAAATCATCAAACCACTGGATGTATTTCTGCGGGAGATCGACGAGGGCGACTGGGCTGTCATCAGTTCCGCGACCGATTACCCCGAAAACTGGGTGATCCCCGACCACAGTCACGAAAAGCATCAACTGTTGTACGCCGTCGAAGGCGTGATGGTGGTGTATTCGGCGCTGAACCAATGGACGGTGCCACCCAATCGCGGGTTCTGGATGCCCAGCGGGCAGGTGCATTCGCTGCGTTGCGTGGGCACGTTGAAGATGCGCAGCGTCTTTGTGCGCCCGGACCGTTTCCCCAATCTGCCGAGCGAGCCCAAGACCGTCAGTGTGTCGCCGTTGCTGAGTGAGCTGATCAAAGCCTCGGTGAGTTTGAAGCCGCCGTATGCCGAGGACTCGCGCGAGGCGAGAATCATGCACTTGATCCTCGACGAACTCGCGATCCTGCCGGCCTTGCCGTTGTCACTGCCCCAGCCGGCCGACCTGCGCATCAACCGTATCTGCCAGGCGCTGCAGCAGGAACCGGGTGATGCCTCGACAGTCGCCGATTGGAGTGATCGCCTGGACCTGGACCAGAAAACCATCCAGCGCCTGTTCCGCAAGGAAACCGGCCTGACCTTCGGCCAATGGCGCCAGCAGGCGCGGTTGCTGCTGGCGCTGGAACGCATCGCGGTGGGGGAGAAGATCATCGATGTGGCCATCGAGCTGGGCTATGAGAGCCCGAGCGCGTTTACCAGCATGTTCAAGAAACAGTTTGGCAAAACCCCGAGTCAGTTTTTCAGGTAGCGCGGCGGCTCACGTAGGTCGCTGTAGCACGCCGCGAGGTCAGGTAAGCCAACAGGCTGGCGATACCCAGGGTGGCACCCGAATCGATTGCCGATTGGAAAGCCAAATCCACCAGCCTACTTGCGCTGTGGGCTATGAAAGCCCTTTACAGTTCGTGAGTACAGCCGATTGTTTGGCGTGCGGCCAAAGCGCGATATTGCTGCACTGCGGGGCAGGGCGGCGGTTACTGATCAGGCGTTGTCAGGTTAGCGAAGAAAATACAGCCAATCAGCCGTGCAAACAGGCTAAGGGTTTCCGGCAGGTTGGGGTCGTCAAACAGCATCGCCCGCGAGTCCAGTGCACACAGCGCTCCGAACAGGCGGCCATCGGGCAGAAAGATCGGCGCGCCGGCGTAACTTTCGATGGCGTACTGCTTGACCACCGGGCGGGTGGCAAAGCGGCCATTCTGGCTGATCTGCGGAACGAACAGGGCCTGCGGGTCGACGCAGAACTCACTGCACAGGGTGGTTTCCAGGTCGAGTACGTCGTCGACATGAATCCCCATGTGCAGCGGGTCATGGACCGAGCACACCACCCATTCAAGGTCGGTGAATTTGGCAATGCCGGCAAAGCGCATGCCGGTCAGGCGGGTTACCAGTTGCAGAATGCTGGTGGTGGCTTCGATTTCGGCGATGGCGGCGCGTTCGTCCGCGCTGAGTAACGAGTGGGCTGCGGTGACGCTTGGAACCATGTTTGGGCACTCCAAAGGCGTGGCGGCGGGGCCGCCACGCACGGTCAGGTATCAGTTGATTCGCGGATGCTGCTGCACCAGGTTCTGGCGCTTGGCTTCCAGAGCGGCAATTTCGGCGTCGATGTCTTCGATCTTCTGCTCGATATTGTCATGGTGCTCTTGCAATATTTCCTTGGCTTCTGCCATATCGGACGCTGCCGGCGCCGCGCCGCGCAACGGCTTGTTCGCGGTTTCCTTCATGGTCAGGCCGGTAATCAGCCCGACCACCGCAAACACCATCAGGTAGTAGGCGGGCATGTACAGGTCGTTGGTGCTTTCCACCAGCCACGCCACCGCGGTGGGGGTGAGGCCGGCGATCAGTACCGAGACGTTGAACGCGCTGGCCAGCGCACTATAGCGAATGTGGGTCGGGAACATAGCCGGCAGCGTGGAGGCCATCACGCCGATAAAGAAGTTCAGCACCACGGCCAGAATCAGCAGACCGGCGAAAATCAGGCCGATTTTGCCGCTGGTTATCAACATAAACGCCGGGATAGACAGGAACAGCAGCCCGACGCTGCCGGCGATGATGAAGGGTTTACGGCCAATCTTGTCGCTGACAAAACCGATGAACGGCTGCACGAACAGCATGCCGACCATGATCGCGATGATGATCAGCACGCCGCTGTTTTCTTTGTAATGCAGGTTATGCGACAGGTAGCTCGGCATATAGGTGAGCAACATGTAGTACGTCACGTTGGTGGCGGCAACGATACCGATGCAGGTCAGCAGGCTGCGCCAGTGCTGGGTAGCCACCTCTTTGAACGACACCTTGGGGCCGTGGGTCAGGCCTTGGCGGTCGCCTTGTTCAAGCTTGTCCATGTGCTGTTGGAAGGCCGGGGTTTCTTCCAGCGCGTGACGCAGGTACAAGCCGATAATGCCCAAAGGCAGGGCGAGGAAGAACGGCAGGCGCCAGCCCCACGCTTCGAAATCGGCTTCACCGAGGATCGTCGAAATCAGCACCACCACACCGGCGCCGAGCACGAAACCGGCAATCGAGCCAAAATCCAGCCAGCTGCCGAGGAACCCGCGTTTACGGTCCGGTGCGTACTCGGCGACGAAGATCGAGGCGCCGGTGTACTCACCGCCTACCGAGAACCCTTGGGCCATTTTGCACAGCAACAGCAGGATCGGTGCCCAGATGCCAATCGAGGCATACCCGGGAATCAGGCCGATGGCAAAGGTGCTCAAGGACATGATGACGATGGTTGCGGCGAGGACTTTCTGCCGTCCGTATTTGTCACCCAGCGCACCGAAGAACAGGCCACCCAGCGGGCGAATTAGGAAGGGCACCGAGAAGGTGGCCAAGGCGGCAATCATTTGCACGCTCGGCGAGGCGTCCGGGAAGAACACCTTGCCCAGCACATAGGCGACGAAACCGTAGACACCAAAGTCGAACCACTCCATGGCGTTACCCAGGGCGGCGGCGGTAATCGCCTTGCGCACCTTGGTATCGTCGACGATGGTGATGTCTTTCAATCCGATGGGTTTGACGCTTTTCTTACGTAATTTCATGCGGGCCACTCTAAAACAGAACAGGGGAGGTGCCATCGTTGCGATGGCACCGCTCTGTCAGTTCAGATACAAGCGGACATGAAATAATTCACCGCTATTTACCTTTTTTTGCAGATGAATTGAACTTCACGACCTCACCAGGGAATTATCAGAATGCCTGCCACCGCCTCCCGCCTGATCTATCGCAAGCCAGAGCCCAGCGATGTGCACCGATTGTTCGCGATCTTCGGCGACCCGCAGACAAACCTGTTTAACCCGAGTGGCCCAATGGCCAGCCTCGACGACGCGCAACGCCTGCTCAGCCACTGGCTCGAACAATGGGCCAGCCAGGGCTATGGCTGGTGGGCCATTGCCCGCCGCGAGGCGCCCGATCACCTCATCGGCTTTGGCGGCGTGGCGCCGCTCAATTACCTGACCGAGCGGCGCAACAACCTGGGCTATCGCTTTGCGGTCGATGCCTGGGGGCAGGGCTATGCCACCGAGCTTGGCCGCGATGCGCTGGCGATGGCGTTTCAAACGCTGGGTTTGCCTCAGGTATTCGGGTTGGTGCGGCCGGATCATGCCGCGTCGATTCGTGTGCTGGAAAAGCTCGGTATGCAGCCCTTCGGCCTGCTTGATGATGTGCCCGGCAAAGCACCCAGCCGGGTATTCAGGATTTGTCATCCTACAACTGCACGTAGTTAAGTACTTTCAGATCTGCGTAATCCCTCGTTAAAAGGCAATCTTCGAGATTGACACCGGGTAGGCGGCCCGATATAAAAGTCACAGTTGTACGACGACATATGACGTTACGTATGTCCTACCTAACAAAAATAAAAAGTGATGCCATGAATTTGAATGAGCCCATCAACGCCCATCGCGTCGGCACGGCCGTCGGCAACTATCGCTGGACCATCTGCGCGATGTTGTTCTTTGCCACGACCGTCAACTACCTCGACCGCCAGGTCCTCAGCCTTCTCGCGCCGCAGCTGTCGACGCAGTTTGGCTGGAGCAACACGGACTACGCCAACATCGCGGCGGTGTTCCAGTTTGTCTACGCGATTTCCATGCTGTTTGCCGGACGCTTCGTCGACAAGATCGGCACCAAGGCCGCCTACGTGGTGGCGATTGGCATTTGGTCCACCGGCGCCATCATGCATGCGTTTTCGGTGCCGATGGGTGAGGGCATCGCTGCGGTCAGCGGCGCTATCGGCCTGGCGGTGATCCCGGTGTCGATTGCCGGTTTCATGCTGTCACGCGCCGTGCTGGCGATTGGCGAGGCAGGCAACTTCCCCATCGCGATCAAGGCCACCGCCGAATACTTCCCGAAAAAAGAACGCTCGCTGGCCACCGGTATCTTCAATTCCGGGGCTAACGTGGGGGCGATCCTGGCGCCGATTTGCGTGCCCTTGATTGCCGGCATATGGGGCTGGGAAGCGGCCTTTATGGTCATCGGCATGCTGGGCTTCATCTGGGTGGCGGTGTGGGCTGCGGTTTACGAAAAACCGGAGCAGCAAAAACGCCTGTCGGCCGAAGAGCTGGCCTACATTCGTAGCGACCAGACAGTGCAGCCGTTCACGCCAGAACCTGCGGGTGCTGCCGCGAAAAAAGTTTCGTGGTTCAAACTGCTGACCTACCGCCAGACCTGGGCTTTTGCCTTCGGCAAGTTCATGACTGACGGCGTGTGGTGGTTCTTCCTGTTCTGGCTGCCCACTTACCTGTCGGCGCAATACGGCATGAAAGGCGCGGACATCGTGATGCCGCTGGCGGTGCTGTATAGCATGACCATGGTCGGCAGTATCGGCGGCGGCTGGTTCCCCAGCTACTTCATGGCCCGTGGCGATGCACCCTACGACGGGCGCATGAAAGCCATGCTGGTGATCGCGCTGTTCCCGCTGGTGGTGTTGCTGGCGCAGCCCTTTGGCTACCTGAGTTTCTGGGTGCCGGTGCTGCTGATCGGTGTGGGCGCCTCGGCGCACCAAGCGTGGTCGTGCAACATCTTCACTACCGTGTCCGATATGTTCCCGCAAAAAACCGTCGCCTCGGTGGTTGGCATCGGCGGCATGGCCGGGGGCTTGGGCGGTGTGGTGATGACCAAGATCGGTGGCTGGGTGTTCGACTACTACAAGTCCATCAACGACATCCACACCGGCTACATGATCATGTTTGCGATCTGTGCCCTGGCCTACCTGGTGGCGTGGAGCGTGATGAAGGCGCTGGTGCCGCGCCATAAAGAAATCACTGACCTCTAACCGCGCAAACGCCCGCGCTGGCGACAGCGCGGGAACGCCTTACAGCTCGCGGGCCCAGGTTTCACTGATCAACGATTTGCCAAAGCTCACCGTCGCTTCTTCGTCTACCAGGCGGAAGCCGGCTTTCTGATACAGCTTGCGTGCATCGGTCAGCGCGTCGACCGTCCACAACAGCATGCTTTTGTAACCGGCATTGCGCGCAAAACGCAGGCATTCCTCCACCAGTCGCTGACCGATGCCCATGCCCCGTGCACTGGCGTCCACGTAGAGCATGCGCAGCTTGGCGGTGGTTTCGTCATGGCGCACCACGAAGATTGAACCCACCACTTCACCGTCCTTCTCTGCGATCCAGCAACGCTCGGCGCTCGGGTCGAACTCGCGCAAATACTTGGCGACAATCTCCGATACCAACGCTTCAAACTCCCAATTCCAGTGGTACTCACGCGCATACAACGCCGATTGCTGTTGCACCACCAGGCCCATATCGCCGGGCTGCGGGTCGCGCAGCAGGTAACTAGGCGTGCCGCCTTGCAACAGTGTCTGGATACGCTGCATCGACGCCGTGAGTTGCTGCTGTTGCTGCTCGGGCAAGGCCTGGAGCAAGGCGATGACTTCCTGTTGGGTCTGGTTTTCCAGCGGCGCCAGCACTGATCGACCGAGGTCGCTGAGGTGCAGTTGCACCGCACGCGCATCGGTGACGGAGCGGACTTTCTGGATCAGCCCTTTCTTTTCGAACCCGCTGATCAGCCGGCTCAGGTAGCCCGCATCAAGGCCGAGCATCTGGCACAGGTCGGCGCTGGTCAGGTCGCCACGGGAGGAGAGTTCGTACATCACACGGATTTCGGTCAGCGAGAAATCGCTTTGCAGCAAGTGTTCCTGCAGCACGCCGATCTGATGAGTGTAAAAACGGTTGAAACCGCGAATGATCGCGGCGCGTTCGACAAGGGTCGTGGTCATGACAGTGCTCGATTGGTTGCCTTAAGCAATTATATGGTTGCCTAAAGCAATCAAGTCAACAGCTTTTAACGTCTGACGGCAGCGAACAGCAACGCCGACGATCGATTTGTACTGCTTTCAATAGATAGCCCACCGTCCGAATCGCACGGTCAAAGGTTTTTGCACTACAGCACGCGCCACCGCATTTGATGGAATGGGACGAGTGGTTGCAGGCATTCGGCCAGGTAGTGGCCGTTGACGTTACAGGCTGCTGTAGAAGGGCACGGTGTCGCCACGGGCAGGCGTCGCACCGCCAGCCGTTTGATTGAAAGTGGGGCGCTGGTAAGACCGTGCGCGGAGAGTGTGCAGCTACCCGAGACGATTTCGGTCTACAGGCAACAAGGCGCAGGCCCGCGCAGCGAAGTTGCGGCGCTGCTGGCCTGGCTTGAAATGCAATTGCATGGTGAGGACTGACAGGGGCGAATCGCCCCTGTCATACACGGGCTAGCGATTACGCGTTACGCGCCAAATGGTATTGGCCAAGTCGTCGGCGATGATCAGCGCACCTTTCGGGTCCACCGTCACACCCACTGGACGGCCACGTGTCTTGCCGTCATCGCCACGAAAACCGGTAGCAAAATCAATCGGTTCACCCGCCGGTTTGCCATTGCTGAAGGGCACGAAGATCACCTTGTAGCCCACCGGGTTATCGCGGTTCCAGCTGCCATGCTCGCCGACAAACGCGCCGTCGGCGAATTTCTCACCCATCGCTGGGATGGAAAAGTCCACACCCAACGCTGCAACGTGGGAGCCCAGGCTGTAATCGGGCTTGATGGCAGCGGCGACTTTCGCCGGGTTCTGCGGTTGCGCGCGCGGGTCGACGTTCTGGCCCCAGTAGCTGTAGGGCCAGCCATAAAAGGCACCTTCACGCACCGACGTCAGGTAGTCCGGCACCAGGTCCGGGCCGAGTTCATCACGCTCGTTAGCCACTGCCCACAATTGCCCGGAGCCGGGTTGAATCGTGAGCGCGGTCGGGTTGCGAATGCCAGTGGCGTAGGGTTTGTGCGCGCCGGTGGCGGCATCGATCTGCCAGACCATCGCCCGGTCGATTTCCACTTCCATGCCGCGCTCGGTGATGTTGCTGTTGGAGCCGATGCCCACGTACAGCTGGCGCCCGTCCTCACTCACCGCCAGGGACTTGGTCCAGTGGTGGTTGATCTGCGCCGGCAGGTCGGTGATTGTGGTCGGCGGGCCACTGGCTTTGGTCTGGCCGTCGGCGTAGTCAAAGCGCACCAGCGCGTCCTGATTGGCGACGTAGAGTTTGCCGTCGGCGTAGGCCAGGCCATAAGGCGCGTTGAGGTTGTCGGCGAATACCGTTTTCAGTTCATAGGTGCCGTCACCGTCGGCGTCGCGCAGCAGCGTCAGGCGGTTGCCGCCCTTGACCTTGGTGTTGCCCTCGGCCTTGATCACGCTGGCGATCACGTCCTTGGGCTTGAGCTTGGCCGCGCTGCCGCCACGGCCTTCGGCGACGAGGATGTCGCCGTTGGGCAGCACCAGGGTCTGGCGCGGGATAGCCAGGTCGGTGGCGATGGCGGTAACGCTGTAGCCCTCGGGCACTTTGGGTTTCTGCTCGCCCCAGGGGGCTGGCTCGGCAATCTTCATGCTCGGCAGCAGGCTGCTTTGTTGCTCGGGCAATTTCGGATCGGGGCCGCGGGCCTGGGTCTTGTCGCCTTCGCCACCGCAGGCGGTCAGCAACAGGGCGGCGCTCAATACGCTCAGGGTGTGGAATGGTTTCATTGGGCAACTCCCGAGCGCAGGTTAGTCAGGCCGATCCACGTTGCGGCGATGGCCAGCACTGTGACAATCACCGACAGAATCAGTCCGCCAGGCATCATCGCGTAGGCGTCCTTGGCGTGCTGAAAGGCGTTGACCAGCCCCAGCACCCACGTCGCCAACAGCAGCAGGAAATAGGCCGCCGGGCGCCCGGCCTTGCGTTCGGCGCGCAGCAGGTTGACCAGCGCAAACAACAGCGCAAAGCCACTGAACACCAGTGCGCCGGCGATCAGCCAGGACGCAAAGTTGGCCCACTGGATCTGGTAGGTCTGGCCGTAGGCAATGTCACTGAGCAAGGCACCCAAAAACAACGGCACGCTGCCTGCCAGCAGGATCGAGTGCAGCGGGCCAGGTCTGACGGTGGGATAGGCGGGGAGGGTAGTCATGTCGGTGGCGGCTCCTTATCGTTCAGCACCCTGGGATCAGGGCACGGTGACTTCGCATAGGAAAGGAGCCTGGCATTTGTAAGAAAGTTCAGTGGGGCTTCGTGTCGAGATGTTTTTCAAACCACGCCGCATACGGCGTATTGGCCACCTGGTAACGGTTGTAGTCCGGGCTGCCATCGCGCCACCACACCGGGCCACGCTCACCGAGTGCGACCTTGGCCTGCTGCACCTGCTGGCGAGCCGCGCGCAATTGGCTGGCGTCGCCGCTGGCCTTGGCCGACTTGACGGCGCGGCGCGCGTCCATCAACGCGTTGACCCAGCGCTGCCGCGTGGCTTCATCCAGCGCGGGGTTGGTGCAGCGCCACAGCTGGCCCTTGACCACAAAGTAGCGCCCGTCGGGGGTGCTAAGCATGGTGCCAGCGCAGGACGCGCAACAGGCCCCACGTCATGGAGAACACAATCGCCATCCAACCGGCAAACAGGCTGAAGAGTGTCATTGCAAGGTTCATCATCACCTCCATTGCGTTATCGTTCCTTATAGGTGACCGCCCGGCGAAACCGGGATTCAACTTGATTCACGCAAGACGCGGGTTGAATGAACCCCTGGCGGCGCCACGCGCCTAACATTCTGTTGTGCTCACGATCACTCATTACCTGGCCTTACCATGACCCATCCTCGCATCGGCTTTGCCTGCCAGTACAAGCACCCTGAACGCCTGCCGTCAGCCAGTGCGCTCAAGTTAATCGAAGGCCCCTACAACCCGCGTACCACCACCCTGCGCTGGATGGAGAGCGTCGAACCTCAGGTCGCCCGGAGCAAATTGGTCGAGGTGGTGACCCACAACCTCGCGGCGCAATTGCGCCTGCTGGCGTATGTCGCCGAGCTGCCTGCGACGCTGCGCATGCTGCGCTTGAGCAGCGACCTGCTGCCGTTCTACAGCCACCCGAAAGTGGCGGATGTCTACAAGGACCCGGCCCTTGTTCGTCAGTTGAGCGAAGGGTTCGCCGCCATCGGCGACCTGGCTCGCGCCTCGGATATCCGGTTGTCCTTCCACCCTGGGCAATATTGCGTGCTGGGCTCGGACAACCCCGGTGTGGTGGAAAACAGCGTGGCCGAGTTCGAATACCACGCCGACATGATCCGCATGATGGGCTACGGCCGCCGCTTTCAGGACCTCAAGTGCAACGTCCATATCGCCGGCCGTTTAGGCGTTGAGGGCACCCGCGCGGTGTGGTCACGCTTGTCCGAGGTGGCGCGTAACTGCATCACCTTTGAAAACGACGAAAAAACCTACGGCCTGGACCACTGTCTGCAAGTCGCCGACCTGGCACCGGTGGTGCTGGACATTCATCACTGCTGGATCAACGAAGACGAATACATCGACCCCGATTCACCGCGGGTTGCCCGCGTCATCGAGAGCTGGCGCGGCGTACGCCCGACGATGCATTACTCCCAGCCCCAGGAAAGCCTGCAAGCGCTGGGGTTTGACGCCGAGCACAAGCTGGAAATGGGCGCGCTGCTGAAGGTGGTCGCCAAGCGCGATCTGTACGCCCACAGCGCGCAAATGTGGAACCGCTGGACCAATGACTACGCGCTGCAGTTTCTCGAGCGCTTCGACATCATGCTGGAAGCCAAAGACAAGAACGTCGCGGCGCTGGCATTTTATGAGTATTGGCAGCGTCGTTCGGCGTGAAAAAATGGCATGCTGGGTGGCCCGACATAAGGAACCTTTCCATGCCAACCCTGCATCTGTTGTGCGGCAAGATTGCCTCCGGCAAATCCACCCTGGCTCAAGCCCTGGCCGCCGAACACGCGGCCTTTGTGCTCAGCGAAGACCAGTGGCTGGCGCAGCTCTATCCGGGTGAGATTGTGTCGATTGCCGATTACCTGCGCTGCGCCCAGCGTGTTCGCGCGGTGGTGGGGCCGTTGGTGATCAATCTGCTGCAATCAGGCATCAATGTGGTGCTCGATTTTCCGGCGAACACGCTGGCCAACCGTGAATGGTTGCTGGGCCTGGCACACGCGGCTCAAGCGCCGCACCGCCTGCATTACCTGGAACTGGATGACGCCACCTGCCGCGCTCGCTTGCATGCGCGCAATGCTCAGGGTGAGCATGATTTTGCCGCCACGGATGCCGAGTTCGACCTGATCACGCGCCATTTCTGTGTGCCCAGCGAGTCGGAAGGCCTGGTGATTGAGGTGCATCGCCCATGAGCGCGCCTCAAGGTGTCGATGCCAATGGTTGTGTGCTGATCATGGCCGATGCGCCCATTCAAGCTCAATTCCAACCGCTGCTGGCCGATGTGCGCGAGTCGCTGGCAGGCGCAGGGCTGGGTTTGCACAGCCTTTACCTCTACGGCAGTGTCGCGAGGGGCGATGCCAGCCCAGGCGAGTCCGACCTTGATGTGACGCTGGTGCTGACTGATCCGCCGGATGCGCACGTGCTTGAGGCGCTGGAACAGCTGCGCCAGGCCCTGGAGCAACGCCACGAGGTGGTGAGCAAGATCGACTTCGACATCGGCCACCGCGCCGAGGTGCTGGCGCCCGAGAACCGCGCCCGCTGGGGCTTCTGGCTCAAGCACCATTGCCGTTGCGTGTGGGGCGATGATCTGTCGCGGCGCTTTGAGCCGTTTCGGCCCTCACGTGACATCGCCTTGGCGCTCAATGCTGACTTTGAGCCGGTGTTGGGCGTTTACCTCACACGCATTGAACACGCCAGCTCGCCACCCGAGCGACTTCGCCTGCAACGCGAAGCAGCGCGCATGTTGATTCGGTCGACGCACATTTTGCGCGCGGCAGATGCGTCGGGCTGGCCGCAAACCCTTGAAGAGCACGTGGCGTTGTTCGTGCAGCATTACCCGTCGATGCGTGTCCAGATCGCCTACTTCCTGTTTGAAGCGCGCAACCCGAGTGCCGAATGCGCGGCGTTTTCCGCGCGCCTGCAGGCCTTTGTCAGCTGGATGGTTTCAGAGCAGGTTTAGATAGGTATATTGGCGCTCAACCTCACTTTGCATACGCCGAGCCTATGATCAACTTTCGCCTGATTCGCCACCTCTGGCTGTTCCTCGCCGTTGCTGAAGAACAGAATTTCGGCCGAGCCGCCAAGCGCCTGGGCATGTCGCAACCGCCGTTGAGCGAGCAGATCCAGGTGCTGGAACAGGCGCTCAAGGTCACCTTGTTCGAACGCTCGCGGCGCGGCGCCAAACTCACGCCGGTAGGCGCGGCGATCCTGCCGGCGGTGCGCAAGTTCGCCGAGCAGTTGGAACGCCTGGAGCTGGCGGTCGAGGAGGCGGTGGCCGGGCAGTCGGGCCTGCTCACCATCGGCGCGATTTCCACGGCGATGTTTGATGTGTTGCCGGGGTTGATCAACCAACTCAAACAGCACTACCCGCACCTCACCGTGTCGGTGCGCGAGATTGACAGTGTCGAGGCCGTGCCCGCTCTGGAGGCGGGGGATATCGACCTGGCCTTTGCGCGGCTCGATGGCGACCTGGGCCCCGCGATCCAGTCGCTGCCATTGCTCGAGGATCGCCTGATGGTGGCCTTGCCCAGCGACCACCCGCTGGCAGCGCGCACTCGCATCAGTCTGTCGAGCCTGGCCAGCGAACCACTGGTGATGTTCTCGCGCAGGGTCAGCCCGGTGTATTTCGACAACCTGATCGCCACGTGTCGCGCCAGCGGGTTTTCGCCGCGCGTGCTGCATGAGGTGCGTTCCGTGGCATCGCAAATCGCGTTCGTCAGCTGTGGTCAGGGCATCGCCCTGGTGCCGGCATCCCTGAAGAAACTTGCACCGGCCAATGTGGTGCTGCGCGCGTTGACACAAAAGCTCAACGTGGTGACGACGGCGGTGGCGTGGAATAGCGAACGGCCCAACCCATTGGTCACGCAGGTGATCGCGCACTTGCAGGCTCATACGATTGGCGTATGAGTCTGTTCTGTTATCCGTCATTTACATAAGGCCGGGAAAGCCTTGAAATGCGCCGCCTGTCTGTTCAAGGAGTGCCCACCATGTCGTTTGTCCACACCGCTGTGCCGCTGACGGTAGACGGCGTTGCGTTGAACATCGCTGCGCTGTATCGCAGTGGCACGCGCGCGCCCATTGTGTTTTTGCATGGGTTTGGTTCGACCAAGGAAGACTACGCCGATATCGTCCTGCACCCAGCGTTCGACGAGCATGCCGTTGTCGCTTTTGACGCGCCCGGTTGCGGTGAAAGCGAGTGCGCCGATCTGTCGAAGATTTGCATTCCCTTCCTGCTGGAGACGGCTTTGCAGGTGCTCAACCATTTTGATGTCGAGCGCTTCCATCTGGTGGGCCACTCGATGGGCGGTTTGACCGCATTGCTGCTTGCGCATCGTTTTCCGGAGCGGGTACTGAGCTTCACCGATATCGAAGGCAATATCGCCCCCGAGGATTGTTTCCTCAGCCGGCAAATCGTCGATTTCCCGGCCGATGACCCCGACGCGTTTTTCAGCGCTTTCATCCACCGCACGCGCCAGGCACCGGCGTATGCCAGCGCGCTGTATTCGGCGAGCCTGCGCCATAAAGTCCGAGCCGGCGCAGTGCGCGGGATCTTCGCGTCGATGGTCGAGCTGTCTGACCACGCCGACCTGATGGGCAAGTTCCTCGGGCTGCCGTGCCCGACGATGTTCATGTACGGCGAGCAGAACGCCACGCTGTCCTACTTGCCGCACATCCAGGCCAATGGCGTGCGCCTGGCGCCGATTGCCCAGTGCGGGCACTTTCCGATGTATTCCAATCCGGCGGCGATGTGGCAGCAGATTGCAGACTTCCAAAGTCGCACGCTTTAGGACTTGAAGCGTCCCACCAAGGCGTTCAGCTCATCCGACAAACCTGCCAATCGCCCCGAATCGTCCTGGGCTGAATGGGCCAGGCTTTCGACCAGTCGCGCCTCGTCATAGATCTGCTGGATGTGCCGGTTGATCTCTTCGGCGACGCTGTGTTGCTCCTCGGCGGCGGCGGAAATCTGCAGGTGCTTGTTTCGGCTCGGAGGTGGTAAATCTTTAGCAGTATTTTGTGTACAAAAAAAATAGTTTTTGTTCTGGGGATGCGAGCGGCAAAAACACGCCCATTCGATTGATGACGTGGCAGCACTTTCCCCATGACGGTCGGGATATTGAAGGCGCGCCAAGCGCGATGCTTCACTGCCGGCCTGTCAGCCAAGTGTGAAGGAACGTTGTCATGAGCCACAAAACCTGTTTGATCCTCGGCGCTTCACGTGGGCTCGGCCTGGCCCTCGCCGAAGAATATTGCGCACGCGGTCACCACGTCATTGCTACGTACCGCAGCGATTGCGCGCCGTTGGAGAACCTGAAGATTTGTTACCCCAAGCAATTGACCCTTGAGCACGTCGACATCGCCGACCTGGCGTCGGTGCGTGCGCTGCAGGGCCGGTTGGCGGCCTATCGCCTGAACACGCTGTTTATCAATGCGGGCATCTGCAAAGCCAATGAGTTGAACACGCTGCAGGTCGACGAACAGGACTTTGTCGACATGCTGCTTACCAATGCGTTGAGCCCGATGCGCGCGGTCGAGCTGTTCCATGGCAATGTCGAGCGCAACGGCGTCGTGGCAGTGATGTCATCGGAACTCGGCAGCGTTGCAGGCAACCGCGGCCAATGGGAGTTGTACAGCGCCAGCAAGGCCGCCTTGAACATGTTGATGAAGACCTTTTATAGCCGCCATCAGGGCGACTCCCTGGCCTATCTGCTGGTCGCGCCCGGCTGGGTGCGCACGCAAATGGGCGGCCCCGGTGCGCTGCTCGAGATCGGCGAAAGCATCCCTCTGGTGGTGGACACCGTGGAAGGGCACGCCGGTGTGCCCGGCCTGACGTTCACGGATCGGCACGGCGTGACCTTACCCTGGTGAACCTTGCCCGAGGGTTGTCAGCGTAGACCTTTGGTTGCCCGTATCGAATCGTCCTTGATGTCCTCGGCGAATTTGCGCATCAGGCGTACCAGGTTTTCGAAATCGCCTTCCTCCCAGGTCGAGAAGATCGACACACCCATGCGCTCGCGGGCGTCATCCACGCGGTCGGTCATCGCCTTGCCCTTTTCGGTGATGACTGACTCGCGTACACGCCGGTCCACGGCACTTTCCTGGCGCAGGATCAGGCCAAGGCTTTCCAGTTTCGCCACTTGGCGGCTCACGGTGGTGTAGTCGCGGCCCACGCGGTCGGCCAGTTCGACCACGCCAATCGGGCCCAGCCGCTCAACCAGCACCAGCAGCGGAAACAACGCGCGGTCCAGGGAAATCCCGGCCTCGCGCACCATGGCTTCGTCACGCTGCGGGCGGTTCATCACCCCAACGATCTCCACGAGCGAGCCGTGCAAGTCACGCAGTTGTGCGCTCATATGTGCGTTTTGCACGCTTTTTGTTGACACTGTGTCTCTCCTTCTTAATATGTGCGTATTGCACATATAGGTGATCCGTATGAACGAGCGATGCGCTGTCGATGTAGTGATTTGCGGTGCCGGCGCGGCCGGTCTGACCCTGGCGATCGACTTGGCGCGACGGGGTATCACGTTCCGCCTGGTCGAAAAAAATGCCGAGCCTTTTCACGGCTCGCGTGGCAAGGGCATCCAGCCGCGGTCACAGGAAATTTTCGAAGACCTCGGGATTCTGGATCGCCTGTGCGCCGTGGGTGGAGTCTATCCGACTGAGCGGCGCTACCGCGACGATGGCAGCTACACCGAGGCCGATTCCATCGAGCGCAACGCCTCGACGGCGGCCGAGCCGTATCAACAACCGTTGATGGTGCCGCAATTTCTGACCGAACGCGTGATGCGCGAACGCTTGCTCGAGCTCGGTCATCGGCCGGAGTTTGGCTGCGAGCTGGTGGCATTCGAACAGGATGACGAGGGCGTCAGCGTACAACTGGCCAGCGCGGCAAGCACGCAATCAGTGCGCGCGCGCTGGTTGGTGGGCGCCGACGGCGGCCGCAGTTTTGTGCGTCACGCCCTTGAAATCGGGTTTGCGGGTAAGACGCTGGGCGTGCGTGCGCTGGTCGCCGATGTGCAGTTGTCAGGGCTTACGCGGGACTGCTGGCACCGCTTCGGCGAAGGCGACCTGCTGCGGCAGGTCGCCGTGTGCCCTCTGGCCGGCACCGAGCTGTTCCAGATTCAGGCGCCAATTGCGCTCGAGGCTCAGGTCGACCTCAGCGCCCAAGGGCTGACAGCATTCATCGCAAAACGCACCGGGCGCGATGACATCCAGGTGCACGCCGTGTCCTGGGCGTCGGCCTACAGCATGAATGCCCGCTTGGCCGATCACTACCGCGTCGGCCAGGTATTTTTGGTCGGCGACGCTGCGCACATTCATCCACCCACCGGTGGCCAAGGGCTCAACACCAGCGTGCAGGATGCCTACAACCTGGGCTGGAAACTGGCGGCGGTGGCCAACGGTGCACCTGAAACGCTGCTCTACACTTACGAACAAGAGCGGCGCCCGATAGCCGCTTCGGTGCTGGGCTTGTCGACCCAGTTGCTCCAGGGCATGCAACGCGGCGACATGCGCCGGGGCAGGGACGTGCATCAACTCGACCTCGGTTACCCGCAATCGTCACTCGCGCTGGGGCACGCCGAACGCGTCGGCAACCGTGCGCCGGATGCGCGACTGCGTGGCGCCGGCGGGCAATCACTGCGCCTGTTTGATCTGTTCAAGGGCGCGCATTGGACGCTGTTGGGATACGGCGTTGCACCCGGTTTGGTGTCGCCTCGGGCCGGGCTGCATATCCACCTCATCGGTGCACACGGTGAGGTAATCGATGAGCAAGGGCAGTTTCAAGACGCTTACGAACTGGCGCCTGGCGAGTGGGTGCTGGTGCGTCCCGATGGCTATGTCGGTGCGATTGTTTCGTCGGGCAGCCTCCAATCGCTGGAGGCTTACTTGTTGCAGGTCGGGCTATCGCCGGTGCTGCTGGAAAAGGCCTGCTAACTGCCACCCGTCATCGACCCTTGAGGAGGATTTGCAGGGCGGCACTCAGGCCTGCCGTCGGGCTGGTGAGGGGCGGCGGCCCTGCGGTGACCCGCGCGGCGGCGCCACTCATGGAGGCTTGGGCCAGTGCAACGGTGGACGCGCCGTTCGTATAGGCGCGATTGGCCGCGTCCGCGATGACGGCCAGGTAGCCGTCCAGATCGCCTGCCTTAAACAGCGCCCACGCGCCTGGCACCCATTGCACATCCACCGACGCGCGGGTGAGTTGCGCGGCCTGCCGGAACAGGCGAGCGGTGGGTTCCAGTGTCGTTTCCACGGCGCACAGGACGGCGATGTTGCCGCCTGCCTGAACCGCCGCGAAGGCCAGTGCCTGGTCAGTACGTAAAATGGCTGTGCTTGGTGAAAGCCCGTCGACCACCGGGCCCAAGGTCGAGCAGGTGAGCACCACGGCGTCGGCCTCAAGCGCGAGCAGGCGCAGTGCCGAGGCGGTTGCGTTGGCAATGTCCACGGTCAGGCCACCGGCCTGTTCGGCGGCGGCGAGCAGGTCTGCGCGCACTTCATGATGCAGAACATTGGGCGCGATCCCCAGCTTGTCTGCGGCGGCATCGAAGACCTTGATATTGCTGGAAGCGGTATGCAGACAGGTCATTTGCATCGGGCTATTCCACGTTGGCTGCGCTGCAATGTTTATCGGAGTCACTCGTCAGTCGGCAGGGCGTGCACCCGTTCGGTTGCTGGGCTAACAGCGTCAGCCCGGCCTATGTTTGCATGGATGCGCCCGATTCACATAGCCTGTCACTTTCTTGCCTGCGTCATTAAGGACAATGCATGCCGCTGATTTCACACCGCGTAGAACTGGCCCGCAAGGGTGCCAACGACAAGGTTATCTGCCGCATGGCCTCGGGTTGGGCGGTCATGGGCGACGTACAGTTTTTGCCCGGTTACTGCCTGCTGCTGCCCGATCCCGTAGTCGCCAGCCTCAATGACCTGGACGCCAACGCCCGCGCTGCCTACCTGCTCGACATGGCGCGCATCGGCGATGCCCTGTTGGCCGCCACCGGTGCGTTGCGCATTAATTACGAGATTCTGGGAAACTCGGAACCGCAGTTGCACAGCCATATTTTCCCTCGCTACGCCACGGAGCCGGACGACAATCGCACGATGCCCGCATGGTTCTACGACTGGAAAACGGCACCGCCTTACGCTGAAGAGCAGCACGGTGACCTGCGCAAGAAGCTCGCGCAATTGCTGACCTCCACACTGGATGCAGGATGATGATGCAAAGAAATAAGCTGGTCCCGGAATTGATGGTCACTGACCTGAATGCCAGCCTCGAATTCTGGGTGTCATGGGTTGGCTTCACGGTGGCTTACCAGCGTTTGGAAGAAGGCTTTGCCTACCTTGACCTCAACGGCGCGCAGGTGATGCTCGAGCAAATCGACCCGCGCGCCAATCAGTGGCAAACGGCGGCATTGGACCTGCCGCTGGGGCGCGGCATGAATCTGCAGATTGATGTGGCGGCGGTTGGTCCGGTCATTGAGCGGCTCGATGCTGTGGCGTATCCCGTGTTCAAACCCTGCAAGGATGTCTGGTACAGGGCCGGTGAGGTCGAGGTCGGGCAGCGTGAGTTTCTCGTGCAGGACCCGGACGGTTATTTGGTCAGGCTGGTCGAAAGACTTGGCGAAAGGGCACGCCGGCTCGATGACGGGGTGCCCACATAGCGGGTGGTTCAGTGCGCGATGGCATTCAGCTCAGCGACAGTCTCATCGGTCAATACCAGTTCGCCCACTGCCAGGTTTTCATGCAAGTGCGCCACCGACGAGGTGCCGGGAATCAGCAAAATGTTCGGTGAGCGAGGCAGCAGCCACGCCAGCGCCAGCTGCTTGGGCGTCACGCCCAGCCGCTGTGCAACACGCGTCAGTGTCGATGACTGCACCGGTGTGAAACCGCCCAGCGGGAAGAACGGCACGTAGGCAATGCCTTGCTGTGCCAGCTCGTCGATCAGGGCGTTATCGTGCTGATGCGCGATGTTGTACAGGTTCTGCACGCACACGAACTTGACGATGTTGCGCGCCTCGGCCACCTGCGTCGGCGTCACGTTGCTGATGCCGATATGGCGCACCAGGCCTTGCTGTTGCAGTTCTGCCAGCGCAGTCAATGACGCTTCGTTCGAGCCTTCGCCGGGGCCCATCAGGTTGTGGGAAGCGCGGAAATTGACCACGTCCAGTACATCCAGGCCCAGGTTGCGCAGGTTGTCATGCACGGCCTGTATCAGCGCTTCCCTCGAAGGCGCGGCATGCCAGCCACCCTCGCTGTCACGCCGGGCACCGATCTTGGTGACGAGGGTGAGGTCGTCGCGGTAAGGGTGCAGCGCCTCGCGAATCAGCTGATTGGTGATATGCGGCCCGTAGAAGTCGCTGGTGTCGATGTGGTTCACGCCGGCTTCGACGGCCTCGCGCAGTACGGCCAGCGCGGCCGCTCGATCCTTGGGCGGGCCGAATACGCCGGGGCCTGCCAATTGCATCGCGCCGTAACCGATGCGGTTTACCTGGCGGTCGCCCAATTCGAAAGTGCCGCTGTTTGCCAAGCCCGTCATAGCCATCACCCTTGCTTCATCTGAGTAAGGCTCTAATATGAAGGATCCTTCAGATTTTGGAATTCGCATTCCATGAGCACCGTCAAAGCCACCTTAAAGCCAAGAAAATCAGCGGTTCAGGCGCGCTCAGTCGCCACCGTCGAGGCACTGCACACCGCAACGCTTCAGGTTTTGACCCAGCAGGGCTTGATCCGCTGCACCACCACCCGAGTGGCTGAGCGCGCCGGCATGTCGGTGGGCAGTCTCTACCAGTACTACCCCAACCGCGACGCGCTGCTTGCCGCCGTACTGCAAAAACACCTCGAGTGGGTGGCCGAAGCGGTTGAGTTGGCGTGCGACCGGCACCAAGGCAGGCCGGTGGCGGAAATGGCGTGCGGCCTGGTCAGCGCGTTGGTCACCGCCAAGTTGCGCGACCAGGGCGTTTCCAAGGCGTTGTATGCCATTGCGGGCGAGCGGGGCGGTGCCGAATTGGTCGCGCGCATCAACACGCGCATGGTGGCGGTGATCGCCGCCATGCTGGAGACGGCGCCGGATGCGCATTTTGAAGACCCGATCCTGACCGCCGGGATTTCCCTGAGCGCTATCGTCGGCCCGGTACGGACCCTGCTCGAAGGCAATGCATCGCCCGCGTTCGAAGCAGGACTTGAGCAGCAGACCACACTGCTGTTACGGGCCTATCTGCAAGCCCATCAGCACCCGATTTCAAGCAAGGAATAAAGCGAATGCGCGAGCGAAAGGCGTCACGATTGTTGGTTATAAACCCGGCGGATGAAGTGCTGCTGTTCAGGTTTGTGCATAAAGACGGCGCCCTGGCCGGTAGGGATTACTGGGCCACGCCCGGCGGCGGCGTCGAGGAGGGCGAAACCTTCCACGCGGCAGCTCTGCGCGAACTGCGCGAAGAGACGGGCATTGTGCTCAGCACTGTTGAAGCGCCAGTGGCACAAAGCAGCTTCGAATTGATGCTGCCCAGCGGTGAAACGGTATTGGCGATTGAGCACTACTTTATCGTTCACGTCGCGAGCGAGGCGCTTTCCAGGGCAGAGTGGACGCCGCAAGAGACGCAGGTGATGGCGGACCATCGCTGGTGGTCCGCTCAGGCGTTGCGATCGACCGAGGACACGGTATGGCCCCAGGGACTGATTGAAATGCTGGTCAACGCGGGCATTTTTGCCGCTTAAGCCGCGGCAAGGATATCGAGTGTGTCCATGACCCGGGCGTAGTCCATCGCCAGGTTACTCAGCGACAGCGCATGCACATCCTCGGCAGGCCAGAGCCGCCCCGACAGGTCGGTTTGATCAAACGTATAGCAAGCGTCTGCCGCCACGATCACGTCAAAACCCAGGTTGCCGGCGGACCGCGCCGTAGACTCGACGGAGTTGTTGGTGATCACGCCGACGATCACCAACTGCCTGATCGCGCGTATCTGCAGCCAGCGCTCCAGGCCGGTGACCGCGAACGCATCCGGCACGTTTTTCTCCAGCACCTGCTCATGCGTGAGCGGCGCCAGCGCTTCCTGGAATTCACAGCCCGGCTGGCCTGGCCAAAACACCGAGCCAGGCGTGCGCGACATATGCCGGACATGCACGACCGGGCGTTGCGACTGCCGCCAGGCGCCCAGAAGCTGCTGCATGTGCAACTCAGCCTCTGGATTGTTGCGGCGCCCAAGCTTGGGATGGTTCATGCCCTGTTGCATGTCGATGATTACCAATGCTGCGTTTGTCGCTAACGGTTCCATGGCACATCCTTTTGCTGATCTGGAGCGAACATACCAGCGATTGCAGGCACGCCAACAGGGATTTGTTCGAACCCGTCGCTGTTTGCCTTTACACTGCGGCCCCCCATTTCAGCAAGGATGCTCTGGATGCGCGCGCTACGTTGCGGTGTGATCCTTTCCATGACCCTCGCGGTGCCGGTCATGGCCGAACCACGCTCGTTCTCGGTCAACGACCCCAGCGGTAACTACCTGGTCGAAGTGCTATTCCCCGAAGTGCCCGAAGCGCTGGATCAACCGGCACCGGCACTGATTGCCGTGCGCGACAAAAACACCCTCGAAGTCCTCCAGCAGTTGCAGACCCCGGCCGGTAACGTACCGCTGCGCAACGGCAAAACCGACCCGGATCATTTGGTTGGGCAGTACGGCTTGCTGTACTTCGCCGACATCAACGCTGATGGCCGCCAGGACCTGGCGATCCGCAATGGCAACGGCGCCGATGAAGGTTTCCAGTACAACTACGATGTGTACCTGCAAGACCCGCAGAAAACCCAATGGGTGCTGAATGAGCCGCTGACCGGGTTGGCTAACGCAACCTCCGGCGGGATGTTTTCGGTCAACGCGCAGGACGGCGTTATCCATTCGCAAACAGATCGTGGTTGCTGCTGGACGCGCTCGGCGCAGTGGCAAATGCGCGACGGTCAGTTGGTGCAGCTGAGTTCGTATACACAGGAAGAGGTCCCGCCCACCGAATTTGGCCAGAACTCCAGCATGCCCCGCGGCTATATGCTGCGTACCACCGGCGAATGGAAGGCCGGCCAATGGCTGGAAACCCCGAGGCTGGAAGGCCCCGTCAACGAAGATGCACGCCGGTTGGTCGGCACGCTCAACGGCAAGATCCCGGTCGAAATCTGGTACCAGGACCAGGGCGCGGTGGTGATTGGTGAGTTGCGATACACCAAGAGTGGCAGCGGTGCGCCGATCAAATTGATTGGTTCGAGAGCAGACTATGACGGTGAGCCTTTTCTCAACCTGCATGAATACACCGACGACGGCCATCAAACCGGCATCTGGCGGATCTCCACAGACTATGGCGGCACCTGGGTCAGCGGCGCCAGGGGCGACGACCGCGAATTGGCGATCCAATTGCACGATGAGTACCAGGAACCGGACTACACCAAACTCGACGAAGTCGCGCGTGACCAGCGCAGCGGCCACTACCAGATGCGCAGTGACTTCCTGGACCGCGACGGCGACCTCGACCTGAAAATCCTGCCCGAGCGCGATGCCCAGGGCAGGGAACTGGCGGAAATCACCCTCACCCTGAAAGACACCGCGAGCGCGAAGGCGATCGCGACGGCGCGCTATACGGTGCCGATGGAAACCGAGAACCTGATCATCGTGCGCGAGCCGCTGGCGTCGCAGCGCGTTGGCCCGTACCACATCCAACTGGTGAAAAACTTCGCGGTGATCGAACATAACTCGGCGCCGGACAGCCCGGACTACTTCACGGGCATGTACCGCAAACAGCCCTGATTCACCTGCCAGCCTAGGACGTGAGAACTCATGCCTGTACACATTCGCCTGGCGCTTGCCGATGACGCGCCGCTATTGCCTAGCGTTGAGCTGAGCGCCGCTCACGTATTCCGTCATATCGATGGCTTGAGCTGGCTGGCAGACACCCCCACGGTGAGCGTTGAACGCCATCGCCAACTGATCGGACTATCGACCTGTTGGGTGGTCGTCGATGCTGACGCCCAGCCACAGGGTTTCCTCAGCGCAGAACGCCAGGGCGATGCTTTGCATATTCATGAGGTGTCCGTCGCGCAATCCATACAAGGCCAGGGATGGGGGCGCAAACTGGTGGAAACGGCGATGGACTGTGCGCGTTCCTATCCACTGCGTGCGGTGACACTGACGACGTTCAAGCATGTGCCGTGGAACGCGCCGTTTTACAGCCGCCTGGGTTTCCAGCAGCAAGGGGACAAGCGCCTGGCAGATATCCTGGCCGACGAGTACGCCCACGGCTTTGAAGCCGGTAGCCGGTGTGCAATGACGTGGTGGGTATCGCCCAGTAAGGGCGCCTGAAACGGCCCCCCACCAGTTGCACTCGCCGGCCGCCAATGTGCCGGTGGACCAACATGGCAAGACCGACAATGGGCTGCTTGGGCCGTTCAGCCTGCTGTATTTCGCCGACTTCGACCAGGACGGTCGCCAGGACCTGGCGATTCGCAATGGCAACGATCCCATCCAGCGCTACAAACCGATGTTCGATGTTTACCTGCAAGACCCGCAAACCCAGCGTTGGGTAATCAACGCGCCCTTGACCAAGCTGGCCTGGGAGACCAGCAGCGGCATGTTCTCGCTCAGTCCCTCAGAGGGCATTTTGCTCTCCCAAGTGGACCGCGATTGTTGCTGGACCCGTTCTACCCGCTGGAAAATGCGTAACGGCGAGCGGGTACGGCTGAGCGCCTACACCCAGGAAGAAGTCCCGCCCACCGAGTTCGGCGAAAACTCCAGCATGCCGCGCGGCTACACGGGGCCAATGGAAACCGAGAACCTGATCATCGTGCGTGAGCCGTTGGCACCCCCTTCAAACGGCCCGTACCACATTCAACTGGTGAAAAATTTCGCGGTGATCGAGCACAACTCGGCGCCGGACAATGCCACGTTCTTCACCGGCATGTCCCGCAAGCAACCCGCTCAACCCTGAGTGGGTCAGCGCAGCTTCTCGAGCATCTGGTAGTACCACATGCCCACCGCCAGCATCGGGTTGCCGAACACATCGCCCAGCGGCACCTTGATGTGTTTGCAGCCGGCAAACGTGTCGTACTTTTCCAGCGTGCCGGTCAGCGCTTCGGCCATGATCTCGCCCATGATGTGGCTGGTGGCGATGCCATGCCCCGAGTAGCCCTGGCAGTACCAGACATGCTCTGAGAGCTTGCCCAACTGCGGGATGCGATTGATCACAATGCCCATCGCACAACTCCACTGGAACTCGATGTCTACCCCCCTCAGCGCGGGAAACGTTCGCTCGATGCATGGGCGCAGCTCTGCGGCAATGTCGCGTGAGTCGCGCCCGGAATAGTTTGCGCCGCCACCGAACAGCAAGCGCCCATCGCCCGTCAGGCGGTAGTAGTCGAGTACGAACCGGCAGTCGTACACCGCCAGGTCCTGTGGGTTGATCTGCTGCGCCAGCGCGCCCAGTGGCGCGGTCGTGACAATGCCGCCCATGGCCGAGAAGATTTTGCCCTTGAGCTGTTTGGGTTCGAGCCTGTGGTACACGTCGCCGGCCAGCAGCACCTGGCGCGCGTCGATGCGGCCAAGGGCGGTGATCACGGCAGGCCGGTCGCCATGCACGATTTCCAGCACCGCGGAATTCTCATAAATCAACGCGCCCAGGCTGTGCGCCGCGCGGGCTTCGCCCAGGCACAGGTTCAGTGGATGCACGTGCAGGTTGCGCGTGTTTTTCAGCGCACCGAGGTACAACGGGCTGTCCAGATGCTCACGCATAGCGGCCTGATCGAGCAGACTGACCTGATCGCCCATGCCGCGCCGTTGTGCCTGGTCGTGGAAAGCACGCAGTTCGCTCAGGTGCGAGGGCTTCATCGCCGCGTGCAAGTGGCCGTGCTTGAGGTCGCAGTCAATGGCGTACGTATTCACGCGCTGCTCGATGATCTCGTGACCACGCCAGCGCAGGTGCCAGATGAAGTCGTCCACCTGCGTGCCCAGGCGGTTGCGCATTTGCTCGCGCATGGCCTCATCGCCCGACAGGCTGCCGGTGACTTGCCCACCATTGCGCCCACTGGCGCCCCAGCCGATCCGGTTGGCTTCGACAATCGCGACCTTGAGCCCGCGTTCAGCCAGCTCGACGGCACTGGCAACGCCGGTGAAGCCGCCGCCGATAATCACCACGTCAACGCTGACCTGGCCTTGCAGGGTCGGGTACTGGGTAGCGTCGTTGAGGCTGGCGGTGTAATACGAAGCGCTGCGCTGGGCAGCACCGATGACAGGGCGTATGGCTGCGGTCATGGAATGATCCTTCTGAAAAAATGAATGCCGGCGAGGCGTTTCGACTTGATCAGAGGCGTGCATCGGGCGGACGCGCATGACGGCAATGCCACAGCGCCCAGAAGGCCAGGATGATATTGAACAGCGGGTTTTCGCAGGGACGCGCACGCGCCTTCGGGAAGCAAGGGTGCAGGTGGCGAGGGAACACACGCAATAGCGAAATCATGGTTGCCGATGCTCCCACCACGCGCAGGTGCGTTAAATCGCCGTTTGTGTACCTTCAGTTATGGCTTGGTTAAACAATCGTCGCGGCGGCGCAACGCCCCCTCATACCACGCTTTGGCGATACAAGGTGCTGGTATGCCCTACGCCGGCGGCGTTCAAACGCGCCACCAGGTCCTCTCGAGCCGCACGCCCACCTGCACGCACATACTCAAGCTCCGACGCGGTAATCAACACCACCGGCACCAGTCGCACCGGCGATAGCGGCATGTCTTCAAGGCGGGTAGGGAAGTCTGGTTCCGGCCCACCGAGCAGCACGCCGGCGGCGTCGTCTTCGGTGACGAACAGCGTGGGCACTTGATCGCTCATCTGATGTGACAGGCTGAACCCTGGCAGTTCCAAAGACAGTACGCCGTGATTGTCCAACTGGTGGGTAATGCCGCCCGCGTTGGCCACGGTCTTGGCGACGTGTTCGAGCAGCTCGAACGCCCAACTGCGACGCACAGGGTCGACATCACCCGGCTCGCCACGGGCGTCGTCGGGGATATCCGGTGTTTCCAGGAACAATTCCATCTCAAACCCATTGCCCAGACCTTCTGCATCGTCGAATGGATCGGACAGGCCTTCGGTGGCGAGGACGATGGATTCATCACGGCGCACCACGCGGTACGCCTGGCGGGTGGAGGGCCAATGAGGACCGCCGGTAAAGCTTGGGCTGATCATGTACGTCAGCACGTCCTGTTCCACGCGACCCACGGTCCGCCAGTGACGGTCCAGGCATTCGCCGCTGGCAAGACGCGCGGCGATATTGGCTGCATCTGCTGCAGTTTCAACCGGCTCAACAGGTTCAGTCGGCGCGGACAGGGCCGCTTCGGCGTGAGGTTTTTTGGCAGTACCGAACAACTTCTTGAAGAAGTTCATGGGCATTCCTTTGCTGGAGATGAGTGCTTTACAGCAGATTCAGTGCGTTTACATAGGCGCGAAACATATCAGCCATTCCATCGGCGTAAACAGCTATTTCTGCCGCCGTACGTGGGCTGCCGGAAAAATCCTTACCCACCGAGCTGAGCGTGGTCAGGATCAAATCGCAGGCCAGTGCGCGGCGTTCAGCAGGCACATCGGGCAGCAATTCAAGCATGAACGTCTCAAAGGCGCGCTGACCTGCCGCGCGCACTTCCACGGCTTCGGGCGCATCGCGATACAGCGGCGCGGCGTCGTTCAGCGCTACGCGCATCTGCGCTTCCTCGCATTCGGAATGAATAAACGCATGCACCAGGGTGCGCAGGCGCTCAAGCGGCGCAACGTCGGTTTTATCCAGAATGTCGCGCAGCATCTGCGTGGTCTGCTGCCACTCATCGCTCTGCAGTCGGAACAGGATGGCCGCCTTGTTGGGGAAGTACTGGTACACCGAACCGACACTCACGCCGGCTTTTTCCGCCACGCGTGCGGTGGTGAAACGCGTGGCGCCTTCCTTGGCCAAAACCTGAACAGCTGCTTGCAGGATCGCCGCCACCAGCTCGGTGGAACGCGCCTGTTGTGGCTGTTTGCGTGAGGAAATACGGGCGGTCTGGCGGGTTGTCATCAAGGGCTCCAGCGGCGGGGCTAACGCGAATAGCGAATGCGACGAATCACTCGCATACTTTTAATGCGACGAATTAGTCGCATCTTAGTCCCAACCTCATGGAAATCAATCATGTCGACCCTGACCTCCGCGCCAATGGCGCCCTTGATCGAACGCCTGTACGCACAAGCCAATGCGGCCACCAGCCCTCTCATCAACAGCGTTACGCGTGAAGAACGCGACCGTCTGATGCACAGCAAAACCGACTACCTCGCGCTCTACACGATGCTCAAAGACCTGTGGCTGCCGGTCTCTCGCGACACTGGCACCTTGTTGTACCTGTTGGCGCGCAGCACTAAGGCGCGGGCCATCGTGGAGTTTGGGACGTCGTTTGGCCTTTCTACCTTGTTCCTGGCCGCCGCGTTGCGCGACAACGGTGGCGGCGTGCTGATTGGCAGTGAATTCGAGCCCTCGAAGATCGCCCTGGCACGCGAGCATTTCATTCAGGGCGGCGTCAGCGACCTGATCGAAATCCGTGAGGGCGACGCCTTGGTGACGTTGGCCACAGACCTGCCGGAAGCGGTCGATCTGCTGCTGCTCGATGGCGCCAAGAGCCTGTATGGCGACGTGCTGCACCGGGTGCAAAAACACCTGCGGCCCGGCGCGCTGGTGATAGCCGACAATACCGACTATTGCCCGCATTACCTGGCGCACGTGCGCGAGCCTGCGAACGGCTACCTGTCCGTGCCCTTTGCCGATGACATCGAACTCTCGATCCGCTTGCGCTAACAGGAGTCACCTCATGCATGTATTTGTCACGGGAGCCACCGGCTGGGTTGGCGGCGAAGTGGTCAAGGATCTGATCGGCGCCGGCTACCGGGTCACAGGTTTAGCCCGCAGCGATGAAAAGGCCAAGGCACTGGCGGCCACCGGTGCGAAAGTGCTGCGCGGCTGCCTGGATGATCTGGACGTTTTGCGCCGTGCGGCCTGGAGCGCAGATGCGGTCATCCATACCGCGTTCAATCATGACTTCACACGGTTCATCGAAAACTGCGCGCAGGACCGTCGCGTGATCGAGGCGCTGGAAAGTGTGCTCAAAGGCTCGGATACGCCGCTGATCGTGACCTCGGGTTTGTCTGGCCTGGCGCGCGGCGCGCTCGAGAGTGACGTGCCGAACGCTGGCGCCCCGCGCCAATCCGAACCCGCCGCGCGCCTGTTGGCCGAGCGTGGCATACGGGCGGCAACCGTGCGACTGGCGCCGTCGGTGCACGGGGTAGGCGACCATGGTTTTCTGCCGATTTTGATTCGCCTGGCACGGCAGACGGGCGTGTCGGCCTATATCGGCGACGGCGAGAATTGCTGGTCGGGCGTGTACCGCTCCGATGCGGCGCGGGTCTACCGCCTGGCGCTGGAGCAGGGCGTCAGCCAAGCCGTGTACCACGCGGTTGCGGACGAGGCCGTGCCGTTCAAAGCCATCGCCGAGGTCATCGGGCGCCGCCTGGGTGTGCCGGTGCAATCCCGGCCGCGTGAGCATTTTGGTTGGTTCGCGACGATGGCCGGGGCCGACATGGCCGTTTCCAGCGCGCGCACCCGCGACCTGCTGGGCTGGGCGCCCAGCGGCCCGGACTTGCTCACAGACCTTGATCAAGCCGACTACCTCACCCTGTGACGGAAGGTTTTCATGACTCAACCTGTCTTGCTGAAAATGCTGCCGATCACCCTGGCGGTGTTCGTCGGCTTCCTGATCATCGGCCTGCAGTTGCCGGTGCTGGCGCTGCACCTGAACCACACCTTGGGCATGAGCACCCTGGTGGTCGGCGTGGTGGTGGGCGCGCAATTCGTGGCGGCGTTGCTGTCACGGGCCTGGGCCGGCAATTTTGCCGACATGTGCGGGCCCAAGCGCGCGATGTTGATTGGCATGCTGGTGGCGGCCAGTTCCGGTGTGCTGTACCTGGCGTCGCTGGCGTTTGTCGACACACCGGCGCTGTCGGTGTGGGTTCTGCTCGCCGGGCGCGTGGTGCTGGCCGTGGGTGAAAGCCTGATCATCACCGGCTCGATGGGCTGGGGCATGGGCCTGGTCGGGCCGCAAAACGCCGGCAAGGTCATGGCCTGGATCGGCATTGCGATCTATGCCGCATTTGCGCTGGGTGCACCGTTGGGCGTGGCAATCAACAGCCAGTGGGGGTTCAGTGGAATCAGCATCGCGTCCCTGCTGTTGCCGCTGTGCGCGCTGGCCATCGTCGCGGGGGCCAAGGGTGTTGCGCCCACCAGCCAGCGGCGCACCTCGTTTTACAAAGTACTGGGCACAGTGTGGTTGCCGGGCCTAGGGCTGGCGTTTTCCAGCATCGGTTTTGGGCTGATCACAGCGTTTATCGCGCTGCTGTTTGCGTCCAAGGACTGGGGCAACGCGTCGTTCGCCTTCACCGCGTTTGGCCTTGCATTTATTGGCGCGCGAATCTTCTTCGGGCACCTGCCGGACAAGCTCGGTGGCGCAGTCGTCGCCTTGGTCTGTGTACTGATCGAAGCGGCGGGGCAGTTGTTGATCTGGGGCGCAGGCTCACCGCTGACGGCGTACGTGGGCGCAGCGCTGACCGGCTTCGGTTATTCGTTGGCGTTCCCGGGGTTTGGTGTCGAGGCGATCAAGCGTGCGCCCCCGCAAACGCGCGGGCTGGCCATGGGCGCCTATGTGGCCTTCCTCGATATTGCGTTAGGGATCAGCACCCCGCTAGCCGGCGCTTTGGCCGGTGCTACCGACGTAGGGTCGGTGTACCTGGCAGGCGCCGTGGCGGTGACGATGTCGGTGGTGGTGGCGTGGCTGTTGTTGGCTAAACAGCCTGCACTCAGCGCTTGCTGAACGCCAGGCGCGCGGCAAATACAACAAAGATCAGGCCCGTGGTGCGGTCCATCCACTGAATGACCTTTTCTCGGCGCAGGAAGCCGGACAGTGGCCGGGTGGCGCCAATCAACGCCAACGACCATGCCAGCCCCAACACCACGTGAATGCTCACCAGGCCGAACGTCCAGGCAATCAACGAATGGCCCTGGGGAATGAACTGCGGCAGGAACGACACGTAAAAAATCCCCACCTTAGGGTTCAGCACATTGCCCAGCATGCCCTTGAAAAACCAGTTGCCGCCGGGCCTGGCATCAGCGTTGGCCGACGACAGTGAACGGCGCGGGCGCAGCAGCATGTTCACGCCCAACCAGGCCAGGTAAGCGGCGCCGCAGTACTTGAGCAGGTTGAACGCTACCTCCGACACTGCAATCAACGCGCCCAGCCCAAAAGCCACGGCTGCGCCCCACACCAGGCAACCGGCGTTGATGCCGAGGGCAGCGTGCAGCGCCTGACGCTTGCCTTCTACCGTAGCGGTGCGCAGCACCAAGGCGGTGTCGAGCCCGGGCGTGAGCGTCAGCACAGTGGCGGCGAAGGTGAAGGCGAGGAGGTTGTCGGTGAGGGTCATGGGCGCACAACTTCATGAGAGGTTGGCTGGAACGTTAGCACCGATCGGCAGCCAATTCGGAAAACCCTGAGACTTCCCGGCGAAAATCTTCATAATGGCGGCCAATTTGTTTAGCTCGTTCTGGTGTGCCCGCATGGAAATTAAGGTCAACTTTCTCGACAACCTTCGGCTTGAAGCCAAGTTCGATGACTTCACGGTGATTGCCGACCAACCCATTCGCTATAAAGGCGATGGTTCGGCCCCGGGTCCGTTCGATTACTTCCTGGCTTCGTCGGCGTTGTGTGCGGCGTACTTTGTGAAGCTGTACTGCGAAACGCGCAATATCCCCACCGAAAATATTCGCCTGTCGCAGAACAACATCGTTGACCCGGAAAACCGCTACAACCAGATCTTCAAGATCCAGGTCGAGTTGCCGGCGGATATCTCCGACAAGGACCGCCAGGGCATTTTGCGCTCCATCGACCGTTGCACCGTCAAGAAAGTCGTGCAGGCAGGGCCCCAGTTCGTGATTGAAGAGGTGGACAACCTCGACGCCGATGCCCAGGCGTTGCTGATGCCTAATGCTGCTTCTGAAACGGGCACCTACATCGCTGGCAAGGACCTGCCGCTGGAGCAGACCATCGCCAACATGTCCGGCATCCTCGCGGGGCTCGGCATGAAGATTGAAATCGCCTCGTGGCGCAATATCGTGCCCAACGTCTGGTCGCTGCATATCCGCGATGCTCACTCGCCGATGTGCTTCACCAACGGCAAGGGCGCGACCAAAGAGGGCGCACTGGCGTCGGCGTTGGGCGAGTTCATCGAGCGGCTCAACTGCAACTTCTTCTACAACGACCAGTTCTGGGGTGAGGAACTGGCCAACGCGCCGTTCGTGCACTACCCGGATGAGCGCTGGTTCCAGCCGGGCAGCAAAGACGAGCTGCCGCCTGAAATCCTCGACGCCTACTGCCTGAAAATCTACAACCGCGATGGCGAACTGCGCGGTTCGCACCTGTATGACACCAACTCGGGCAATGAAGAACGCGGCATTGTTTCGCTGCCGTTCGTGCGCCAGTCCGATGGCGAGGTGGTGTACTTCCCGTCCAACCTGATCGAAAACCTCTACCTCAGCAACGGCATGAGCGCGGGCAATACCTTGGCCGAAGCGCAGGTGCAGTGCCTGTCGGAGATTTTCGAGCGCGCGGTCAAGCGCGAAATCATCGAAGGCGAATTCGCCCTGCCGGACGTACCGGCTGAAGTGCTCGCCAAATACCCGGGAATTCTTGCCGGTATTCAAGGCCTGGAAGCCCAGGGCTTCCCGGTGCTGGTCAAGGACGCGTCCCTGGGCGGTGAATTCCCGGTGATGTGCGTGACCTTGATGAACCCGCGCACCGGCGGCGTATTCGCCTCGTTCGGCGCCCACCCAAGCCTGGAAGTGGCGCTGGAACGCAGCCTCACCGAATTGCTTCAGGGCCGCAGCTTCGAAGGCTTGAACGACCTGCCGCAGCCGACCTTTGAAGGCCACGCGGTGACCGAACCGAACAACTTCGTCGAGCATTTTATCGACTCCAGCGGCGTGGTCTCGTGGCGCTTCTTCAGTGCGCAGTCAGACTACGAGTTCGTTGAGTGGGATTTCTCCGGCCAGGGCGAAGACTCGAATGCCCAGGAAGCCGCGACCCTGTTTGGCATCCTCGAAGGCATGGGCAAAGAGTCCTACATGGCAGTGTACGAACACCTCGGCGCAACCGCCTGCCGCATCCTGGTGCCGGACTACTCGGAAATTTACCCGGTGGATGACCTGATCTGGGACAACACCAACAAGGCGCTTTTTTTCCGGGCCGACATCCTCAACCTGCACAGCCTCAGCGATGACGAGCTCAAAGCGCTGGCTGAGCGTCTGGTGGAAAGCGAGCTGGACGATTACACCGACATCACCACCTTGATCGGCATCGAGTTCGACGACAACACCGCGTGGGGCCAACTGACCATTCTGGAGTTGAAGCTGCTGATCTACCTCGCCTTGCAGCAATATGAGGAGGCGAAAGAGTGCGTGGAGATGTTCCTGCAGTACAACGACAACACTGCTGATCGCGGCCTGTTCTATCAGGCGGTGAACGCGGTGTTGGAGATGCACCTGGACGAGGACCTGGAACTCGCGGATTACGAGGCCAACTTCCGCCGCATGTTCGGCAATGAGCGCATGGACGCGGTGATCGGCTCGGTCAACGGCACGCTGCGTTTCTATGGCTTGACGCCGACCAGCATGAAGCTGGAAGGGCTGGATCGGCATTTGCGCTTGATCGACAGCTACAAAAAGCTGCACGCGGCGCGTGCGAATATCACCTCAGCCCGACGCTAAACCCCTGTGGGAGCGGGCTTGCCCGCGATGCAGACACCTTGGTGTTTCAGGTGTACCGAGGTGATGCTTTCGCAGGCAAGCCAGCTCCCACCTTTGATTGTGGGGCAATCAACATCATTTCAGCCCGACGCTAACCCTGTGGGAGCGGGCTTGCCCGCGATGCAGACACCTCGGTGTTTCAGGTGTACCGAGCTGATGCTTTCGCAGGCAAG
>NZ_CAWOAW010000014.1:1387442-1387710 GCF_963879675.1 Pseudomonas sp. Larv2_ips
TTTGAGTGTGGAGGGCAATCAACATCATCTGAGCCCGACGCTGAACCCCTGTGGGAGCGGGCTTGCCCGCGATGCAGACACCTCGGTGTTTCAGGTGTACCGAGCTGATGCTTTCGCAGGCAAGCCAGCTCCCACCTTTGAGCGGGGACAATCAACATCATTCAGCCCGACGCTAAACCCCTGTGGGAGGGGGCTTGCCCGCGATGCAGACACCTCGGTGTTTCAGGTGTACCGAGGTGATGCTGTCGCAGGCAAGCCAGCTCCCACC
>NZ_CAWOAW010000014.1:1387720-1829457 GCF_963879675.1 Pseudomonas sp. Larv2_ips
TGTGGGGACAATCAACATCATTTCAGCCCGACGCTGAACCCCTGTGGGAGCGGGCTTGCCCGCGAAGGCGGCGTGTCAGTCACTGGATAGACAGACTGACCCACCACCTTCGCGAGCAAGCCCGCTCCCACAGGTAAGCCTTGATTGTTTGGGCGATTGGGTTAGATCAGGGCCAATGCCTGCGCCAGGTCGGCCCGCAGGTCCTCGACGTCTTCAACACCCACCGACAAACGCACCAAACCGTCGCCAATGCCCAGTTGCGCCCGCGTTGCTGCTGGGATGCTGGCGTGGGTCATGATCGCCGGGTGTTCGATCAGGCTTTCGACACCGCCCAGGCTTTCGGCCAAGGCAAAGATCTTCACGTTTTCCAGAAAGTGTGTGGCGCCGGCCAGGTCACTGTTCAAATCCACCGAAATCATCCCGCCAAACCCACGCATCTGCTTGCGTGCCAGTTCGTGCTGGGGATGCGAGGCCAGGCCTGGGTAATAAACCCGTGAGACTTGCGGCTGTTTTTCCAGCCAGGTGGCCAACTCCAGGGCATTGCTGCAATGGCGCTCCATGCGCAAAGCCAGGGTTTTCACGCCGCGCAGCGTCAGGAATGCATCGAACGGGCCGGCAATCGCGCCGACTGAGTTCTGCAGGAAGCCCAGGCGTTCGGCGAGCTCCGGGTTATGGCCGACAATGGCGATGCCGCCGATCACGTCGGAGTGGCCGTTGAGGTATTTGGTGGTGGAGTGCACCACGATGTCGAACCCCAGCTCCAGCGGGCGCTGGATCCATGGGCTGGCAAAGGTGTTGTCGGCTACGCAGATGATGCCGCGGTCGCGGCAGATTCGCGCGATGGCACTCAGGTCAGTGAGGCTGAGCAGCGGGTTGCTCGGGGTCTCGACCCAGACCATGCGAGTGTCGTCCTGCAACGACGCCTCGAACGCCTGCAAGTCGCTCAAGTCGACAAAGCTGAACCGGTGCCCGGCGCTGCGCTGGCGCACCTTGTCGAACAGGCGGAAGGTGCCGCCGTACAGGTCGTTGCCGGAGACGATGTGCGCGCCGGCATCGAGCAGTTCCAGCACGGTGGAAATCGCCGCCAGCCCGGAGGCAAAGGCAAACGCCTGGCTGCCGCCTTCAAGGTCGGCCACGCAGCGCTCCAGGGCAAAGCGCGTGGGGTTGTGGGAACGACCATAGTCAAAGCCCTTGTGCACGCCGGGGCTGTCTTGCAGATACGTGGAGTTGGCATAGATCGGCGGCATCAGCGCTCCCGTGGTCGGGTCGGGTGATTGCCCGGCGTGGATCACGCGGGTGGCAAAGGCGCTTTTATCGGGCTGACTCATGCAAGGGATCTCCGTAGGTGATTAAGCAGGTCGACGCGGGTGATCAGGCCATAAAAACCTGAAGCGTCAGCAATGATGGCAACCAGGCCGCGATCAAGTTCCGCCTGCAGTTCGGCCAGGCTGGCACTCGGGGCCAGGGTTTGCAAGGTGTCGGTCATGGCGCTGGCAACGATCATGGAAAAGTCGGCGGCGTCATGGTGCAACCCCAGCAGGATGTCGGACTCGTCGATCACGCCAACCAGTTCGCGGCCTTCGACCAGCACCGGCAGTTGCGAGACATCGGCCAGGCGCATGCGCTGGAAGGCCGTGAGCAGGGTATCGTCGGGGCTCACGCTGATCACGCGGCCGTCTTCGAAGCGGCGGGCGATCAGGTCGCGCAGGTCGCCGTAGTGTTTGTACTGGAGCAGGCCCGCGTCGTTCATCCATTGGTCGTTGTAGACCTTGGACAGGTACCGCGTGCCGGTGTCGCAGACGAAGGTGACCACGCGTTTGGGTTCGGTCTGCTCGCGGCAATAACGCAACGCAGCAGCGAGCAGGGTGCCGGTTGACGAGCCGCCGAGAATGCCTTCGGCCTTGAGCAGTTGGCGGGCGTGGTCGAAGCTTTCTTCATCGCTGATGGAATAGGCGTGGCGCACGCTGGAGAGGTCGGCGATCGAGGGGATGAAGTCTTCGCCGATGCCTTCCACGGCCCATGATCCCGGCGTTTCCATCCTGCCGCTGCGGCTGTATTCAGCCATCACCGAACCCACCGGGTCCGCCAGCACCATGGCCAGTTCCGGCTGTACGCGTTTGAAGAAACGCGTCAGGCCGGTGAGGGTGCCGGCCGAGCCGACGCCCACCACGATCGCATCCACGTCGTGCTGGGTTTGCGCCCAGATTTCCGGCGCGGTGCTGGTTTCGTGAGCCAGCGGGTTGGCCGGGTTGTTGAACTGGTCGGCAAAAAATGAACCGGGAATGTCCTTGGCCAGGCGCGCAGCCACGTCCTGGTAATACTCGGGATGGCCCTTGCCGACGTCGGAGCGGGTGATATGCACCTCGGCGCCCATGGCCTTCAAGTGCAGGACTTTTTCGGTGGACATCTTGTCGGGCACCACCAGCACCACGCGGTAGCCCTTGGCCCGGCCGACCAGCGCAAGCCCCAGGCCGGTGTTGCCGGCGGTGGCTTCGATGATGGTGCCGCCGGGGCGCAGGCGGCCGTCGCGTTCGGCGGCGTCAATCATGGCCAGGCCGATGCGGTCTTTGATGGAACCACCGGGGTTTTGGCATTCAAGCTTGAGGAACAGCGTGCACAGGCCGGTATCAAATCGGCTGACCTTGACCAGCGGCGTGTTGCCGATCAATTCGAGTACGGCGGGGCGGGAAAGCGTGGGCATGTCGTCACCTGGTACGGAAGAGGCGTAGGGGGAGGGACAGCAAAAATGCAAAGCATGGCTTGGAACATAGGCCGGGATCGCGCCGGTCGCAACCGGGCGGTCCGTTGGATGTCTTTTTTTGGCGCATGAGCGCGTGTTGACGCTTAAACGCCGCGCATCGAAACCTGCTGCAACCGCTCTATAACGCCAGTGCTGGCTGTTTGCATCGGCGCGCGCAGCTCACTGGCGATCAAGCCTTGCATCGCCAGCGCCGCCTTTACCGGCGCGGGGTTGGGCTCCATGAACAGGGTGTTGATCAGGGGCATCAACCTGAAAAAAATCGCCCTGGCCTCGCTGAGCTGGTTGTCGCGTACCTGCTGGTACAGCGCCACAAAGTCCTCGGTGTGCACATGGGCCGAGGCTGCAATCGCACCACTGGCGCCCAGGCACAGCGCGTTGAAGATTTGAAGATCCTCGCCACACAACACCTCCACGTCGCCGCTGGCGAGCAGCGCCAAGGTAGTCGCCAGGTTGCCGCCGCAGTCTTTGATCGCGACGATTCGCGTGTGCTTGACGATGTTCAGCAAAGTGGCCTGTTCGAAGGTCACGCCGGTACGGTAGGGAATGTCATAGAGAATGACCGGCACACTGGAGGCGTCGGCCACCGTGCGGAAAAACGCTTCGAGGCCGGCCTGGGAGGGGCGGATATAGCTGGGCGCCGGCACCAGCAAGCCGGCCACCGCGCGTTTGAGGATTTCGCTCTGGAACTGCAGCAGTTCACGCTGATTGTTGCCTGCCAGGCCCATCACCACGCGCTGCGCCGGCACGAGTTGCAGCACCGCATCCAGCACGGCCAGTTGTTCCTCACGGCTCAGTGACGCCGCTTCTCCGGTGGTGGTGCAGACCATGATGCCGGCGACGTGTTTTTCCAGCAGGTGGCCGACCAACCGGTGCAGGCCGATGAAGTCGATGGCGCCGTCGTGAAACGGCGTGACCACGGGAACCCAGATACCTTGAAACGATGACATGCACTTTCTCCTGATGGTTGACCGCTGGAGTCACCGTCAGAAGGGCAGAGGGGGATTGTGCAAAGGAAGGGAGGTCCGTCGCGCTCAATGTCCTGTCAGCTCATCTGACGGGACAGCGCGCCCCGGTCACATGAGCGACTGTTTCTTCGATTTGAGGGCGTGCGCCACGCAACCTTGCGCCTTGGCAATCAAGCCAATGGCACAAAGGTTAACGAAAGACGATGCAGACATGCGCTGACACACCCTGAATAAGGCTTCCATCTTCAGCGGATGTGACGGAATGTGTCAACCCCGCTTTAACTGCTCACGGACAAATTCTGCGACCTCGTTGGCCAGCTCCGCGTCTTCCGGCGCGCCCATGAAACCGCCGTGCGGCATGGCTTCGAACACATGCAACTGCGCCGTTACCCGCGCCTGGCGCAAGGCGCGGTGCAGGCGCACGGTGTTGGACAGAAACAGATCACGGGTGCCGCTTTGCAGAAAAGTTGGCGGGAAACCCTGGGTGAAATCGCCAAACAGCGGTGACAGGTACGGGTGAGACAAGTCCGCACCGTTGGCATACAACAGATTGACGTTCATCAACGGGTTGGGCAGCACCACGTCGACGGTGCGGTTGACCTGGAAGCTGTCGCCGGACTGGGTGAGGTCGACTTCCGGCGAGAGCAACACCAGCGCAGCGGGCAATGGCAAACCTTCGTCACGCGCACGCAACACCAGGGCCGCCGCAAGGTTGCCGCCCGCTGAGCGGCCACCGATCACGATCTGTTGCGGCGCGTGATGCTTGAGAACGTGCCGATAGACAGCCAGGCAGTCGTCCAGCGCTGCGGGGTAGGGATGGTCGGGTGGCATGCGGTAGTCCACGCCATAACAGATCACGTCGTGCAGATCGGCTTGTCTGCCGGCCGCGAGGCGGCAGTTTTCGCCGCCGCCGAACACCAGCGCGCCGCCGTGCAGGTCGATGTAGGCAAAGGGCGTGGCAGACGCCGGTGTGGCGACATGCACGCTGGCGTTTTCAACCCTGAGGGTGTGCAGGCTGGCCCGCAGCGACGCCGCTTGCCCCGCGTTGGCGCTGGCGTAGTTCTGAGCCACGGCGGCCTGCAGACGGCGCCAGCCGTCATGGTCCTCGGGCGCGGGCATCGCGTGCAGCGCGTTGAGGGGCACACCGTCAGCCCCGACCAGGCGTTGCAGTGTGGCCTGGGCTTGAGGGCTGATTGATTGCGGCACTGGGATCGTGCGAGGGTCAAGTTTGACGCCGTGGTTCATGGGCTTGCAGCTCGCATTCGACGACTTTGGGGGGGCAGGATGCCAGAACGTGGGCCGGTGTGGCGAGCGGGCTTGCCCCGCGTTGGGCGGCGCAGCAGGCCCAGAACCTGCTGATGGGATCTGTCAGTTATACCGGGGCGTTTGAATTGGGAGCGCTTCGCACTCCAACGCGGGGCAAGCCCGCTCGCCACAGTAAGCCCGCTCGCCAGGACAAGCCTGTTTGCTACACGAGTCAGCGCCCGGCCACTGCAGCCTCAATGGCGGCCACATCGATTTTGGTCATGGTCATCATCGCGTCAAAGGCGCGCTTGGCGATCACCGGGTCGGGGTGGGTCACTGCGTCGGTCAACACGCGCGGAGATATCTGCCACGACAGCCCCCACTTGTCCTTGCACCAGCCGCATGCGCTGGCCTGGCCACCGTTATCGATGATTGCGTGCCAATAACGGTCGGTTTCGGCTTGATCGTCCGTCGCCACCTGGAAGGAGAACGCCTCTGTGTGTGGGAATGCCGGGCCGCCATTCAGCCCCAGGCAGGGAATGCCCAGGACGGTGAACTCGACGGTCAACACGTCGCCTTGCTTGCCTGCCGGGTAGTCGCCTGGGGCGTGATGCACGGCCTTGACGGCGCTGTCCGGAAAGAGCGAGGCATAGAAGGTCGCGGCTTCCAGGGCGGTGCCGTTGTACCAGAGGCACAGGGTATTTTTGTGGGTCACTTCAGGGCTCCACGTATCAAGGGTACGTGGAGTTTAGATGAGGGCTGAAGCGAGCCCGGCAGAACTGCCGGGCGGTGCTGTTACAGAATGCTGTAGTCCCTGACCACGCCATTGTTGAGGTGGATGTTCAGGCGGCGACTCTGTTGCTGCGGTGCAAGGTTGTCGATGGCTGTGCGCCGGGTGTCGAGGGCGTTGTCGTAGGTATTGCCGGGGATACGGTTGGAGACCAGCCCGAGCAAGTGGCGCATGGATGCGTTCTGGGTGGTGGAGGGCGCGTAGTTCCAGGTTTCGGTGCCGTCGGATGAAATCGACTGATCCTGCGGTTCGCCATACAGGGCTTTGAGCTGTTGGGAGGTGGTCTTGCCAGAAATGATGTGCGTCCTGACATACGTGGTGTCGAACAGCGAAATATCCGGCCCGGCTTTGCCCTGGATACCCGGCAATGACAGGTTGTTCAAGCTGCTGAGCCCGTTGACGCCATTGGCGCAACCCGTCAGCAAGAGGGCGGTGGCAAGCGTTGCGATGACAATACGACGGGCCATGATTTTCTCCGTTTAGTCAGGGCTTTTGAACGTCGGCCAATGATAAAACGGTGAAAAGCACGCGGAGAAAATCTTCCTGTCCCCGCGTCTCAATGACTTGCCTGGGTGTCTCAGACCGCCTTCATCTGCCCCAGGATGTTGCGTAACGAGAACCCGGTGTGGCGGCTCACGCGCTCCGGCGCCTGGGCCGCGGCGCTCAACTCCCGGGCCTCGCGCGGCGAATAGCCAAAGGCTTGCTTGAAGGTGCGGCTGAAGTGCGCATCGCTCTTGAAACCGAACTGGAAGGCCAGCCCCGACACCCGCTGCCGCGCGCCGGAATCACTCTGGATAATCACCCGCGCGCGGTTCAACCGGCGCTGCTGGATATACGCCGCCACGCCGGACTCCTGGCTGAACACTCGATACAGTTGCGCCCGCGAAATACCCAGGTGTTTGCACAGGAAAGCCGGGGACAATTCCGGGCTGCGCAGGTGCTGTTCAATCAAGCGACGGGCGCGGTTGAGCAGGGTGTGGTCGATCGCTTGCTCGGCGGTTTGCAGGTTGGCCACTGTCGGCGCCAGGGCTGCCGATATCATGGCCAGCGTCGCCTGTTGGGCGTGCGGGATTTCCTCGGGTGTCAGGCGCGGCAGGCGCTGTTGCAACGCGCGCATATGGTCTGCGAGCAGCTCGCTCAAGCCGCCCTGCAGCACTTGGCCATGCACGTCTTTGTAGCCGAGGCTTTGCGCCAGCAAGTCGCGAGGAATGGTGAGGATCACGGTATCGCCAGCCGTGATCAGGCAATCGAGTTCACGGGCGAGGTCCAGGATGTAGATCTGCGAGTTACCCGCCGCCAGCGTGGTGCGGCCTGCCGTGCCATTAATCGTGTGAGACAGGCCGAGGCAGAGGTAATAGTGGTCGAGGCTGTCACGGCGAATCATGTGTGTGGAACGCTTGACCCGATACGGCACCGGCTCGCCGGCACCGTCCCAGGCACCGCAGCCCATCAATAACGAACCCAGGTAACCGGTGGCCAGGCGGTAATTGAAGGCGGCGGATTCAGGCTCGCTGATGGTGATATCGAAGATCGCATTCACTTCCTCACGCCACACTTCAAAGCGTTGGCGCGGCGGGTAGGGTTGAGTGGTAAAGGTGAAAAGCGGGTTCTCCACAAGCGGCTCCATCCATTAAAGCTGTTGTTTGATCGCCGCCTTATCGATCACGGACCAGACGTGCGCGATCTTCCCGTCGACGAATTCGTAGAATACGTTTTCATCGAAGGTCACCGTCTTGCCGTTGATCGGCAAGCCGAAAAATTCACCTGTAGGCGTGACGTGGAAGTTCAACCGGCTGGCGACGGTGGGCGGGTCCGCGACCAGCAGTTGGATGCGAAACACCAGGTCGGGGATCTCGCGAAAGTCCCGCTCCAGCATCGCGCGGTAGCCGGCAAGGCCGACGGGGGTGGCGTTGTAGGTCACCTGCGGGTGCACGAAATCGCCGAGGCGCTCCCAGCCCTGGCGGTTGAGGCAGTCGATATACCCTCGGTAAAGGTCGGCGAGCTGGTTGCGGGTCATGGCGTGTTCTCCTTTTTGAAAAGCACTCATCGACTTTGCCCTTGTGTGAGTCTACGGCGCGCTGGTTATATCACCCAGCAATTGCCCAAGCCCTTGCGGGGTTGAATAGAGGGCTTCCAGCGCCGCGACGTCGGCCAGTTGTTCTGCGGACAAGGCTTTTTCCTCATGCTCAAGCTGGCCGCGTAAATCGTCCTCGTACTCGGACAGCTTTTGATTCAGCGCCACGCGCACGAGACCGCATGCCTTGAGCTTGTTGGGTTCAAAGCCCTTTCCCGTATCCACATGCTCGGCGAGGGTCGCTGTTGCGTAAGCGTACCCTTGTGTCGCGGCCTTGAGCAGCCATCGGTTCGCCGTTGGATAGTCTGCCGGCACTGCACCGCTGCTGCTGTACAGATAGCCAAGCATGTACTGCGCTTTGGCCCGGCCCGCGTCGCCAGCGCGGGTATACCACCCAATGGCGGCGGGTACGTCTTTGGGGGTGCCGATGCCATTCAGGTTGGCCATCCCAAGCCATTCGTACGCCTCGCTATTGCCTGACTGGGCGGCCTGGGTCAGCAGCTGGATGCCTTGCTGAGGGTTTTTCGGCGTGCCTACGCCCGTGAAATAGAAGGTCGCCAACAGCGTTTGGCCCTCAGCATCGCCTCGCGCACTGGCTTTGCGCGCCCAGTAGAATGCCTTGCGGTCGCTTTGCTCAACGCCAATGCCTCTGAAATAGGCGTCGGCAAGCCGTTGCTGGGCGCGGGCATGACCTTGCTGCGCAGCCTTGCGATACCACACCGCGGCTTGAGCGCTATCGCGCGGCATTTCCACGCCGCCATAGTTTGCATCCCCCAAAAAAAACTGGGCTTCAGAGTTGCCGTTCTCGGCTGATAGCGTGATCCACTCCAGGCCCTTGCGGTGATCAACAGCTACACCGCGCCCGAAAAAGTAAAAAAAGCCGGTTTTGAACTGTGCGAAGGTCTCGCCTTTTTCCGCCGCGCGCAAATACCACTCTGCGGCCTTGACCGGGTTTTTATCGACGATGATGCCTTCGTCGTAGAAGGCGCCCATCAACAGTGTGGGGCTGTGGGGGCTGCGCCACAGACTGATCGCCAAAGCGACCAAGCAATAGGCCAGCAGGCCAAAGCACAGTAAAGCGAGGGGTAGGGCAAAGCGGCGCAATGTCGAATCCATTCGTGAGGTGCAGGTGGGCAGTGTAGCGGCGCTTGCGAGCGATGGCATCACTCGCTGTTTCGCAGCGACCTCAAGCGCGACGCGCCATCAACAGCACCGTCGCCGCTGCCGACAATAACCCTGCGCAGCATCGATTGAAAATCCGTTTACCGCGCGGCTCGGCAAACCAGCGACGCATGTGCAGGCCCATGTAGGCATAGGCGCTGATGGCGATCCATTCCAGCACCAGGAACATCGCGCCCAGCAGCGCAAATTGTGGCGTGATCGGCTGGCCTGGCACCACGAACTGCGGCAGGAAGGCCGTGAAGATCAAGATAGCCTTCGGGTTGCCCGCTGCCACCAGAAACTCCTGACGCGCCAACGCCCACAAACCCACCTTGGCCGTCGCCGATTCAGGCTCTGCCTGCGGATTAGCCCGCCACAACTGAAACGCCAGATAAAACAGATACGCCGCGCCCAGAATCTTGATCGCGTAAAACAACAACTCCGAGGTTTGCATCACCATCGCCAGGCCCGCCGAGGCGAGGGCGATCATGCCGGCGAAGGCCAGCAAGCGGCCAACACCGGCAAGGCAAGACGTGCGATAGCCGTAGCGGGTGGCGTTGCTGACCGACAGCAAGTTGTTCGGGCCTGGCGCCATGTTCAGGGCGAAGCAGGCGGGGAGGAAGAGGGCGAGCGTGGCAAGGTCCATGGCGGCACCGGGTTGGGCGAGGAGCGTTGAGGATAAGGGCAGTTGAGCTGGCTGGACAATCCGCGCGTTGCAGCGAACGGCGCAAGTGGGCCGACCTATACCCGTAACCAGCATTCCATTCCGGCATAAATGTTAGTCCCGGTTGCCGTCTACAGGGGGTTCATTGCCTCCTTCAATCTTCCTGCTGTGGCGCCAGCCTGGCGCCTCGCCGAGTCGTTCCCACATGGGCGGGCGGCGCAATGCAAGCCAGATTGAAGGTACGCCACATGAGCAAAAAACTTGAAGGCAAGGTCGCGGTTGTCACGGGTGCCAGCGCCGGAATCGGCCTCGGTATCGCCAAGGCGTTTGCCAATGAAGGCGCTCGCGTGTTCATCACGGGCCGGCGTCAACCTGAGCTCGACCGCGCGGTCGCTGAGATTGGCCACGGTGCGGTGGGCATTCAAGGCGATGCGGGCAAGCTTGCCGACCTGGACGCGCTGTACGCGCGCATCAAGGAAAAAGCCGGGCGCATTGATGTACTGGCGTTGAACGCGGGTTTCTATGAGTTCATGAAGCTCGGCGAGATTACCGAGGAGCATTTCGACAAGACCTACAATGCGAACGTCAAGGGCCTGCTGTTCGGCCTGCAGAAAGCGCTGCCGCTTCTGGGAACAGGCGCATCGGTAATATTCACCGGTTCAATCGCCGCTTCGATCGGCATCCCCAGTATGTCCGTCTATTCATCGACCAAGGCGGCCGTCCGCAACCTGGCGCGCGGTTTCATACTGGACACCAAGGAACTGGGCATCCGCATCAACGTATTGAGCCCCGGCCATACGCTTACCCCAGGACTGCAGTCATTGATTCCCGAGGCTGCGCGTGCCGGCCTTGTTGGCAGCATCCCGCTGTCCCGCTTGGGCAGCCCGGAAGACTTGGGCAAGGCGGCCGTATTTCTCGCCTCTGATGACAGTGCCTACGTTACCGGCATCGAGCTCGATGTCGATGGCGGTGTCTCGCAGTACTGAACTGAAAACTTGAGCACCGAGTGGGGACGGCCGCGTTATCTGATTGGCGCGGCAAACCCACGCGCACAGCCAACTTCGCCAAAGGATGTATCGATGCAAAGAGTATTGCGCAAGATCATCATGTTCTCAGCATTGTCCTTGTTCGCCGGCGTTGTAATTGCGCAATCTGGCGACGACGTCAAAACACCCCCCGACGACGTCACCCTGGTCGATATCCCGACCAGTGCCGCTCACAAAATTACCGTCGAGCGACGTGGCAAGATTGTACTGATTGGTATCAACCGACCCGATATCCAGAACAGGCTTGATCCGCAAGCGTACCTGGCCCTCGCCAAGGCGTATTACGACTACGACCATGATCCTTCACTGCGTGCCGCTGTGTTGTTCGGGCACGGCGACAATTTCTCGCAGGGCCTTGACGTTGAGGGCTTCAAGGCGGTTGCCAGCTCGGGCGGACCTACGCTCGGTGCGGGGCTGATCGACCCGCTCGGCAAGAAAATGCCCTATCTCACCAAGCCTCTGATCGTGGCGGTTCACGGCGACACTTGGAACATGGCGCATGAGCTGTTTCTTGTCGGCGACATACGGGTTGCGGCGAACAACACTGACTTCGGACAGGATGAAAACACCCATGGTCGTTTCCCGGGCGGTGGATCGACAGTACGATTCGTGCGCGAAGCCGGCTGGGCCAATGCCATGCGCTACATTCTGACGGGCGATCATTGGACCGCCCGTGAAGCCTATCGCATGGGCACGGTACAGGAGATCCCTGACCCGCAGTCAGCCCTCGACAAAGCGATCGAGTTGGCAAACCGGATCGCCGCCAATGGCCCCTTAGGGATCAAGGCGTCGCTGGCCTCTGCGCATCGCGTCATCGACCCGGTGCAGGCCGGCGCTCTGTCGGAATTGGATGCGCAACGCGCAACGCTGTATAAGTCAAACGACTTCCAGGAGGGGCGCAAGGCAGAGGCTGAAGGGCGATTACCTGTCTATCACGGCAATTAAAACCGTCGCCCAGGGCGCGACCTGCTGAGCGGGTCGCGCCATTACCGGCGGCGGTGCAACTCGATCAAGGGTGCCGGGCTAATCATTCGCGAATGGGTGCTGACGCTGCAGTCAACGATAAGGTTTGAACGAATGATGTGCATGATTGACGATTTAAAGATCAGGTACCCCAAAGCCAGTGCATGGGCATTTGGGGATACTCCAGAGATGGCAGATGAGCTGGCTGAACGTGTAGCTAAAGGCATTAAAACAGCGTCATGTTGCTCACTTTCATCATTCAACCATCAAGATGAATCGTCAGCGATTGGTGGTTACAGCATCATCCTCAACGGTCAGGGTGAGCCGGTATGTGTCATCAGGCTTGTTTCGCTGCGTATCATTCGTTACTGCGACGTGAATGAAGCATTTGCAAGAAAGGAAGGCGAAGGGGATCTCAGCCTCGGGTATTGGGCGCAGGGTCATAAAGATTTTTTTCAACGGGAGGGCTCGTTCGACGCGGCGATGGAGCTTGTGGCAGAAGAATTCGAGTTGGTGGAAGTGGTGTAAAGCACAACGTTATCCCGCCAACGGTTTTTAGCGTGCTAGCAACGGGTTGTTTTCTCAGTGGCAATGTTCGCTTTGGGCCGACAACAGCCGTTCAGGAAACTGCACCTCAACTACTCCAGCCTGCCCGCGAGCACCAGAAAAGCTGGCCGTACCAACGCCCTTAATTACACCGGCAGGCGTCGAGCGATGCGTGCGTTGAGGCCGCAATGGCGACAACGCACGTGGATCATTCACCGCTGACAATCAACACCAGGCAAGGCGCTTAAAACCACGAACTACTCGGGGCATCGGCGTTGCCCATATGCCTGACAAAGGCTGCGCCTTCGATATGGTAAACCGTTGGTTCGTCGGCGAAATAGGTCTTCAACCCCAGCATAAACAGCCGATGGTCCTCACTCGCCTCGAACCCTGGCGTGTGATCTTCAAGTGATGCCCACTTCACGATCAAGTTGAACACCTGCGGCGTTTCAATGCCTTGTGCGAGCAGGTGCCCGCAATAGCCCTTCGCTCGACACAGCAACGGCTCGACCTGGGTAAATGCGCGCCTGAACGCTTCAACCTGTTCTGTGTAAACCGGGAGCTGGGCGATTTCATAAATCATGGTGTTCCTCCAAAAATGAGTTCAACGGTGCTCACGCGATGAGCGATGGCACGACGGCAATCGCGACTTTTCCTTGAACACCGTTGTGGCGGCTTTCCAGCCGAGCATGGGCCAACGCGATGTCGGCCAACGAATAAACCGCGCCCACGTGGGGCCGCAGCTGACCGCGTTCCACTAATGCGCTCAGCTCGTCCAGCTTGCCGCGATGTTGTCGGGTGAACACAAAGTGATAGGCCGCGTTTTTGCCCCAGGCCTGAACCAGGTTTTGCGGCTGCGTGATGTCCACGATCGAGACCACGCGGCCCCGTTGTGCGAGCGCGTCGGGGCTGCGTGACAAGGTGTCGCCGCCGAGGGTGTCGAACACCACATCGACGCCGCGGCCCGCCGTTTCGCGCAGGATGGCCTCGACGTAATCCTCGCTTTCGTAGTCGATGATCACGTCAGCGCCCATGCTTCGCGCAAACTCAATGTTGGCCGCGCGCACGGTGGTGAACACCCTTGCCCCGATGGCTTTGGCCAGCTGGATTGCCACGTGGCCGACGCCGCCTGCGCCACCGTGTATCAGCACGCTTTCGCCAACCCTGAGCGCCGCGCGTTCGGCGAGTGCTTCCCACGCAGTGCCGCCGACCAGGCTGAGGCTGGCGGCTTCGAGGTGGCTGAGCGAGGCAGGTTTTTTGCCAATGATGCTTTCGGCGGCCACGTGGTACTCGGCGTAGCTGCCGGGGCCGTCGAATATTTGTGGGGTGTACCAGACTTCGTCGCCTGGGGCGAAGGCGGTCACACCTGGCCCGATGGCTTCGACAACGCCAGACACGTCGTGGCCGGTAATGGCTGGGAGTGGCACCGCGTCGGCGTAGTCACCCCGTCGCACCTGGTAATCCAGTGGGTTGATGGCAGTGGCATGTACGCGCACCAGAACGTGCCCCGTATGGGGCACGGGCTTAGGCACGTCGCAGAGTTCGAACGCCTCGGGCCCGCCAAAGGATTTAAGAATCATCGCTTTCATTGCATTACCTCGTTTCGGGAAAAAGGGATATCGGGAAATATCGATATAATGCGATGAAAAAAAACCTAGAGTTCTTTCCCCAGGATCTCCGTCAGCGCGCGGATGTTGGCTTCGTTACGTTTGTAGTAGGTCCACTGGCCGATACGGCGGATTTCAACCAGGCCTGCGCGGTGCAGGGTCGCCAGGTAGTCAGACACGGTCGACTGGGAAAGGCCGACGCCTTCCTGGATGCTGCTGACGCAGACGCCCACGGTATGAACGTCTCCCTCGTCTTGGGCGGGGAAGTTTTTTTCGGGATCTTTCAAACCTTGCAGGATATCGAGTCGCGTGCGGTTTGAGAGGGCTTTGAATATGTCGAGTAGGTCCATGCGCCCGATAGTATCGGGATTTACCGATATGTCAATGTGCGAGTCAGCCGCCCAAGTTTTAGCTGAGGGCTGCCGCCAGCGGATGAGAAGGCTTGCGAACGATCACATCAAAACGGTGCCCGTTGAGCAGGCCGGAAGGGTTTGTGCTGGATGTGTGCGACTCACGAAGCCGCGTTATTTCCAAGCCCTCGCACATCGCGCGAATGGCCTGCTCGGTGTGGAAGGTCATGTGCGTACGCGTCGCCCAGCTAGGCGTGCGCCAAACCGATGCCCGACGAACACGCCGCCGGGCACATGCAGCACCTGATCCCGGAGCCGCGGGAACCCTGCAGGGCGACAAAAAGGCAGGGCCAGCCCGGTAGGGATAACGCCTCTTTATAAGTCATGCGGCAGGCGCTGCCAGCTCAGGAAGGCGATGGCAGCGCATTCTTGCGCCCACATTCTTCAAGGCCATTTCGCGCTTTACTTGAGCGCAGGCGCAAAATAATCTCAGCCCGGCAAGCGGCGTCCTGCCGTTTTCAGGCACAGCCAGGCGCGTCACATCTATTGGACGAATTGCGGTAAGGCTTGCGGTTGAGCACATTCAACCGCGGCCACCTTTCAAGGAGAAACTGTTTGGCGAGCACCGATGTTGTTTACACACTGCGCCTGCCGGGCGACCTGGATTATTACGACCGCAGGTCGATCCTGCTGCCGGTCGATGTCACCGCGCTTGAAGCCTGGAACATCATGACGGCCGAACCGGGGCTATTCCTGCGCATGGCGTTTGGGATCAGGGACGCCATTTGCGCATTGTTTGGTGTGAAACGTATTGGCGGGTTTTCCGGCACGCGGCGAGAGCGTGTGCAGGTCGGCGAGCGGCTGGACTTCTTTTTGGTGGAGCACAGCGCTCCCGACGTACTGGTGCTGACCGAGCGCGACCGGCATCTGGATGTGATGATCTGCCTGTCGATCAGCGATCGTGTGTTCACGATCACCTCATCGGTGGTCATTCATAACGCCTTTGACCGCTTTTATAGGGTGCCGGTCGGTCAGGTGCACAAGCTGATCGTCAACCGTGACCTGAAGCGACTCCAGCGCCGCCTTGAAGGGTAGGGCGGCGGCTCAGTCGCCTTTTTCCATCGCCGCGTAATACGCCACCAGCGCATTGGCGTGGCCATGGCCCATGCCGTGTTCGGTTTTAAGCCAGGCGACCCTTTCCATGTGCTTCTGGGCATTGACGGTTTTGAGCAGGTCCAGCCAATGGCTGATGGGCTGCCCATACTTTTTTTCAATGGCGGGGAAGTACGACGCCGGCCCGTTTGTTGTTGTGTCGTCGGTCATGCTGCACGCTCCCTTTGGTGCCCACGGTCAGCGAGGGGATTCTCGCCTGAACTCAGGCTAGTAAAACGTGAGGGATTTCGCCTGCCCATGGATACCCGTTCGACATTTTTGGAAGATAGCTAAGCAAGTTAGCTATATGCTAGTGTGGTTGCCACCTCGCGATCCTGAGCAGCCAAACGCATGAAACCATCCGCATCTGTCCCCGTCCCCGACCACGACCCACGTGGCCTGCAGATCGCCAGCGATGCTGTTGCGCAGCAGCTGCAACAGATCGCCATCCTGACGCGCAAAGCCGCCAGCCATCTTGCCGATTCTTTGTCCATCAACCAGACCGACATGGCGGCGCTGGAGCACTTGATTACGGACGGCCCGTTGCCACCGACCGAGCTTGCCTCGCGCCTGTCGGTGACGACCGCCGGCATCACCCAAGTCATCGACCGCCTGGAGCGCGCCGGCCATGTGATTCGTGAGCGCCAGCTTGATGACAAGCGCCGCGTGATGGTGTGTCCGGTTCCCGCCTCGGTGGCCCTGGCTTATCAGCACATTGCGCCAATGCTCAGCGGCCTGAACGCCGTACTGGAGGCGCTTGGGGGCCAGGAGCGCGCGGTAGTCGAGGCGTTTCTTGGCCAGGTGATCGAGGTTTACCGCAGCACGTTGCCGGGCAGCAGCGCCGCTTCAAATCCACAGCAGGAGGCCTGATGAAACCCCAAAAGATTCTTGTCACCGGCGCCAGTGTCGCCGGCCCGGCGCTGGCGTATTGGCTGTCCCGGCAGGGCATGCACGTCACAGTGGTCGAAAGGGCACCGGCTTTTCGCGATGGTGGGCAGACGATCGACGTGCGGGGTGCGGGCCGTGTTGTGGTGCAGCGCATGGGCCTGGAGGAACTGATTCGGGCCAATACAACCCACGAACAAGGCATTGCCTTCGTTGACCGCCACAACCGGACAAAGGCCTTCATCGGCGTGAACGGCTTTGACGGCGAAGGGCCGATCGCTGAACTGGAGATTCTGCGTGGCGAACTCGCCAAGCTGTTGATCCAGCACAGCGAGGACCGGGTCACGTATCGGTTTGGCGACAGCATTGAAACCCTGCACGACGATGGCCAGCAGGTGCATGTGCGCTTTGCACAGGGGACCGAGCAGGTTTTCGACCTGGTGATTGTGGCGGAAGGGATTGGCTCGACCACGCGCAATCACGTGTTCGGCAGCGAAGTCCAGCGCCGCCCGCTGGATGTATACACCGCCTATTTCACCCTGCCGCGTGAGCCAAGCGACGGCCAGATCATGCGCTGGTACAACATTCCCGGCGGGCGCTGTGTGTGTTTACGCCCAGACAACCTGGGCACCACGCGGGCGTTTTTGTCGTTTCAGCAAGCACCCAACGGCTACGAAAAACTCGCGCCAGACGCGCAGAAATCCTTGCTCAAGCAACGCTTTGCCGACGCCGGTTGGGAGACGCCCCGCGTATTGGCGGGGCTGGATGACACAACCGACCTTTACCTGGAAGCGGTAGGTCAGGTCAAAATGTCCCGTTGGTCCAAGGGCCGTATTGCACTGGTGGGCGACGCAGCCTATTGCGCCTCGCCCATCAGTGGCATGGGCACCAGCCTGGGCCTGTGCGGGGCGTATGTGTTGGCCGGCGAGCTGGGGCGCCATGCAGATCACACCCAAGCGTTTGCCGCCTATGAAACCCTGATGCGGCCCTACGTGGCTGAGGCGCAAGGCGTGCCCAAATTTGCACCGCGGTTGGCGTCACCTCATTCGCGCGTTGCAATAGCGCTCGGCCACGCCGTATTGCGGCTGGCGACAGCGCCTGTTTTTAAAAAGCTGCTTGGCAAGTTTCTTTCCCCCAAGGCTGACGCCATTGACCTGCCGGACTATGCCCTGAAACGTCAATTCAAATGAATGACCTTCTTTGAGGTGTATAGGCGTATGGTGGTTTATACCCTCAGTTCAGGCATTCAACATGGACGGCAATTTAGGCGGGCGCTTAAAGGAAGAGCGCAAACGGCTTTTACTCTCCCAGCACGATTTTGGTGTGATCGGGGGCGTGGCCGAAAACGCACAAGGCCACTATGAAAGGGGCGAGAGATTACCCAAATCGGATTATCTGATGGCTATCCGTCGCAAAGGGGTCGATGTGCTTTACGTGCTGAGCGGTGAGCGTTCGCACATGAGCGCGGATGACCTTACTGTGGAAGAAACCGAAGTCGTCAATCAGTACCGCACGCTGCACGAGGCGGATCAGGGCGCGATTGCTCAGATCACCTCCTCATTGTCCCGAGACGCATGACTTTATTGATGAAACCTGCGCCCCAAGGCATCCAGGCGCACGGCAATCGGCGGTAACCGTTCACTGCTGCGCGCCAGCGTCTCCACATCATCCGCGGTGCTTTGCGCAATGCTTTGCACCGCCTGCAAGCGCCCGACAATCTCCAGGTTGGCCGTGGACTGCTCGCGCGTGGTGCTCACAATTCGCCCATTCAGTGCGTCGATGTGCGCGATATCGGCGCCTACCGCTTGCAGCATCTGTACCGCCAACTGGCTGTCTTGTACGCAACGCTCTACGCCTTGCTGGCTGTCATGCATCGCCTCGACGGCCTGACGGCTGCCGTGTTGCAAGCCTTCGATGATCTGTTTGATTTCCTGCGTAGACACCGCCGTGCGCTGGGCCAGGCTGCGCACTTCATCGGCGACCACGGCAAACCCTCGGCCTTGCTCGCCGGCGCGCGCGGCTTCGATGGCGGCGTTGAGGGCGAGCAGGTTGGTCTGGTTGGCGATGCTGCTGATCACTTCGAGCACCGAGCCGATCTGCTCGGCCTGCACCGCGAGGTCTTGCACGGTTGAGTGGGTGCCGTGAATGCGTAGAGCCAGTTGGCTGATTTCATGCTGCGCGCGGCCGACGCTTTCCTGGCCGCGTACGATTTGTTGGCTGGCTTGGCCTGCGTGCTCGACAGCCTGTTCAACGTGCACGGTGATGTGGCCCATGGCGTCTTCCATGCGCTGCATCGAGCCGGTCATCTGGGTGATTTCTGCCAACTGATGGCGTGCGCCTTTTTCCAGAGTGCCGCTGGCACTGGCCAGTTCCTGGCCGAGTTGGCCAAGGCCTTGGGAGTCGCGGGCCACACCGTCGATCAGGTGGGTGATTTGCTGCAGGAAGTGGTCAAAGCGCTTGGCCAGGGAGACGTGCACCTTGCCTTCACCTTGGGCGGTTTCGACGGTGAGCTGGGTGGTCACGGCGAGCATTTTCTCGAGCATTTCCTGGCTTTCGACCGCCTCACGCTGGCTGTGAATGGCCAGGTAGAGCAGGGCGACGGTCTCCATCACCACATAGAAAGCGTGGACGAACACCATGCTCCAGCCGCCGTGGTGTTCCATCACAAACACCGGGAAGCCTTGATGTTGCAAGGCATGAAAGACCACGTGATGCACGGCGATCGCTGCCGCCGCGACCAGGATTGGCAGCCAGTCGCGGTAGAACGTCAGCACCGCCAGCAACGCGAAAATGCCGAAGTGTGATTCGATCACGCCTTGCGCCTGGTTGATGTGCAGGGCAGCCATTACCATCAGGCCGGCGCCCAGCAGGCAGCGCATCAAGCGTGTCCCGCCGAGGGCGCGATAGAGCACCGTCAGCACCACACTGGTGCCTGCGCCCACGGTCAGTGCCTGCAGCCAAGTGTCGTGCCAGAACGCCAGCCCGAGTGAGAACAGAAACATCAGCCAGACCAACGCCAGCATGATGCGATCGGCCTTGCGGTAGTGCTCCAGAAAACGCGGGCGGGTGGGCATTCACTCTTACTCCATGTGATCGGCGGGTAACAGGCAAGCATGCGGCGTGCCACGACGGGCCGCCGGTGGAGTGAAGCAGGTATTCGTGTGCTGTTTGATTCAGGGATGCCAACACCTTATCGGCATCCCTGAACGGGACTTTAAGAACGGCTATCCGAACGGCTATCCGAACGGATAGCCAACGCTGCGATAACGATCAGAAGGTGTACTTGGCGGTCAGCATCATGTTGCGCGGGTTGCCGTAAGCATCACCGCCGTAGCTCACCGAGTTGGCGATGGTGGAGTAGTAGCGCCGGTCGAAGATGTTGTTGGCGTTGAGCTGCAGGTCCAGGTGCTGGTTGACCTGGTAGCCGGCCATCAGGTCGGTGACGGCATAGCTGCCCTGTTTAAGCCGATATTTGCTGCCGTCCGCGAGGTCAAGGTCGTTGTACATGCGGCTCTGCCAGGAGACGTTACCGCCCACACGGAATTTTTCCAGCGGGCCCTGCAGGTTGTAGCGTGTGGTCAGTTTGAACAGCTGTTCTGGCGTGTCGGTGTCGAACTGCTTGTTGACCTTCTGCGGGTTGGCCTCATCCTTGATGGTGTGCGTACGGGCGTAGGTGTAGCCACCGCCGACCTGCCAATTCTCGGTTAACGCGCCTTGCAGTTCGACGTCGATGCCCTCGCTGCGAATTTCGCCGGAGGCTTCGTTGCAGGAGGCCTGCGGGCAGTTTGGCACGAACACTTGCACCGCCCGGTTCTCCTGATCGACGCGGAACAGCGCCAGGCTCGCGTTCAGCGCGCCGCCAAGGTATTCGCCCTTGATGCCGACTTCGTAGTTCTTGCCGACAATCGGCTTGACCGGCTTACCGGACGTGTCCTTGTCACTCTGCGGCGTGAAGATGTCGCTGTAGCTGACGTAGACCGAGTGATGGTCGTCCAGCTCATAAATCAAACCTGCGTAGCGGGTGAGGTTGCGGGTGACATGATAGTCGCCGTCGCCGTCACGGTTGTCATAGTCATACCAGTCCAGGCGTCCGCCGAGGATCAGTTTCAACGGGTCGGCGAGGCTCAGGCGCGTGGTGACGTAGACGCCGTCCTGAGTGGTGACTTCGCGCTGGTTGTCGGTGTGGACGAAGTCTGGCTTGCCCGCGGTGAGTGGCCAGTTGGTGTCGTACGGACTGTAGCTGTGGGTGGTCAGGTCATAGATGCGCTTGCTGGCGCCCACCACCAGTTCATGGGTACGCCCGAACGCCTGGAAAGGGCCGCTGGCAAAGGCGTCGATGCCGGCCTGGTTTTCATCGTAGGCCGCCTGGTAGACCGTGCGGGCCGGGGTGTTGTTGACCCAGCGCGACTGGTAGGAGCCTGAAAACAACGCGTTCTGTTCGGCGTAGTTGGCGTTGACTTGAAGGCTCCAGTCGTTGGCCAGGCGCTGACGCAGCTCGGCGAACACCGTGTTGATTTCCTGGTCCTTGTTCTCCCAGCGAGTACCCGGGTTGTAGGAGCGCGGCAGGTCCAGATGATGGCCGTCCTGACCGACCATCGCCGATCCCCAGAAGTAGTTGGTCTTGTCCTTCTGGTTGGAGAAACCCAGGGTCAGGGTGGTGTCTTCGCTCAGATCCGCTTCGGTGACGGCGTAGAACAGGCCGTGATCTTCCTGGACTTTATCGATGAAACTGTTGGCATCACCGTAAGAAGCGACCACCCGGCCGCGCAATGTGCCGCTGTCGTTGAGCGGGCTGGATGCGTCCAGCTCGCCACGGTAATTGTCCCAGCTGCCGGCGGCGCCGGTGAGGGTGACTTTTTGCTCGTCCAACGGCCGCTTGCGGATCAGGTTGATGGCCGCTGAAGGGTTGCCGGCCCCGGTGACCAGGCCTGTTGCGCCGCGCACTACCTCGACGCGGTCGAACATGGCCAGGTTCGGCTGGGCGCCGACTGTGGCCCCGTTGTAGCCGCTGGGAATGCCGTCATACATCAAGTTGTCGATGTCGAAGCCGCGCGAGGTGTACGACTGCCGGCCAGGCCCGTTGGAGAAGTTCAGGAACAACCCGGGCGTGGCCTTGACCACGTCGTTGATGCTGGTCATCGCCTGGTCATCCATGCGCTGTCGCGTGATGACGGTAACGGCCTGTGGGGTTTCGCGCATCGTGAGTGGAAGTTTGGTCGCCGTTGCCATCGAGCCGGTGGTGTAGGACGGGCTGCCTTCGGTGGTCGCACCGAGTTGCTGCTCGGTGTTGATCTGCGTCGCGCCCAACTCGACGACGTCTGCTGGCTGCTGCGTGTCGGCGGCGAAGGCCGCTTGTGAGGTGGCAATACAGATGGCCATCGCGATCAAATTGGGTGAAAAACCTTTACCGCCATGTTGTTGCACAGACATGAAACCGACTCTCCCGGAAGTGCCGTCCCTAGCGAATAATAAAGATGATGATAATTATTCGCATCAGTGTGTCAGATTGGATCCGAGCAAAAAAGCGTTTGACGTTAAATGCTTAACAAATTTTTCACATCGTCGATGCAGCCTTATCGCTAGCTCCGGCGCCAGCAGGTAGTCAATATCCGGCGCAGAACCCCGGCAGTTGGGACGCTATAGTTGTTTTTACACAGCGTTACGTTTAAACATGCGGGTTAATCCTAACCAGCAAGTCAAGAAAAGGCCCCGTCACGATGAAAGTCAGCGCACGCAACGTATTCAAAGGCCAAGTCAGCCAAGTGCAGGAGGGCGCCGTTAATGCAGAAGTCGTCCTGACCCTGGCCGGTGGTGAGCAACTGGTGGCGGTGGTGACCATACAGAGCGTGCGCAACCTGGGCATCGCCGTGGGCAAAGAGGCCGTGGCACTGATCAAGGCGCCGTGGGTCATGCTGATGACCGATTCCAGCGACATTCGCCTGTCGGCGCGCAACTGCCTGGAAGGCACGGTACTGAGCGTCAACGACGGTGCGGTCAACGCCGAAGTGGTGATCGAATTGGCCGGTGGTTCGAAGGTTTACGCCATCGTCACCCGCGACGCGGTAGCGGAGCTGGGCCTGGCGCCGGGCGTCAGCGCGACGGTGGTGATCAAAGCCTCGCACATCATTCTCGGCGTGCCGGCCTGATCAACGCACGGTGGCCCGAGTCCATTCGGCCCACCGTGTTCAATTGGCACCACTGTTCAAGCCAAAGAATGTCCTTCCCGACAGTCGTGCGCTGAGCAGCAAAAAACACTCCCCGCCCAAGGCCGGTACCCGCGCCAGGTCGTCGCGATAAGGTCACAGGTGATCGGCGTCGAACACGGCCTTGGCGAACGCTGCCGGTGCTTCCTGCGGCAGGTTGTGGCCGATCCCGCCATTGATCTGGCGAAATTCGTACTTGCCGGTGAAGCGCTTGGCGTAGTCCTCGGGTTGCGGGTGCGGTGCGCCGTTGGCGTCGCCTTCGAGGGTGATGGTCGGCACGCCGATGGTGGGCGATTGGGCCAGTCGCTGTTCCAGCGCGTCGTATTGCGCCTCGCCTTGCACCAAACCCAGGCGCCAACGGTAGTTGAAAACCGTGATGGCGACGTGATCGGGGTTATCCAGGCCTTTGGCGCTGCGCGCGAACGTGGCGTCGTCAAAGGCCCACTTCGGCGAAGCGGTTTGCCAGATCAGCCTGGCAAATTCGTGGGTGTTCTTCTGGTACCCGGCGGCGCCGCGCTCGGTGGCGAAGTAAAACTGGTACCACCACTGCAATTCCGCCTTGGGCGGCAGCGGTTGCTTGCCGGCGGCCTGGTTGCCGATCAGGTAACCGCTGACAGACACCAATGCCTTGACCCGCTCCGGCCATAGCGCCGAGACGATATCCGCCGAGCGCGCGCCCCAGTCGTACCCACCGAGCACCGCTTGCTTGATCTTCAGTGCGTCCATGAAGTCGATCACGTCCTGTGCCAACGCTGCCGGTTCGCCGTTGCGCAGGGTTTTATCCGACACAAAACGCGTGGCGCCATAGCCGCGGGCATACGGGATCAACACGCGGTAGCCTTTGGCTGCCAGCCACGGCGCGACATCGGCATAACTGTCGATGTCGTAGGGCCAACCGTGCAGCAGGATCACCACCTGGCCGTTGGCCGGGCCAACGTCGGCGTAGGCCACATCGAGCACCCCGGCCTTGACGTGCTTGAGCGCGCCGAAGGCGGTTTGGTGATGGCTGGCCGGCGTTGGCGGCTCGGGCATTTCAGCATGAGCCACGCCCAGGGCGCCGAATGGCAACAAGGCCAATGCCAGAGCAAGCGGACGGTGTTTGGAGCGACGGGTCAACAGAGTGTGCATGGCGAGCCTCCTGCGGCTGATGGGTGCCTGACACTCAGTTGACCGCTGCGCTGTATCGCGCATGTTTCAGGAACGGTCCTGGGTTAAACGCTGTGTATCGCCACGGCTGCTGTACACAGTGCGATACATAACCGCCTGCTCTACGTGAACACGATCTCATACGGCTCGCGCATGCGTTCGAGCAGTTCCTGGGCGAGCATCGGCGCGAGCCCGATGGCCGGGTCGCCGACCAATTGGCTGGCGTAGGCATGAGCTGCGTGCAGTTTGCGCGCGACGCTCCAGCTGTCCAGACGCACCTTATGCGCCCGTTGCCAAGGCATCATCGCCGCTTCACGCGCCGGACTGTGCCAGGCCCAGATGGGCAGTTCATAAAGCCGCGCGCCGATCAGGCTACAGGCCTTGGCGCTGGCACGGCCGACGGCGTCGTGGTCGTCATTGCCGTCGTTGCGCCACGTGGTGAATACCACGTCGCCCGGCTGCAGGTAACGCGCGATGAACTGGCTCATCGGCTGTTCACTGCTCGCCAGGGCGTCGTCACGAAAACCGCCGCGAATCCACTTCAAGCTGTGCAGCGGCATGCCCAACCTGCGCAGCGCCTCGGCGCTTTCCTGTGGGCGGATCACACTCAGGCGGCTCGCCGGCCATGCGTGAGACCCCGGATGGCTGGCGCTGCCATCGGTGATCGAGATCAGCAGCAGCGGGTGCTCCAGGGTACTGAGCAGTTGCAGCAGCCCTCCACACGCCAGCACTTCATCGCCAGGGTGCGGAGCAATCACCACCACGCGCGCACCAGGTGGCACCAGCGAAGAGGGAGAGGTAGCGGGAATTTGCGCCAACTGTGGCGCGCTGTTCCAGATTTGCGCGGGACCGCGGCGGCCCTCGCTTAAGGAGGCAGGCTTCATGGGTGTCACGTCCTTGTCGATTGATGCTGGGCCGTACCCCGTTGACGGGACGACGCTCTTTTTTTTCAGCGCAGACTCCGCTGCGGTGATGCGCGGTACTCCAACCCTGGAATACCGGCAAGGCGCTATCAGCATAGTCAAGGATTCATGGCTTTTACATCGTGAAATGTTGATTTTTTCAGCTGGCCTGCATGAGGCTTTTCAAATAGTCACCAAAACCGCCTTCGGCGCGGCAGTCGAGCCGGCCACTGGTAATCACCTGTGGCCGGTGGCTCCAGGCGATGGACGCGCCGCAACGCTCCAGATTGCGCACCAGTTGCACATCTTCATGGCAGGCCAGGGGCTCGAACCCGCCGGCTTGCACATAGGCGCCAGCACTCACGCCCAGATTGGCACCGTGTACATGCCGATGGCCGTCTCGGGCCTGGTAGGCCTGGGTGTAGCGAGTTTGCGCCGCGGGGTCGAAGCCGTCACTCCAGCCGTCCACGGTCACGGTGCCGCACACCGCGTCCACACCCAGCGCCAATTGCGCCACCAGCCAGTCAGGGGCGACGCGGCTGTCGGCGTCCGTGCACGAAATCCAGCGTGCACCTTGATTCAGCAAGTGCCGCGCACCCACACCGCGCACCTGCCCGACATTGCGCGCCTGCACGTGCAGGCTTTGCACCGCATAGGCCTGCACGATCGCCGCACTGCCATCGTTGCAGCTGTCGAGCACGGTGAGGATCTGGACCGTTTCGCCGAGCAGCTCCGGATGGCGTGCGGCAATCAACGCAGACTTCAGGCATTCGCCCAGCAGCGCTTCTTCGTTATGCACCGGGATCAGAACGCCGATCATCGCAGCCCCTCGAGGGTTGCGACCGAGGTGCGGTCGCGGCTCCACAGGTCGAGCAGGAAATCACTTTCGTGATGCTGCACCACCGGCGGCATGTCCAGCCTTTGCTGCAGCAGGGCATGCACCTGTTCAGCGGTCTGCGGGCACCCTTCAATGCGTGGGCGCCAGTGACAGGCCAGCAGTTGCCCGTCTTCGGTCAAGGCGCCAAGGGCGCAGTCAACCAGGCGGTGCAGATCATCGGCATCCAGGTAGTAGCACAGCTCGCTCAACACGATCAGTTCGAATGAACCTGTCGGCCACTGTTCCGGCAAACGGCTTTGCTGTACCTCGGCATGGGCAAACCCCAGCAGCCGGGTTTGCGCCAGCGCCACGGCGGCACTGGCCGTGTCACAACACACCAGGCGGTCACAGCGCGGCGCCAGTTCGGCGCTCAGCTCGCCGTTGGCGCAACCGGGTTCGAATATCGACGCATACCGCGGGCGGGTCAGCGCCGCCAGGGTCAGCGCGCGTTTGCGCTGCTCGTACCAGCGTTGGCGAAATGCCCAAGGGTCGTCATTGCCGGCGAACAGTTGGTCGAAATACGGCGTGGCCACGCTCATACAAACACCACTTCAAAAGGCTGCAGCAGGCGTTCCACCACATAAGGCGCGAGCACAGGCGGCAGGCCGATCTGCGGGTCGCCCTCCAACTGGCTGGCAAACGCGTGGATGGCATGACGCTTACGCGCCACTGTTTCGGGCGTCAGCAGGATTTTGCGCGCACGGTCCCAGGGCACTTGGCTGTCTTCCGGGGTTGCCCAGTGCCAGGTCCATACGGGCAATTCATACAGGGTCGCCCCAACCGCCTGCGCGGCCTTTGCACTGGCGCGGCCGACAGCCTCATGGTCGCAGTGCCCATCTTCGCGCCACGTGGTGAACACCACGTCGGTGGGTTTGAGGTAGCGTTGAATGAACGCACTCAGCTGTTCTTCCTGCGCCGCCACCTGACTGTCGCTGAACCCTGCGCGCAGCCATTTGAGGCTGTGCAACGGCAAACCCAGGCGGTGCAATGCCTGGGCTGATTCCTGCGGACGCACCACACTCAGGCGCTCCACCGGCCAGCGCTGGGAACCCGGATGGCTGGCGCTGCCATCGGTGACGGAAATCAGCTGAATCGGCCGGCCGATGGCCGCCAGGCCTTGCAGCAGGCCGCCGCAACCGAGCACTTCATCGTCCGGATGCGGGGCAATGATGACTGCCCGATGCCCTTCGGGTACCAACTGTTCGACGCTGATGTGAGGCAGCTCGGCCATGTGCGACGAGGCTTGCCACTGATGCAGCGGCGTGCCCTGGCCTACGATCGGATTGGGTTTCATAACTGCCACCTCCCTGTGGGTTGCTCGGCCACCTGTTCGCCCAACGCCGCCAGGTCGCGCTCTGCATGGCTTTGGCGCACGTACACCGGCAGGTCCGCCATCAACTGGGCAAAGTGCGGGTCTTTGCAATAAGGCCCGGCACCTGCCGCACGGCCCACATGGTGGATGACCTGCTCGACAGTGTCTTCGATGCACGCGCGCACCTGCTGCGCTAACAGCCGCGCATCCGCCCGTGGAGCGCGGTCAACCTGTTCTGCACTGTCACGCAATACACAGGCCGCACTGTTGAGCACGCTGTCCACCGCGCCCAGGTGGGCGAGGGCATGGGGCTCGGGGCGCTTGCTGCATTGCTCGCGCAACACCTCGGCCAGGCGTTGCGCGCCGCCGTACCAGCAGGCGGCAATGCCAATCCCGCCTTGCCAGAAGCCAGGGCGGGACAGGTAATCCCCCGGCCCGCCGACGGCAATACCCTTGGCCCCGTCAAACACAATCTCGACGCTGCCAGTGGCGGCCATGCCCACGGCGTTCCAGCCTTCATTGGTGACGATAATGCCGGGCTGATCCATGTCCACGGCAACCAGTTGCTGACGGTCTTCGTCGTCCCAGGCGGTCAGCAAGCCATGACTGACCACCGCCGCCCCGGAACACCAGGCCTTGCGCCCATCGACGATCAACCGATGGCCATCACGGCGCACACGCACCTTGGCGGTCGGCGGTTCGGCGGCCCACATGCCCCACAAGCTGCCCAAGGGCGGCAGGGGGCTGTCGAGTTCAGCGATGATCGCCAACGCATCGGTGTGGCCTTCGAACAACTTGCACAGGCGCAAATCGTGGCCCGCCACCTGCGCCAGACGACTGAATCGCTCCAGCGTCTGGCCACTGCCGGGTAACGGCAGCTGGTCCAGGCCTTCTTCCTGAAGGGCCTTCAGGGCTTGGCCCAAAGCGTGCGTGTCCGCATAGCCCCGGTAGCTTTGAAGGAATCCATGCAACGCCATTTCACACCTCGTCGTGCTGCAGTTCAAACAGCAACAGCGAGCGGCCGGTGACTGCGTACTCGTGCTCGAAATCAAAGCGCTCCTGACCGCGCACCGCTGGCTCGTTGGTGTCGAGCATGCAGGTCCAGAACTCGCCTTCCGGCACCGGTGGCAGGCGGAAATTGACCATGTCGTGGTGGGCGTTGACCACCAGCAGCAACGTCGCATCGCCACCCGGGCGGCGAATCCCGGTTTCCTGGGCGCGGCCATCCATCAGCATGCCCAGGCAGCGGCCATGGCTGTCTTCCCACTGTTCGGTGGTCATCTCGTTGCCATCCGGCGCCAGCCAGGTGACGTCCTTCACCCCGATGTCTTCGTTGTAGTCACCCACCAGGAAGCGTCCACGGCGCAGGATCGGATACGCCAGGCGCAGCTTGATCAGGCGTTTTACAAACTTGAGCAGCGCCTTGCCGTCGTCGTCCAGCTCCCAGTTGACCCAGCCGATCTCGCTGTCCTGGCAGTAGGCATTGTTGTTGCCATGCTGGGTGCGAGCGAACTCGTCACCGGCCACCAGCATCGGTGTGCCTTGGGCCAAGAGCAGGGTGGCGAAAAAGTTGCGCATCTGGCGCAGGCGCAGCGCGTTGATTTCCGGGTCTTCGGTAGGCCCTTCGACGCCGTGGTTCCAGGACAGGTTGTTGTTGCTGCCATCCTGGTTGTTTTCGTCGTTGGCTTCGTTGTGCTTGTCGTTGTACGACACCAGGTCGTGCAAGGTGAAGCCGTCGTGCGCGGTGATGAAGTTCACCGAACTGTACGGGCGTCGACCACGCTGGTTGAACATCTCGCCGGACGCAGTCATGCGTGCAGCAAAGTCTGCCAACTGGCCGTCATCGCCTTTCCAGAAGGCGCGCACGGTGTCGCGGAAGCGGTCGTTCCATTCCACCCAGCCCGGTGGGAATTTGCCCACCTGGTAGCCACCGGGGCCGCAGTCCCACGGCTCGGCGATCATTTTCACCTGGCGCAGCACCGGGTCCTGGCGGCAGGCCACGAGGAAGCTGTGGCGTTCGTCGAAGCCATCGCGGTAACGGCCCAAAATGGTCGCCAGGTCAAAGCGGAAACCGTCCACGTGCATCTCGGTGGCCCAGTAACGCAAGGAGTCGGTGACCATTTGCAGCACGCACGGGTGGCTCAGGTCCAGGGTGTTGCCGGTGCCGGAATCGTTGATGTAGAAGCGCTTGTCGTCAGGCATCAGGCGATAGTAGGAGGCGTTGTCGATGCCGCGCATTGACAGGGTCGGGCCGCGCTCGTTGCCTTCGGCGGTGTGGTTGTAGACCACGTCGAGGATCACTTCCAGCTTGGCTTCGTGCAGGTGCGCGACCATTTCCTTGAACTCGGCAATCTTGCCGCTGGCCAGGTAACGCGGGTCCGGGGCGAAAAAGGCGATGCTGTTGTAGCCCCAATAGTTGGTCATGCCTTTTTGCAGCAGGTGCTGGTCGTTGACGAATGCGTGCACGGGCAGCAATTCCACCGACGACACACCCAGCTGGCGGATGTGCTTGAGCACGTCATCTTCCATCAGCCCGGCGCAGGTGCCGCGCACCGACTCGCCAACCGAAGGATGGCGCATGCTGATGCCCCGCAAGTGGGTTTCATAAATGATCGTACGGTCCCACGGCACCCGCACCGGCTGGTCGTTACCCCAGGTGTGCGCCGGGTCGATGACCTTGCACTTGGGCACGAAGGGCGCGCTGTCGCGTTCGTCGAAACTGAGGTCATCGTCGGGGTGGCCGATGGTGTAGCCGAACAACGCTTCGGACCATTTGAGTTCGCCCACCAGCTGTTTGGCATAGGGGTCGATCAGCAATTTGTTGTGGTTGAAGCGGTGACCATTGGCCGGGTCATAGGCACCGTACACGCGGTAGCCGTAAATCAGCCCAGGGTGGGCGTCGGGCAGGTAACCGTGGAAGGTTTCGTCGGTGTATTCAGGCAGTTCGATGCGTTCCAGCTCAACTTCGCCGGTATCGTCAAACAGGCACAGTTCAACTTTGGTGGCGTTGGCCGAGAACAGCGCAAAGTTGACGCCCAGGCCGTCCCAGGTGGCGCCGAGGGGGAAGGGCAAACCTTCACGAATCCGCGACGGCTCGTTTTCCGGCGTCGGTTGGTTTTTATCTGGTTTGCTCATTGAGTTGCTCCTGCAAGGGTCTTTTTTCGGGCCGAGCGCGACCGTGCTGGCGATCGTTCAGCTGACGCAGTGGATATTCAAAAGGGAACCTCCTGCCGGCAACGCCGGGAGGAGGCCCGTAAGGTCGTGACGCTTAAGGCTTGGGTTTTTTCGGCGCTGCGGGCTTTTTCGCCGCAGGCGGCGCCGGTTTGCTCGCTGCCGGTGCCGGCGGCTTGGCTTTGGGCGCAGGCTTGGGCGCGGTTTTTGGCTTGGCAGCGGCCTTGGGCTTGCTTGGCGTCAGCGCTTCGGCTTCGGCCAGTTTGCGCGCCATCTCCCAGTGGCGAGTGTCCTCTCCGTGGGGCTTGCCCTCGGATTCCCAGATCTGATGCGCCAATTCGCGAATACGTTTGTCTTCAGTACTCATCACAATGCTCCTCACAGAAAAGTTTCAGCTTTCTTGATCATCAGGATTGATAAAGACATTGACCGGGAAATCCCCCAGGGCAGCGCTGATCAACAGCTCCTTGTTTGGTGTGACTGCGCCTGTATGAAAAAGTCCCTTCCAGTTTTGCGTTGTCGCGGCGAACGGTAATTTAACCCGTGTATCGCCCCAAACCTGCGCGTCGATGTGGGGTCGCTCACCGTTTTCCAGCAAGCGATGAGGCCAGCGCGGCACCACCACCAACAGGCGTTTGCCTTGATGTTCGCGACAGAATGCGACCACATGTTCTGCGTGCGTGCCGGTGACCTCCAGCGGTGTGTAGTGGCCGCTGCGAAAAATCTCCGGGTCGGCCTTGCGCAACGCCAGCACCTGGGCAATCAGCGCCTGCTTGACGCGCCCGTCGCGCCAGTTGGATAACAGTTCAGGGATGTCCGGCGGTGTGTTCAGCGCGTGTTGCCGCGCGCTGAAGTCCACCGGACGACGGTTGTCCGGGTCCACCAGGCTGAAGTCCCAGAACTCATCGCCCTGGTACAAGTCCGGCACACCCGGCACCGTGATGCGAAGCAAGGATTGCGCCAGGCTGTTGACCGCACCGGCCGCGGCAATCGCGTGAGCGGCGTTGCCCAGGGCGGTGCGCAATGCGCTGCCCGCATCGCTGAGCAACAGGCGCGACAGAAACGCCTCGACACCTTGCTCATACGCCTCGTTCGGCGCGCTCCAGCTGCTTTGCAACTTGGCTTCGCGCAGGGCCTTTTGCTGCCATTGCCAGAGGCGCTGCTGGTAATTCTCGACGTCCAGGTGCAGGTCCAGCGGCCAACAGCCCAGCAACACTTGATACAGGATCAGCTCATCACCGGCCGACGGGCTATTGGCATCCTCGCGCAAGGGGGCGGCGAGGGTGCGCCAGTGCTCAACCTGTTCGACATACCACGGCGCGCATTCACTCAATACCGCCAGGCGTGCGCGGGTATCTTCGCCGCGCTTGTGGTCGTGGGTGGCGGTGGCCAGCAGGTTGTCGGGAAAGGTCTGCAAGCGTTGTTGGTTGACGGTGTGAAACGCCGCCACCGGCGCACTGAACTGCTCGGTGCTGAAACCCACGTCATTGCGCGACAGCAGTACTGCCGAGCGATAGAACGCGGTGTCTTCCACAGCCTTGGCCGCGGCCGGAGAGGTCAGTTGCTGGAAGCGTACACAGGCATGTTTGAGTATCTTGCGCTCGCGCCCGATCGGGCGATGGCGCCACGGCTGGCCGCCCAGCCATTTTTCCAGATGATCGAGCACCGGCCAGTCGCCTTCGCTCAACGTGCTGCGGGCACCGGCCAGGGCTTGCAGGAAAAACACATCATCGTTTTCGCTGCGGCCACGGGCGCTGATGTAAGTGCGGTACACCGGGAAGTGCACGATCAGCTCCTGCAAGGCGCGGCGGATCGCGCCCAGGGTCAGGTCGCGGGTCATCACATCGTCACGCGCCACCTGCAGCAGGGCCTGGGCCACGCTTTCGAAGTCACCGGCCAGCGAGCCATTCAGGATCTGCTGGCGTGCCAGCCAGGCTTCTTCGATAAAGGCCGCTGGCCGTCCGCTGTGGCGGGTCCACAACTCGGCAAGCGGCTCGAAGCCTTGAGGATCATGCTGCAGCAACGACAGCTGATTCATGAATTCGTAGCCGGTGGTGCCGTCTACTTTCCAATCTTCGCGCAGGGTTTCGCCTTCACCGAGGATTTTTTCCACGAAGATCGGCAAGTGCCGTTCGGGCGACAGTGAATCAACCCGACGCCGCAGCTTGCGGCAATAACCGCGTGGGTCGGCCAGGCCGTCGATGTGGTCGATGCGCAAGCCATCTATCAGGCCCTCGCTGATCAGCTCGAAGATCTTGCCGTGTGTGGCCTCGAATACCGCCTTGCGTTCAACGCGCAAGCCGCCCAATTCATTGACATCAAAGAAGCGCCGCCAGTTGATGTCGTCCGCCGCCGTGCGCCAGCTGGCGAGCCGGTAGACTTGTTCTTCGAGCAATTGATGCAGGCGATTGAAACCCTCGGGCTGGCGTGCGTCGAACTCGCCCAGGCGTTGCTCGATGGCACGGCGCACGTCGCTTTCGGTCGCGCGTTCGGCCAGCGCCTGCTTGAGCCAGGCGGCTTCGTGGTAGGCATCATCCTGATAGGCCAGCGCGCTGAAACGCTCGGCCAACGGCCGGAGCAGCGCGTCGGCGCCGAGGATCAACGCGTAGTCGCGCGGGCAGATCGGGAAGCGGTGCTCGTAATGCTCAACGTAAAACGCCCCATGCTCGGCGTCAAAATGCAGCGTCAGCGCGCCGGTCTGCAAAGCCTCGCCATAGTCGCTGCCCAGAAACGGCATCAGCAGTTGGCCTTTGAGCAACGGGTCCGGCGAGTGCCACTGAATATCGAAGAACTCGCTGTAGGGGCTCAGGCGTCCCCATTCGAGCAGGTCCAGCCACCACGGATTGTCCGCGCCACCCACGGCCATATGGTTGGAGACGATATCGAGGATCAGCCCCATCTGGTGTTCGCGCAGTGCAGCAACCAGGCGCCGCAACGCGGGTTCCCCGCCCAGTTCGGGGTTGACGGTCGTCGGGTCGACCACGTCGTAGCCGTGCATGGAGCCAGCGCGGGCACTGAGTATCGGTGAGGCGTACACATGGCTGATGCCTAGCTGGGCGAAGTACGGCACCAGAGGCACCGCATCGTCCAGGGTAAAACCTTTATGGAATTGCAGGCGCTGGGTAGCGCGCAGGGGCAGTGCTTTCATCGGTCACGCTCATAGGCTTGGTTGCGCGCAACGGCCAGCAGTTCGAGGCGGCGGGCGGCGCCGGCGTTGTCGAGCAGGCTGGCGGCTTCGCCCGGCAGGCGACGGCGCCAATTGGGATGGGTGTCGGTGGTGCCGGGCAGGTTGGCTTGTTCTTCGATGCCCAGCGCGTCTTCCAGCGGCAGCAATACCAGCGGCGCACGGGTATGGCCGAGGTAGCGCACGCTGGCGTCGATCATGTGGTCGGTGTCGTTGCGGATTTCATCGACAAAGTTCTGCGGGTCCTGGCTCAAGGCCTGGCGCAGTGCCTGACGTTCGCGCAGGCGGTGTTCGCTCCATTGCTCCACCGTCGGTGCGTCGATCAGGCCGAGCTGGATATTCCACTCGATGTCGCGGCTGTGCCACCAGCCGTTGAGGGTCGGCAAGTCGTGGGTGCTGGTGGTCGCCAGGGCGTTGTCCGGCCAGTCAAGGATCGGCCTGAATTGGCCATCGTGACCTTGCTCGAACAGCAGCACGCGCATGCCCAGAATCGAACGCGCGCTGAGTTTTTCGCGCAGGCCATCGGGCACGGTGCCGAGGTCTTCACCCAGCACAATCGCCTTGTGACGCTGGGATTCCAGCGCCAGCAGTCGCAGCAGGTCGTCCACCGGGTAATACAGGTACGCACCCTCGCGCGGGGAGGCATCCATGGGGATCACCCACAGGCGTTGCAGGCCCATCACATGATCGATGCGCAGGCCACCGGCATGGGCGAAGTTGGCCCGCAGCATCTCGATGAAGGCGCGGAAGCCGTTGCGTTTGAGGCCTTCGGGGGAAAACGCAGAGATGCCCCAACCTTGACCGGCGCGGTTGAGAATATCGGGCGGCGCACCCACGGTGAGGTTCGCCAGCAATTCATCCTGGCGGCTCCAGGCCTGGCTGCCGCCGCCGTCGGCGCCGACGGCCAGGTCGGCAATCAGGCCGACGCCCATGCCGCTGCCACGCGCGGCTTGTTGCGCACGCTCCAGGCAACGCGCGATCAGCCATTGGCTGAACGCGTAGAAGCCGATTTCGTCGCGGTGTTCAGCGGCGAACTTAACCAGTTCAGGGCTTTGCGGCGAGCGCCAGGCTTCAGGCCAGTGACGCCAGTCGAGGTCTTCTCCCGCGGCGGCGCGAACGGCCTGCACGGCTTCGAAACGGCAATGGTTCTCCAGGGCTTCACCGCCATTCTGGCGAAAGCTCAGGAAATCGGCATGCTGCGGGTGTCCGCCGTGGCGGAAGTCTTCATACAGCGCGCGCAACAGGCGCTGCTTGGCCTTGGCAGCGGCGGGCCAGTCGATCAGGGTGTGCTGTTCCAGCGTGTGCAGTTCTTCGGTCAAACCGCAGGCGTCGATGGCATTGCGCACTTCGCGCTCGCCCAGGATGCAGGCAGGCGAGGCGTACAGGCTGTTCAGAAACAGGCGGCTGGACGGCGAGTAGGGGCTGTAGCGCTCGGTGTCGGCGCTGAACATCGCGTGCATCGGGCTGATCGCCAAGGCATCGGCGCCGCGTTCGGCGGCGGCGCGAACCATGTGCTCCAACGCTTGCGTGTCGCCAAAACCACCGTCGCCGAGACGACGCAGCGCGTACAGTTGGGCGCTCAAACCCCAGGCGCGCGCCGGTTGGGCGTCGACGGCTTCAGCCACGCTGTAGCAGTGAGCGGGCGCCACGGCCAGGGTGAAGGTCTGGTCGTCGATGTGCACCTGGTGATAGCCCAGCGCGATGACGCCTGGCAGCACGGCATCACCGTCTAGGCGCAGCTCCAGGGTTTCGCCGGTTTCCAGGCTGACCCGGCAGGGCGTGTCTGCGGCAAAGTAGCGTGCCAGGTCGAGGCCTTCGCCGCTGTCGACGGTCATCATGGGCGGCAGATGCTTGTCTTGCTGCACCTGTTCGAGTTCGAGCAGGCTGGCGTTGATTTCGGCATCAGTGTCGGCCGGGTGGCCCAGGCCTTTGAGAACGGCGCGCAAGGCGCCGGGTTTAACATGTTGCGGACGGCCGTTCGCGTCGATCCAATCGACGGCCAGGCCCGCTCGGCTGGCGAGTATTTCCAGGTTCGCTTCGCTCAAAGGTGCTCTCCAACAGGGGATAGGGCAACGCGTGCGCTGAAAGGCGCCAAGTGCGCCCCTTCACCGGCAGGCGTTTCAAATAGCAGGTGCGGCGGCGCAGGGTGATCCAGCGGTTCGGCGCCCAGGTTCAAGTCAATCTGCAACACACTGCCGTTGCCCAGGCGCCAGCGCGCGCTGACGGCGCCTTGCCCCAGCACCTGCGCGCCCAAGGCCACGCTGCCGGGCAAGTGCGGCACGATCTGCTGGTGGCGCAGGCTCAACAGTTGGCGGTAGAACTGGGCGTGCTGGTTTTCGGTGAAGGCGGGTGCTGATTGTAAAAAGGTGGGCAGGGCATTCGGGTCGGGAATGTGTTCACGCCTTTGCGGGTCTTTGAATGCGGCAAAATCAGCAAACTCGTTGCGCCGGCCTTCGCGCACGGCTTCGGCCAGCTCGCCATGGTGATCGGTGAAAAACAGGAACGGTTCCTCGGCATTCACTTCATCGCCCATGAACAGCAACGGAATCATCGGCGACAGCAGCAATAATGTCGTGGCTGCCTTGAGCGCCTGCGGCGAGCACAGCTGATGCAGGCGTTCGCCCAGTGCGCGGTTGCCGATCTGGTCATGGTTCTGCAAAAACGCCACGAAGGCGCTGGGCGGCAAGTCCCCACTGGGTTCGCCGCGCTCATGGCCGTGGCGGGTGGTGTGGCCCTGATAGATAAAACCCTCACCCAGGCAGCGCGCGAGTTTTTCGGTAGGGTTTTCAGCGAAGTCGCTGTAATAGGCGTCGGTTTCGCCGGTAAGCAATACGTGCAGCACGTTGTGGAAGTCATCGTTCCACTGCGCGTCGAAATCGTTCTTCAGCAGGCTGGCCTGGTTCAGCTCGTTTTCCAGCACCAGCCAGACGTGCCGACCTGTGTCTACCTGTTGGCGAACACGGTGGGCCAGCTCCTTGAGAAAATCGGGATTGTCGATCGCGTGCACCGCATCCAGGCGCAGGCCATCAAAGCGGTATTCGAGCAACCACATCAAGGCATTGTCGAGGAAGAAGTCGCGCACCTCGCGACGATCAAAATCAATGCCTGCGCCCCAGGGCGTGTGCACGTCTTCTTGAAAGAAACCGTTGGCGTATTGGCCCAGGTAGTTGCCGTCCGGGCCGAAGTGGTTGTAAACCACGTCGAGCATCACCGCCAGGCCGTGTTCGTGGGCGCTGTCGATCAATTGCTTGAGCTGTTCCGGCGAGCCATAAGAGGAGTGGGGCGCATAGGGCAGAACCCCGTCGTAACCCCAATTGCGTTCGCCGGGAAATTGCGCCAACGGCATCAATTCAATCGCGGTGACGCCCAGTTCAGCCAGGCGTGGCAGCTGCTTTTGTACGGCGGCGTAGCCACCCAGCACACCCACGTGCAGCTCGTAGATCACCGCTTCGTGCCATGGGCGGCCTTGCCAATGGCTGTGTCGCCACTGATAGGCGAGTGGATCGACAACCACGCTCCAACCATGAACATCCTCGGCTTGCGCTCTGGATGCCGGGTCGGGTACGTCGTTTTCGCCGTCGATGTTGTAGCGGTAGCGAGTGCCCGCCGGGCACTGTATCTCTACCTCAAACCAGCCATCTGCCTGGGGCAGCATGGCGATGGACTTGCCGTCTTCCAATTCAACGCTGACATAAAACGCGTCTGGCGCCCACAGGGCAAAACGCGTGTGTTGCGCGTCCAGCATGATTGCGCCGTGGGGCCAGGTTTCCAGAGTCCGTGACGGCATCTATGAAGCCCTCCCTTGATTATTTGTTCGATTTCCCCAGTGCTTTAACCACAAGCTGTTCGTACAGTTCGGCGTAGGGTTCCACCGCCTGAGACCAGTTGAACGGCTGCGTCATGGCGCGGCTGCGCATCGCATTGAGCAGGCCGGTATTGGCAAATACCCTGAAGGCGCGGCTCAACGCTTCCTTGTAGCTTTCAACCGTGGACTCGTTGAACAGAAACCCGGTAACGCCATTTTCAATGGTGTCGGCCAGGCCACCGGTATTGCGCGCCACTGGCAGCGAGCCGAAGCGCTGGGCGTACATCTGGCTCAAGCCGCAGGGCTCATAGCGCGATGGCATCAGCAGGAAGTCACTGCCGGCGAACATGCGGCGGGCATCGGTTTCGTTGAAACCGATGCGCACGCCCACCTGGCCCGGGAACCGCAGGGCCAGCTCACGCATGGCGTGTTCTTCTTCAGGTTCGCCGCGGCCGATGATGGCAATCTGGCCACCGTTCTCAACGATAAAGCTGCTGACCGCCTCGGTGAGGTCCAGGCCTTTTTGGTACACCAGGCGCGAAACCACCGCAAACAGCGGGCCGGTGGAGTCGTGCAGGCCGAACAACTCGCGCACATGGGCGGCGTTGATGGCTTTGCCTTCCCAGTCACCAATGTTGAAGTTGTGGGTCAGGTGCGTGTCAGTGGAGGTTTCCCAGCTTTCGTCGATACCGTTCGGGATGCCACTGAGCAGGCCTTGTTGAGTCTTGCTCGCCAGGAAGCCGTCGAGGCCGCAACCGAATTCCGGCGTGGTGATTTCCTGGGCGTAAGTGGCGCTCACGGTGGTGATGTGGCTGGAATACGCCATGCCGGCCTTGAGGAACGACATTTTGCCGTAGAACTCCATGCCTTCCTGTTGCAGGGCATGCGGCGGAATCCCCAGTTCAGGGGTGGAAGCCAGGCTGACCACGCCTTGGTAGGCAAGGTTATGAATGGTGAACAGCGTTGGCGTACGCGAACCACGCCAGTGCATGTACGCCGGTGCCAGGCCTGCTGGCCAGTCATGGGCGTGCACCAGGTCCGGGCACCAGTGGATCTGTGCGAGGTTGGCGGCCATGTCGGCGGCGGCCAGGCCCAGGCGTGCGAAGCGAATATGGTTGTCCGGCCAGTCGCGCCCGTTGTTGGCGCCGTACGGCGTGCCTTCGCGCTCATACAGCTCGGGGCAGATCAGGACATAGATGACCAGGCCATCCTTGAGATCCATGCGCCCGATCTTGCACGGCGGCAGCGCTGCATGGCCACCCAGTTCGCCGATGATATGGATCGGGTTGTCGCTTTCCATCACTTGCGGATAACCCGGAATCAACACGCGCACGTCGTGCAGGTGCGCCATGGCGCGGGGCAGGGCGGCGGACACGTCGCCCAGGCCGCCGGTTTTCACCAGGTCGGCGAATTCGGAGGTGACGAACAGGACTTTCTTTCGATTCGGGTTCTGACTCACGATCGGCCGCACAGTGTTAGGCAGGTCGGCCAACGCAGTGGGCCCCCCTACCGGCTGACTAAAACGCTCTCCCTGAGTATCTACTGCAGCACTGATCATAATTCTCTCCGACATGTCTGGTTGGCTAATGGCCCGCTGCCATCGGCTCCGAAGACCGCATCCTGCGGCCAGGCGCACAAGCACTGTACAAACTGGCAAGGCGTATGCCAGTTGCACTCATTGCTAAAAAAGAGTGGATGGACGGGCATTTGGCGTGAACCGCGTGCACTCGCCTCCCTTAAAAACTGGACCTACGGCAGAGTTGGAAAGTTTCGATTTTTTGCGGGGTTTTTATTTTGGAACGGACCCATCGGTCATGAGTCTAGGCCAGATCCTAGAGCCTGTAGGGTTTATGCGGGAATTTTGTAGGACAAAAAACTTTTAACCTTATGCAAGGTTGAATGCTTGCGCTGATCGCGGGGGCTGTCCAGCAAGGCCTGGGCCCAAAGTTTGTTCGCGCCGGGTTGCAACACCGCCCGATGTTCTGCGGTCGAGCCAGAGGCCGCTGCGCGCGCACCAGCGGGTGCACGCACCTCGCCACAGCAGTGCGTACGCCCTTGATTGGTGCGCTACCCGAGCACGCGAATGGGCATGCCGCCGGCCCAGGCCTGGATAGCCTCGATCATCTGCTGGTAGAACTGCCGGTAATTCTGCTCGCTCACGTAACCCACATGCGGCGTGGCCAATACATTGGGCAAGCGCCGAAACGGATGCTCCGCAGGCAGTGGCTCTTGGCTATACACGTCCAGCGCCGCCCCGGCCAGGCGTCCGGTGGACAAGGCCTGCACCAGTGCCTGTTCGTCCACGATCGGCCCGCGCGCCGTATTCACCAGCCGTGCGGTCGGCTTCATCCAGCCCAGCGCCTGGGCATCCACCAGGCCACGGCTGCGATCGCTGAGTACCAGATGCACAGTCAGGATGTCGGCCTGTTCAAACAGCTCACGCTTGCTGACCCAGGTCACTCCCGACTCGGCCGCACGTTCTGGCGTGAGGTTTTCACTCCAGGCAATCACGCGCATGCCGAACACCTGGGCAAATTGCGCGACCTTCTGGCCAATGCTGCCCAACCCCAGGATTCCCAGGGTCTTGCCATACAGATCACCGCCCAGGCCAACCTGCCAGCCGCCGTCGCGCACCGCATTGGCCTCGACCAACAGGTTGCGGGTCGAGGCCATGATCAGTGCCCAGGTCAATTCCGGCGCCGCCTGCTTATAACTGTCGGTGCCGCACACCTGGATTCCCAAGGCCTTGGCCGCCGCCATGTCGATGGCGGCATTGCGCATGCCGCCGGTCACCAGCAATTTCAGCCGGGGCAGGCCCTCCAGCAGAGCCCTGTCGAAGGTCGAGCGTTCGCGCATCACGCAAATCACTTCAAAGCCCTTCAAGCGCTCAATCATCAACGCAGTGTCCGCCGGGTAGTCGTGCAGGAAATGCACCTGGCCCACCGACTGCAGCACCGACCAATCCACCACGCCACTGGCTACATCCTGCCAATCATCAATGACTGCGATCTGTACCGACATTCACGAGTGCCTCGAAAAAGGTTGGATTAAAGGGCGTTCAACCCCTGCAACAGCGTCTGATTAAACTTAACTGGCTCTTCCATCTGCGGCGCGTGCCCAAGGCCCGGGAATTCCACCAGGGTTGCGCGGGGGATCAACTTGGCCACTTGCTTGCCGAGCACGTCGTAATGACCGAGCCTGGCCTTGACCGCCGGCGGCGCGATATCGCTGCCGATGGCGGTGGTATCGGACGTGCCGATCAGCAGCAGCGTGGGCATCTGCAAATCCTTGAGCTCGTAGTACACCGGCTGGGTGAAGATCATGTCGTAAATCAACGCCGAGTTCCATGCCACCTGGGTGTGCCCCGGGCCTTTGTTCAAACCGGTGAGCATGTCGACCCAACGGTCGTACTCAGGCTTCCAGCGCCCGACGTAGTAAGTATTGAGTTCATACTGGCGAATGCCGTCGGCGCTCAGTTTCAGCTCGCGTTCATACCATTGGTCAACGCTGCGATAGGGCACGCCCAGCGCTTTCCAGTCTTCCAGGCCGAGCGGGTTGACCAGCGCCAGTTGCTCGGTCTGCGCCGGGTACAACAGCGCGTAGCGGGTGGCAAGCATGCCGCCGGTGGAGTGGCCGACGATGGCGGCCTTTTGAATGCCGAGTTTATCCAGCAGTTGGTGGGTGTTGAGCGCCAGTTGCTGGAAACTGTATTGGTAGTGGTCGGGCTTGCTGGACGTGCAGAAGCCGATCTGGTCGGGCGCGATCACCCGGTAACCGGCGCCGCTCAAGGCTTTAATCGATTCATCCCAGGTGGCGCCGCAAAAATTCTTGCCATGCATCAGTACCACGGCGCGCCCGTTGGCCTTGCCTTGGGCGGGCACGTCCATATAACCCATCTGCAGGCTTTTGCCCTGGGACTCAAAGTTGAAATGCTCGACGGGATAGGGGTACTTGAAGCCTTGCAGCTCGGGGCCATAGGCCGGGCCTTCAGTGGCGGCGAAGGCGGGGACGGCAGTGCTCAGCAACAGGCTGGCAGCGCACAGTGAGCGGATCAACGTCATGGGTCAGGCTCCGAAAACAGTGTCTCGGATGCTGTGGCGAGGGGATTAAGCGAGGATTAACGGAGCGCCGCGTGATCAGCCAGCGCCCCTGCGATAATCGCTTCAGGGCGCGCTCAGACCCTGCAGCAACGCCGCGTTGAACCGTTCAGGGTCTTCCACTTGTGGCGAGTGGCCCAGGCCGTCGAATTCCACCAGCGTGGCACGCGGTATAAATTGAGCGACTTGCTTGCCCAGCACCTTGTAGTTGCCGATTTTCGCCTGCACTTGCGGCGACGCCAGGTCACTGTTGAGGGCCGTGGTGTCCTCGGTGCCAATCAGCAGCAGCGTCGGCACCTGCAGGTTTTTGAACTCGTAGTACACCGGCTGGGTGAAGAGCATGTCGTACAGCGCGGCTGAATTGCGCACCACCTCCGCGTGGCCGGAGCCATTGGTCAGCCCTACCAGCATGTCCACCCAACGGTCGAAGGCCGGTTCCCAGCGCCCCGCGTAATAATGGCGCTGTTGATAGGCGCGCACGCTTTGGTAGGTCAGTCGGCTCTCTGACTGAGCCCACTGGTCGACGGTACGGTATGGCACACCGAGGGCTTTCCAGTCCTCCAGGCCGATGGGGTTGACCATCACCAGTTGGTCGGTTTGCTGTGGGTAGAGCAAGGCGTAGCGGGTGGCAAGCATGCCGCCGGCGGAATGGCCCAGGACCGTGGCCTTTTGAATGCCAAGCTTTTGCAGCAATTGATGGGTGTTGATCGCCAGCTGCTGGAAGCTGTATTGGTAGTGATCAGGCTTGCTGGAGGTACAAAAGCCGATCTGGTCCGGCACTACCACCCGATAACCGGCTTCGCTGAGCGGTTTGATCGAGCCTTCCCAGGTGGCGGCGCAGAAGTTCTTGCCGTGCATCAGCACAATGCTGCGGCCATTGGGCGTGCCTTTGGGGGCAACGTCCATGTACCCCATTTGCAGGGTTTGGCCTTGAGACACGAATTTGAACCGTTCCACCGGGTAGGGGTATTTGAACCCCTGCAGCTCGGGACCGTAGGTGTCGTGTTTGCCGGTGGCGCATCCGGTAAGGGTGGCGGCGAGTAACAGGCCGCTGAGATAGAACATACGCTTGGCTTGCATGGTGGGCTCCGCAGTGAAAATCGGATGCTGTCGGCAAGCGATTAATCGAGGATTAACCCCTTGGAACTGCCGATAGGCACAGCTCAACCGCGCGGATAAACAGAAGATTCCTACGGGGAATGCCCGCATAACCGTGCGTATGCATAGGAAATTAAGGGCCCGACCGGGCTCGCGTCTAGCTGTCAGATTTGACAGTGTCGACCAGTGGTCCCGCGCTACCGGTGCGTGAGCTGGCTCAGCGTCACGAGCGCCAGCACCGCGTATCGCGCGCCCTTGGCCACGCTGACCAGCAGCAGAAAGCGCCAGAACGGCTCACGCATGACGCCAGCCACCAGGGTCAGCGGGTCGCCGATAATCGGCAGCCAACTGAGCAACAACGACCAATGCCCCCAGCGCTGGTAGTGCGCGCGGGCCTTTTCCAGGTGCCGCGGGCTGACCGGAAACCAGCGCCGTCCCTTGAAACGCTCGACCGAGCGCCCCAGCCACCAATTCACCACCGAGCCCAATACGTTGCCAACGGTGGCAAGCGCGAGCAGCCACCACAGGCTGTAATGGCCGCTGATCAACAGGCCCACCAGCACTGCTTCCGATTGCAACGGCAACAGCGTGGCGGCCCCGAAGGCGGCGAAGAAAAGGCCCAGGTAACCGGTGAGCACGACTCAATGGGCCGGGTAGTCGGCCACCACCACGTCTTTGCCTTCACGGGTCAGGCCGATGACCTGATAGGCGTCGCTTTTGCCGCCCATCTCCATGCCCGGTGACCCCATGGGCATGCCCGGCGCCGCGATGCCGAGCAAGTCGTCGCGCTTGCGCAAGGCCAGCACCTGTTCGGCGGGCACATGGCCTTCGACGAATTTGCCGTCGATCACGGCGGTGTGGCACGAGCCCAGGCGCGGTGCCACGCCCAGGCGCTGCTTGACGGCACTCATGTCGGCTTCGACATGGTCGTTGACTTTGAACCCGTTGCTTTGCAGGTGACTGATCCACTTTTTGCAGCAGCCGCAGTTGGCGTCGCGGTGTACGTCGATAGGGATCAGCTCGGCAGCCTGGGCCAGGCTGGAGGTGAGCAGGGCTGAAAGCAGGGCCAGTCGCAATGGGTTTTTCATGCGGGTCTCGTGAGCAAGGGGACGTCGTCGGAATGGGGGGCGATCATGACGACGTCATCGCAGGCAAGCCAGCGTCTACAGGTCGAAGAAGGTGCCAGTAATGTTTCCAAATTATACGAAGGGCGCGTTTTCCAGCCGATGCTTGAGCTGGTCCAGGGCAATGTCGGACAGCTCGACCATGCGCTCATGCAAGGTGGCCAGTTGCAGCTCGGTTTCGTAGGTCAATACGCGCTTGAACAGCGTGCCACCGCGATGGGGCTGCAAGAAATAGTGAATGGCGCCGTCCACGGCCAGGGAAGTGAACACAGTCTTGAATTCAGTTGGATGGCGGGCGATTTGCACGCGATAACTCATGGGCACACGCACACCCAGCAGGTCGATGACTTCGGTAAAGCGGGTGCCGGCCGGGAGTGAGCCGGTGGTACCGGTGTCGGCACTGAGGGAAGTGGGGTGCCACTCGTGCCAGCGGTCAGGCTGGGTCACGTAGTCGTAAACGACATCAATGGGGGCTTCGATAAACCGTTCCTGAATGATCCGCTCCAAGCGGCTCGAATGCTCGACAGCGTGCATGACACACCTCCTGTGTGGCGAGACTTTGCACTAGGAGCTGTCAGAATAGTCGCACTCCCGTGTTTTGCACGGGAGTGTTTCATGCATTTATCAGCGCACCTTGAAGCGACTCATCAACGCAATCACTCGGCCATTGGCGTCCAGCAGGCTTTGTGTATTGGTTTCAGTGGCGTGGCCACTTTCCACCAGTTCTTCGACCATATGTCGGATCTGCACCATGCTGCGGTTGATCTCCTCGGTCACCGCGCTTTGCTGCTCGGCGGCAGTGGCGATTTGAGTGCTGAGGTTGTTGATATGGCTGACCGAGCCGGCCATCTCGTCCAGGCCAGTGTTGACTCGCGCGGTTGCATCCGCGGCCGACTGGCAACTGGCCTGGGTGTTTTCCATGGCGGTCACCGACGAACTGACCCCGGTGGTCAGGCGTGCGAGCATTTCGTTGATCTGCGAGGTGCTGGCCTGGGTGCGTGCCGCCAGCGCCCGGACTTCGTCGGCCACCACCGCAAAACCACGGCCTTGCTCACCGGCCCGCGCCGCTTCAATCGCAGCGTTCAACGCCAGAAGGTTGGTCTGGCCGGCAATTGCGCCGATCACGCCAAGGGTTTCGGTGATGCGAGCAGCGTCCTGGCGCATGTTTTCCACGGTGTGGGTGGCGCTGGCCACTTCGCCGATCAACGCGCTGACGCTGGTGGACGCTTCTCCGACCACCACCCGTGAGCGGTCCGCGTGTTCGTTGGCGCGCTGGGTGAAGGAGGCGGTTTCAGCGGCGTTCTGCGCCACGGTGTCGGCAGTGGAGCTCATTTCGGTGATGGCCGTGACCGTTTGATCGGTCTCCGAGGCATGCCGCACCAGAATCCGGTTGGTTTGCGCCGATGTCTGCTGCAATTGCTCAAGCCCCGTCGACATGGCGCCCGTGGCCAGGGTCACTTCACCGATCATGTTTTGCAGGTAGATGATGAAGCGGTTGACCGAATGGCCGATAGCGCCCATTTCATCTTCCGCACGGATGGTGATGCGGCGTGTCAGGTCGGCATCGCCGGCAGACAGCGCGTCGATATTGATGCTCAGCGACTTCATGCGCTGCACCAGTTGGCGGATGGCATAGAACGCCAGCAGCACCAGCAGCAACACCATGGGAATTTGCAACAGGGCCAGGCTGCCGAGCACATCATCACGCTGAGCGGTGATCAGCGAGGTCGGCAGGGCGGTAGCCAGGAACCACGGCGTGCCCTCGATCGGGCGCATGTAAAAGGTGCTGGCCACGCCCTGGTTGTCGAATTCGGCGCGCTGGGCCTGGTCGCGGTGGGCGAGGGCCTTGCTGACCTGAGCGGCAAACGCCGAGGTGCCAGCCAATTCGCTGATGTTTTTCAACACCACCGGGCCGCTGATGCGCGTGCTGTTGCTGATGATCTTGCCGTCGCCCTCGACGATCAGCATTTGCCCGCCGATGTCTTTCTCTTTGCTGGCCACCAGGTCATTGAAGAAACCCAGGGTCACGTCAATGGTGGCAACGCCGTAGGCGGCACCGTCGCGCTGGATGGCCATGGCACAGTTGGTGCGTGGCTCCTGGCTGGCGTCGTCTTTGTAAGCCGCCGCCCAGGCGCACTGGCCACGCGGTGAGGCGAGACCGCCTTTGTACCAGCTCTGGTCGTAGTAATTGGGCGCCGCGTCGCTGTTCCAGAAGGTATTGACTGCCAGCTTGCCCGACGCATCGCGGTGCCAGAACGTGCTGTGCTTGTTGCGCCCCGGCGTGCGCTGATTCGGCAATGGCCAGATGCCGCCGCCGAAGACTTTCAGCTCGCCGTACTGGTCCACCAGGCCGGGCAGGACTTTGTCGATGGCATCGCTGTCGAGCAGGGGGATGGTCTGGGTGATGCTGCGTTGCTGGGCCTGAACCTTGTTCAGTTCGCCCTGAATCTGTTCGGCTACTTCCGCGATGCGGTTGAGCACCACCTGTTCTTCAGTGTGCCGCAGCTTGGGCGCGACCAACTGGCCGATCCCCACCACCGTCAACACAAATAACACCAGGACGAACAGCACCAGAAACAGGGTGTAGCGAGTTTGGATGGAGCGCAGTGGGGGCATGAGGTCGTCCTTACGAAGCGTTTATTATCGACGCGGCTGTGTTAGAGCTTCATCGGGCTATCGGCTTGGCAAGGAGGAGCTTGAGGTACCATCGTGCAAGAAAAGTCAGCGCGCACCGTCAGTGGGTGCGCCCTGACCACACAGGCTATTTATTCACCAGGCCCATTGACGCTTCGGTGTAGCGCAAACCCGCGGTAGCACCCACCGGAAAGATCGACGTCAGCGCCGCCAATTCGGCAGGTTTCAAGCTGATATCCAGGGCCGCCACGTTTTCTTCCAGGTATTTGCGCTGCTTGGTGCCCGGAATCGGGATCAGGTAATCACCCTGTGCCAACACCCAGGCCAGCGCCAGTTGCCCGGCTGTCACGCCTTTTTGCGCAGCCAGCGCTTTCACTTGCTCCACCAGCAGCAGGTTTTTGGCAAAGTTCTCACCTTGAAAACGCGGGCTGGAGCGGCGGTAGTCGTCGTCGGCGAAATCCTCCGGACTTTTCAGCGCGCCGGTGAGAAACCCGCGCCCCAGCGGGCTGTAAGGCACAAAGGCGATGCCGAGGCGCTGGCAGGCGGCCAGGCAACCGTTGTCTTCCTGGTCGCGGCTCCACAGCGAATATTCACTTTGCAGGGCGCTGATCGGGTGCACCTTGTGTGCGCGCTCCAGGCTGGCCGCGGAGGCTTCACTCAGGCCCAGGTAACGCACCTTGCCTTGCTTGACCAGCTCGGCCATCGCGCCGACGCTTTCTTCGATTGCCACGTCGGGGTCAACGCGGTGCTGGTAATACAGGTCCAGCGTTTCGATGCCCAGACGTTTCAAAGTGCCGTCAATGGCCTCGCGAATGTACTCGGGGCGGCCATTCACACCGCGTGCCGACGGGTTGGCCGGGTCACGCACAAAGCCGAATTTGCTCGCCAGAAACACCTGGTCGCGTTTGCCGGCGATGGCTTTGCCGATCAGTGCCTCATTGGTGTGCGGGCCATACATGTCGGCGGTGTCGAGCAACGTGACGCCCAACTCCAGGGCGCGGTGCAAGGTTGCAATCGCTTCCCGGGTATCGGTGCCGGTGGTGTAGAAATCAGTCATGCCCATGCAGCCCAGGCCGATAGCGGAGACGTGAGGGCCGTTTTTGCCGAGTTGGCGAGTATGCATCGGGAGAGCTCCTTGGAAGGGAAAGGCCCCCATTGTTCTCCTCGACAACTGAGGTATAAAGCGGCTAAAACCGCTATCACTATTAGGATTTTCTAAACAATGCCACGGGAGAGCCTGGCTTTGGACCGATTTAACGCCATGCGGGTGTTTACCCGAATCGTCGAACTGGGTGGCTTTGCCAAGGCCGCCGACAGCCTGCAACTGCCACGCGCCTCGGTCACTATCCTGATCAAGCAACTGGAAGCGCACCTGGGCGTGCAGTTGCTGCAGCGCACCACCCGGCAAGTCAGCCCGACGCTGGATGGCGCCGCGTACTACCAGCGCTGCGTCAGCTTGCTGGCAGACCTTGAAGAGACCGAAGCGGTGTTCGCTACCCGAGGCAGCCCGCGTGGCACATTACGCGTCGATATGCCCTCGGGCATCGGCCGATTTCTGGTCATACCCGCGCTGCCGGAATTTTCCACTCGCTACCCGAACATCGACCTGGAAATCGGCCTCAACGACCGCCCGGTCGACCTGATTCGCGAAGGTGTGGACTGCGTGCTGCGCGGTGGCCTGGCGCTGGACGACTCGCTGGTGGCGCGTCCGCTGGCAATGATGGATCAGGTGACCTGTGCCAGCCCCGCGTACCTGCAGCGTTTCGGCGTGCCCGCCAACCTTGAAGCGCTGGCCGGCCACCAGGTGGTGGAATACTTCTCCAGCAGCAGTGGCAAGCGCTATGGCCTGGAGTTTCAAGTAGGGCAGGCGCTGCGCCTGGTGGACCTGCCCAAGCAGGTTGCCGTCAACAGTGCCGATGGTTACCTCGCCGCCTGCGAAGCGGGCTATGGCCTGGTGCAAACGCCTTATTACCACGTCATGCAGCAACTGCAGGCCGGCAGCCTGGTGGAGGTGTTGGGGGCGATCAAGCCGCCGCAATTAGCGCTGACGGCGCTGTACCCGCCGCACCGCCAGCTGTCACCCCGGGTGCGGGTATTGGTCGATTGGCTGGTGGAGCTGTGCGCGCGGCCGGGCAATGGGTTGCAACGTCAGGCTTGAGCCTTGCGATAGGCGCCGGGTTGCTGCCCGGTGACCTTGTAAAACGCTCGGGTAAACGCCGCCACCGATTGATAACCCACGGCCAGCGCCACATCCGCCACGGTCTGGTTTTGCTTGAACAGTTGGCAAGCGTGGCGCATGCGCATCATCAACAGCACTTGCCCCGGCGACTGCCCGCACAACTCGTTGAAGCGCTTGAAAAACGCCGAACGCGACAGCCCGGTGCAGGCGGCCATGCTTTCCAGCGTCCAGGCATCAGCGGGGTGCGCGATCAACTGTTCCAGCAGGTTGGCGAACGCCGGTTGCCGGCCCAGTGCGGCAAGGCCGCCCAATTCGGGGTTATCGATGACCTGTTGACGCAGCACGTACAGAAACAGCAGGTGGCAAAGACGTTCCAGCAAGGCCGAAGAGGGCGCCGGTGTGCGCTCGCATTCTTGCAGGATCAGTTCGAACAGGTTGCGTGCGGCGATTAGGGACGGGTCGCCGGCACGCAGGATGATCCAGGCGGGCAGGGTGTCGACGATCATGGCCGACAAGCCCGAATGAAAGTGAAAGAACCCGCAGACCAGGCCCACGCCATCGCTGGCCAGGCTGTCCAGCGGCAGCATTGGCCGGCGCGGGCACTCCTGCGCGCCGGCGGCCGTGGCCTCGCCGGACAGACGATAGGCCAAATCGCGCAACAGAAACACCGCGTCGCCATTGTTCAGCTGCAGAGGGGTGGATTCTCCATCGATATGCAGCCAGCATTGGCCCTGAACGATCAGGTGAAAGCTCGCCCTCGCCAGCCCTTGCGTGCTCGCATGCCAGTCACCGCAATAGCGGCCGACATGGAACAGACTGGTGTTGAGTTCGAGGCTGTCTAATAACCAATCGACAAGTGCACTGGACGAATTCATCTAACGGAAAGACTCAAGAGCAAGTAATCGCTACTTTAGCCTATTGAGGCGATTTTTTATAACCAACAGACTGGATACACGAATCCATCAGGAGACCACTCCATGTCCCGTGTACCGTTGCTCACCCCCGAAACCGCGCCGGAAGCCGCCAAACCCTTCCTCGAAAACGCCCTGAAGGCCTCGGGTTTCATCCCTAATCTGCTCGCCGTATTGGCCAATGCACCGGCTGCGCTGGAAACCTACATCACGGTTTCGGGCCTCAACGCCAAGGCAGAATTGAGCCTGGCCGACCGCGAAGTGGTGCAGCTGATTGCCGCCACCACCCACGGCTGTGATTTTTGCGTTGCCGGCCACACCGCCGTGGCGCGCAACAAGGCCAAGCTGCCTGAAGACGTGATTGATGCGCTGCGCCAGCGCGGCGAACTGCCCAATGCCCGCTATGAGACACTCGCCGCCTTTACGCGCGAAGTGATCGCCACGCGCGGTGATGTCAGCGATGCAGGCTTCGGGGCGTTCCGTGCTGCCGGTTATTCCGAAGGCCAGGCCCTGGAAGTTATTTTGGGCGTGAGCCTGGCAACCCTGTGCAACTTCGCTAACGTGTTTGCCCGTACACCGCTGAACCCGGAGCTGGCGCAATACCGTTGGGAAAAACCGGCAAGCTGAAGCGCGCATGCGTCGGCGATGGTCCACCTGCTGTAACAAGGAGAAACATGAATGCTTGACCCAATCTTGAGCCGTTGGCTCGATGTTCAAGCGCAGGCCCTGGATGTGGGCAGTTGCGATCCACAGGAAGTGCTGCCAAGGCTGGCAGAGTCCAATGTCTTACGTATCGGCGTGCCCAAAGCGCTGGGTGGCCTGGGCGGCGACGTCACCGCCGCGGTTGACGCCATCGCCAATGTCGCCAGCCATTCCCTGGCGGCGGCATTTGTCTGCTGGGGCCAGCGTTCCTTTATCGAATATTTGCTGCAAAGCCCCAATGAGCGACTGCGCGAGCACCTGTTGCCGGACTTGCTCAGCGGCAAGCTGGCCGGGGCGACTGGCCTGTCGAATGCGATGAAATTTTTGTCGGGCATCGAGACCCTGCAAATCAGCGCCGAGCCGACCGAAGACGGCTGGACCCTCAACGGCCGCCTGCACTGGGTGACCAATTTACGCAAGAACGGCTTTGTCGCGGCGGCCGCTATCGAGCATGCCGCGGGCGGTGCGCCGTTTATCCTGGCGATTCCCGATTCGGTTGCCGGCTTGCAACGCTCGCGCGACCTCGAACTGATGGGGTTGCAGTCGAGCAACACCGCCGCGTTGGGCCTCGAAGGCGTCGAGCTGAGCCGTGAGTGGTTGTTGCATGAAGATGCGCGCAAGTTCCTGCCGGCGGTACGCCCGGCGTTTCTGGGCTTGCAATGCGGCATGTCCATTGGCCTGGCCCGTCGTTCGCTGGCGGAGGTGGCCAACCACCTGGGGTCGAGTCGTACAGTGTTGCGCGATGAGTTGGAAGCGCTGCGGGTGACCCTGGATCACTTGGTCAACGACCTGAAAAAGGGCCTGCTCGCCGGGCGCTTTGCGGCCGAGCCTGTGCCGCTGTTCAAGCTGCGGATTGCCCTCGCCGAAACTGCCGCCAGTGCCGTGCAGCTTGAACTGCAAGCCAGCGGCGGCAAGGCCTACCTCACCGCCCACGGCAGCGGTTTTGCACGGCGTTGGCGTGAATCGGCCTTTGTGCCGATCGTGACGCCAAGCCTGGTGCAGTTGCGCACCGAGTTGCATCGCCAGGCCAATCTATGAACCAGGCGGTATTGACGGCCCAGGGCATTTGCCTTGGGTATGCCAGCGGCCCCGTGTTGCAAGGGTTTGATTTGCAGCTGCAACCGGGCGAAGTGGTATCGATCCTGGGCCCCAGCGGCGTCGGCAAATCCAGCCTGTTGCGTGTGCTTGCCGGTTTGCAGGTGCCCCAGGGCGGTAGCGTGCGCGTGCTGGGCGAGCCGTTGAATGGCCCGCATCCGCGCGTTGCAGTGGCATTCCAGGACCCCAGCCTGTTGCCCTGGCTGAGCCTGGAAAAGAACGTCGCATTTGGCCTGGATTTCGCCCGCCAGCCGCACTTGAGCACCGAGGAGCGGCGCCGTCGCGTTGATCACGCCATTGCTGCGGTCGGGCTGGAACATGCCCGCCAACAGTTTCCGGCGCAATTGTCCGGCGGCATGGCCCAGCGCACCGCATTGGCCCGCTGCCTGGCACGCCAGCCACAGGTGCTGTTGCTGGATGAGCCGTTCGGCGCGTTGGATGAAGTCACCCGCGCCGACATGCAACACCTGCTGCTCAAGGTCAACCGCGAGCAAGGTTCGGCGGCGGTGCTGATCACCCACGACATCGACGAGGCGCTGCTGCTGTCCGACCGCATCCTGCTACTGGGCAACCGCCCGGCGCGGACGTTGGGCGAGTGGCACATTGACCTGCCACAGCCGCGTGAAGAACAGGTCGAGGCCATCGGCGCGCTGCGTATCGACATTCTGAAAACCTTACGGCAGGCGAGCCGCCCTCAACCCAACCCCCTTGAACTGCTGGAGCCCAACCATGTGTCTGGATGACCTCACTCACTCGCGCCGTGACTTTCTCAAACTTTCGGCGGTGCTCAGTGCCGCCGGTGCCATGCCGCTGCTGAGCAGTTTGCAGGCGCGCGCTGCCAGCGAACCGGACGCGCCGGTGCGCATCGGTTATTTGCCGATCACCGACGCCACGCCGCTGCTGGTCGCACACAACAACGGCCTGTTCGAAGCCGAAGGCATCAAGGCCGAGCGCCCGGTGCTGCTGCGCAGTTGGGCCCAGGTGATCGAGGCGTTCATTTCGGGACAGGTCAACGTGATTCACCTGTTGTCGCCGATGACGGTGTGGGCGCGCTATGGCAGCAAGGTGCCTGCCAAGGTTGTGGCCTGGAACCACGTCGGCGGTTCCGGCCTGACGGTGTCGCCGGGCATCACCGACGTCAAGCAACTGGGCGGCAAGTCGGTGGCGATTCCGTTCTGGTATTCGATCCACAACGTAGTCGTGCAGCAGTTGTTCCGTGATAACGGCCTGACCCCCGTGGCGCGTGCTGCCGGCAGTGCGATTGCCGCCAACGAGGTCAACCTCATCGTGTTGCCGCCTTCCGACATGCCGCCGGCCCTGGCCAGCAAACGCATCGACGGCTATATCGTCGCCGAGCCGTTCAACGCCCTGGCAGAAAACCTCAAGGTCGGCCGGCTGCAGCGCTTTACCGGCGATGTGTGGCGCAACCATGCGTGCTGCGTGGTGTTCATGCACGAGCATGACCTGACCAACCGCCCCGAATGGTCGCAAAAGGTCGTGAATGCGATCGTCAAGGCCCAGGTCTGGACGCGCGACAACCGTGAAGAGGCGGTGAAGCTGCTGTCCAAAGACGGCCCGAACCGCTACACGCCACACGCCGAGCCAGTCTTGAGCAAAGTCCTCGCGCCCGCTGCCGCCGACCGTGCTGCCTACCTGGCCGACGGGGCGATCCAGCATGCCAATTGGGATGAACACCGCATCGACTTCCAGCCTTACCCATTCCCCAGCTACACCGAGGAACTGGTGCGGCGCTTGAAGGACACGCTGATTGAAGGCGACAAGAAATTCCTCGCCGACCTCGATCCGGCGTTCGTTGCCAAAGACTTGGTCGACGACCGTTTTGTGCGTAACGCCATCGAGTCGGTGGGCGGCATGAAGACCTTCGGTTTGCCGGATGGGTACGAACGGCACGAGGAGATTGGCGCTTGAATAAAGGCAGAATCCCGGGCTGGTTGCTGGGGCTGAGTGGCTTGGCAGGCTTGCTGTTTTTGTGGTGGCTGGGCGTCAAGGTATTCGGCGACGCCGACGGCTTGTCGGCGCGCTTTTCAGTGGCGGCGACCTTCAGCAGCTTGTGGGAACTGCTCGGGCGCAGCGAGCTGTACCTGCACATCGCGGTCAGCCTGAAACGCATTTTCGTCGGGTTGTTTCTGGCGTTGTGGGTAGGCGTGCCACTGGGCCTGCTGGTGGGCAGTTCGCGCAACCTGGAGGCGGCCACCACGCCGGCTTTCCAGTTTCTGCGGATGATTTCGCCGCTGTCGTGGATGCCGATCGTGGTGATGTTGATGGGCGTAGGCGACCAGCCGATCTATTTCCTGCTGGCCTTCGCGGCTGTGTGGCCGATCATGCTCAACACCGCTGCCGGCGTGCGTCAGCTGGACCCGCGTTGGCTGCAGTTGAGTAAGAGTTTGAGCGCTACGCGCTGGGAAACCTTGCGGCGGGTGATCATCCCCGGCGTGGTGGGGCATGTGCTGACCGGCGTGCGCCTGGCCATCGGTATCCTGTGGATCGTACTGGTGCCGTGCGAAATGCTTGGGGTCAGTGCGGGGCTGGGCTACTACATCCTCGACACTCGGGACCGTCTGGCCTATTCGGAACTGATGGCCATGGTGCTGCTGATCGGGCTGTTGGGGTTTGCCCTGGATGCGTTTGCGCGTTGGTTGCATCAGCGCTGGGTGCATGCTGGCTGAGCGCCCCGGTTTCCGGCCTGGAAAGCGGGGCGCAGGCGCGATCAGCGGTGCTCGTAGCCTGGGCCGCCGTCGTAGCGATGATCGTGCCAGCCGCCACCGCCGCCGTGTGGGAAAAAGAAGCAGCCGCTCATGCTCAGCATGATCAGCAATGGAATCAGCAGTGTGATTCGACGTAACATTTGAAAATCCTCTAGGGTGCTCACAAGGTCAATCAGGCGTGGGACAAGCCAAACTTTTTCATCGCCTGTAACATACGACCCTGCCGACCCTCATCCATCCCCGTCACTGGGTATGTGCTTGGCATGTTCGGCGATACAAAGTGGATACATTTATCAGGTTCAGGAACCCCGTCATGACCCAAAAGCAACGTTTGAAATATTCGATTCTGATTTCCCTTGTGGTGCTGGGGACGATGTTCGGCCTGTCCTACCTGCAGAACACTGGGGTCATCAGCGAAAAAACGTTCCAGTACATCGCCATTGCCGTGGCGGTGACCGTGGTAGTGATCAACGGCATCATGCGCCGCAAGGTCAAGCCCAACTTCTGATCGCGTCAGTCAGGCGCGACCATCGAGCACTTTGGCAGCCTCTTCATGGAGGCTGTAGCTTTTATCGGCATTGAGGGTGATCACGCCCTCGCTGCACAGGCGTTTGAGCACCTCACGCACGCTGAGAAACGACAACGGAATGCCCAGCTCCAGCAAATGGCTGTGCACGCCGCGCACCCCGAGGGTGCGCTGGTTGTCGGCAGCGGTGAGGAGGGCGTCGATGACCTTCAGCCGAATCAGGCTGGTGCGCAAACCGAAGCACTTGAGCAAATGGCGTATACGCTGGTTGCCTTGCTGTTCAGGCGCTTTGCCGAACGCGTGTGCGCCGCCGCTGCCGTAATTGGCGTCGGCGGCCGGTGAATGTCCGTCCGTGGGCAGTTGCGAGTTGTACATGCAAAAAACTCCTTATCAGAGCCTGATCAGGAAAATGATGGCGCTCTTACCTAATAAGACGAACGAGCGACAGAAATCATGAAGTGCTGGATGTAGAAATTTTGTCGGTATCGACTTTGTCACAGCGCGCACGCCTTAAATAAACGCGTCCGGCGGCTAAATTATTCCCGGTTCATTGCGTCCTTACGGTGGGGTAGCTGCCCCTTGTGAGGGTGTTCAATTTGACTGTGGAGCTTGCGTGATTATTTCCAACCGGTTGTCCAGGGTATGCGTGGCGGGGCTGTTGCTGGGGGCGAGTCTTGCCGCGTCGGCGCGCGAGCAAGTGACGCAGGCGTCGGCGGACATTCGCCGCACCACGTTTGGGGTGCCGCACATTCGCGCCAACGACGAACGCGGCCTGGGCTATGGCATCGGCTACGCCTATGCCCAGGACAACCTGTGCCTGCTGGCCAACGAAGTGGTCACGGTGAGCGGCGAGCGCGCCAAGTATTTCGGCCCCGAACAGGCGACCCTGGAGGAGCGCAACAACCTTGTCAGCGATGTGTTTTTCACCTGGCTGAATACACCCCAAGCGGTGAGCGCTTTTTGGAACGCCCAGACGCCACAGATACAGCAGCGGATTGAAGGCTACGTCGCCGGCTACAACCGCTACCTGAAAGAGCAGGGCGCGCCGGCACAATGCCAGGCGGCGTGGGTTCGACCGCTTGTGGCGCAAGACGTGATCAAGCTGACGCGCAGGCTGCTGGTGGAAGGCGGTGTCGGGCAATTTGCCGACGCCCTGGCTGGCGCCACACCGCCTCAAGCCACTGCCAGTGTGAAACCCGGTTTGAAAGCCTTTGAACAGGCATCGGCCAACCAGCAGCGTTTCAGCCTCGACCGCGGCAGTAACGCCGTCGCGGTAGGCCGTGATCGTTCGTTCAATGGCCGTGGCATGCTGTTGGCCAACCCGCATTTCCCGTGGGTGGGCGGCATGCGTTTTTATGAGATGCACCTGACCATCCCTGGCCAACTGGACGTGATGGGCGCCGCGCTGCCAGGCTTGCCGCTGATCAACATCGGATTCAACCAGCATGTGGCCTGGACCCACACGGTCGACACGTCCAAGCATTTCACCCTCTACCGCCTGACCCTTGATCCCAAGGATTCGACGCGCTACCTGCTCGACGGTCAATCCATTCCCCTGGAGAAAACCTCCGTCACCGTGCAGGTCAAGCAGGCCGATGGCAGCCTGAGGCCGCAGGCGCAGACGGTGTACAGCTCGCAGTTCGGCCCGGTGGTGCAATGGCCCGGCAAGCTGGATTGGGACAGCCACTATGCCTTCAGCCTGCGCGACGCCAACCTGGGCAACGACCGCGTCCTGCAGCAGTGGGACGCCATGAACCGCGCTACCAGCCTCAAGGCGCTGCAAACCTCGGTGCACACCCTGCAAGGCATCCCGTGGGTCAACACCCTGGCCGCCGATGACCAAGGCCAGAGCCTGTACATGAACCTGTCAGTGGTGCCCAACGTCAGCGCGGCCAAACTTGCGCAATGCAGTGACCCGCGCGCCGGCCTGCAACTGATCGTGCTCGACGGCTCCCGCAGCGCCTGTGCCTGGGACATCGACCCGCGTGCCGCCCAACCCGGCATCTTCGCCGCCGCCGACCTGCCGCAGCTGGAGCGCACCGACTACGTGCAACACGCCAATGATTCAGCGTGGATGGCCAACCCCAAGGCGCCGTTGACCGGGTTTTCGCCGGTGATCAGCCAGGATCATATCGGCCTGGGACCACGCGCCCGATTCGCCCTGCAGCGCCTGCAATCGTTGGCCAAACAACCGATCAAGGTGACGGACCTGCAAAACATGGTCATGGACAACGAGGTCTACCTCGCCAGCCAAGTCATGCCCGACCTGCTCGCGTTCTGCGCCAACCGCCTCGGCGCGGATGCGGCAACATTGCAGCCACTGTGCATCAGCCTTAAACACTGGGACCAACACGCCAACCTCGACAGCGGCGTCGGCCTGGTGCACTTCATCAATCTGTTCGAACACCTGCAGGCACTCCCCGACGCCTGGCGCGTCGCCTTCGACCCGGCGCACCCGCTGACCACTCCGCGTGGGCTGGCCATCGAGCGCGAACCCGTGGCCAACGCCCTGCGCGAAGCCATGCTGGCCTCGATGGCGGCGGTGAGCCAGCTTGGGTTGACCCGCTGGGGCGACATCCAGGTCTCCGGCCAAACCCCGATGCACGGCGGCCCGCAGCAGCTGGGCATCTACAACGCGATGCAAACCGTGCCACGTGCCGATGGCAAACGCGAAGTCGTCAGCGGCACCAGCTATTTGCAAATCGTCACCTTCGACGACCACGGCCCGCAGGCCCTGGGCGTATTGGCATTCTCCGAATCCAGCAACCCTGCCTCTGGGTATTCGAAGGACCAGACCCGCGCTTTCTCCGAGAAAAAACTGCGCCCGCTGCCCTTCACCGACGCCCAGATCCAGGCTGACCCGCAGTATCAGCAACAGCTCATCCAGGAGTAGGGCAGGTGCGCAACCCCTTGATGCCAATACGAAATATTTTTGAAATCAAGGGGTTGCAGGTAAAAGCAAATGAGTACATAATGGCGCCCATCGAACGCAACGAAGCATTAAAAACTTCAATGTATTCAATGAGTTAGAGTAGAGGCAGGGTTTTATAGCCCACTCAAGTTTTTATGCGGTGAATGTTAGCGATCAGAGCATTTGTCGTTTGAGGCCGAGTAGCAAAATGGTTATGCAGCGGATTGCAAATCCGCCTACGCCGGTTCGATTCCGACCTCGGCCTCCACTCTTAGAAACCCTGTAGATTAACGTCTACGGGGTTTTTTATTGCCCTCAAATTGACTGCGCTCAGCCTGTCATCCGGTTCTTGTGGCGTGATGCTACCACCTCCCATGCCTTACAAAGTTTTTGGAACCTACAAATTACCCCGTCCGTCACTACCCTATCGACGCAATGCTGAGGTGCTGTGACGTGTGTCGGTTTTCTTCATCGACACTGTGTGCGCTGTTTGCGTAGCCGGGTGCACCTCTGGGGCGATAGCTGCTGGGCTCGATTGCGTCTGTATCGGGCTAGACAGAGGACAGGTCAATGACGACAAAACACATACTGTTTGCCGGTGGGTCGGGCATCGTTGGGCGTGCTGCCATCCGGTGGTTTCGTGAGCGCCAGCCCGGTATACCCTTGCTGGTGGGCGGCCGCAATCTGGACGAGGCGCGCGAGGTTGCGCGGGAGGCGGGCGCTGCCCACGCGGTGGCAATCGACCTTGATAAACCTCGCCTGGGCCTTGATGACGGCGTCGCATTAGCGGCGGTGGTCATGCTGGCACCTGATGATGGACTCCGGGGTTTGCGCTATGCGCAGGACTTGGGCATTGCGTACCTGAACATCGGCAACGGGCTGGTAGAGGTAGGGCCGGAGATGGCGCTGTTCGCGCACCGTGCGACGGCGGCGCCCGTGGTCCTTGCCAGCCAATGGGGCGCCGGGGTCGCGGTGTTTCTTGCGCTGCACGGTGTAAAAGGCTTCGAGCGCGTACGATCCATCAGGATCGGGGTTGTACTGGATGCACAAGACGCTGCAGGCCCATTGGCGCTGGAAGATATGCAGCGGCTGAGTGCGGCGGCGCCTGCCGCGTTGGTGTTCACAGGCGGGAAGCGTTCCTGGGTGTCCGGTGACGCCGCCAAAGCCAGGATCAAGGCCATTGACGGTCGGGAGCTTGCGGCTGACGCATACTCTCCGTTCGACATTATCAGCCTCTACGCCGCCACGGGCGCGCCGGATATTCGCTTTGACCTGGCGAGTGGCGAATCATCGAGCCGTCGTCGCGGTGACGCAGTGGCGGCAGAGATCATCGTCGAGATCGAGGGCGAGGCTGAGGGGCGGCCACGACGGTCACGCGCTACCCTTGAGTTCAGGCATGGCCAAGCGTCGCTCACCGGACTGAGCGTGGTGCTTTCGCTGTCAGCCGTGCTGGGCCTCAACGGCGGTTCTCCCTTTTCCGCCGGGCTGTATATGCCCGAGCTGCTTGAGGACGCCGAGGCGTATCTGGATGAATTGCGCCGCGCAGGCGCGGTTATTCACGAAGACATTGAGTAACCGTGACCTGATAACAACGCGGTTCAACTTCCAGCGTAAAAAAGGAACGGATTTATTCAACTCAATAGGTCCGTTCCCCTTTTAGTCATCGCAGTAAATGACTCGATTTATACCGAAGTTCGACTATATAAAAGCTGACAGTGAGAGCCGATTTGATCACGCCCTGCGATGTTGGCGTGACAGTTATCCACCAAACGGCCCGCTCTTTACCTGCTCGCCTTTTTTCGCGCAAGAGGGCGGGTTGGACATGCCGAAGGTCATGATATTGCCGCCGTTGATGATGCAGTTGAATTGCTTGTTGTCGTTGGTTTTCAGCAATACGTAGGTATTGGTGCCCTGGGTTTGGCGATTGACAATAGTCAGGTCCGCAGGGGCGTAGCCCAGTGCGCCGGCGCTCTGCGATTTCACGTCATCATCGCTCAACATGTTGGTCTTGCCTGCGAGCGCATTGCAACCGCCCAGCAATGCCACAGTGATGACGAGTGCAAATAACTTGTGCAGTGACATGTTCCTTATCCTTTTGCCTATAACACGTGAATTAAGCGCTTGTGCGGTTCAGCTATCGTCGTCTGACAGCGCACGTTATGAACCTGCGCTGTTGTTTCGCGACGGCTGTTAACCAGCGTTAATTATAAAATGTTACAAATAATTCCAGAGAGAAATCTCCTGTCTCTCAGTCTCCATTACTTGTCTGTGTGTCTCGCCGGGGGTCGACCCCGCACCGTCATCGTCTGTAAGCAATGGCAGTTAAACCTGTAAGAAAATGTAACCGTTCGTCGGAACCCGCGCACTATCAAAGGGATACAGAGGTCGACTTACAGAACAAATAAGACAGGTAGCTATGCGATCTCTAATTTTGGATATGCCTAACGGGCGTCAGCTCGTAGAAGAACTGGACCTTGCAACGGAGCAGATGATGGCGACGCCCGTCGAGCAAATCGGCGGCGAAGAGTGGCAAGCGGCATTTGCCAGGCAGCAACGGGCGTTCAGGCTGTGGCGCGATTATCTGCATTGCAAGGCTGACGGCAGGGGGCTCGCCTGCCCTCGTAAGGTTGCCTAGGGGTTCGACAGTCAGTTACAAGAAGGGCATGCCTTGCGCTGCAGACAGGCGGCCCTGGCACCACGCATTCTTGGAGTAACAAGCCCATGTCAAACGCCGCCGGCATGTTTATACGACAGTACTTTCACGGCACTCGCGCTGACCTCAAGCCCGGAGACATGATCCGCGTCGGTTATCCGTCCAATTTCACCGAAGGGCGAGCGCTGTCCTGGGTTTATTTTGCGGGCACGCTCGACGCCGCTATCTGGGGCGCCGAACTGGCGCTAGGTCATGAGCGCGAACGCATTTATGTCGTAGAGCCCACGGGCCCGATCGTGGACGACCCCAACGTGACGGATAAGAAGTTTCCCGGCAATCCGACGCTGTCCTATCGCTCCTGCGAGCCACTGCGGGTCGTTGCCGAAGTGACCCAGTGGCAAGGGCATTCACCGGAGCGGTTGCAGCAGATGAAGGACAACCTCGCTCGTTTAAAGGCCGAGGGCGGCGATGTCATCCTCGACTGATGGGCCGGTCCCTGCGCGTTGAGCACCGATCAAGCCCCGACCTCGGACCTGGTGATGCGCTGCGCTTTGACCTCATCTGCATACAGGCCAATTTTCCCCTGCTGAGCCGTCAGCAACGCACATATTTTCATCAGCGCCACCGCTTCGGCCGGCGTCCTGCCAGTGCCGGCCAGGGCCGTCAGTTCAACCACTGACCAGCCGATAACGGCGGCCGCATCTTCAAGGTCATAAAACAGTTCTTGCTGCGCAGTCCTGAGCCCGTCGAGCCCCTGCATCAATTCTTCCATCTGCCTGCCTACCTGATGTTGCTTGAAGTCCAATCCATTAACCCCCATCCCACTTTCAGCCAGGTCTGGGGGATTACCCAAATGCCTCAAAAAAACCGTGCGTCCTGCCCTTACTTGCCCCCGGTGACGTCAAGAAACGTCCCGGTAATGAACGACGCTTCATCGCTCGCCAGCCACAGGATAGCCCGCGCAACTTCTTCGGGTTGTCCGCCGCGGCCCATGGGGATCGAGTCCTTGACCCGATCGACCCGACCCGGTTCTCCGCCGCTGGCGTGCATGTCGGTGTAGATATGGCCGGGGCGGATGCAGTTGACGCGGATGCCGTCTCGCGCGACTTCTTTAGCGAAGCCGATGGTGAACGTCTCCAGGGCACCTTTTGAGGCAGCGTAGTCGATATATTCGTTCGGACTGCCGAGCCGGGCCGCGCCCGAGGATACATTGATAACAACGCCGCCGCGGCCGTTATGGCGATGGGACATGCGTTTGACCGCTTGTTGCGCGCACAGCATCGGGCCGATGGCATTGACCGCGAAGATGCGCTGCATGCGTGCAAAGTCGAGGTCTTCGAGGTGCGATTGTGGTCCGAGTATGCCCGCGTTGTTGACCAACACGTCGACACGGCCGAACTCGCGGTCAATCGCGGCGAATAACGCCGCGACCTGCTCTGGCTCTGCGCTATCGGCGCGTACCGCCAGCGCTCGCCGTCCGGCGGCTCTCACGTCATTCGCCACGGCCAGAGCGGCGGCCTCGTCGGACACGTAGCTGATCGCGACATCGTAGCCGCGTGCGGCGGCCAGTCGCGCGGTGGCTGCACCGACGCCGCGGCTGCCACCGGTAATCAGGATGACAGGGGCCTGGAGAAGGGTGCTCATAACGCGTAAACCTCACTGTGTGACAGCCATGGACGGCCTCAGCCGATAAGTACAGCGCCGAGCGCAATCACTGCGCAGGCCAGAAACTTGCGCAGCGTGAAGGCCTCGCCGAGAAACCAATAACCGATCAGCGCGGCAAATAACACGCTGGTTTCGCGCAATGCAGACACCGCGCCCATGGGCGCATAGGACATCGCGTAGATAATGATCGCGTAGGCCAGCAGCGAGACCAGCCCGCCGCCCAAGGCTGTCGCGACACCGGGTCGCCAGCTGAACAAACTGCGCGTCCCACGTAAACCGATATACACCAGAGGCATCAACACGCCCCACAACGCGCACATCCACACGGTATACGCCAAAGGCGCGCCAGACAGCCGTGCGCCAATACCGTCGGTCACGCTGTAAGCCGCAATAAAAATCCCAGTGCCTAATGCGTACGGCAGGCTGGGAACGGCAAGCCTGCGGTTGTTGAACGCCAGGGAAACGATGCCGCCAGACACCAGCGCAATGCCCAGCAGCGCCACGCCGGTGACTGCTTCCCCGACAAAAAACGCAGCGCTGAGGGCGATCAGGATAGGCGAGGAACCGCGGGAAATCGGGTAGGTTTGCCCCAGGTCGCCAACCTTGTAGCTGCGAACCAGAAACAGGTTATAGCCCACATGCAGCACCGCCGAGAGGCCGGCGTAGCACCAACTGGCCCGCGCGGGCGGCGTCACAAACGGCGCGATGAGCGCGCTGGCAGTGGCCACCGCCAGGCACATCACCGTCATTGACCACAACCTGTCGGCGCCGCCGCGCAGCAGCGCGTTCCAGCTGGCGTGCAGGAGGGCGGCGAACAGAATCAGCAAAACAATATGAAAAGGCATGCGCCATCCTAAGCAACGGCGCGCCTGCACTAAAGCGAAGTCCTCTCATCCAGGCATGAGCAAACGCTCATGCTTTAGCGATAGCTCAGTTGTGCCTGCTGTGACGCTTCCATCAGCCAGTGACGAAAACTGACGACGTGGGGCTGTGATTCGATGCCTTTTGGGCAGACAAAGTAGTAGGCCACCGGGGAGTCGAACGGCACATCAAACAGCCTGACCAAACTGCCGTCGCGGATCTGCGCTTCGACATGCCCGCTGCGGGCAAGCGCGACGCCCTGGCCCAACAGCGCAGCCTCGATGGTCATATTGGTGTCTGCAAAGCGCACACTTTCCTTGAGCGCCGCGATGCCCGTGCCGACATGCTGGAACCAGGCCTCCCACTTCGGCACCAGGTCTGCGCCGTCGCGCGTCAGCAATGGGTAACGCAGTAACTGCGCCGGCGTTTGTGGCAGGCCAAAGCGGTGCAGGAGATCGGGGCTGGCCACGGGGAAAATCTGTTCCCTGAGCAGAAACTCCGAATGCAGGCCCGGATAATTACCATTGCCCAGGCGGATCGCCACGTCAGACTCACTGCTGGAAAATGTGATGGCTTTGTCGCTGGTCTCCAGCGTGATCAGAATTTCCGGGTGCTGCTGCGACAGACTCGGCAACCTGGGAAGCAGCCATTTGAGCGCAAAGGAGTAAGTGGTGCTGACCTTGAGGCGCACCCGGCCCTTGTGTTCCCGAAGGTCAGCCAGGGTGGCTTGCAGGTTCATGAAAAACTCACGCACGATCGGCGCTAGCGCGGCGCCGGCGGGTGTCAACGTCAGCGACTTGCCGCGCTGAAAAAGCTCCAAACCCCAAATCGCTTCAAGGTGTTTTAACTGATGGCTGACAGCACTTTGGGTGACATGCAGCTCCTGCGAAGCCGAGGTGAAGGTAGCGTGCCGCGTGGCAACCTCAAAGGCGCGCAAGGTGGCGGTGGGCGGTAAGTCTCTCATCGGATGCAAGCCGGTAGCCATGAAGGAAGGCTCATGGTAGTTGATTTGTCGCCAATCGCCTGCTCACCGTGTCCATCCAAGCCCGAGCGCTTTGTGCAGCGACGCAAAATCCTTCAGCAACTCTGCGTCCGCGGAGATTCGGCTTTCTTGCGCCTGATAGCGCGTGCGCTCCGCATCCAGCCAATCCAGCGTACTCGCGGTGCCTGCGCGGTAACGCTGACGCGTCAGGTCGGCGGCACGCACTGCGGAAGATTCCACCGAGCGCAACAGCAGCACGTTCTGGCGCTGGTGCCCGTAACGCGCCAACGCCACGTCGGCATCGCGCAATGCACTTAACACCACGCTTTTATAGTTGGCCAGGGCTTCGTCTCGTCCAGCCTCTGCACCTTTGACGCTGGCGGCAACGCGGCCGAAATCCAGCGCGTTCCAGGTGATCCGAGGCAGGATCAACCAAGTGCCGTTGTCCTTGCGTGCAAGGTGCCCAGGGTCACCGGCCGAGAACGACAGGTCGCCCATCAAGCTCAGTTTGGGAAACCAGTCTGCGGTCTTCTCGCCAATCTGGGCATTGCTCGATGCCAGTTGGCGTTCGGCGATGCGGATGTCCGGGCGGGCCTTCAAGAGTGCGGCCGGGTCGGCGACCGGCACCGCCTCCGGGATAGCGGGCAGGGGCTGCGCGGTAGCCAGTTGGCCGTCCAGCTCGCCGGGTTCCAGGCCGCAGAGCAGGCCGAGCTGGTCGAGCGATTCGACGATAGCGGCTTGCAGCGGCAGGCGTTGGGCCTGGGTGTTTTGGGCCTGTGTCAGCACCTGCTCCAGCTGCAGTTGCGAGGCCACGCCGCGTTCGCGCCGTTGCTGGGTGAGGTCCAGGGCCTGGTTTTCGATGCCGACGCTGGCGTCGACCAATGCCAGGCGTGCTTGCTGGTCGCGCAGGTCGGTGTAGGCCTGCACTGTTTCGGCAGCCAGTTGCACTTGGGCGTCAGCCAACCGGGCCTGGGAGGCGTCGGCCTCTGCCTGGGCGGCTTCGACTGCACGGCGTGTGCCGCCAAACAGGTCGGCCTCCCAGCTGGCATCGAAACCGGCGAGGTACAGGCTCAACGGGCCTCGGCCACCGCCATTGCTGCCACCCAGCGCGGAGGTGTCCGGGGAGCGCAGTTTGAGCATCGCGGCGTCCCCGGTGACCTTGGGCATCGCGTTGGCTTGCGCGCCGCTGAGGCTTGCGCGGGACTGCTTGAGGCGCGCCTGGGCCGTGGCAATGTCCGGGCTGTTTTGCAGGGCTTGCTCCACCAGCTGGTTCAATTGCGCGTCGCCCAGGGTTCGCCACCACTGCGCGACACCAGGAGTGCTTGCCGATGCGCTGTCAGCGTGCGGCAGGTGCCCGGCCGCCAGGGTCTTTGGCGCGACGTCGGGGGCACCGTGGTAGTCCGGGCCGACGGTGCAGGCCGACAACAGGCCGACGGTCAGCAAGAGGGGAAGGGTGCGAGGAATCATCGTTGTACCGTGCGCTTTTTCAGGATGAAGATCAGGGGCAGGCACGCCAGCATCGCGAGTCCCAGTACATAAAACGAGTCGTTGTAGGCCATCACCGAGGCTTGTTGCGCAATGTCATTGGCAAGTTGTGCGAACGCCTGCGCTTGCGACGTCGAGGCATCGCCGGTTTGCGCGAGGTAGCTGGCGGTGTGGCTCGCCATGTGGTCCTGCGCCAACTGGCTGTTGGCCTGGATGCCTTCGCGCAGCCTGTCGTCATGAAAGTGGCTGCGCCGGTCCATCAGCACGCCGAGCAAGGCCAGGCCGATGGTGCCGCCCAGGTTGCGCGACATGTTGTAAAGCCCGGCGGCGTCCCCGGCGTCACGGGTCTCGACCGAGCGCATCGACAGTTGGCTGAGCGGCATCATCACCAGAATCTGCCCAAAACCACGCAATAGCTGCGACCAGACAAAGTCGTGCCCGACACTCTCGGCGGTGAGTTGGGTGTCGACAAAGCAGCTGGCCCAATACAGCAACAGGCCGGCACCGACCATCCAGCGCAGGTCATAACGGCCGAGCATGCGCGGCAGAATGGGCATCAGCAAAAACGCCGGTATCCCCGACAGCAACATGATCGCGCCGGACTGCTGCGCGTTGTAGCCCGAGAGGATGCCCAGGAACTGCGGCACCAGATACGCCGTGCCATAAATCCCGGCGCCCACGGCAGTACCGATCAACAGCACGCTGCCAAAGCTTTTGTTCAGCACCAGTTGCAGTCGCACGATCGGCGTACTCGAGCGCAACTGCCCGAGCGCAATCAGGAAAAAGCCGATCACCGTGGCAATGCTCAGCCACGTGATCAGCAGCGAGTCGAACCAATGCTCACGCTGGCCTTCTTCCAGTACCACCGTCAGCGAACTCAGGCCCATGGCCAGGCCGAGGATGCCCAACCAGTCGGCACTGATGAAGCGTTGCAGGTTCATGCGTTCGCTTGGCAGGCCGGTGATCAGCAGCGTGATCAGGGCGATGCTGATGGGCAGATTGAGAAAGAAGCACCACCGCCAGTTGATGTTTTCCGTGAGCCAGCCGCCGATGACCGGGCCAAGCAAGGGGCCGAGGATCACGGTCATGCCAAACATCGTGGTGCCGATGGCCAGTTGGTGCGGCGGCAGGCGCGTGCGCACGATGGTTTGCGCGGTGGGAATCATCGCGCCGCCGGCGAACCCCTGGCCGATGCGCCCGGCGATCATGGCGCCGAGGCTGGAGGACAGGCCACAGAACATCGAAAACGCCGTGAACATCAAGGCCGTGCCGATCAGGAACCGGCGCAGGCCGAACACGCGAGTCAGCCAGGCGGCGAGGGGGATCATGACGATTTCCGACATCAGATAGCCCGTGGCGATCCACGTGCCTTCGGTGCCGGTTGCGCCGATTTGCCCCTGAATCTGTGGCAGCGCCGAGTTGGTGATCGACACGTCCAGCGTCGCCAGCAAGGCGCCGAGTGCGCCGGCAGCCACGGCGATCCAGTCGGTCAGCGAGGCGTTGCGTGGTTTTTCTGCGGCCACCTCGGCCATCAGTGCTTCAGCCATGGTTGGCGTCCGCGGCGGGGGTGCGGGTGTCGACGTCAACGGTTGCCGACAGACCAGGCATCAACGCCACGCGCACCTCATCGGGTATGTCCAGCGAGATGCGCACGGGTACGCGCTGCACGATTTTGGTGAAGTTGCCGGTGGCATTCGAGGGCGGCAGCAGCGCGAACTGCGCGCCGGTGCCTGGGGACAGGCTGTCGATATGGCCCTGCAGATCACGCCCTGGCAGCGCGTCCACGTGCACGCTGACGGATTGGCCGGGGCGCATGTCGCCGATCTGGGTTTCCTTATAGTTGGCGGTCAGATAAATCGCGCTGATCGGCACCACGGTCAGCAAGCGGGTACCGGGCTGCACATATTGACCGACACGCACGCCGCGGTCGGCCACGCGCCCGTCCAGCGGGCTGCGAATCACTGCGTCATCCACGTCCAGCTGGCTCTGCGCCTCGCTGGCCTTGGCCACGCCGAGTTGCGCCTGGGCTTGTTTGAGCTGCGCTTCAAGCGTGCCATAGCGGGTCTGACTGGAACGCAAGGCGGCCTGTTTGGCTGCCACGGTGCTGCGGGCCTGGGCCAATTGGTTATTGAGCTGCGCCAGGCGCTCTTCGGGCTCGGCACCTGAGCGCGCCAGCGGGGCATAGCGCGCGACTTCGGCCTGCGCGTGTTTCGCATCGGCCTCGGCGCCTTGCAACTGCGCGCGCGCTTCGGCAATGGTCGAGTCCTGCTGCACCAGGTCGGCCTGGGCCTTGGCGTAGTCGGCCGTGCGCGCGGCGATTGTGGCCGAGGCTTCATCGCTGACGGCCTGGTATTTGCGCGCATCCAGGCGCACCAGCACGTCGCCGCGCTTTACGTTCTGGTTGTCACTGACCAGCACTTGGGCGACGTAGCCACTGATCTTGGGCGCCACGCTAATGCTGTCGGCTTGCAGGTAGGCGTCGTCGGTGGTCTGGATGAAACGTCCGCTGAGCCACCACCAGGCGGCCCAACCCACAGCACCCAAAAGTGCGACGGTGGCGATGGTCAGCAGGATCCGTCGAGCCTTGCCGCGTTGACGGTTGACGGTGTCTTCAGGAATGACCTGAGGCGAGGGAGGTGCAGCGGACATCGGGTCACTCCAGATTTATAACAGGTGGAATAAATTCTATTTTTCGCGAATTTTTGTCAACTGGTATATTTTGGTCCGGTATTCGAAAGGAGCTGCACATGGCACGACATAAACCTGCCGCCGAGGGTGGTTATCAGCGTGGTGAAGAAACCCGCGCGCGCATTGTCGACGCGGCGGTCGTGGTATTTGGCGAGCGCGGCTACGACGGCGCGTCGACCCGCGACATCGCAACGGCCGCGGGCGTCAACGCCCCGGCGATTCAGTACTATTTTGACGGCAAGGAAGGCATCTATCTGGAGTGTGTCGAGCACTTGATCGCACTGCTATGGCGCAAGATGGCGCCTTGCGTGGAGGCCGCCGAATGCGCGTTGGCCGATCAGGCCTCGGACGATAAAACCCTGATCGACGTGTCGCTGGGCATCCTCGGTACGGTGGTTTCCACCATCCAGGACAGCCCGCAAACCACCGCCTGGCGTGCGTTTCTAGACCGCCACCAGGCCGGCCTGTGTCCAGAAAGCGCGACAACAGCGTTTGAGGATCGCTTCAAGGCGCGCATTGGCCGGGTTATCCGCCAACTGATCGCGCGCCTGGCCGGCTTTGCGGTGGAGGACGAGCGCACCGTGATTCACTCGATGGCACTGTTCACCCAAGGCCTGGCATTCCGGGTGCAAAAACCCAAGCTGCTTGAGGCGTTGAAGTGGGCCGAGGTCAACCAGAAGGAAATGGAACTGGTACGCGACGTGGTGCTGATGCAAGCCCGGTTTACCTTGGAAGGCCTGGTCAAGCAACGCGGCGTGGTCGCTACGTGATGTGATTTTTTTCAACCTCAGAAAAGGACGCAACGATGTCGCTCTATACCATTACCATTCCCTGCTTCGCCCAGATGCTGAACTCGCTCAAAGGCCTGCTCTCCAAGGGTGACGCTCACGCTGCAGCACTGGCTTTCGACCCGCAAGTTCTTCTCGATTCACGCCTGGCACCCGACATGCACCCCCTGGCGACTCAGGTTCGCTACGCCTGCACCCAGGCGCGCGAGGCGGTTGAGCGGCTAAGCGGGCATCCGCTGTCGACGCTGCAGGCCCCGACCTCAATGGCTGAGGCGCTTGCACTGATCGACCAGACGCTGGCAGTGCTCGCCGACGCTGACCGTAGCGTGATTGAGCGTCGTGCGGATGAATCCATCGCCATTGAACTCCCCGGTGGTATCGCCTTCCAGATGACCGGCAACGAATACGCCGTCAATTGGGCCACGCCGCAGTTCTATTTTCACCTGATGACCGCCTACAACATCCTGCGCCATAACGGCGTGCCGCTGGGCAAAGCGGACTATGTGCCGCACATGTTCGCGTATGTGCGTCAGGGCTGAACGCAGCATTAAGGGCGGCGGCGATTGTGGTGCTGCGCAGTGTCGACACGAGCATCTGCAGCCGCGCTTTTGCGCTGATGGCTGTGCCCAAAGGCTGCGAAAATCGGCCAGCCGTTGTGAAATGTTGTGAAGCATGGGGAATGGCCCTTTGCCCATGCTAACGTCCGCATCGGGGTATCGTCAGCACGACGATTTCATTCGTTCCATTGAGGGAGCAGCGCCGATGTCTACTACCGTAACGCCCGCGTCTGGCGGGTCGAACACGCCAAAGTCCTCGCCGTCGTCTTTCGACGACAAGTTGAACATTGCCAAGTCCAGCAAGGTTATTGCCGATTACATGCGCCAGACCGGCAAGTCGGCCATCACCAAGCAGGAGCTGTCGCAACTGGCCAGCAACGCCTCAGGCAAGGTGCCAGCGAACGTTTCCGACGCTGCCAAGTACATGGAAAAACACCCCGATGTATTCACCGCCATCGAAACCCACGACGTGGCCGGTGCCGATAACCTGTCCGGCGTGTGGAACTTCGACTGGGCGGCCAATGGCGGGCTGAAGGGCACGGCGACCGATGCCATCGCCAACATGCAGGACACGTTTGACATGGCCATCGCCAAGTCCGCGCAGATCACTGAAATTTCCACCGCTAAAAAAGCCGAACTGGACTCGACCAAACAACGGCCGCAGAACTGAGGCCGCAGGTTGTCAGCCACGCCAAAAACGGTTCCCGGTGCGTCAGTGGGGACCGTTTTGTGCTTGACCGGCGGTCAGTGTCATTCAGTCCCCGCAACTCAACCACAGCGCTGTGCCGACACTCATGGCTTGGCCTTTTGTGATGCGTTCAGCGCAGATTCAAGCGACGTGAGCAACTATACCGGTCAGTGAAAGCAATCCAGTCGTCACTGCCGGAGAAACCTTGATGCTTGTGATCGTCGGCGTACTTGCCCTCGTGCCCGTGTGGATCTGGTGGACCTACCCCCGGGTTGGCAACGTGCTGTTTGCGCTCATCGCCTGGGTAGAAGCGCGGCGGTCTCGATTGAAGACCCTCAACGTACCGATCAAAGGCATGACCCTCGCCACTTATCAGGGGGGCGACACGCATGCGCCGGCGCTGTTGCTGATACACGGTTTCAGCGCCGACAAGGGCGTCTGGCTGGGGTTTGCGCGGCACTTTGTCGATGCTTACCGCGTGATCATTCCGGATCTGGCCGGCCACGGTAAAACTGCCTTTGTGACGGGCGGCGACTACAGCATTGCGGCTCAGGCGCGGCGCATGGTGGCGCTGCTGGACGCCTGCCAGGTCGACAAAGTGCACGTTATTGGCAGTTCCATGGGCGCGTATGTCGCCAGCTGGTTGGCCACTCATTATCCGGAGCGCGTGCTGTCGCTGGGTTTGATTGGCGCCGCGGGCGTGAATCTGCCGCAGCCCAACGAAGTCGAAGCGTTGGTCAATAGTGGCGATAACCCGTTTCTGATTCGCACCCGTCAGCAATTCGACCGGTTTTTCGCCATGACCATGGCGGCACCGCCTTTCATCCCCGAAGTGTTATTGGCGGCCGAGGCGCAAAGCTACATCAAGCGCCGCGCTGAGCTGGCGGAGATTTTCGCGAACTTCTCCGACAGCCCGCGCATGGAGCCCTGGTTGCCGCACGTACGCGTGCCAAGCCTGATCCTGTGGGGCCGGGAGGACCGCATGGTGCCCGTTGCCAGCGCGCAAACCTGGCTTGAGGGGATCCCGCATGCGCGCCTGGAAATTCTTGAAGGCATCGGCCACTTGCCGATGGTGGAGGCCACGCAGCAGACCGTCGCGCACTGTCGCGAATTTCTCGACAAAGCCAAAGTGTATTCCTCGATCCGCCCGTAGCTGTACGGGGCAGCCAGGGCTGCAACCGATTACTGTCGCAGGCATACCACTGCCGTCGGGATGCCGCGCCATGTTCATGTCTACCAGCCTGCTCTCAGCCTTTGTGCTGTTTGCCTTCGTGTCCTCGATCACACCCGGCCCCAACAACACGATGCTGCTGGCTTCAGGCGTGAACTTCGGGTTTCGCCGGTCGATGCCCCACGCGATGGGCATCAGCATCGGCTTTATGCTGTTGGTGATTTCGGTGGGGCTGGGTCTGGGCGAAGTGTTCAAGGTATTTCCATGGGCCTACACCCTGTTGCGGTATGTGGGCGCGGCTTACTTGTTGTACCTGGCGTGGAAGATTGCAACCTCGGGCGGCATGCCCGAGAGCAACAACGAACACGCCAAACCCATGACCTTCCTCGGGGCGGCGGCGTTTCAATGGGTCAATCCCAAGGCGTGGATCATGGCGTTGGGGGCGATCACCACCTACACGCCGGCCGAAGGTTATGTGACCAACGTGTTGGTGATTGCCCTGGTGTTTGCGGTGGTCAACTTGCCCAGCGTGTGTGTATGGGTGGTTTGCGGCACTGGCCTGCGCACTGTGCTGCGTGAACCGCGTTGGTTGCGTCTGTTCAACGTGTCGATGGCCGGGTTGCTGGTGGTATCGCTGTACCCGATGCTCTTTGCGAGTTGACAGAGCCGGGTGACGTCACAGGTGTTGCAGCTGCGGGCCGGCGACCCCTATGACGAGGGTGAGGCGCCAGCGGCAGCGGTGGTCGCGGCGCTGTTCGAGTATTGCCGACCCACTCAGTCATGGACGGGTTGGCCGGCCACTGCGCTGATCATCAGCGAGCTGGCCACACAGGCAGCGCGCAGCTCGGCCGATACCCAGGCGGTGACGCAATCACACGGGCGAGATGGTCGCCAGCAAGCCGATGCCGATGGTCAACACCAAAAAGCCGAACAGGAAAAGTGCCATCTTGGTCATAAGGCCTCCGAAGGGAAGGGGACGACAGGAATGTCGGGATGGCGCCATTGTCCGCTTCGAGGCGTTTTCGATACAGACGCAGATAGCAAAGAAAAAACCGTATCAGATGGCCCCGCGACTGCCCGGTAGCAGGCCTGGAAGGCACACTGTTTTCTCAAGATCAGGCACGCGGCGGCGTCCAACAGCGCCGCCGGTGCAACCGCAAGCTCAGGCGCCACGCCTGGGGAATGCCGGGGGACAGCGTCTGCATTTGCCCCTAAGATAGCGCCCACTGCATCAACAATAAGAGTGGGCCAACCCTCGATGGAAAGACGCCAATTCAGCGGTGGCATGCAAGGCAAGAACCTGCGCTACCTGAATGACACCCCCCAGCAGTCGCCGCCGGTTACCCGTGTGGGTTTTCTGCTGCTCGAACACTTCTCCCTGCCCGCATTCACCCAGACCCTGGACACGCTCATCACCGCCAACCTGTTGCGTCCCGAACTGTTTGCCACCCGTACGTTCGGTTGCGGCAACGGCGAGGTCATCAGCGACCTGGGCCTGGTCATCCGTCCCGATGCGCGCCTGGACGTGTCGGCGTTGCCGCAGTTGGACTTGTTGGTGGTGTGCGGCGGCTTTCGTACCGAACTCAAGGCTGATGACGAATTCAGCCACTTGTTACGCAGCGCCTCCGAACAGGCTGTCGCCCTTGCCGGGTTGTGGAACGGCGCCTGGTTTCTCGGCCGTGCCGGCCTGCTGCAGGGCTATCGCTGCGCCATTCACCCGGAACATCGCCCGGCGCTGGCGGAGGTCTCCAAGGCCGCCCAGGTGACCAGCGAGCCCTATGTGATCGACCGTGACCGCCTGACGGCCTCCAGCCCCTCAGGCGCGTTTCACATGGCCCTGGACTGGATCAAGGGCCTGCACGGCAAGGCGCTGGTCGAGGGCATTGAAGACATTCTGGCGTTTGAGGAGTCGCGTTACCGACGCATCAAACCCACGGAAAATGTCTGCGTCAGTGCGCCGTTGCGTGAAGTGGTGAAGCTGATGGACGCCAACCTTGAAGAACCGCTGGAACTCGACCAACTGGCCGTTTACGCCGGCCGCTCGCGCCGTCAGCTGGAGCGGCTGTTCAAGGAACAATTGGGTACCACGCCGCAGCGCTATTACATGGAACTGCGGGTAACCGAGGCGCGGCGCTTGTTGCAGCACACCGAACTGTCCCAGGTGGACGTGCTGGTGGCGTGCGGTTTTGTCTCGCCGAGCCATTTCAGCAAATGTTACAGCGCGTATTTCGGCTATCGCCCCTCCAAGGAGAAGCGGCTGGTCAAGTAGGCTGCGCGCGTTGATTTTCTATTTGGACGACGTTTTATCAAGGAGTACCTATGCCTATAACACTGCCAGACCGCTACCGCGGCAGCTTGCTTGGGCTGGCCTGTGGCGACGCGGTCGGCACCACGGTTGAGTTCATGCCCCGCGGCACATTTGCCGCCGTGACGGACATGGTCGGAGGCGGGCCGTTCAGCCTGAAGCCTGGCCAGTGGACCGACGACACATCGATGGCCCTGTGTCTGGCCGAAAGCCTGCTGAGCAAGGGCGGCTTTGACGCGAAGGATCAGATGGGCCGGTACCTGAACTGGTGGCAATGGGGCTATTTGAGTGCCACGGGGGACTGCTTTGATATCGGCATGACCGTGCGCGAGGCCCTGGCGGCTTTCCAGCAGCATGGCGACCCGTTTGCGGGTTCTACGCACCCGTATTCGGCCGGCAATGGCTCGATGATGCGCCTCGCGCCTGTGGTGTTGTTCTTCTTCCCGAACCGGCAACGTGTGCGCACCTTTGCCATCGACAGTTCACGCACAACCCACGCAGCCCCGGAGGCCATCGAATGCTGTGTGGTACTCGCGCAGGCGCTTTGCAATGCCTTGGGCGGCATGCCCAAAGACGACGTATTGCGCGTCTCGGACGCTGCGCTGACGGCGCCCAAAGTGCTGGCCATCGCCGCCGGCGAATACCGTGACAAGTCGCGTGGCGAGATTGTCGGTTCCGGCTATTCGGTTGCCTCGCTGGAAGCCGCGTTCTGGTGCTTTCACCACACCGACAGCTTTGCCGATGCCGTGCTCGCCGCTGCAAACCTGGGTGACGATGCGGACACCACGGCCGCCATCGTGGGTCAGCTGGCGGGCGCCCACTATGGCGTCCAGGGCATTCCCGCAGGCTGGCTGGAAAAAGTATGGATGCGCGCGGAGATTCAGCAGATGGCGGATGCCTTATCAGACGCCTCCAGGGCCGGCCACTGAGGCCCGCACCCGGCAGCGTTGCTCAGAATCGCCCCAGTCGGTAGGGCGCAAGCGTGGGCAGCCCTGACAGCGAGGGGTGTGCGTCGGCCAGTTGCGCCACGATCTCTGCCGTCACCGCTGCCTGCGTCAGGCCCAAATGCTGGTGCCCGAACGCGAGCAGCACCTTGCCGTCGCACAGCCGATCAATGATCGGCAATGAGTCGGGCAGGGAAGGGCGAAATCCCATCCAGGCGGTCGCGTCCTGCGCGTTCAGGTCCTGACGAAACAAGCCTTGGCTCAGCCGGAGCAATTGCCAGGCACGTTGCATATTCGCCGGGCGCTTGAGCCCTGCGAACTCGACGGTGCCGGCCAGGCGCAAGCCATCGGTCATGGGCGTCATGATGAACTTGCGCTCAAACGAGGTGACGGCAAACGGCAGGCGGTTCTGTTCCGTTGGCAGCATCAAGTGATAGCCGCGTTCGGTGTCCAATGGCACTGTTTTACCCGTGAGTGCCGCGGTGAGTCTGGCCGAATGGGCACCGCAGGCGATCAACACCTGGCGCGCGGCGACGACGCCTTGATCGGTCATCAGCGACACGCCGGCGCCATCCAGCCGCCCATCCAGCACGCGCTGCTGCACAAACTGCACGCCACTGGCCCTGGCGGCGCTCACCAGTTCGCAGACCACGGTGTACGGGTCAATAAAATGCCCGGTGCCGGGGAAAAACAGGCCGCCTCGGATAGCCTCGCTCAATTGCGGCGCCACCTGGCGTATAGCCTCACCTGGCCAGAATTCCACTGCCACGTTTTGCTGCTGCATGCGCAGGCGCACTGCATTGATCGCCTCAGCTGACGCGGCGCGCTCAAACACCAGCAAGGAGCCGTCTGGGCGCAACAACTGTGGCCGGTCAATGCTCTGCAACAACCGTTGCCACGCCGCCAGGCTGGCTTCATTCAGCGCGCGAATACCTGCGACCGTGCGCCGGTAGCTCGCCGGGCGCAGGTTCAGCAACAGGCGCACAAACCAGGGCAGGGCGCGCGGCAGGTATTTCCAGTCCAGGCTCAGCGGGCCCCTGGGGTCCATCAGCATCGCCGGCAGGCGCTTGAGGATCGACACGTCGGCAATCGGAAACACCTGCTCGGTCGCCAGGTGCCCGGCGTTGCCATAGGAGGCGCCCATACCGGGCTGCTGCGGGTCGATGACCACCACGCGCCGGCCTTGACGCGCCAATTGCAACGCGCAGGCCACGCCGATTATCCCGGCACCGATGACGACGGTGTCCGCGGTATTGGAGTCGGACATGGCCTAGGCCTCTCTCTGACCGTCGAGCAAACGCCTTAACTGCAACGGGTTGCCCTGTTGCAGCGCGCGAGGCAACAAGCCATCGGGGAAGTCCTGGTAACACACCGGGCGCAAAAACCGCAGGATCGCCGCCGTGCCCACCGAGGTGCTGCGTGAGTCCGAGGTGGCAGGGAAGGGGCCGCCGTGGACCATGGCGTCACACACCTCCACACCCGTGGGCCAGCCGTTGACCAGCAAGCGCCCGGCCTTGCGTTCAAGCACCGGCATCAAGGCTTTGGCACTTGCAACGTCGCCATCATCCAAGTGGAGTGTGGCCGTCAGTTGGCCGTCCAAGTGTTCCGAGACCTGGCGCACTTCATCTTCGCTGGCGCACACCACCACCAGCGATGCGGCGCCGAAGATTTCTGCTTGCAGGTGCTGATTGCGCAAAAAGTCATGGGCCGGGGTGACGAACACGTGCGCCTGCCCCTGGTTGGGGCCGTCGGCCGCCTGACCTATTGCTGCAATCCGGGCATGTTCGGCCAGCGTACTCACGCCGGTTTGGTAGGCGTGGAAAATACCCGGCGTCAGCATGGTCTGGGCCGCGCAACCGCGCAGCAACTGCGTTGCGGTGGCGATGAACGCATCCAGTGCGCTGCCTGCGACGGCAATCACCAACCCAGGGTTGGTACAAAATTGCCCGGCGCCCTGAGTCAACGACGCGACAAAACCCTGTGCCAACGCTTCGCCACGTGCCTGCAACGCGGCAGGAAACAGATACACCGGGTTGGTCGAACTCATCTCGGCATACACCGGGATCGGCTCCGGCCGCGCCTGTGCCGCCTGGGTCAACGCGATACCAGCGTTGCGCGAACCGGTAAAGCCCACGGCCTTGATGCGCGGGTCGGTGACCAGCGCCACGCCGATGTCCGTGCCTGCGCCGTAAAGCAGTGAAAACACCCCGTCGGGCAAACCGCAGGCCTTCACCGCCTGGGCCACCGCGCGTCCGACCAGTTCACTGGTGCCGGGATGGGCACCGTGTGCCTTGACGACTACCGGGCAGCCGGCCGCCAGGGCCGAGGCGGTATCACCGCCCGCCACCGAGAACGCCAAGGGGAAATTGCTCGCGCCAAACACGGCCACCGGGCCCAGTGGCACCTGCCGTTGACGCAGGTCTGGACGTGGCAACGGCTGGCGCTCGGGCTGCGCGGTGTCTACACGCACGCCCAGCCATTCACCGGCGCGCACGGTGCGCGCAAAGGTACGCAACTGCGCGCAGGTGCGGCCTCGTTCGCCCTGGATGCGCGGGCGCGGCAGGCCCGTTTCGGCCATGGCGCGTTCGATCAACTCATCGCCGAGAGCTTCGATAGCGTCGGCAATGACGTCCAGAAAGCTGGCGCGCTCGGCCAGCGAGGTTTCGCGATAGGTGTCGAACGCAGCCCACGCCAGGGCGCACGCCTGCTCGACATGCTCACGACCGCCGCCGGCGTAAGCCGGTTCCAGTGGCGCGTCGGTGGCGGGATTGATGGCCCGAATCGCTTCGCGATGGCCGGAAATGGCTTGCTGACCGATCAGCATCTTGCCCGTCAGAGTCATGGGGTCGTCCTGGAAAAATGAGGGTTGGCCGCTGTGAGAAGCACAGCGGCGCGCGAAGGCTCAGGCGAGGTTCTGTTCGGCCGACCAGTTGGCGTACCACTGGCGGAACAGCGCGTATTGGTGCTCGGCATAATGGCGCTGCGCATCACTGAGCACGTCGGTTTCATTAAAGTGCAGGGCGTAACCGTGGTCACCGTTGAGCACCATCAGATGTTTGTAATACAGCACCAGGTCGCAGCCTTCGTCGAAGGAGGACAGCACGCCCAGCGCCGCTTCCAGTTCGCGGGCCAGGCGCCGCGCCTTGGCGTCACCTTTGGCGGCTTGCTTGCTCAGGGCCACCAGGTGCAGCACTTCACGTGGCAGCGCATTGCCGATGCCGGTGATGGCGCCGGTGGCGTTGCAGTTGACGAAGCCGTGCACCACCTGGGTGTCGACGCCGACCATCAGGGTCACGTTATCGTCCTGGGAGGTGATGTTTTCAGCCGCGTAACGCAGGTCGGCAGCGCCGCCAAATTCCTTGAAACCGATGAGGTTGGGGTGTTCGCGGCGCAGTTCGAAGAACAGGTCGGCGCGGGTGGCAAAGCCGTAGTACGGGCTGTTGTAGATCACCGCCGGCAGGTTTGGCGCGGCATTGAGAATGGCCGAGAAGTGCGCCTTTTGCGCGGTCGCCGACGCACCGCGTGACAGCACGCGCGGGATCACCATCAGGCCATGGGCACCGACGTTGGCCGCGTGCGCTGCGTGGGCCACGGCCTCACGGCTGTTCACCGCACCCGTGCCGACAATGGTCGGTACACCGGCACCCACCAGGCGCGCCACACCTTCCTGGCGCTGGGCTTCGGTGAGCAACGGCCAGTCACCCATGGAGCCGCAGTAAACAACGGCGCTCATGCCGATATCGATCAGTTCGCGCCCCTTGGCCACCAGGGCGTCGAAGTCCGGCTTGCGCTCACGCGTGCACGGGGTCATCAGCGCGGGGATGCAACCGGTGAAAATGTTGTCGCTCATTGTTTTAACTCCTTGCAGCGTTCAGTAAAAATCGGGGCTCAGATGCCCCAGGCGAAAGGGTCCTGCGCGTCGATCAGCAGGGTGCTGTCGGCGGTCATGTAGGCGCGGCCGGTGATAAAGGGGCGTACGCGCTCGCCGTCCCATTCATAGCGGCCTTCGAATTGGCTGCCGGTGATGCTGGCTTGCACCCAGGTTGCACCGGGCGCGAGCTTGCCGTCGGCGGCCAGGCACGCGAGCTTGGCGCTGGTGCCGGTGCCGCACGGCGAGCGGTCGTAGGCTTTGCCGGGGCACATGACGAAATTGCGGCTGTCGGCGTTGGCGTCGTCTGCGAACAGTTCGACATGGTCGATCAGCGCGCCATCGGCGCCGTGGATGCCTTGGTTTTCCAAAGCCTTGAGCATCGTCCAGGTGTAGTCGGTGAGGGCATCGACGTTGCTCATCTCAAGCGTTTGACCGTGCTGCGAAACCAGGAAAAACCAGTTGCCGCCCCAGGCAATGTCGCCGTGGACCACGCCATGGCCCGGCACGTCCACCGCCACGTGGTGGCGATGGCGATAGGCGGGCACGTTGCGCAGGGTCACGGCGCCGTCCTCGTGCAGGGTGGCCGTTACGGGACCGACCGGCGTGTCGATGCTGTGAACGCCGGGCTCGATGCGGCCCAAGTGGTGCAACGAGGCGACCAGCCCGATGGTGCCGTGGCCGCACATGCCGAGGTAGCCGGTGTTGTTGAAGAAGATCACCCCGCACGTCGCACCCGCAGTGACCGGCTCGCAGTACAGCGCGCCGACCAGTACATCATTGCCTCGCGGTTCCAGCAGGCAGGCGCGGCGCCACCGGTCGTGCTCGGTGCGCAGGTTCTGCAGTTGCTCGGCGATACTGCTGCCTGTCAACGAGGGAAAGCCGTCCAGCACCAGGCGCGTGGGTTCGCCGCCGGTGTGGGAGTCGATCACGTGCAACCGTTTCATAAAGCGCTCCATTCAGTGGGTGGCCGGGGACAAGGGTGCGCTGTGCCGGGGTTGGCTGACGGCTTCGCTTTCGTCGTCTTCGTGTTCCAGGCGCACAAGGTGGGCAGGCACGCCGGTGGCCGCGCCCCAGTAATAAATGCCCAAGGCGCAGGCCGCGACGATCAGCGTGTCAAACGGGTGGCTGAGCACGCCGAGGCCACCAAAGCTGCCGAGTTTGGAGAGCAGGAGGGTCACCGCGTAAAAGCCGATCAGCCACGCCGACGAGCGCACTTGCTGCTTGATGTTCAGGTGCGCGGTCGGCACCCAGCGTGCGCACAGCAGGTACACCCCAAACATCAGGATTTGCAGGCCGAGCAGCCACGACACGGTGCTCCAGCCGGACCAGTACACAATCAGCGCGGCGATGATGAACGACAGCGGGCCGAGTACCGCCATGCCCTTGACCCGAAATGGCCGTGGCATGCCCGGTGCATTGCGGCGCAGCGCGGCGACGGTCACCGGGGCGACGGCGTAGCTCAGGATCAGCGCGGCCGACACCACATTGATCAGCGCTTCCCAGGATGGGAACGGCAGGGTCCAGAACACCGACAGGCCAAAGGTCAGCCACAGCGCCGGGCGCGGGATGCCGGATTTCTCATCAATGCGCGTGAAGATCTTGAAGAACGTGCCGGTCTGCGCCCAGCCATACACCACGCGCGGCGTGGCATTCATGTAGATATTGCCGCAGCCGCTGGGCGAGATCACCGCGTCCGCCACCACCAGGTACGCCAGCCAGCCCACACCCAGCGCCAGGGCGATATCGCGATAAGGCAGCGCGAGTTCCTTGCTGATCCCCGCCCAACCCTTGGCGAGCATCTCGGTGGGCACGCCGCCGAGGAACGCGGTTTGCAGCAGCACATAGATCGCCGTCGAGAGCAGCACGGAGAGGATCAACGCGATCGGAATTGTGCGTTGCGGGTGCTTCACTTCACTGGCCACCGAGATGATCGGCGTCAGGCCCAGATAGGCAAAAATCACGCCGCCGGCCGACACCGCCATCTCAATGCCCGACAGGCCGAACGGGGCAAAACCCTGGGCCTGGAAGTTCGCCGGTTTAAAGAAGGTGAACAGCACGCCAATCACCAGCAGCGGCACGATGAACTTGAACACACTCACCAGGTTATTGGCGATGGCGAAGGTCTTCACACTGCGGTAATTAAGCACAAAGAACAGGCACAGCAGGGCCAATTGCATCAGCCAGCCCAAGGGGGTGGGGTCGCTGGAGCCGGCCTTGGTCAGCTCGGGAAACCAGGCAGCGGCGTATTGGCGCGAGGCGACCACTTCAATCGCCACCAGGCTTGAAAACGCAATCAGCGTGATAAAGCCCATCAGGTAGCCCAACAGCGGGCCGTGGGAATACACCGGGTAACGCACCACCCCACCGGCACGGGGCAGGGCGGCGCCGAGTTCGCAATAGACGATGCCCAGCAGCAGCACGGCGAACCCACCGATCAGCCAGGAAAAAATTCCGGCCGGTCCGGCGATGGCCGAGACGTGACTGGCCGCGAACAGCCAGCCCGAACCGAAGATGGCGCCCAGCCCGATGAAGGTCAGGTCCATCAATGAAAGTTGTTTCTTGAACTTGCCTTGAGCAGACATGGCGGCGCCTTCTTGTGAGTTATTGGATAGGCAGGTAGTGGCGCTATCCTGAACGCATCAAGGGCGTGGCGATTGATGTTTTGCGCCTGCGTGGATGACGAATTCGGCACAGTTGGCCGCGCTCGACAGTCACATCGGCATGCGGCAATCTGCTCGAAAACAGGGGAGTCCAGTTCATGCTGCCGAGCGCATTTGCGAGCCTTTTTCAGGCCAATCGTCCCCACGACATGCAGCAGCTATTGGCCGGGGTGGCGCAGCTGTTGCCGATGCTCGACGTGCTCCCCAATGCCGCGATCTTCATCAAGGACATCGAGGCGCGCTACGTGCTCGCCAACCACACGCTGGTGCAGCGCTGCGGCCTCAAGCAGCTGCAACCGCTGCTGGGCAAGACCAGTGCGCAGGTGTTCCCCGCGCAGCTGGGGCCGGGCTATACCGAACAGGATCGGCGCGTGCTGGAACAGGGCTTTGTACTTGAGGATCAGCTGGAACTGCACCTGTATGGCACGCGCGAACCCGGCTGGTGCCTGACGCACAAATGGCCGCTGTACAGCGATGTCAACCAGATCATCGGCCTGGCGGGCATCTCCGTCGACCTGCAGTCAGCCAGCGAAACGCACCCGGCGTATCAGCGCCTGGCCGCTGTCGACGCGCACATCCGCACGCATTTCAACCGGCGCGTCAGCCTCGGTGAACTGACGCGCATCGCCGGCATTTCCGTGGCGCAGCTGGAGCGCTACTGCAAACGCGTGTTCCACCTGACGCCACGGCAGATGATCCAGAAAGTGCGTCTGGAACACGCGCACCGGTTGCTGCACACCGAACTGCCGATCACCGAAGTCGCGCTGCAATGCGGCTACACCGACCACAGCGCGTTCACTCGCCAGTTCAAGGCATTGACCGGCTTTACGCCGAGGCAGTATCGGCAGGCGCCTCGCTACCGGCCACCGGCTTCCAGTGGGGCAGCGGCGTGAGGTAGTGCAGGTCGAATCGGCGCTCGACAAAGGCCCAACGCCCACCCCGACGTTCGAGCCGGTCGTGGTAATGGCCGCTGATTTGCACCTGCCTCAGCTCACGGTGTAACACCATGCAATCCACGGCGGCCTGGGCAGTGGCCGTTTCGCCCTGCAGCTCGATCAGCGTATTGGCCATCCAGTGATGCATGTGGGGCATGTGCGCCCAGTTCTGGTGAGCGGAGTCGACAATCGCGTCGACACCCACGAAGTGGCCGAACGCAGCGCCCAACGCCAGCACGGCATCTGCATGCCAGATACTGCGCAGCAACGCTTCATCGCGACGATCAAAGGCGTGTGCGTACTCGGCAATCAGACGTTGAATCGCTATGTGGCTTTCGAGGTTATCCAGGCGCGCGCTCAATGCTTGCAGGCTCATGCTGTTGGCTCCTGATGGGTGGGGAAATCGGTACTCAGGCTGAGTTCCAGCCACGCGGCGGTTTCCTTGGCGACCGCCGTCAGCTTGGCATTGACCACGCTCAGCGCGTCGGCGCCGGCGATAAACCGCAGCGGCGGCACCGGCTCATTGACCAGGCGCACCAGGGCGTTGCCCAGGCGTGCCGGATCGCCGGGCTGTTGGTGGTTGCGCGCGGCGAACACGGCCAGTGCGCTGGCCCGGTAGTCGTCGTAGTCGGGAATGCTGCCGCTGGCCAGCTTCAGCGCGCGCGGGTCGAGGAAGTCGGTGCGAAAGGCGCCGGGCTCGACCACGGTGAGGCGAATCCCGAAGCTGGCGATCTCTTGCGCCAGCGACTCAGAGAAACCCTCGAGGGCAAATTTGCTGGCGGAGTACATCGACGCACCGGCCACCCCTTTGAAGCCGCCATTGGACGACATGTTCAGGATGTGCCCGCTGCGCTGCTGACGCAGGGTCGGCAGGGCTGCACGTGTCACGTTGAAGGTGCCCAGTACGTTGGTGGCGAACTGGCGCTCGACGGCGTCGGCGTCGATTTCTTCGAAAGGCCCGAACTGGCCATACCCGGCGTTATTGACCAGCACGTCGAGACGGCCAAAGCGCGCGATACACGCGCTGACGGCGGCATGTGCCTGGGCCTGGTCACGAATATCCAGTTGCAGGCTCAAGACCTGGTCGCCGCAGGCGCCGAAGACGTCGTGCAAGCGCGCAAGGTCAAGGTCGGTTGCCACCACTTGGTCGCCCGCTGCCAGCGCCGCGTGCGCGATACCTTTGCCGATGCCGCTGGCACTGCCGGTAATCAGCCAGACCTTGCTCATAGCACCCTGTCCTGTTCAATCCACTCCAGGACCGATGCGTGGATGGGCGCCCAACCCAACTCCTGGCGTGCGCGTTTGGCCGTGACCCGGCTGTTGGTGCCGAAGGTGTAGTGCGCGTGCAAATAGCCCCAGCGCTCGGTCGCTTGCTCCACGCTCCAGAACCCCAGCGGTTCGAGCTTGAGGCGACGGGCTAGCGCCTGGCCGATCTCAAGGAACGACGCCTCGCCGTTTTCGACGAAGTAGAACGCGCCGGCCGGGGCGTTTTGCAGGGCCAGCAGGTAAAGCTCGGCGACATCGTGGATGTGCACGTTGGACCAGCGATTGACGCCAGTGCCGACCACGCGCACCACGCCACTTTCCTGGGCTTGAGTGATCAGCCAGGGAATCTGCACGCTTTGGGTGTGCACGCCGGTGCCGGTGCCATAAATGCTGCTGGGGCAAATCACCACCGCGCGAATGTTTTGCGCGGCGGCGCCGAGCACTGTGAGCTCTATGTCGCGGCGCGGTTGTTTGGAGGCGGCCACCACGAAGATGCTGTCTTCATCAAATACGGCAGGGTTGACGGCTAAACCCTGGGCATCGTCGCCGATTACGCTGGAGCCGCTGGTGTGCAGGAACGGTTTGCCCGAGCCTGCCAGCGCCTGGATGAAGGTCTGCACGGCGCCGAGATGGTCGCTGTCAGCCGTGTGAATGACGCCGTCGGCGGCGCGCGCTTCCTTGGCCAGCAGTGCCAGGTCATCGAGGTTGCCGATGACCGGTTCGATGCCCAATGCCTGCACCTGGCGCGCTTTTTCTTCATCGCGCACCAGGCCTCGAATGGTGTAGCCGGCGTTGATCAGTCGCAGGGCGACGGTGCCCCCGACATACCCATTGGCGCCTGTCAGAAATATGCTCATGAATGCCTCGCTGATAGGTGGATCAAGTTAGCGTGCAATCTAGCGGTTGCCTGGGGCCGGAATAAGTGGGATAGGTGTCAGATCAGTAGTGACGGTTTTGTCATGAATGGCTCAACGATTAAGGACGTTCATGGACAGTTTGGGGGGCATGGCGGTGTTCGTGCAGGCTGGCGAAGTCGGCAGTTTCGTCGGTGCAGGGCGAAACCTGGGTATCTCGGCCTCGGCGGTCAGCAAAAGCATTGCGCGGCTGGAAGCGAAGCTTGGCGTGCGGCTATTTCACCGCAGTACTCGCAGCCTGACGCTGACGGCTGAGGGCACACGTTTTCTGCAACGGTGTCGGCGGGTCATTCAGGAGCTGGAAGCGGCAGGGGAGGAGTTACGCCAGACCGCCTCTTTGCCTCAGGGGCCTTTGCGGGTAAGCCTGCCGATGATCGGCAAGCCGTTTCTGCCGGTGTTTGCCGACTTCCAGTTGCTGTACCCGGATATCCAGCTGGACCTGGAATTCACCGATCGCCTGGTGGACATCATCGGCGAAGGTTTTGATGCCGTGGTGCGCAGCGGCATGCCCAAGGACTCTGGCTTGTCGGCCCGTTGCCTGGGCCGTTACCGCATGCTCGCGGTCGGTTCGCCGGGGTACTTTGCCCGGCACGGTCTGCCGACACGGCCCCGCGATTTGCTTGAACACCGCTGCATTCACTTTCGCTTTCCCGACACGGGCAAGCTGCAGCGCTGGCTGATTCGAGAGCCTGAGCAACCTGAGCTGGAGCTGCCGCGCACGCTGATCAGCAACTCGGTGGAGGGCCGCGTGTGTTTTGCGCTCAAAGGCTTGGGGATCACGTACGCGGCAGACTTCATGGTCAGGGAATACCTGGCGTCGGGTGAGTTATGTGCGGTGCTGGAGCCTTATAGCGAGGAGACCAGCACTTTCAACCTGTTGTGGCCGTCCGGCAGCCAGGTGCCGCTCAAGCTGCGTGTGCTGATTGATTTTCTCAGCCGTCGAATCGGGTTTCTGTCTTAGCCCAACAGTATCAATGCAACGAATCGCCCTCGTGGCCGCTCCTATGCTTACGAATAACCTTTTCACGCACACAGGTAACGGGCTTATGACGGCGGCGGACAACGATCATGTGAACTGGCTGGTTGAGCAATCGATGCTGCACGCGGCGCGCCAGCGCGCCAAGCTCTATTCGGGGCAAGGGCGGTTGTGGCAGCAGCCGTATGCGCATACCCGGCCGCGTGATGCTTCAGCCTTGTCGTCGGTGTGGTTTACCGCGTACCCAGCCTCGATTGTGACCCGTGAAAACGGCACGGTCCTGGAGGCGCTGGGGGACGAAAGCTTGTGGCACGCGTTGTCGAAGATCGGCATCCAGGGCATTCACAACGGCCCACTAAAAAAATCCGGCGGGCTTTCCGGCACGCGGCATACACCGACCATCGACGGCAATTTTGACCGCATCAGTTTTGAAATCGACCCGCAACTGGGCACCGAGGCGCAGTTGCAGGCCCTGACACGCATGGCCGCTGCGCACAACGCGGTGATCATCGACGACGTGATCCCATCCCACACCGGCAAAGGCGCGGACTTCCGCCTGGCCGAGATGGCGTATGAGGACTATCCCGGCCTCTATCACATGGTAGAAATCCGCGAAGAAGACTGGCCGATGTTGCCCGACGTCGCCGAAGGCCGGGACGCGCAGAACCTCAGCCCCGCGCAGGTGGATGCGCTACGCGACAAGCATTACATCGTCGGCCAGTTGCAGCGGGTGATTTTCTTCGAGCCCGGCGTGAAGGAAACCGACTGGAGTGCTACCCCGGTGGTGGTCGGCGTGGATGGCAAGCCGCGCCGTTGGGTCTACCTGCATTACTTCAAAGAAGGGCAGCCGTCGCTGAACTGGCTGGACCCTTCGTTTGCCGCGCAGCAAATGATCATCGGCGACGCCCTGCATGCGATTGACGTGATGGGCGCCAAGATCCTGCGCCTGGATGCCAACGGCTTTCTGGGGGTGGAGCGCAAGCTTGAGGGCGGCGCCTGGTCAGAGAGCCATCCGCTGTCGATTACCGGCAACCAGTTGCTCGGCGGCGCGATTCGCAAGGCCGGGGGGTTCAGCTTTCAGGAGCTTAACCTCACGGTGGATGACATCGCCGCCATGTCACACGGCGGCGCGGACCTGTCCTACGACTTCATCACCCGCCCGGCGTATCAGCACGCGTTGCTGATGGGCGACACCGAGTTTCTGCGCCTGATGCTGCGCGAGATGCACAGCCAGGGCATCGACCCAGGCTCCTTGATTCATGCGTTGCAGAACCATGATGAGCTGACTCTGGAACTGGTGCATTTCTGGACCTTGCACGCCCACGACAATTACCTCTATCAGGGCCAGACTTTCCCCGGCAACATTTTGCGCGAGCATATCCGCGAACAGATGTACGAACGACTGGCCGGCGAACATGCGCCGTATAACCTCAAATTCGTCACCAACGGCGTGTCCTGCACCACCGCCAGCATCATTACCGCAGCGCTGGGTATTCGTGACCTGGAGGCGATTACGCCGACTGACATCGAACAGATCCGGCAGATCCATTTGTTGTTGGTGATGTACAACGCCATGCAGCCTGGGGTGTTTGCCTTGTCGGGTTGGGACCTGGTTGGCGCACTGCCGTTGGCAGCCGATGAAGTCGCGCATTTGATGGCCGACGGCGATACCCGCTGGGTGCACCGTGGCGCCTACGACCTGGTGGACTTGAACCCCGAGGCCGAGCAGTCGGCGGGGCAGATGCCGCGCTCGAAAGCCCTGTACGGCAGCCTCAACCAGCAGTTGCAGGACCCGCAGTCGTTTGCCTCGCAGCTGCAAAAAATCCTCGCGGTGCGCAGTGCCTATGGCATCGCCGCCAGCCGGCAGATTCTGGTGCCGGACGTCGAGCATCCCGGCTTGCTGATCATGGTCCACGAGTTGCCGGCCGGGAAGGGCACGCAGATTACCGCGCTCAACTTTGGCGGCAGCGCGATCACTGAAACCCTGCACCTGCCCAATATCGCGCCGGGGCCGGTGGTGGACATCATCAATGAACGGGTTGAGGGCGACCTCACTGCCGAGGGTGAATTCACCATCACGCTGGATGCTTACGAGGGCCTGGCGCTGCGCGTTGTCAGTCATTCGCCGATGGTTTAAGTGCCGAAAGGGCTGATTGGAGCATCGATCAAGTGCCGCATTAACGCGGCGTTTGAGCGTGAGGCTGGCGATCAACTGCATCCTCTGCGTCGCGCTGGCGCAAACCTTCGGTAATGCCTTGGGCCAGCAATGTGTTGGCCTGGCGCAGATTGCCTGGTTGCTGCGGGTGTGCCAGCCAAACGTCCATTTTCAGCTGAAAATCACTCAGCTCGACGGTGGTCAGCTCATCTGCCTGAGCACTGCTGGTTAACAGCGTTGCCGGGATGAGACCCAGCCCGAAACCGGCCGCGACCATGCGCATCTGCATCGCCGCGCCATGGGTGTCCAAGGCCAGTTTGAGCGTGTGGCCGTGTCCGCCCATGGCCGCTTCCAATGCCGCGCGATACCCGCAGCCTTTGGGGTTCAGCACCCACTCGACGGCTGCCAGGTCGTTGATCGTGACGGTCGGGGCCACCCGCGGTGTGCGCTTGCTCTGTACCACCCGAATGTCGAGTGTTGTGATCAGTTGCGCTTTCAGCGAGGCGGGTGGGCTATTGGCGGCGGGCAGCATCAGCGTGGCTGCATCCAGTTCGCCCAGGAGCAGGCTTTGCTCGAGCTCGGAACTCCAGTGGGTGACGATCTGCAGTTCGAGCCCGGGCAGCTGGTCGCGCATACGCGTGACCACCTCGAGCGCCACCGCGTCCGCGACGACCTGCGTCAACCCCACACGGAAGCGCCCGCTGGGTGTGGCATTTTCCTGGGGGATACTCAGCAGGTGCTCCGCGTCCTTGAGCAGCGCCACGGCTTTTTCGTAGACGCGACGCCCGATGGCAGTGGGCGAGGGCGGACGCGTCGAGCGATCGAATAATGCGTCGCCCAAGGTGTCTTCCAAGTGCTGAATGCGACGAGACACCGCCGACTGCGTCAGGCAAAGCGTTTGCGCTGCCTTGGTCAGTGACGCGCTATCGACCACGGTGACGAAGGCCTTCAAGTCTTGAAATAGCATGCGAAATACTCATCATCTTTTAGAAAATTATGCGCTTGATGAATCTTGCCGTCGCGACTAGCGTGGTACCACTGGCCGCCGGTGTGGATGGCCGCTCACCCTGTTAAGGATATGTTCATGCCTTTAGTCCGAATTGACCTCGCCGCCGACACCTCCACCGACACCGTAACCACCATCGGTGAGGTGGTATATGCGGCGATGACCAGCGTTGCCAACGTGCCTGAGCACGATAAATTCCAGATCATCAACCGGCATGCCAAGGATGAACTGGTGTACCCGGCGGCCGGTTATCTGGGGATCACCTACACGCCCAGGATTGTGTTTATCCAGGTAACGTGGAACGCCGGGCGCAGCATTGAAGTGAAAAAGGCCTTTTATACATTTATCGCCGAAGGCATTCACGCCAGGACCGGGTTGCGCAAGGAAGACGTGTGGATCAGCCTGGTCGATGTGAAGCGCGAAGACTGGTCATTTGGTAACGGTGAAATGCAGTACGCGCCGACCGAGTGACCCAGGCACTAAAAAAGGGGCGACTCAGTCTGAGTCGCCCCTTTTTTTATTCGGCGTTCAGCGCCTGCAGAAACGCTGTGTGTTGCAGCGTTTGCGAAAACATCGGCAAGGTGAACTGCTCGGCTGCGTGCTGTTGTTCTTCACTGAACGTCGCGGTGCAATCGGTCAAGGTCACCACGTCATAGCCTTTCTCGTAACCTGATCGAACCGTGCCTTCGACGCAGCAGTTGGTCAAAAAGCCTGCGACGACCAGGTTCTGGATGCCATTGTTGCGCAGGACCAAATCCAGGCCGGTGGTGGCGAACGCATCCAGCCCGCGTTTGCCTTCAATCACAATATCGGCGGCTTCGCGCGTCAGCGCGTCGCTGATCTCGGCGCCCCAGGAGCCGGCGCGAAAGGCGCTGCCGTCGGCCACGCCCTTGAGGATGCCGTAGGAGCGCGTGGTCAGCTCAGGGTAGCCGTCGGCAAATTGGATCGGTAAGTGGATGATCTTCACGCCCAGCTTGCGTGCCTGCTCAATCGTGGTGGCGGTGTTTGCCAGCATGTTGGAGGTGTGCATGACGTCTTTCACGGCGTCATGGAACACTCCGCCGGGGGTGGTGAAGTCGTTCTGGTATTCAATCAACACAATCGCGGTTTTATGCGGGTGCATGGTCGCTCTCCGATCAATAGGGTTTATTCATTGCTGCTTTCAACCAGGGCGACGCTGTAGGTCGCACCCTTCAAACGGTGTGCAGCGACCGCCTGATACGCGGGGCTGTCGTACCAGGCGCGCGCCGCCGCGGGGGTGGGGAACGCCAGGATTACCATACCTTCTGCCTGTGCGCCCTCGAGCGCGTGCGGCGTGCCCTTGACCACCAGGTCAATGGGGTGCCCGTCAAACGTATCGCGGACCTGGCTTTGGTACAGGTCCAGCTGTGACTGGTCGTGGGTACGTTCTTTGGTGAACACAATAAACGCGGTCATGTCAGTGGCTGCTTGGGGTAGGCGCATCGGGGGCAATAAAGCCCTGGTCTTTCAGCGCTTGCCAAAATTCGCGCGGGACGCGGGCCTTGATTGCCTGCGTGTCTTCGGTAATACGCGAAGGCCGACTTGCGCCAGGGATGACGGCGGCGACCAGCGGGTTGGCCAGCACAAATTGCAACGCTGCTGCCTTGATATCGACGTGGTAGTGCTGGGCGATCGCGTGGATTTTCGCCACCTTGTCGAGCATGGCGGCAGAGGCAGGTTGGTACTCGAAGTGCTTGCCGCCGACCAGCACGCCGGAGCTGTAAGGGCCGCCCGCGACAAACTCGGCGCCTTTGGCCTGAGCTTTGGTGAACAGGCGTTGCAGCGGCTGCTCATGATCCAGCAGCGTGTAGCGACCGGCGAGCAGGAAACCGTCGGGCTGAACCTCCTCCAAATCCAGCAGCAGTTCGCAAGGCTCAACGCGGTTAACGCCCAGCCCCCAGGCCTGAATCACACCTTCTTCCTTGAGACGCGACAGCGCCTTGAAGGCGCCTTTGCGGGCAATGTTGAAGTGTTCGATCCACTCATCACCATGGGTGTCCTGGGCCACATCGTGGACGAATACGATGTCCAGTCGGTCGGTGCCCAAACGCTGCAGGCTGCTTTCGATGGAACGCAAAGTGGCATCGGCCGAGTAGTCGCTGAGCATCTTGTTCGGGTTGCCCTGGCTGAACGGGCCGGAGCCTGCGTTTGCGTGCACTTCGTCAGACACCAGGCGGCCGACTTTGGTGGAAAGGGTGTACGCATCCCGAGGGTGATGGGCCAACGCCTTGCCCAGGCGAGTCTCGGACAGCCCGGCGCCGTACAGCGGCGCGGTGTCAAAGAAACGGATGCCTTGAGCCCAGGCGGCGGCGACGGTAGCGGCTGCCTCGTCTTCATCAATGGCGCGGAACATGTTGCCCAGCGGCGCCGTGCCGAAGCCCAGTTGCCCGATAATGTTGTCTTTCAAACTCATTGCATCACCTCGGCCTCATCAGGCCTTTAATCGTAGGTCAAGCACGACGGTTGGGTCGTGTTCGTTGAGGAATTTCTCAAGCGAGAGTGAAGATACATGAGTGTAAACATCTATTAAATAGATTCTGTATAAAATCTATTTGAGTTTTTTGAGTGTTCAAGCGTGAGTGAGGTTTGCCTGGCTGCTGATCGGTCTGGTGCAAACAGGCTGATTATTGCGATGCTAACGGCCCACGCGTCACGACCCGCCCACATCGAATTCATGGAGAAACATCGATGCAATCGCTGCCCATCCCGCCGTCCATCGTCGGGCACACGCTTGAGTTACGCCCTTTGGACAGCGCTGATTTCGAAGCCCTGTACCGCGTCGCAGCCGATCCGTTACTCTGGGCTCAGCACCCGAGCCCAACCCGCTATCAAGCGCCGGTATTTCGTGAGTGGTTCGACCAGGCATTGACGTCGCAGAGCGTTGTGGTGGTGATCGACCGTGCCAGCAACGCGTTGATAGGCAGTTCTCGCTACTACGACTTCAGTGAAGAAAAACGTGAGGTTGCGATTGGGTACACATTTTTAGCCCGTGAAAAATGGGGCGGCGCAGCGAATGGGGAACTCAAGCGCCTGATGCTCGACCACGCATTTCGCTGGGTCGACACCGTGTGGTTCCATATCGGCGCTCAGAACATTCGCTCACAACGGGCCATGGAGAAAATCGGCGGAAGGTTGTCGCATTCCGCGACGAAGGATGTCGCCGGGCGCACCCAAGAGAACCTTTTTTATAAAGTTGAGCGTGATGCGTTTGTGGGTAACCAGTTGTAGTGGATCAGGATGCGAGTGTGATTGTCGGTCGGCAGGACGCGGGGGGATTTGCGGAGGGCAAAACGAGAAGGAACGGCAGCTGTGGTTCGATCTCCAACAGAGACCTGCGTGCACAATGTGATGCTTTGAAGCGTTGATCGATGATCGAGAGAGTGAATTTACTTCCCGAAAAATGTAGAGGTGCCACCTCTAATACATCAGTTTCGACACCGGCGATGCATTGGGAAAATACCCTTCCTGGGCGGCTTCGATGCCGCAAATACTAAATTGCCGCCCAATCAAAGAGGCGACGACATGCGGATGTTGATAGCGGCGGTAGGGGTTCAGGAGCTTCAAGATGGGATTCGCAACAACACTCTGGGGAAGCAATCTCCACAACCTCTGGCAACTCTGCAGCAACCGGCCTGAACACGCTTTTCGTTGTGGCGACAGGATGTTATTCGATCATCAAGAATGGCAGCCCATTCGTGATTACGCCCAGAAACTGCTTGGTCTAATGGAGTGCATGGAAATACAGCCTTACCTGGACGACCTGACAGTTGATTGTCGCAACGAGGTAAATGGATACATCGTTGCCAATTTCAAGCGTACATGACAGCCGTCAATGCCCAGCCCCGCGCTGGGCTTTTTGCATCTGGCGAAAGCATACGTATAAGAAAGGCGCTCCGTAGAGCGCGTTATAGCTACTTGATCCAGGCTTGCTTTAACGGAAAGGTAGCCATGAATGCTGTCCCACTTTCAATGGTTGAACTAACCGAAACCGTGCCGCCGTGTGCCTTCACGATTTCGCGAACAATGAAAAGCCCCAATCCAACGCTGCGACTGTCTTGCGCAAGATTGACACCACGGGTCATCGGACTGAAGACCGTGGCCAGAAAGTCTGGAGGAATCGGTATACCCCAGTTGTGCACCACCAACTCGAAACCTTGCTCCGTAATGGAGGAGGTTACTGTCACCGGGCGATCCACCGCTCCGTACGTAACAGCATTGGAAATAAGGTTGCCTGCAAGCTGCGTAAGCCTATCGCTGTCAGCCATGCATAGACCCTGGCCATTGATTGAATGCAGAAACTCTCGTTTGGGATAAACGATTCGAAGCTGCTCGACAGCCGCACCGATCAGCAGGTGTAGGTCGATAGTCGTTTTTGTTACCCCAATACCGCGCCCTATTCTGGCCTGCGTGAAATCCAACAAATCGTTGATAAGCCTGCGTGCCCTTTGCGCCGCTTCCTGAGTGTGCCGAACCAATTGTCGCTGCTTAGGGGACAGATCATTGCGCTCAAGCACCTCGGTGGCCATTGAGATCACCGAGAGGGGATTACGCAGATCGTGACTCACTATGCCAATCATTTGCTCAGAGAACAGAGCACGATCTTCTGCTGCTGCCTGCTCCCGTTTTACGTCTGTAATGTCATGAAGAATACCGACAAACTGAACGAGCTTGTTATTTGGGTCGAATGCCGCACGCCCAGTGGAGAGTACCGTGCGCTGAACGCCATCAACGCCGTTCAAACTATAAGTGCAGCGATACTCCTGAGCAACCGATCCGAGAGCCGCCGAAAATAACTCGGCCTCTCTTGGGCGGTCATTAGGGTCTATTAGGTCTGAGTACACTGAGGCCGAAACATCTTGGTTTGACGGATAACCGAGCAATTGCGCGACGCTGTTATCGTAACGACGCTCAAGTGTCACCGGGTCGACGTCCCAAACGTGCATTTTGGCCGACTCCAGAGCAACCCGCAGCCTGGCATCGGCAACCGACAAATCCCGCTGAAGCGCCAGGTGAGCTTCGAGCGATTCCTCAGCTTGCCGTTTGGAAATCAGCACTTCCTGCTCGAATCGATGCCGCTCGATCACTACAAAAGCGCAAACCTCATCGAAAATGCCTCCAAGGTGCTCCCGCCTTGTTGCGTTGAGAATCATGGGTAATTTTTTACCCTCAGACGTCGCAAACTCAAGCTTTACCTCGCAGATGGAACGCTGCATTTCAAGCAAAGGCATCCAGTGAGTTTGATGGAAAATCCGTCCTCCGATAGTCAGCAACTCTTGAAGCTTACGTCGGCCAACCAACTGATCTTTGGAGTACCCCAGCCACTCGCAGAAGGTGGTATTTGCCCGAAGGATTAAACCGGCCTTGCTGGTGATAATGAGGGCGCAGGGAGCGTGCTCGTAAAGCAAGTCGGCATCAGGGAGTGGGTCGTCATTAGCCCCCATGAGCAATTCGACCCTGAACGCTTGCAATGAAGCTTTGGATCGAATTGATGCATAGATCAGGAGCACTCAGGTGCGGGCAATGCCCCACGTTTTCTATCACCTCAAGACGATTATCCGGGATCACCTTGTTGAGGTAACGACCGACTTCGACAGGTGCAATGATGTCGTCGGAGGACTGAATAATCAGCGCCGGCGCCAGTAGCTTGGCCACGTCATTGCGGTTATCAGATAGGAACGTCACCCTGGCGAACCGCTTCGCAATATCAGGGTCTGTCTGGCAGAAGCTATTGGTTAATTCGACACCAAGATGGGGCTGTTCAGGCGCGCCCATGATGGCGGGGGCCATGGAGCTGGACCAGCCAAGGTAGTTGCTTTCCAACGTCTCCAGAAGTGAGTCGATGTCCTCCCTGCTGAAACCACCAAAATATTCACCATCGTTGATATACGACGGTGAAGGCCCAACCATGATATGCGCCCCAAATAGGTCAGGACGCTTATTGGCGGCGATTACGCCAGCCATAGCGCTGACAGAATGCCCGACAAATATGACCGGGCAGTCCGCAAACTCCTCAATAATCTCCACGATGTCTTGCGCGTACCCTTTTAATGATGAGTACCTCACAACCTCGTAGGCTGAGAGGTCTGACTTCCCACAGCCTACGACGTCGAAAAGAATCGTCCGAAAGTTTTCGCGGAATGCCGGCTCGACCAGTCTCCACATATTTTGATCACACCCAAAACCATGCGCAAAAACTAGAGTGGCAGGGCCTGAACCGTGGACGCGTACATTGTTGCGAATTAGGACAGACATTTAAGCCTCCTGCGCTGATCACACATGGAATTTGAAAGGGCGAGTTTAACAGTCTATGTCATTAAGTGCCGTCGTCCGCCTTGCTTGGCAGCAAAAACCTGGACGATAACAAGTCTCAACGGGCATGGTCCGGAGGCTTATTTGAAGGCGGCGGACGAGCCCTGGGCTGAGCGCTACATCGCTGACGAACTGCCGGTTGGACAGGCGGTAGGCGGCGGCACGCAAGGTAGGCATGCAGCGCTACCCACTTCAATCCTTAGGTCTCGGCGGTGTCCAGTATGTTGATACGCTGCGCAAGGGGTGTCATTCGACAAATAAAGGGAATATTCAATTTGCCAAATTGATGGGGTGTTTGCCGGTGAACGCCACGGTGGATTCGCACTTCGACTCGTTCCCAGTCTCCTCCAGTACTTCGCGCTCCATAAAAACAAGCGCCTGGCCATCGAGCAGGACCTTGCGGCCCAGGACTGGAAACACACTCCAGTGTTGCACGCTGACGATTAAATCAATGAGTTCTACGTAGCCTGACAAGGACTTGCTGGCGTTTGTTCAGCAGCAAGGTTGGTGAAAAAAATGCAGCCTATTAACTTGGCGAATAAAACTAACGTCTCCTCAAGATCCGGGTCTTCAAACAATATTGAGCGTGAGTCCAGCGCGCATAAAGCGCCAAAGAGGCGTCCATCAGGAAGGAAGATAGGCGCGCCTGCATAACTTTCCAGTCCGTATTGCTTGACGACATGGCGATCTGAATATCTGTGATCGCCACTGATTTTTGGAATGAAGAGGGCTTTGGGGTTTCTTCTCAGTTCGCTGCAGAGGGTGATTTCCAACTCCAGGATATTTCCTGCCTCTATCCCTAAATGGGTTGGGTCGCACACTGAGCAAACTATCCAGTCCTTTTCCGTGAATTTGGCAATGCCTGCAAATCGCATCCCTGTCAGGCGCGTAACAAGCTGCAAAATAGTGCTCGTGGCCTCCAGTTCAGCTATTTCAGAGCGTTCATCTGCGCTCAGCACAGAGTGCAAGGCAATCTCATGAGAAGCCATTTTTATCCTCTGCTGTCTGTCGCTGAGCGTGTCACTGTTGATTTGTGAATCTGTGCCATGAACCCTGCACTGTGCTTGATCCAGCTTTTAAGTCCGGAATCGGAGAACCAAGTCGTTCAAGTTCACGGCTAGACGTGATAATTCATTGCTTGCAGTCAACGTCTGGCGAGTGCCCTCAGTGCTTTGAATTGCCAAGTCACGAATGCTTATGAGACTGCGATCTACGTCACGTGCAACGTGAGCTTGTTCCTCGGAAGCCGTCGCGATCTGAATATTGCGGTCGTTGATTTCCAGCACGGAATCAATAATTTGGCGCAGCGATTGGCCTGCTTGCTCTGCCGTATCTCGCGTGATGTAAACCTCAGAAGTGCTCTTGTGCATCAACTCCACTGCGGCTGAAGAACCGGCTTGGATGGTGGATATCATCTGTTCGATTTCCTGGGTCGAAGTTTGGGTGCGGTGCGCCAACGCCCGAACCTCATCGGCCACCACTGCAAAACCTCGGCCCTGTTCACCCGCACGTGCCGCTTCAATTGCTGCATTCAACGCCAGGAGATTCGTTTGCTCGGCAATCGCCCTGATCACACTCAGCACTTTGGTGATGTCTTGAGCCTGGCCTGCGAGTTCTTTCACCTGGTCTGAGGAGACTTCGACCAGTTCCGTCAGTCCGCGCATGGCCGTTAACGTTTCAGTCACTTTTTGATTGCCCAGATCAGCCGCCAAGCTGGACTGCGTGGCCGCCTCAGATGTGGAGTTGGCATTGCGCGCGACCTCTTCGACGGCGGCGCTCATTTCGGTCACTGCTGTGGCCGCTTGCTCGATTTCGCTGTTTTGCTGCTGAAGGGTGCGATCGGCACTTTCTGTGATCGAAGTCATTTCAACGGCTGCGGTACTCAGTTGAGCAGACGCTCCCGAGATTTCTAAAATCGTGCTTCTGAGATTTTTCTGCATCCGATTGAGAGCATGCATCAAGCGCGAGGCTTCGTCTGAACCTGTCACTTCAAGGTCGTGGGTGAGGTCGCCAGACGCGATATCTTCCGCCAACTTCAGCGAGGCGCTGATGGGGCTGACAATGCTTTTAGTGAACAGGGTCGCCAGGACGATGGTTAAGATAAATGCGACTACCAGTACCGAAATCAAGACGTTAACGCTATGGGTATATACATCTGTCGCGTCTTGCCCCGACACCACCGCCTGACGCGCATTTTGCTCACGAAGAATTGTTAGCTGCTCCTGATAGGCGCTTGCTCGCTGTGCCTGCTCTGTGTTCGCAAAAAGGACAGCTTGATCATGATCGGCAATATCGAGGGCAAGTACGTTCTTGAGGCCGTCGATGTAGACATTCATAGCTTGGCTTGTCTTCGAAAACTGCAGTTCATCCTGCTGGCCAGAAATCAGGTGTTCACGGTAGAACTCGGTCTTCGACTGGAGCGTCTGTATGGCGCCTTCGACCAATGACAGCGATTTATCATGCACATCCTTGGTCGTGCTCGACAGCATGCGGATACTTTCAAGGCGAGCATGGAGCAGGGCGATTTGAATGTCGTCAATGACCTGGATGCTGGGCAATGAGTTTTGCTCGATGTCCTGCTCTGCATTACGCAGGTGATCTATCTGCAGATACGAGAAGCCCGCCAAGCTGATGAGCAGAAGTGTGATTAGCCCAAAGCAGACGAAAGCCCTGCGCGCGATATTCAAGGATCTTAATTTCATATAGGCCTCCGAAGGCCGGGATTTATTGGCGTGGCAATCCACATCATTTTGTTGAGCGCGAACAAAACAGACTGTTCATGCAGCACAGTGACTCTCGGCTGCAGCTTGGGGGGCAGACGTAAATCCAGGAATACAAAAGAATGAATCGAGATAATAGGCGCGCTAAATAATTGCGCGCTTATGAGTTTTAGGCGCTTATGCCGTAAGCGGGCCGGAGGAGAGTTTTCGATTAATCCAAGCGGGGGTGTGCCGCAACGACGTGCGCACCATTGCAGGCTTCGCGCATTGAACTACGCTTGCCGGGAGCGCTCTGACTTCGATCATTTTGGTAACTGATAGGGCATCATGGACAAGCGGCTTGCGGGTCTGTCAATACTGCTGACCCTCGGGTGGGTCGTCACGGTGGCGGCCGTCATGTGGTATTTCTACGACAATTAATCTGAAGGCCGAATCGATTCAGGCCTTTTAATCCTGACGTTCCCCAGGGCCGTATGGCCTTTGCACCCCTCGAAGACTTCCGATGGCATATCCCTGATGCAGTCACAACCTTACCCGTGCGATGGCTCGGGCTGCTCAACCGTGACCCTGAACTACTCACCAGAGCGCTTTCTGGGTTCCCAGAAGATATGGCTGTGCGCAGGATACTGATCGACTTCGCGCTTGGCGGGGTTGGCCATGCCACCCATCATCTTGACGAGTCTTTATTCTTAAGCTGTGTTGACGAGGCGACCTCAGCGCTGGAGCGTGCCAGACGACTCATAGCAGAAGCCCCTGATCCCGAAGCGCTGGCGTATCTGACATCTGAAGTGCAGCATTTCGACCGCCTCATCGCGGACTGGAAAGCCTATTCGGAAAATCCCGAAGGCGGCTTCCCCGAATGTTGCGCGAAACTGGGACGAGACTACACATATTCCGCCAAGGTCTACTACGAGAGATGAGGCGGCGACAGACCCAGCGCGCATCAGGTTTCCTCAAGTGCGAGTAGGTTTTCATAGCAGTTTGAGAGCGGCGAAGGATCACATCTGAATGTGGCATCGGTGTTCCTCCCTGAGGCGAACAGCGTAGCAGGGAGCTTCTTCGGTGTGGCGCTGTAGGTTGCCGCAGACACCGCGAAGAAATTGAACACGCCCTGCCAAGCGCAGGGCGTGTCTGACATTACTTGCCGAGTTTTTTACGAACGTCAGTCACCATCGGGCCAACGGCTTTAACCGCGTCTTTGAGCTGTTGCTCTGTTACCCCGAACTCCTTCGTCCAGTGATTTAGCTCCCAAGGTTCTGATGTGTTCACTCGAGCACGATCTTGAGGCCCACGGTTTTTCAGATCATCAGACATACTCCACTCCCTGCGGGTTGGCCTGGAGGGCCCAGGCGACTCTCGATAGAGCATGGGAAAGTATGGGTAGTTCGATTGAGGTTACAGGAGGGTAATTGCATTCGGCAGGACGCCGCAGGAGGGCAATTGCGGAACAGGTGTGTCAATTGCGGAAAAAAGAAAAAGGCCTGCATGAGTTTCCTCATGCAAGCCCTTGATATCTATGGTGCCCGAACCCGGAATCGAACCGGGACGCCCTTACGAGCGGGGGATTTTAAGTCCCATGCGTCTACCAGTTTCGCCATTCGGGCGGTAGCGCGGTGCAGCAGGGTTGGGAATATATAGACCCAGGCGCTTGGATGCAAGGTCGAACGTTGTGTTTGTTGCATTCGCGCAAAGTTGAAAAAGCTTGCCAGATCAGTGGTCTACACGAGAAACCTGCCGTCGAGGCGAGGGTTTTGACACGCCACGACATGCTCCTGTCACCAGCTGACGCAGCCCTGAATTAGAGTGCGCCTGCGCATTCCAGTCAGGTTGGCTCATGAAATTTGCATCCGTTCGCATCGTCACTCAACCGTTTGAGCAACGCATACCGCTCTATCGAAAGCTGTCGACTATCGAGCCGCAGCATCGGGCTGACGGTTTTGCCGAGATGGATTTCGAGGGTGTCGTTCTGGCGATAAGCGACGAGCGCTTGGTCCGCTTGCATCACAACGGACTGGCCGTCACTGCGAGTAACTGCTCGGCGATCCCGGCATTTCAAGTGGAGGAGGTCGAAGCTGTCCTGCTGCGGGTCAGCAGCACGCAAGTAGTCATGCCCGTGACAATGCTGCCATAGGGCAATACTTGCGCACTGCTGCAGGAACCCGACGGTAACCTGGTGAATATCTTCTCAATACCCGAACAGCTCAGACAAAGTGCTGCCCGCTGAACCCGCGTGGCAAGCGCTGCAACCCGGGCAGGTCGGTCAGGCGTTGCGTCCACGCACTGCGCCAGTCGCTGGCAGCGTGGGTCTGGGTTTTGCGCGCGGAGCGGCGGGCGGCATTGCGTTGTGTGCGGCGCGCTTCTTTGTAGGCTTCGGTATTGCGGCAGGTGCGGCATTTGACTCGGTTCAGCTCGGTGCTGGACGTAAGATTGCTGCCGTGATGGCCGCAGGCTAGATGCCCGGCGACCTTGAAGTGAGTGACCATGTAAGCGTCTCCTTCTTATGGGGGTACGCGCATCCCAGACCAGCAGGTGCACGTGAGCAGGGCGGGGCAATTAACCCCGGCGCCTCAGGGTTTTGACTCCAGGCGCGGCGCGGCGTTCGGTTTTGTTCCGCGGCGGGTTCACGTTACCCTGTGAGGCCAACAATCATAAAAAGGAATGGATGATGACTGTCGACGTGTTGCCGCTGGAAGGCAGTTGCCGGTGTAACCGGGTGCGCTTCAGCGTGAGCCTGCCCCCAGTGATTACCATGGCTTGCCATTGCAGCGGCTGCCGGAAAATGACCTCAAGCGCGTTCTCCCTCAGCGCCTTGATCCCTGCCAGTGGCTTTACCGTGACCCAGGGTTGCCCGGTCATAGGCGGCTTGCACGGTGTGGACCGTCACTATTGCTGCCCGCATTGCATGAGCTGGCTGTTTACCCGTCCCCATGGCATCGACGAATTCGTCAATGTGCGCGCGACGTTGTTGGATGACGCCCACGACTACGTGCCGTTCATGGAAACCTGGACCAGCGAAAAGCTGCCCTGGGCCTCCACGCCTGCCGTCGAAAGCTTTGCGCAATTGCCAGCGCCGCAGGACTTTCCACGCTTGATGCAGGCCTACGCCGCGTTCAGCGCACGCTGAGTTCAGTCAATCAGTGCCAGCAGGTCGGTGTCGCCTACATCCACGCCCGCTTGGGTCAGCAGCGTGGTTGCCTGGCCTCGGTGGTGGGTCTGGTGATTGAAAAAATGCACCAGCAAGCCAAAGAACGGCTTGTGGTTCGCGGCGCCGCGCATGTTGTGATAACGCAGGTGCTGGTCCAGGTCGGAATCGCGCAGGCTGTGCGCCCACTCGATGATGAGCTGATCCAGCCATGCGCGATGGGCTGACAGCACGCGCACATCGGCAAAGGCCAGCTGCTTGAGGTCGGTGGGTGTGGCAATCGCACTTAAGGGGGCCAGCGCCGAAAAGCCCGCGGGATGCTGGGCAAAACGTTTGAGCCAGACGGTATCCCCCAGCGCGAGGTGATTCAGCGTGCCGAGGATTGAGCCAAAAAACGCCTGTCGATCCGCCGCCAGCTCCGCGTCCGTCAGCGTGCTGGCGGCGTCGTAGAGTTTGCGGTTCATCCACTGGTTGTAGTTGGCCATCAACACGATGTGCTCGATACGGTTCACGGGTGTTCTCTCTCAACGGCGCAGTGGCGTCATCATAGAGCGTGCCTGCCCGGCGGTCATGGTGTTCCAGCAGCGGCGGGCTATGGTTGTTGAATGCCAACACTGCGCCCTGGGAGGGTAAGACCATGAACACCAGCGATCTATTGGAACAATTGCTGCGCGGGCAGTCAGGCAGCGCCTCCTCGGGCGGTGGCCTGGGCGGCCTGTTGGGCGGTTTGCTCAAAAACACCAGCGCCGGCAATGCCTCGGGCGGCGGTGGGTTGGGTGGATTGTTGGGTGGCCTCGGTGGGCTGCTGCGCGGCGGGCCCGCCAGCGGTACGACGCAGGCGCGTTCCGGCGGGATGAATTACGCGGCATTGGCGTCTCTCGGGATGGCCGCGTTTCAGGCGTATCAGGCCTGGCAACGACAGCAGGCGTCTGCACCCCAGCAAGCCATTCAGACGGTTGACCAGCTCGACGGCCCTGAGGCCGAGGCCCACAGCCATGCACTGTTGCGTGCATTGATTGCGGCCGCCAAGGCGGATGGCAAGATCGATGCGCAGGAGCAACAGATGATCAGCACCGAGATTGGCCGCCACACCAACGACCCGCAACTGCAGCAATGGCTTGACGCCGAAGTGGCCAAGCCGCTGAATGCTGCGGATTTTGCCGAGTATGCGCGTGACCCGGCGGTGGCTTCGGAGATCTACCTGGCCAGCGTGATGCTGGTCAATGATCAGCAGCAGGAAGAGCGTAGCTACCTGGATAAACTGGCAGGGCAGTTGCAGATCGATCCTGATCTGCAACTGCACCTGGAACAGCAGGCCAAGGCTTAGAAGCGAAGGGTGGCGCCGGTCGTCAACCACTGATCGCGCGCGCCGCTCAGGCTCTGCCCGACGACGACATCCACATCCACCAACGCGCCGAGATGGAAGCGGGGCCCGGCCTGCCACGCCTGGTCGCCGCCTTCCTGGCCGTAGCGCTCACCGATCAGTGTCAAAGCATGCGCAAGCTGATATTCGAAGCCCGTGCCCCAGGTCAGGCGGTGGTGTTGTTCGCCGCCGTTGTAGGCATGTGTCCAGCCGCCATTGAGGTTCAGGCGCAGCGCTTCGACAGGTTGCCAGGTCAATGGCACATTCAGGTCCGCGCCGTCGAACGCGTGCTGGCGGTCCAAGGCAAAATGCGACGTTGCCGAAACCGCCAGCTGTAGCCCAAGGTCCTCGCGTGACCACACCTGCGCCTTCACTTGCGGGCTGACCTGCGTTTGGGCATCACCGGCCTGGCTGGCGTGCGACAGTGCGGCGCTCCATTGCACCGAGGGCAGTGCGTTGAAGGTACAGGCCGGGTTCAAGGTTTCGCTGTGGCTGTTGCTTTGGTGCCGATTGGCGGTGTACCAGGCGTCCACATTGCATTCGCCCGGGGCGTTGACCGCGCCGTCATCAACCATATAGGCACCACCGGCCGCGTGAGCTTTGGAAAGCAGCGCGATGAGCAGGACAAGGCCCAGGGTCACGCCGATAAACGTCAGGTTACGTTGCAGTGCACGCCGCTTGGCCGGCGGCAGCAGCAACAGGGTATGGCGAGCGCCGCGATAGTGACGTGCGCGATATTTGGCAAACCCGTCTTGGCGATGAGGGGTGTGTTTTTTGTGCATGATGCACCTCGCTTGAATTCAGCTTTCTACGGTCAGCACCGAAATGCCGCTGGCTTTGGCCTGGCAGACCAGCTCCGAGGTGTCGTCACCACCCGGCAGGGCGATGACCACGTCGGGGCGGCTGTCGGTCAGCATGAAATGGTTGCGTTGGCGTTCCGCCTGCTTGCCATGGCGTTGCCAATTGGGCGGGTATCGCACCACGTCGATGCCGATTTCCCGCGCCCATTCCTCAACGTCACTGCCCAGAAATTGGTTGCCGCCGTGAATCAATACCTGCACCGGGCGCAGGCGGTGGTAAGCGTCCAGCACTTGGCGGGACTTTTTAGTGTCGGCGTAATGACGACCTGCACAGATCAAGACGCGCATGGTGAGAATCCTTGTGTTGCACGGTGGCCGCCGGGCGACGGCCACCGTTTTCAGAGGCGGGGGATCAGTACCACTGCTTGAAGCGGCGGATGTAGATCGTTTTCATCAGTTGAGCCACGCAGCAGTAGGCCAACAGCGTGCCGACCAGCCATGGGAAGTACGCCAGCGGCAGCGGCTGCAGGCCGACCAATGTGCCCAGCGGCGAGAACGGCACGTAGATCCCTAGGCCGATGACAATGGCGGTCATCATCAACACCGGCCAGGCGGCCGTGCTCTGGAAGAACGGGATCTTGCGAGTCCGCAACATGTGCACGACCAGGGTTTGCGAGAGCAGCCCCTCGATAAACCAGCCGGACTGGAACAGGGTCTGCATTTCCACGCTGTTGGCGCTGAACACGTACCACATCAGCGCAAAGGTGGTGATGTCGAAGATTGACGAGGTCGGCCCGATCCAGATCATGAAGCGGCCGATGTTTTTAGCATCCCACTTGCGCGGTTTGGCCAGGTATTCCTTGTCCATCTTGTCCCACGGCAGGGCCAGCTGGGAAATGTCGTACATCAGGTTTTGCAGCAGCAGGTGGATCGCCAGCATCGGCATGAACGGAATGAACGCACTGGCCACCAGCACCGAGAACACGTTGCCGAAGTTGGAACTGGCGGTCATGTTCAGGTACTTCATGATGTTGCCGAAGGTTTCGCGGCCCTTGAGCACGCCTTCTTCCAGCACCATCAGGCTCTTTTCGAGCAGGATGATGTCGGCCGATTCCTTGGCGATGTCGGTGCCGCTGTCCACCGAGATGCCCACGTCGGCGTCGCGCAGCGCTGGTGCATCGTTGATGCCGTCGCCGAGGAAGCCCACAGTGTGGCCGTTGGCTTGCAGCGCTTTGAGCACCCGGGATTTCTGCAGCGGCGTCAGCTTGGCAAACACGCTGCGTTCTTCCACGCGGCGCAGCAGCGTCGCGTCGTCCATCGCTTCAATTTCCACGCCCAGCAGTGGTTGACCAGGTTCCAGGCCGACCTGACGGCAGATCTTGCTGGTGACCACCGCGTTGTCGCCGGTCAGCACCTTTACCGCCACGCCAATTTGTTGCAGCGCTGCAATCGCCGGGGCCGCAGTTTCCTTCGGTGGATCCAGGAAAGTCAGGAAGCCCTGGATCACCAGGTTGCGCTCATCAATCGTGGTGTACTGCTGGCGAGCCAGCGATTTAGGGATGTTGCGGGTGGCGACCACCAGTACGCGAAAGCCATCCTCGTTGTAGTCATTGGCCAGTGCCAGCAGCTCGTCACGGCGACGATCATCCAGCGGCACTGCGGCGCCATCTTCCATGACGTGGGTGGAAATGCTCAGCATCTCTTCCACCGCACCTTTGCACACCAGCAACTGGTCGCCGGCAGCGTCCTTGACCACGATCGACAGGCGACGGCGCACGAAGTCGAACGGCAACTCATCGACCTTGCTGTAGGCAAATGGCCGCTGGAACTTGGGATTGTGTTCCGAGAACTGCACCACGGCCTGGTCCATCAGGTTTTTCATGCCGCTTTGGTGGTAGCTGTTCAGCCAGGCCAGGGACAGCACCGCATCATCACGTTGGCCAAAGGCGTTGACGTGGTGTTCGAGGATGATCTTGTCCTGGGTCAGCGTGCCGGTCTTGTCGGTGCACAGCACATCCATCGAGCCGAAGTTCTGGATCGCATTCAGGCGCTTGACCACCACTTTGCGCTTGGCCATGGCGGTCGCGCCCTTGGCCAGGTTGGCGCTGACGATCATCGGCAGCATTTCTGGGGTCAGGCCCACGGCTACCGCCAGAGCAAACAGGAACGCGTCGCCCCAGTCGCCTTTGGAGAAGCCATTAAGCAGGAACACGATCGGCACCATCACCAGCATGAAGCGAATCAACAGCCAGCTGACGCTGTTGACCCCACGGTCGAACGCGGTTTGCACCCGCAAGCCGACAATCGCCTTGGCCAGCGAGCCAAAGTAAGTGCGCGGCCCGGTGGCAACCACCACGGCCTTGGCGCGTCCGCTGACCACGTTGGTGCCCATGAAGCAGATGTTGGGCAGGTCCAGCAGGTTGCCCTGGTCGGCCGCCAGCGAAGAGGCGGATTTTTGCGTGACGTCACCGAGCGTGTCGTATTTTTCCACCGGCAAGGCTTCACCGGTCAGCACGGCCTGGCTGATAAACAGATCGCGGGATTCGATCAGGCGCACATCGGCAGGGATCATGTCGCCGGCCGACAGTTGCACGATATCGCCGGCGACCAGGTCGCGCATCGGCACTTCGCGCAGCGTCGGCTGAGCGCCGACTTGCTCACGCCGCAGCACAGTGGCAGTGGTGCGCACCATGGCCTTGAGTGCTTCGGCGGATTTGGCCGAGCGGTGTTCCTGCCAGAAGCGCAGCAGGCTGCTGAGCAGCACCATGGTCATGATGATGATGACTTTGGTCAGGTCGACTTCTTCACCCGCCTGCAACGGCAGCCAATAGTCGGTGACAAAGCTGATGCCCGCCAGGGTCAGCAACACGTAGATGAAGGGATTGTTCAGCGCCTGCAGGAACTGGACGATGGCGTGAGGCGGCTTGTCGTGGGCCACTTCGTTGTAGCCTTCGCGTTGCAGACGCGCCGAGGCGTCCAGTTCGGTCAGGCCATCCTGGGTGGCGCGCACGTTGGCGAGGGTGGCCTGCAGGCCGTTCTGGGCTTCGCGGGCGGCGCGCATCGACAGTTTGGTGTCGGTGTCGGTGCCATTTTTCTTGTGCAGAGGCGTGTTTTTTACGGCGCTCATTGTCTGTACTCCTGTCGCCAATTCTCGACAAAACATACCCGGTACTTACCTGAAGACAGGCGAGCGAAAGCATGCCGAGCCGCAAACTTCGCGATCGGTTTAAATAAGGTGTTCACATAACTTCTACAGCGCCCGCCAGACGCGCGTTAGTTAACTAACGCGCAGCGGGCTACTACTGGACGTGTTCATAAAGAACTCCAGAACATCAATTAGAAAGTTGCTGTTTCCAGCCGGGTTAAGCGCTGCGAGTGCTCAGGTAAAGTCCGAACATCAGGCTCGCTTGAGCCAGCATGGAAACCTGGGGTCTCTGCGGGTCTTGAGGGTCGGCATGGTCCCAATGCTGCAGCAGTTGGCCGCTGGCAGGGCACAGGTGCCAGTGCGCCAACACAGGGGCCGGACGCGCCTGGTCTTTGCTGGCTTGAGGGGAGGGTGCAGCAAACGTGGCCCGGGTAGGCGAAAAGCCTACGGGCTCGCGGCACAGCTTGGCGCGCAGGGCGGCGGCCAGCGTACGTACATCGGGCAAAGCAATGAGTTGGAAGGTCATAACACACCTCGGGACCGGACGGGCGACCGGTGAGGCAGTTACGGTGGAGCATCAAGCTCTAGCGCAGCTTACCGGACCTGGAAGGCGAGTCCTGTCATATTCTGGGTTTGGCGCCCGATGCCCGCTAAAGCGGTGCTCGGACAGCGACTAGATACTGTGTCCATTGGCTTCTTTTGTGAGGTTTAAAAAAGGCCCCAGTTGCGGGCACGGGCAATCTACTCAGACGGTTACAAAATGTCAACGCATGATTAATTAAATGAGCCCGTGTTCAGAGTTTATTCAGACAAGGGCACGGTTAGTTGTGGGCTATATAACTTCATACACCCCGTGCAGCCAGAACCGCCAGATAGATCAACACTAAACCACACGCGCCGTAACTGACGCGCTGCCACAGCGGCGAGGCATTTTTGCGTAACAGATGGACCAGCGCCGCAATCAGAAAACACGACAGCACCGACGCCAGCATGAAACCTGCAAAAAACATCAGGGTTTGCCCAGCGCTGGGCGTAGCGCCGACGATCCCGGACAAGGCGCTGCCCAACGCGCCCCAGTACACAATGTTCTTCGGGTTAGCCAGGGACATGGCCGCGCCAACCGCCAGTGCGTTCCGACCGGAGTGGGCCGGCCCGCTGTCTGCTGCGGGCAGGTGCCAGGCGTCGATCAGACTGCGCACGCCGAGCCACGCCAGGTAAGCCGCGCACACTATCGTCAGCGGAACGCGCACGGCTTCGTGTTCAATCAGCAGGGCGATGCCGGTGAGGCCGATCACCGCCCAGGCGGCGTCGCCCACCAGCGAACCGATTTGCACCAGCAAGGCAGAGGTGAACCCATGGAGCAAGCCACGGCGCAGGGTTTCTGCCAGCACCGCGCCGGGCGAGAGGCAAAACACAAAACCGAATACCAGCGCGTAAAAAAAGATCGTCACCATGCCCGCTTTCCTTCAACAGAGGCGCGCAGTGTGCGGCTGTGTGGCCCAGGCGTCTTGAACCAGATTGCGCTTTCAGCGTTTCAACAGGCTTTGATAGCGGCCTGGAGTGATGCCATAGGCGGCGCGAAAATGCCGGTTGAGATGGCTTTGGTCAGCAAACCCCAGCTCATGCGCGACGCCGCTGGCCGAAGCGCCGCGGCGCAAGAGTCCCTTGGCACGACAGGTACGCAATTGCATCGCCCACTGCCTGGGGCTCAGCCCGGTTTCTTTCTGGAAGGTGCGCAACAGGTGGAATTTGGACAAGCCCAGCTCATCGCCCAACTGGTCCAGCGGCAGCGCTTGGCTCAGTTGCTCGGCGAGCAGCTCCTGGGCCCGGTGGATCATGCCTTTGCCGCCCGTGGCAGCGTCGGGCAGGCGCACGCCGCTGGCACCGACCACTTCACCCAGCAGCAGAACCAAGGCGTCTTCGTTAATCTCGCGGAGCAATGGGTCGTCGTTCAAGGCACCCTTGACCGCCGCAGCCAGGCGCTGTGCCAAGTCTGGCTGGAAGCACAGCGAGCGATCAAATTCCAACTGGGCCAGCCCCAGGTCAGCTGCCAGCGCGTCGGCCGCGACGTACAGGCTGACAAAATGCCAGGGCGCACCATCAGCTGCGCCGCCACCTTGAATCTGCCCAGGGTTGTACAACGTAATGCTGCCGGGCCCGGCCTGGAACTCGCGGCGGTCGAGCCAAACGCTTTCCTCGCCGACCAGGTTCACGCCGATCACGCATTCATCATGGCTATGGCGGGCAAAGGTCAGGCCGGTGCAGCGTGTATGGGTGACTTCGTAGTTGCCCAGCCAGGCGTGTTGCATGGCGCTCATCGGGTCGGCTCGATAGAAAATCAGCCGTGAGCATACGCTGACAAAGGTGTTCAGATCGACCATTGGCTGCGACGCGTGCCTAAGATGCGCACTGTGAGCCGGTCGCTATTCGGGGGCTGAGCTCACTGGCCAGGATGACGGTTCAGTAAGCTCTGCACCTTGCAAAAACAGGATTAGGGTTTTAAATACTTCATTGACGCAAACGTGGAAGCGAGCTTTTTATAAATACGCTCGTCATCACTATCGATATCACCATCCCCGTCGGCATCCAGTGCACCCTTGATGGTGCGGTAACTGCCCAGGTAGTCAGGGTTGCTGGCGACGACAATGACGTCGGGACGGTTAAGGTCGCGATTGCCTTTTCGGTAATGCAGGATGCTGACATCGGTTGCCGGGCTGTCGCTGAAGCCCATCAAAATACGGTCATAGAGCCTCTTGCTCTCATCCCTAGGGCTCAAGGTGGCCATGGCAGTCATGAGGTTCGCGGCAGCCAGGTAGTAGGAGGCATCCTCCTCGTCATGGTCGCCATCCCCGTCTGCGTCATTGGTGGGGGACGAGGCGTCGTACGTCCAATTGTCGTTCGTTGAATAAAGGGTGATGCGGCTATTGGGGTTGCTTAAATCACTGTTGCCTTCGTCAAAGCGAGACATCACCACTTCAGGATTGCCTGCGCCGTCGGTGTCTCTGAATTCGTAGAGCTGTTTATGTTTCATGTCGGTGTCCCTTTTGTTCAGTGCGAAGTCCCTCTGGCAATTGAATTTAGGCACCTGTCCTTTAAGCGTCTACTGTGAGAGTTGACAGGTGTTTACTCATCCAGTGACGGTTCACGGCGCAGGTCTTCAGAGACTCAGGCGCAAGGCGAGCGCCGCCAGGGTGATCAACAGCACCGGCAAGGTCAGCACAATTCCGACCTTGAAGTAGTAGCCCCATGTGATGGTGATGCCTTTGCGCGCAAGAATATGCAGCCACAACAACGTGGCCAGGCTGCCGATCGGAGTGATTTTCGGGCCCAGGTCGCTGCCGATCACGTTGGCGTAAACCATGGCGTCCTTGACCACGCCCACGGCATGGCTGGATTCGATGGACAGCGCGCCGATCAACACCGTCGGCAGGTTGTTCATCGCCGACGAGAGCAATGCCGTCAGCACCCCGGTGCCCATCGCCGCGCCCCATACGCCATACGTGGCGAAGGTGTCGAGCCAGGTTGCCAGGTAGGTGGTCAAACCCGCGTTACGCAAGCCGTAGACCACCAGGTACATGCCCAGGGAAAACACCACGATCTGCCACGGGGCTTCTTTCAGCACTTTGCGCGTAGAAATTTTGTGGCCTTTGGCGGCGATCACCAGCAGTAACACGGCGCACACGGCGGAGATCGCACTGATCGGAATGCCCAGCGGCTCCAGGGCAAAACAGCCGACCAACAAAATACCGAGTACCCACCACCCGGCTCGAAAGGTCGCACGGTCGTGGACGGCGCTGGCCGGGTCGTCAAGGTCGGCGGGGTCGTAGGCCTGCGGAATATCGCGGCGAAAAAACCACAGCAACACCGCCAGTGTCGCTGCAACGCTGACGAAGTTGACCGGCACCATGACCGCTGCGTATTCGTTGAAGCCGATCTTGAAATAATCTGCAGAAACGATGTTCACCAGGTTCGACACCACCAACGGCAAGCTCGCCGTGTCTGCGATAAACCCGGCGCCCATCACGAAGGCCAGGGTGGCCGCCGGGGAAAAGCGCAACGCCAGCAGCATCGACATCACGATCGGTGTGAGGATCAACGCCGCGCCGTCGTTGGCAAACAATGCCGACACCAGGGCGCCGAGCAGCACCATATAGGCGAACAGGCGCCGACCACGCCCACGGCCCCAGCGCGCAACATGCAGCGCGGTCCAGGCAAAGAACCCGGCCTCATCGAGCAGCAGGCTGATGATAATCAGCGCGACAAAAGTGCCGGTGGCGTTCCAGATGATGTGCCACACCACCGGGATGTCAGCCAGGCTGATGACCCCGCACGCCAGGGCCAGAATCGCGCCCATGGTTGCGCTCCAGCCGACTCCAAGGCCCTTGGGCTGCCAGATGACCAGAACGATGGTGAAGATAAAGATCGCAATTGCGACAAGCATGAATAAACGCTCCGATGGCTCAGCAGCAGGTGCTGGCCCGTTGTGGTCTGTCGCCCATTGCATCAAGACGCTGCGCGTCGTTTTGCAACCATGGCTGGTTAGCTTGCAAGGTAATGTCCAGCACTTGGGTCACCCACTCGGGCAGTGCCGGGTTGATGCGGTAGTAGATCCATTGACCCTGGCGACGGTCCAGCAACAGCCCGCCACTGCGCAGTTGCGCCAGGTGGCGGGAGATTTTCGGTTGACTGTCGCCAAGAGCATGGATCAGTTCGCACACGCAAAGTTCGCCCTCGCGCAGGATCAATAACGTCAACCGTACGCGGGTGGCATCGGCCAGGCATTTGAACAGCTCGGGCGCGGAGAGGGGAGCGGACATGATCGAGGTCTTCGTATGGATGGCCGGGTGAATATATGGATAGCCATATATGTAGGTCAAATCCTGAATTCCGTTGACGTGGATCAAATGCCCGACAATCCGCCACAAGTGTCTGAAATTAAAATGAAACACGAATGTCCTAAAGTGCCTGCCCATTGCTGATGAAGGAAGAACTCGCGTGACCCGTGCCACTCGCAACCTGCGCAAAACCCTCGATTCTGTCGCGGACAATAATGAAACTGCGGCGTTTGACCTGATGCGCGCCGTCGAAAAACTCGGCGATGAAGTGCTGCGCCAACGCCTGCTCAATACCATTCACCGGCTCAACCAGGATGCCCATGAGTTGCGCGAAGCGCGTGATTCGGTGGAGCAGGTCTCGGTCAAACTCGCCTGAGCACGATCGTTCAAGACAAGCCCCGTATCACGCTGGCATGCTTGTCGACTGTCTGTCGATGAGCCGTCTCCATGCCTACAGCCTTACCTCATTACGCCTTCGGTCGCGGCGCCCTTGCCGTTATTCCACTGTCTCTGGCCTGTGCCCCCTGGGGATTGTTGGCCGGCTCCATGGCGATTGATGCGCAATTTACTCCGCTGCAAGCTCAGGGTTTGTCCGCCATTGTGTTCGCCGGTGCCGCGCAGTTGGTGGCGATCGGCATGGTCAAGAGCGGTGCCAGCCTGATCTCGATTGTGCTGACCACCTTGCTGCTCACATCCCAGCATTTGCTTTACGGCATGCACATGCGCCCGACGCTCTCGTCGCTCAATGTACGGTGGCGCATGAGCCTGGGCTTTTTGCTGACTGACGAGTTTTTCGCGCTGGTCAACCACTATGACCGCCAGACCTTCAATCGCTGGTATGCGCTGGGCGTCGGCCTGACGTTCTACATCATCTGGAACCTCTTCACCCTGGCGGGCATCGTGCTTGGCAAAAGTATTCCGGGGCTTGATCAGCTGGGGCTGGAGTTTTCCATCGCTGCGACTTTTATCGCCTTGATCACGCCGGTGGTGCGCGATGTGCCCACGGTGGTCTGCGTGGCGGTCTCGCTGCTGTGTTCGGTATGGCTGAGTTACTTGCACTGGGAGTCGGCGGTGGTGGTGTCGGGCGTGCTGGGGATGGGCGCAGGGTTTGCCTGCAAGCGGCTGGGAGTAGGGCAGCGATGATCTACATCATGATTGTGGCCATGGGCCTGGTGGTATTTCTCAACCGCTACTTGTTTATCGAGCCGCGTCTGCCGGTGCGCCTCAATCGCGGCGCGCGCGAGTTTCTCGGGTTTGCGGTGCCGGGAATGCTGACGGCGATTTGCGGGCCGATCATTTTTCTCGCCGAGCATAAGCTCAACCTGAGTCCGGCCAATCCTTACTTGCTGGCGGGGATCTGTGCGGTGGCGTTGATGTTCTGGACGCGTAGCGTGTTGATCACGGTGCTGTTGAGCATGGGGCTGTTCTATTTGTTTCGTTGGTGGCTCTGATGCGCAGGTGAGTTGCTGGAGGTCATCCACCGACACCCAGGCAAAAAAAAGCCCGCGGGAGGGCGGGCAGAAGGGAGACTTCTTAAAAATGAGCCTGCCAACTATAGGCAGCGCGAGCGCCCTTCACAGTGAAACTAAATTCATTCGGCCGCAGGTTTTGGTGGCTTCTTGGCCTTGGCCTCCGCCGCCAGGCATTCCAGGGCGAACTGCTCGGTATAGGTCATCTGGATCGGCGTGCTTTCACCTTTTACCGTGCGTTCGCCATCAAGGATGTAGCGGATGCGCTTGTCGGTGACGCCGATGCGCTTGGCGATCCACGTCGGCGTCTGGCCGATGCGACTGATCAGCTTATCGGCGTAGTCGGTGGACGGGTTATAGCGTTCGGCGTTGGGCGTCATCGGGGTTCCAGGGGCAAGCGGGGGCATCAGTAGGCGACAGCGTGACGTAATAATCCTTGAGTGTCGCCTGCTAATGGTAGAGTCGCGTTTTTTTTCCAAGGAGGCGATGGCATGCGAAAGCTGGTAATTGGCGCATTGGCACTGGCAGTACTGTCCGGTTGCGCGGGCTCGAAAATGAACGACGCGCGCACCGGCGTGCCGTACAAAACGCTGGCCTCGGACAAGACGCCGTTGGTGGTCGCCCAATGCATTCAGTTCGGCTGGCAGGACGAGGCGGTATTTGGCGTTGACGCCGGAGGCTTCAAGGAGCCGATCGAAGCAGGCGGTTTTACCGTGTACACCACCGGCGGCGATTATTTTGTCGACGTGCGCAGTGCCGGCGCCGGTTCCAGCGTCAATTACTTTGCCATTGCCGACACGATGCCCGCCAAGCGTCGACTGGCCGCGCTCGCGACCTGCCTGTAATCCTTTGCCTAAGTAATATTCGGAAAAGCCCGGCGGGACAGCCGACGGACATTGGCTTATCATTCCCCCGCTCGCTCGACGTGATGGCTCTTTACCAGTACACGGACGTCGAGGCCGCAACGTCGAGCGGGCCTCGTTTCTCCTAGCGTGGCATGTAGCCCAAGTGCCAGCGCCGCGGAATCTTCAGCGACACGACGCCCAGCAACGCGGCGAGCGCGCCACTGACCAGCAGCGCCTTCAGGCCGAGCTGGTGCTCCAGCACCGCGCCGATCACCGCGCCCACGAACATGCCGGCCCACGGAATCAGTTGCACCCTCCAGCCATTGCGCCGTTCTCCCAGCATCCAGCGGCCCAGCCCGCGGCCGAAGCGCGAGAGGGCGCCCGTCACATAAGTCAGGCCCACCGGCAAACCGTTTACCTCTTCCACAGCAGCATTGAGCATACCCATCGCCACAATCGCTGCCAGCAGCGCAGGCAAGGTGTCGTCGAAGGGCCACACCGCGCCGCCGCACAGCAAAGCCGCAATGCACAGCAGCAAGGGCAGCGCGTGCCGACGGCTGAGGCGGCTGATCACCACACCCAGGGCGTTGCCGACGACAAATGTTGCGACCAGCAGCAACAACCGTCCGGTGAGGCCCAGGTCGCCTGCGCTGATTGCCACGGCCAGGCGCGTGGTGTTACCGCTCATGAACGAAACAAAATCGCCGCTGGCCATAAAGCCTATCGCATCGGTCATGCCGGCCAGCACGGATAGGCTGGCCACCAGCATCAAGCCGACGCGCCCACGCCAGCGTTGGCGGTGGGCGAGTGCGGCGTTGGCGTAGGGTTTGCGCGATGAAGGCAGCATGGCCCCATGTTCCTCGGTGAGATTATTCGGCCACCACCGTAGGACGCTTTGGTTGCGCGCGCAATGACCTCAGACACACTCCAGTCGCCAGCCCTGACGCTGCCAGGTCAAAAGGTGCGTCGGCTTGACGGCTTGCACGAACGTCTCGTCATGGGACACCACCACCATCGCCCCAGTAAAACCTTGCAACGCCTGCTCAAAGGCCAGCACGGATTCAAGGTCCAGATGGTTGGTCGGCTCGTCCAGCAACAGCAGTTGCGCCGGCACCTCGCGCCACAAGGCAATCGCCATCGCGGCCTTTAAGCGCTCGCCGCCGCTCAAGTGGCGGGTGGGTTGAGTCACCCGCAAGGCATCCAGTTGCAGCAACGCCAAACGCGTGCGCAGCTCGGCTTCGGCCAGAGGGGTGTCGAGCAGGTTGAGCTGTTCGACGATACTACGGTTGCCATCCAGCAGTGCCAGGTGCTGGTCGATATAGGCACTGGCCACATGCACGGTGCATTCGCCACTGACCACCGGCCATTGGCCCGCAAGCACCTTGAGCAACGTGGATTTTCCGCACCCGTTCGGCCCGCGCACGACCATGCGCACCGGGCCCGCCAGGTTGAGTGTGACGTAGCTGCAGGCGTGGTGCGGGTCAAGCCATGGCAGTTGAGCGTTTTCCACGCTCAGAACCTGGCGGCCATTGGGCAATACTGAACCGGGCAGCGCCAGCAGCGTGGGCGATTGATCCTCCACACGCTCATGGGCTTGGCGTACCTGCGCATCGAGCGCGTGTTTATACGCGTGATGCGCGCTGCGCACGCTGCTGACGATCTCCTTGGCGGCGCCCTTCCAGCGGGCTTTGGTGAACCCGGTGACATTGGCGGTTTCTGCGTGCTTACGTGCGCGGGCGGCGTTGCGCTGCAGGTTGTCATGATCTTTCTGCAGACGTTTGCGTTCGCGGCTGCGCGCCAGGCGGGCGTGTTCCAGGGCGGCCACGGCCGCATGCTGTTCGCTGTCGCGTTGCAAGCGATAGGCATCGTAGTTGCCGCCATACACCTGCGCGCCAAGCGGCGACAGCTCGATGATGCGCGCCATTGCATTGAGCAGTTGCCGGTCATGGCTGACCACCACCAGGCCGCCGGGCCAGGCTGCCAGCGTGCGCAGCAGCCAGTCACGGCCGGCGCTGTCGAGGTGGTTGGTTGGCTCATCGAGAATCAACAACTGCGGCGCGGCCAGCAGCGCACCGATCACCGCAACCCTGGCCAGTTGGCCGCCACTGAGTTGATCGGCTGGCGTGGCAGCGTCGAGTCGATGCAACCCGGCTGCACCCAGCGCGGTGCGCAGGCGTTCGGCAAGGTCCCACCGATCATCGACCAGCGCCAGATCATCCGCGCGGGCCTCACCGTGGGCCAGTCGCTCAAGGGCGGCCAACACCTGCGCGGTGCCGGTGACATCGGCGACGGTTTCGCCCGGTTGAACCGCCAGCGCCTGCGGCACATATGCCACGCTGGCCGAGCTTTTCAACGTGCCGGCAGTGGGCGTCAGCAAACCGGCGAGCAGCTTGGCGAGCAGGCTTTTGCCCCGGCCATTACGCCCGACAATCCCGGTGGGGGTGTGATCGATCGACAGGTTGAGGTCGTTCAGCAGGGTTTCGCCATCGGCGAACTGCAAGGACACGTGTTGCAATGAAACGAGTACGGGCGGCCGTTTGACGTCAGTCATCAGCACCTCCAAAAAAATGTCGGACAGGCCAACAAGCGCGCCAGGCGGCTCGTTGCAGATACATTTTGGAAGGCTTAGTTGTTCACGTCGGCGTGCATCCCGTGATTCAGAGGAGGCGCAAAGGCTAACCCACCTTGGCGTTTTTCGGCAAGTCCGCGGCCAATTGCTCGAGGAACATTGCCAGCGCAACTTCTTCGGCTTTCAAGCCTTTGCGCACCCGGGGCTTGGGCAGCTTGGACAATTCGCCCAGGCTGAAATGCTCCAGCACAGCAGGGTGGATATAGCACTTGCGGCACACCGCCGGGGTATTGCCCAGTTGCTTGGCGACGTCCTTGACCATGGCGACCACATGCCGCTTGGCATCCGATTCCGGTTGCCACTCCAGTTCGCGCAATACCGCCAGGGCCAGGGCGGTGCCTGCCCAGGTGCGGTAATCCTTGGCAGTGAAGTCGGCACCGGTGAGGCTGTGCAGGTAAGCGTTGACGTCATGGGAGCTGACGGTATGCCGCTCACCGTCTTCATCCAGGTACTGAAACAGATTTTGCCCTGGCAATTCCAGGCAACGCTTGACCACCGTGGCCAGGCGCCGGTCCTTGACGCTGACCTGATGCTCGACGCCGCTCTTGCCGCGAAACTGGAACAGTATCTCGCTGCCCTTGATGTCGACATGACGGGTGCGCAGCGTGGTCAGGCCGTAGGATTTATTGTCCCGCGCGTATTGAGTGTTGCCCACGCGAATCAGCGTGGCATCGAGCAGCATCACCACGGTGGCAAGGACTTTTTCGCGGGTGAAACCGGGCGCGGCAATTTGTGCTTCCAGTTGCGCGCGCAGTTTCGGCAATGCATTGCCGAACTGTTGCAGGCGCGAATACTTGTCGGTGTCGCGCACCTCACGCCAGCGCGGGTGGTAGCGGTATTGCTTGCGGCCACGGGCATCGCGGCCGGTGGCTTGCAAGTGGCCGCGCGGGTCGGCGCAGATCCACACGTCGGTGTAGGCGGGTGGCACAGCCAATGAGTTCAGGCGTTTGATTTCGTCGGCATCGGTGATGCGCTCACCGTTGGTGTCGAAATACTGAAACTTGCCGCGCAGCTTCTTGCGGCGGATACCCGGTTGGGTGTCGTCAACGTAATGCAGGTCGCGGGGCAGGTCGGCAAGCAACGCGGAGTCGGGCATGGTGCAAATTCCTTGGCAGTAATCAGGCCGGTATGTCTGATTGACCGCAGGGTTTTGCGCTCGTGCCAAATTCTTAAGCCAGCACCGCCACCGCCTTGATTTGCGCCCACAGCGCCTGGCCGGGATGCAGCTGCAACTGGTCGCGGGAAAACCGCGTGATGCGCGCCAGCAACGGCGTGCCGCCGGCGTCGAGGCGCACCAGCACATGGGCGTTGTTGTCGGCAGAGATCTCCCCGGTCACCGTCACCGGCAAGCGATTGAGGATGCTACTGGGTTCCTGCGCCTGCAGGCTGAGGCTGACATCCCGTGCCTGTACCTTGATGCGCAACTGTTTGCCCAGTGCCAACGGCGCATGGGCAACGCGCATCGATAACGCACTGTCGGGCAATTGCAGCGTCAGCAGTTGGTAGTGCGTGTCGTAGGCACTGACGCTGCCATTGATCACTACCCCGGCATCGTCACCCAGGGCCATGGGCAAATCCAGCCGCGCCAGGGTTTCACCGATGGGGCCGCTGGCCAGCACTTGGCCGTCACTGAGTAACACGATGTGATCGGCCAGCCGCGCCACTTCGTCCTGGGCATGGCTGACGTACAGCACGGGGATATCGAGCTCATCGTGCAGGCGTTCGAGGTACGGCAAAATTTCACTTTTGCGTTTGCTGTCCAGCGCCGCCAAGGGTTCATCCATCAACAGTAATTGGGGACTGGTGAGCAGCGCGCGGGCGATGCCGATGCGTTGGCGTTCACCCCCGGACAAATGCTGCGGGTGGCGGTCGAGCAAATGAGCAATGCCCAGCAGTTCGGTGGCGTGAGCCATGTCCACGCGCCGCTGCTGACGAGCAATACGCTTGAAGCCGAATTCCAGGTTGGCCCGCACCGACAGATGTGGAAACAGGCTCGCCTCCTGAAACACATAACCCAAGGCCCGTTTGTGCGGTGGCACAAACAGCCCGTTGCGGCTGTCTTGCCAGACTTGATCGTTGATCTGCACAAAGCCGTCTTCGGCACGCTCCAGCCCGGCGATACAGCGCAGGCAGGTGGTCTTGCCCGAGCCGGAATGCCCGTACAACGCGGTGACGCCACGGCCGGGCAATTTCAAATCCACTTCAAGCGCAAAGCCTGGGTAGTTCAGTTTCAGGCGTACCTCAATCATCGCGATCAGCTCCAGCCCATCTTGGTTTTACGGCTGGAGTAAAGCGCCAGCAACACGAGGAAGGCGAACACCACCATGGAGCCGGCCAGCCAGTGCGCCTGGGCGTATTCCATGGCTTCGACGTGGTCGTAGATCTGCACCGAGACCACGCGGGTTTTGTTGGGGATATTGCCGCCGATCATCAGCACCACGCCGAATTCACCGACGGTGTGCGCAAAGCCGAGAATCGACGCGGTGATAAACCCCGGGCGGGCCAGGGGCAGGATCACCGTGAAAAAGGTGTCCCACGGATTGGCGCGCAAGGTCGCGGCCACTTCCAGTGGGCGGGTGCCGATGGCGCCGAAGGCGTTTTGCAATGGCTGCACCACAAACGGCATGGAGTAGATCACCGAGCCCAGTACCAGCCCGGTGAAGCTGAAGGTCAGGGTGCCCAGGCCCAGCCATTGGGTGAATTGGCCGAAATACCCATTGGGCCCCATGGTCAACAGCAGGTAAAACCCGATGACCGTTGGCGGTAATACCAACGGCAGGGCGACGATTGCGCCGATGGGGCCGCGCCACCAGGAACGGGTGCGCGACAGCCACAGGGCAATCGGAGTGCCGATGACCAGCAGGATCACAGTGGTCAGTGACGCCAGTTTGACCGTCAACCAGATCGCGGAAAAATCGGCACTCGACAGCGGCATTTACTGGGCCAGCTCATAACCGTAGGACTTGATCACCGCAGCGGCTTTCGGGCCCTTGAGGTAGTCGACCAGGGCTTTGGCCGCGGCACTGTCCTTGCCTTTGGTGAGGATCACCGCGTCTTGCTTGATCGGATCGTGCAACGAGGCGGGCACGATCCACGCCGAACCGCTGGTGACTTTGCCGTCCTTGTAGATCTGCGACAGGGCGACGAAGCCCAGTTCAGCGTTGCCGGTGGAAACGAACTGGAAGGCTTGGGTGATGTTCTGCCCGGTGACCAGCTTGTCTGCGACCTGCTCGCTCAGACCTTCCTTGGCCAGCACTTGAGTGGCGGCGAGGCCATAGGGTGCAGTTTTGGGGTCGGCGATCGACAAGTGCTGGTACTGGTTTTTCTTCAGCACCTCGCCTTTGGCATCGACGTAGCCTTCCTTGGCCGACCACAGCGCCAGGGTGCCGACCGCGTAGGTGAAGCGCGAACCTTTGACGGTCGCGCCTTCGTCATCGAGCTTTTTAGGCGTGGTGTCATCTGCGCTGAGGAACACTTCGAACGGCGCGCCGTTCTTGATCTGCGTATAGAACTGGCCAGTAGCGCCATAGGCCGCAACCAGTTTGTGGCCGGTGTCTTTCTCGAAGTCGGCGGCGATCGCCTGGATCGGCGCGGTGAAGTTGGCAGCCACGGCCACCTGCACTTCGTCGGCCTGCGCCGAGCCCAGGGCAAAGGCCGCGATCAGGGTGGCGAGGGCTGTGGGGGCCAGACGTGAGGCGCGGATCATCATGAAGCAGCTCCTTTGAGGATGTACGGCTTGTTATAGATAGAAGGCTTTACCGCTATGTAGAGGAATATATAGCGGTTAGCCATCGCCGGTACAGCGCAAAGTTGCCCGCGGCATCAGTTGTGCTTGAGCTTTGCCAGCGCCTGCGCGGCCAGCTCGCGAGTCAGGTCGTAAGTAGATGCATCTTTGCACAAGCGCAGTGCCTGGCCCGACCACAGGTTGCTGAAACCCGCCTCGTCCTTGGCCTTGAGCGGCATCAGGGCACCACCGGACGTGGGGAAGGCAGGCGCCGCCGGATTGATCGCACCCAGTTCACGCATCACGCGGTTGACGATGCCGCGCGCCGGGCGGCCGGTGAACAGGTTGGTCAGCGCGGTTTCGCTGGCCTGGGCTTGACGCAACGCAGAGTAGTGGGAGGCGCTGACGTTGGCTTCGGGTGTAAACAGGTAGGCGGTGCCGATTTGTACGGCTGATGCGCCCAGAGCAAGGGCCGCGACAATGCCGCGCGCATCAGCAATACCGCCGGCCGCAATCACGGGCACGCTGACGGCGTCGACGATCTGCGGTACCAGCGCCATCAAGCCGATCTGGGTATTGAGATCGTCGCTGAGAAACAAGCCGCGATGCCCGCCGGCCTCAATTCCCATCGCGATGATTGCATCGCACCCATGCTGTTCCAGCCAGACCGCTTCTTCCACGGTGGTGGCGGATGACAGCACCTTGGCGCCGGTGGCTTTTACCCGGTCGAGCAAGGTTTTTTCCGGCAGGCCAAAGTGAAAGCTCACCACCTCGGGGCGAAACGCCTCGACCACCTGGCAGGCGGCCTCATTAAAGGGCGCGCGGTTGGAAACGGGTGTTGGCGCATCGAAATCGGCGCCCAGTTCGCGGTAGTAGGGTTGCAACAAGTCCTTCCAGCGACGGTCGCCGGCCTCGTCGGCGTCGGGCGGTCGATGGCAGAAGAAATTCACGTTGATGGGGCGCGTACCAGCCTGGCGGATCGTGCTCAAGGCTTCGCGCAGTTGCTCGATGGTCAGCGCTGCGGCGGGCATCGAGCCCAGCGCACCCGCTTCATTGGCGGCAATCACCATGGCGGCGGTCGTAGCGCCGGCCATGGGGGCCTGGATGATGGGCAGTTGGATGCCCAGCAGGTCGATGATGCGCGAGTCTGGCCAGGTGCTCATGGGATGCGTCTCCAGCGTGAGTAGGACTTTGCGCTGTTTTAACAGGGCCATTGGCACCCGGCCAGTCCGTATTATTCACTGGACGAGGGCAGGGTTTCGTGCAGCGCCATCAGTCGATGGCATGCCCCAGCACCGCGTGAATGCGCTCGGCAATATGGGCCGCATGGGTTTCCAGGGCAAAGTGGCCGGTGTCCAGCAGTTCAACCACCGCGTTGGCGTTGTCGCCCTTGTAGGCATGGGCGCCAGGCGGGATGAAAAACGGATCGTTCTGGCCCCAGATCACCAGCGTCGGCACTTGGCTGGCTTTGAAAAATGCCTGGAACGCCGGGTACAGCGTGAGGTTATTGCGGTAGTCGAGAAACAGGTCCAGCTGGATTTCGTCGTTACCCGGGCGTTGCATCAACAGCACGTCCAGCATGTAGGACTCCGGTGCGACCAACTCCGGCTGACTCACCCCATGCAAGTACTGGTAGCGCGTGCCTTCCAGGCTGATGACCGCGTTGCGGATCACCTCGCGATTGGCTGTGCTCGCGTCCGCCCAGTAGGCGCGAATCGGCGCCCAGGCATCGCCCAGCCCTTCCAGATACGCGTTGCCGTTTTGCGAGACCAGCGCGCTGACCCGTTCCGGATGCGCCACCGCCAGTCGCAGGCCCACGGGTGCACCGTAATCGAATACGTACAGGGCGAAGCGGCTCAGTTTCAGCGCATCGACGAAATGCCCGACGCTGATCGCCAGGTTATCGAAGCTGTACAGGTAATCGCGCTCGACGGGCACCTCGGTGAAGCCGAAACCGGGCAAATCGGGGGCGATGACCCGAAAGCGCGTGGCGAGCAGCGGAATGAGGTCGCGGTACATGTGCGACGAGCTGGGGAACCCGTGCAGCAGCAACATGACCGGAGCCGAAGGATCGCCGGCTTCACGGTAGAACATGCGCACACCATCGACATCAACGTGCTGGTAGCGAACGACGGGGGTTGCGATAGACATGATGAGGACACCTCTGTAACTGGATTGACTGGTAATACGGGTTACTGATTTAAAAGCTGCGCCCAAAAATGTAACCTGTCAAACCAATTATTACGGTTATCTTTTTTCATGCTGTAACTATCCAGGGGCAAAAATAGCAGTTACGATTGCGCGGTGCTCAAGAGGACAAATCATGGCCACCCTTACGCCCCATGCGCCACCATCACAACCCTATGTACTGGCCGATGAGCCGGTGCTGGACATGCTCAATACCCTGGCGAATATCGACGGCCAGCCGGTGGATTTCTGGCACACCGACGCCGACGTTGCGCATTGGCTGGTGCGCCTGGAGTGGGTAGCGCAAGCGAGCATTCCCACATTTGAAGAAGGCGCATTGCTGGGAGCTGCACGCCAACTGCGCGAGGTAGTCCGTGAACTGGTGGCTGCGCGCAAGAACGGTGAGACGGGCGACCCTGCGGTGCTCAACGGTTTTTTACGCAAAGCGGTCAGCTATCCGCAGTTGGTCTGGCCTGCGTCCGGGCAGCCTCAACTGGAGCGCCAGCGCAAGCAACAGACGGCGGAGCAGTTTTTGTCGCCGATTGCCGAAGCAGCGGCTCAGTTATTGGTGGCCGGCGATTTCAGCTTGATTCGCCGCTGCGAGCATCCGGAATGTGTCCTGTGGTTTTATGACCGGACCAAAGCGCACAAGCGCCGTTGGTGCAGCATGGCGTTGTGTGGCAACCGGCATAAAGTCGCGCAGTTTCGTAAACGCAAGGCCTTGTAAACGCACACTGGCGCTATAAAAGGAGAGGGCGGTGCAGGCAATTTCGGGTGGCCGGGATTAACCTGGGCGCACGTAATGCGGATGAAGGTCCGACCTCCGGCGCACAACGTCGGACCGGTGTGCTGCTGTTTTGTGCGCTGAGTCTTTACTGACTTTCCCGCTCCAGCAGCTGCCGCTTGCGCTCAACCCCCCAACGGTACCCGGAGAGCTCGCCATTGCTGCGTACGACGCGATGGCAGGGGATCGCCACTGCCAGGTGATTGGCGCCACACAGGCCTGGGCCACTGCGCGAAAGGACGTGGGCGCGCCGATACGCTGGGCGATCTGCGCGTAGCTGGCCGTGCTGCCCACCGGAATGTCGCGCAGTGCCTGCCACACACGCTCCTGAAAGGCGGTCCCGCGCAAGTCCAGGGGCAAATTCAGGCCCAGCGCCGGTGCTTCGACAAAGCCCACGACCTGGGCGATCAATTGCTCGAAATGCCGATCCGCGCCGACCAACTCGGCCTTGGGAAATTGATCCTGCAGGTCGCGCACCAGCGTGTCCGGATCGTCTCCCAGCAAAATCGCACACACGCCCCGTTGGCTCTGCGCCACCAGAATGGCCCCCAGCGAGCACTGGCCCACGGCAAAATGGATCTCGCTGTTAGTGCCGCCGGCCTTGTAATCGCTGGGTTTCATGCCGAGTAACTGATCGGCGGATTCATAAAAGCGGCTGTTTGAATTAAAGCCTGCGCCGTACACCGCGTCCGTCACGGAATGCTCGCCCTTGAGGCCAACGCGTACTTTGCGTGAGCGAAGGGCGCTGGCGTAGCCCTTGGGCGTCAGGCCGGTGATGGTTTTGAAGACGCGATGGAAATGGAACGAACTCAACCCGGCCAGGCGCGCAAGTACGTCCAGGCTGGGCGGTGTTTCGGCGTGCTCTATATGCCTGCAAGCATCGGCGACTATTTGCGCGTGGTGCGCGGCCAATTGGGTCTGGTCGCCCGCGGCGCGTTTACTCGGCCTATAACCCGCCGCTTCGGCCTGGGCGGGGGAGTCAAAAAATTCGACGTTCTCCGGCCGTGGCAAGCGCGAGGCGCTGCTGGGACGGCAATAAACGCCGGTGGTCTTTACGCCGTAGACAAACAGCGCGTCGGCCTTGGCGTCGCGGGCAACGATGGCGGCCCAGCGAGGGTCTTGTTGGTTGTTCATGGCCTGCACTCTTGACGGGTCACGGGCAGATTAACCGCGCGGGTTGCGCTCGACACTCCGAAGCTTGCGGTCAAATCAACCGGCCGTGCGGAAAGTCAGGTTGATACGTTGTGGTCCCATCACCGGATGCACACCTTCCTTGATCGGCATCACCCCATGAAAACGCAAGCGATCGACGCCACCCCAGACCACGACATCGCCGTGAAACAGCGAGATTTTCTGCGTGCGGTTGCCACGCTCATGCCCACCGAACAGGAAAACAGCCGGCAGCCCGAGGGACACGGACACCACCGGGGCGCTATAGCAACGTTCGTTTTTGTCCTGGTGCAGCGACATTTTGGCCCCGGGCACATAACGGTTGATCAGGCAGGCATCCGGGGAAAAGTCATTGAAGCCGGCCTCTGCGGCCGCCAGCCTGGCAAGCTCGCGCAAAGCGTCCGGCATTGCCGGCCAGGGTTGCAGGCTGCGCGGATCAACCGGGCTGTATCGATAGCCAGAGCTGTCGGTGGTCCAGCCCAGTGCGCCGCAACTGCTCAGGGCCGCCGACATGGTAAATCCGCCGGGTGTGACCATCTGCCGAAACGGGGATTGAGCCAATACGCGCCGCAGCTCAGGTAGCAGGCGATCAATCCAGGGCAGGGCGTAGCCCCTCAGCACGTAAGACTCTTCGCCGATCTGCTCGCGCCCGGCCGGTTGTTGCAGCGCATCGTCGGCGAACAGATCCGCCGTAGGGCCGGACATGGCTTACAGCGCCTTGCTCACAGTGATGTCGGTGATTTCGTCACTGGCATCGTGGATTTTCGCCAGCGCCTGCTGGGCTTCTTCGACACTGTTGGTGCGCAATTGCGCGAACTCAAAGCGACGTTCGCCGTTGAGTTTGTACTTGATGACGTATTTGGTTGTGGTAGTCACAGTGTTTTCCTGTCGAGTGTTCGGGTCAGCTCAGTTTGGTACTGGTGCGGCGAACGATGCGAATTTTGTGCGACAACGCGGGCTTGCGCGTAACGCTGATGGCGCGGCGTGTCACTACATCCAGGGTGATGTTCCAGAAACCGGTGCTGGGGGCGGTGATTTTTGCCGGGAACTTGTCGAATGCGCCGCCGTGATAGGTGTGGCGGCCGCCGTTCTTGAAGCTGCGAAAATTGGCGTCGCTCATCAGGCGAATGTTGCACGTCTGTGAGCATTCAATGACAACGATGTCGCCCTCGTTGAGGTGCTCGCGCTGGTGGATGAATTTCATGGGGTGTCTCCAGAAGGGCTTTTTCTGAAAAATCAGAATGATACGTAGGTTAAGATAGAGTTTATCAGCCCCAGCGCGTTTATTATCGGGTCGTCGTCGACGACTTCGACAATTTAAAACAGTTATTTCCCGAGTTTTTAGAGATAAATCCTACATTGGCGGGAGAAATTTACTCTCTACGCTGTCGTAGGATCTTTATCGGAGGTTTAAGTATGAAGTGGAGTGTGTTGGTTCTGGCCTTGGCCTTAGGTGGGTGTGCTTCGGTTGCAGATATCAAGCAGACCCCGCCAACATTGGTGGTCATTTCAGGTAAAAAACCGCCGGAATACGCCGCGTGTGTCGTGCGCAAGCTCGCCGCCACCCGCAGACCGCCGCAGATCGAGCCTCACAAGGACGGTGTACAGGTGATTGTGCCGCAGAAATTCTCGGCTGACCCGTCGGCGATCTTCGAGATTGAAGAGCGCTCCAGCGGCAGCAGTATCAAACTTTACGAAAGCATGTCGAACGTGCCCATTCGACCTGGTGATGTGAAAAAAGCCGCAGAGGATTGCATCTCCGGCTGAGCCCCAGCCTCATTGGGCGCTTGAATCCGATAAAAAGCCTGACGCTGCACTGCAGCGTCAGGTTTTTTTTGCAGTCATTTTGGGTGTTTTCGCAAAAGGTCCATTCCCCAACCGTTTGTAAGCTTATGCGCTTGCGATCTAAACCTATAACTCTAAAAATGCAGCCGTGATGAGCGTGTTGATCGGGCAAGGCATCCGTTAAACTGTTGGGCATTCAATGCAAAAAATGCCGCGCAACCTCCTGGATGCGCGGCATTTGTCTTTTTCTGGAAAACCGTCATGAAGCGTGAACACGTCAAAGCCCGCCAGGCCGAGGGTCAGATTTCGGCCACCCATGTCATTCAGAACCCTGCCGATCTTGGCGAGTGGATCGTGTTTTTCAAGAAAAGCGGCGGACGCAGTTTTTTTCTGGTGGACGAGCAGGACGAAGTCGAGTCATTCGCGCGCCTGGATGACCTCATTGAGCTTCTGCGCGGGCTGGGCATCAAGTTCGCCGAAATTCACCTGTAGCCGTTGGCTATTTGCACACGACCACTACGCTTCGGCTCTTGAAGTTGCCTACATCTTTGCCCAGGGTCTTGTCGTCTTCCTTGAGCGAGGGCGTGCCTTCGGTGCCGACGATACGGTAGCCGGTGCCCGCGCAGGAGGCGTCGGCTTTCTCGTAGCAGCTGGCCCACGAGTTGGCTTCGCCCGAGCAGTCGATGGTCAGGCCTTGTTCGCCATTTTTCAGAAAGGTGTCGGAGGTCGTGGTGCAGCCGGTCATCAGCGCCAGGGCCGCAGTCAGTGCCAGAATCTTGTTCATGAGTTGAGTCGTCGTCGAGGGTGTTGGAGGGAGCGCTGACACTGTCGTGGGGCGTTCGCAGCAGATTATAGCGAACTGCCACCTAGGTACAGACAAACACAAAAAAGCCCCGTCAAACGGGGCTTTTTGCGCAAGTCGCTCTGGCTTACTTGCCTTTGGGTCTTTTGCTCGATGCGTGGCCGGCTTCGTCCACAAACACTTCGGCTACCGCAATAGCCTGGCTTTCAGTCGGGAATACCCCGGCAACGCTGTCACCGTGAAAGTTGATCAAGTGCCAGCCGTCTGCTCGCTGTGTGATCAGGTAGCCGTTTACGCCTTTTGGTTCTGACATCTATTAACAATCTCGTGGTCTGGTTCAAGCGGCTCATGATAGCGCCAAATGCCGGGGGAAAGCGCAAGTTGTTGCAGGTCAGTGTGACGCATGGCAAAGCGTGCTAAAACAGTTACACCCCTTTTAATCATTGGGGGATGGCATGTTTTGCCGAACCGCTGGGCACGCTCTTGGCAGGATCAGCGGAACTTACGCCGACATTTTTTCTCTATGATGACATCGCAACGCCAGCAGGACCCATTGTAAGGTGACTGCGGCCTCATTAGACTGCGCCGAATTCCGTACGCACAGCCCTTTGTAAGGACTCATATGATCAAGAAATGCTTGTTCCCAGCAGCCGGTTACGGCACTCGCTTCTTGCCAGCGACCAAAGCCATGCCCAAAGAGATGCTGCCGGTGGTGAACAAGCCACTGATTCAGTACGGCGTCGAAGAGGCATTGGATGCCGGTCTGAACGAAATCTCCATCGTCACCGGCCGTGGTAAGCGCGCACTCGAAGACCACTTCGACATCAGCTACGAGCTGGAAAACCAGATCAAGGGCACCGACAAGGAAAAATACCTGGTCGGTATCCGCAAATTGCTCGACGAGTGCTCGTTCTCCTACACCCGTCAAACCCAGATGAAAGGCCTCGGCCACGCGATCCTCACCGGCCGCCCGCTGATCGGTGACGAACCGTTCGCCGTGGTACTGGCGGACGACCTGTGCGTCAACCTGGAAGGCGACGGCGTACTGACCCAAATGGTCAAGCTGTACCAGAAATACCGCTGCACCATCGTTGCGGTGATGGAAGTCAATCCGGCCGAAACCAACAAGTACGGCGTGATCGCCGGTGACGACATTGGTGATGGCCTGATCCGCGTACGCGACATGGTCGAGAAGCCAGCGCCGGAAGACGCGCCGTCGAACCTCGCGATCATCGGCCGTTACATCCTGACGCCGGACATCTTCAAGCTGATCGAAGAAACCGAGCCGGGCAAGGGTGGCGAGATCCAGATCACCGACGCCCTGTTGAAGCAAGCCAAAGACGGCTGCGTGATTGCCTACAAGTTCAAAGGTCAGCGTTTTGACTGCGGTGGCGCTGAAGGCTACATCGAGGCGACCAACTTCTGCTACGAGCACTTCTACAAGACTGGCAAGGCTTACTGATTCACGCTTGCTGAGTGTTTTAAGAGAAAGCCACCCTCGGGTGGCTTTTTCGTTTTTCAGCCCCATCTAAATCGGTATGCTGATGACCTGCCGAGGAGAGTGAAATGGCCTACGATTTTGACCTGTATGTAATTGGCGCCGGTTCTGGCGGTGTTCGCGCGGCGCGTTTTGCCGCTGGCTTTGGCGCCAAGGTGGCCGTGGCGGAAAGCCGCTACCTGGGCGGCACGTGCGTTAACGTCGGTTGCGTGCCGAAAAAACTGTTGGTGTACGGCGCGCATTTCGCCGAAGACTTCGAGCAAGCGAGCGGTTTCGGCTGGTCGCTGGGGGAGGCTGACTTTGATTGGGCGACCCTGATCGCCAACAAGGATCGCGAAATCAACCGCCTCAATGGCATCTATCGCAATCTGTTGGTCAACAGCGGTGTGACCCTGCATGAAGGGCATGCGCGTCTGGTGGATCCGCATCAGGTAGAGATCAACGGCGAACGTTTTACCGCCAAGCACATCCTGATCGCGACAGGTGGGTGGCCACAGATTCCGCAGATTCCAGGGCGCGAACACGCCATTGGTTCCAATGAAGCATTCTTCCTTAAGGCGCTCCCCAAGCGTGTACTGGTGGTGGGCGGTGGTTACATTGCCGTTGAGTTCGCGGGCATTTTCCATGGTTTGGGCGCGCAGACTACGCTGCTGTATCGCGGCGACCTGTTCCTGCGCGGTTTCGACGGTTCAGTGCGTACCCATCTGAAGGAAGAGCTGACCAAGCGCGGCCTGGATCTGCAGTTCAACGCTGACATCGAGCGTATCGACAAGCAAGCCGATGGCAGCCTCAAGGCCACCCTCAAAGACGGCCGCGTGCTGGAGGCCGATTGCGTGTTCTACGCCACTGGCCGCCGCCCGATGCTGGACAACCTGGGCCTTGAAAATACCGGCGTCAAGCTGGACGAGCGCGGCTTCGTTGAGGTGGATGACCTGTACCAGACCGCTGAGTCGTCGATCCTGGCGATCGGCGATGTGATCGGTCGCGTGCAATTGACGCCGGTGGCTCTGGCTGAAGGCATGGCGGTGGCACGTCGTCTGTTCAAGCCCGAGCAATACCGCCCGGTGGATTACGCGATGATCCCGACAGCGGTGTTCAGCCTCCCAAACATTGGCACTGTCGGCCTGACTGAAGAAGAAGCGAAGAAGAACGGCCACAAGGTGCAGATTTTCGAAAGCCGCTTCCGACCCATGAAGCTGACGTTGACCGATTGCCAGGAAAAAACCTTGATGAAGCTGGTGGTCGACGCCGACACCGACAAGGTATTGGGTTGCCACATGGTCGGCCCGGATGCCGGCGAGATCCTGCAAGGCCTGGCGATCGCGCTCAAGGCGGGCGCGACCAAGCAGCATTTCGATGAGACCATCGGCGTGCACCCTACGGCGGCGGAAGAATTCGTCACCATGCGCACGCCTGTGGCTGACTGATCAGGCTTGCGGTGTTGCCTCTGGCGCCGTTGCAACGACGGCCGCCAGGCGCAATGCCTCGATACTGGCCTGGGCCTTGATAAGGTCCAGTTCCAGATTTTTGTTGGCAAGCTGGTGTTCGGTCAGCGCTTCCTGGCGCGATTGGCTCTCCAGTACCGCCACCCGCAGGCGTTCCTGAAGCAGGGTGCGTTCGCTTTCAATCAGGTTTAACTGTTCGCCAAGTTTTTGCTGCAGGGCCTGGTCTTTGCGGGTTTGCGCTTGCAGCGCGGTCAGTTCCTTCAGGGTTACACGGTGTTCGATCAATAACCGCTCATTGTCGCGATGCAACTGCGTGATTTCGTCCTGGCGCACCATGGCGCTTTGCTGGGCCTGACGCAGTTCCGCCTGCACTTGTTGCAGTTGGCCTTCATGGCGTCGCTGTTCCTGCTCGCGCTGCTCCTTGATTGCAGTGCGGTAATGCTCCAACGCCTCGCGCGCGTGCAGGTGCTTTTCTTCCAGTGATCGAATCTGTTCGTCCTTGTCGGTAATCCTCAACTCGTAATCGCTGCACGCCTGGCTGAGCCCGGCGTTGCGGGTTTGCTCGGTCTGCAGACTGGTACTGACGGTCTGCAGGGCGGCGCTTTCTTCTGCCAATGCAGAGGCCTGGATATCAAATTGCTGCTTGAGCTCGGCGTGAGCCGCCTCCAGCGTCTCTACCTGGGCGAGCAGGGCGGCTTTGTGCTGTTCGAACTGCGCCAAGGCCAGGTCGATAGGTTCCTGAGCCTTCTCTTTCAAACGCAAAGCCAGCCGTGCAACCAGTTCGCCAAGCTCGTCGTCGATTGGCGCCTCGGTGATCGTCAGCCGGCTTTCGCTATCGTCCAATTCCTTCAAGTAACGATGAATCGTGGTTTTCGAGCCGGTGTTGCCCATCTCGATGCGCACCGCGTCGATGCTGGGGTTTTCGCCGCGGGCAAGGATCGCCAAGCGTGCCGTTTGAACTACTGCTTTGTTTATGCCGCCGCGAGCCATGGAGTCTCCGTCGATTTCGTACTGTGGTACAGAGTATGTATATACATACTGTAACATAAATAAAACACGTTTAAATTCATGATTTAACAGATGGGATATTGGCGTATTATCCCGTGTCATAACGGTTTTAAACGCGGATTCACCTTGCAGCAGTACGAATAGGCCTTTCATGAGCGAACTGGATCGATACCTAAACGCCGCCACGCGCGATAACACGCGCCGTAGTTACCGGGCGGCCATTGAGCACTTCGAGGTGAGTTGGGGCGGTTTCCTGCCGGCGACCAGCGACAGCGTCGCGCGCTACCTGGTGGCGCATGCCGGCGTGCTGGCGGTGAACACCTTGAAGTTGCGGCTCTCGGCACTGGCGCAATGGCACAGCAGCCAGGGGTTTCCCGACCCGACCAAGGCGCCGGTGGTGCGCAAGGTGCTCAAGGGCATTCGCGCGGTGCACCCGGTGCAGGAGAAACAGGCCGAGCCCCTGCAACTCAAGCACCTTGAGCAGGTGGTTGCATCGCTGGACGCAGAAGCGCGGCAGGCGAGCAGCGACCAGGACACGCCTCGCTTGCTGCGCGCCAAGCGCGACACCGCGCTGATCCTGCTGGGCTTCTGGAGAGGGTTTCGCAGCGACGAGTTGTGCCGCCTGCAGATCGAACACGTGCAGGCCGTACCCGGTGCTGGCATCAGCCTGTACCTGCCACGCAGCAAAAGTGATCGAGACAACCTCGGCAAAACCTACCAGACCCCGGCATTACTGCGTCTGTGCCCGGTACAGGCCTACAGCGACTGGCTCAGTGCTTCGGCGTTGGTGCGTGGCCCGGTGTTTCGTGGGATTGATCGCTGGGGCAACCTGGGCGAGGAGGGCTTGCACCCCAACAGCGTCATTCCGCTGCTGCGCCAGGCGCTGGAGCGCGCGGGTATCCCGGCTGATCAATACACCAGCCACTCCCTGCGCCGAGGCTTCGCCACCTGGGCTCATCGCAGTGGCTGGGACTTGAAGTCGCTGATGAGTTATGTCGGTTGGAACGACATGAAATCCGCCATGCGCTATGTTGAAGCGACGCCCTTTCTTGGCATGACCTTGGCGACTCAACCGTTGATTTGAGATTTCTTCTATTAATACGGTCACCTGATAGGCAAAACCAATCGTCAGCATCAGGTTTGCCAATGAGCCAACGGCCAGGAGAGTGGGTAGGATTCACCCCATCAACTTCTTAACCCCTGACGGAGAGTCAACGATGCCTATCATCAACAGCCAAGTAAAACCGTTCAAAGCAACTGCTTACAAAAACGGCAACTTCGTAGACGTGTCGGACGCTGACCTGAAAGGCAAATGGTCCGTAGTGTTCTTCTACCCAGCCGACTTCACCTTCGTTTGCCCAACCGAGCTGGAAGACCTGGCTGACAACTACGCCGAATTCCAGAAACTGGGCGTCGAAATCTACAGCGTTTCCACCGACACCCACTTTGCCCACGCTGCCTGGCACAACACTTCGCCAGCCATCGGCAAAATCCAGTACACCATGATCGGCGACCCAACCCTGACCATCTCCCGCAACTTCGACGTACTGATCGAAGAAGCTGGCCTGGCAGACCGCGGCACCTTCGTGATCGACCCAGAAGGCAAGATCAAGATCGTTGAACTGAACGACGGTGGTGTTGGCCGTGACGCTTCCGAGCTGCTGCGCAAAATCAAAGCTGCTCAATACGTAGCTGCCCACCCAGGCGAAGTATGCCCAGCCAAGTGGAAAGAAGGCGAAGCGACGTTGGCTCCGTCCCTGGACCTGGTCGGCAAGATCTAAGTCTGTGAAGCACCAAGGGCGGAACTCCGCACTTAAGTAAGCCGCAACCGCCCTCAAAACGCCCGGGCGAGATTCGCTCGGGCGTTTTTTTGTCTGCAATAAACCGAATTAATAGGAAATCGCCCGTATGTTGGACGCCAATCTTAAAGCTCAGTTGAAGTCATACCTGGAACGGGTCACCCAGCCGATCGAGATCGTCGCCTCCCTCGACGACGGTGCGAAATCCCAGGAAATGCTTGCCCTTTTGCAAGACGTAACCAGCCTCACCACGCTGATTACTCTGAAAACCGATGGCGATGATGCGCGCAAGCCGTCGTTCTCCATCAATCGCCCGGGTGCCGATATCAGCCTGCGTTTCGCCGGCATCCCTATGGGCCATGAATTCACTTCGCTGGTGCTGGCCCTGCTGCAAGTCGGTGGCCACCCGTCGAAGGCCAGTGTCGAAGTGATTGAACAGATTCGCGCCCTCAAAGGCGAGTTCAGCTTCGAGACGTACTTCTCGCTGTCCTGCCAGAACTGCCCCGACGTGGTCCAGGCACTGAACCTGATGGCCGTGCTCAACCCGAACATCCGCCACGTCGCCATCGACGGTGCGCTGTTCCAGGCTGAAGTCGATGAGCGCCAGATCATGGCGGTACCGAGTGTGTACCTCAATGGCGTGAACTTTGGTCAGGGCCGCATGGGCCTGGAAGAAATCCTCGCCAAGCTCGACACCAGCGGCATCGAAAAAGCAGCAGAAAAAATCAGCGCCAAAGACGCCTTTGATGTTCTGGTAGTCGGCGGTGGGCCAGCCGGTTCGGCGGCCGCTATCTACGCCGCACGTAAGGGCATCCGCACGGGTGTGGCGGCTGAACGCTTCGGCGGGCAAGTGCTGGACACCATGTCCATCGAGAACTTCATCTCGGTGCAGGAGACCGAAGGGCCTAAGCTGGCCAGCGCGCTGGAAGCCCACGTGCGTCAGTACGACGTGGACATCATGAACCTGCAGCGTGCCAGCAGCTTGATCCCTGCAAAAAACGCCGGTGACTTGCACGAGATTCGCTTCGAAAGTGGTGCGACCCTCAAGTCCAAGACCGTGATCCTGGCCACTGGCGCCCGCTGGCGCGAAATGGGTGTGCCGGGCGAGCAGGAATACAAAGCCAAAGGCGTGTGCTTCTGCCCGCACTGCGATGGTCCGCTGTTCAAAGGCAAGCGCGTGGCCGTGATCGGCGGTGGTAACTCTGGCGTGGAAGCGGCTATCGACCTGGCGGGTATCGTCAGCCACGTGACCTTGCTTGAATTCGACAGCAAGTTGCGCGCCGATGCCGTGTTGCAGCGCAAGCTCTACAGCCTGCCGAACGTCGACGTGATCACCAGTGCGCTGACCAGTGAAGTAAAAGGTGATGGTCAGAAAGTCACTGGCCTGGCGTACAAGGACCGCGACAGTGGCGAGTTCAAGACCCTCGACCTGGAAGGCATCTTTGTCCAGATCGGCTTGTTGCCCAACACTGACTGGCTCAAAGGCACAGTGGAGCTGACCCCACGTGGCGAGATCATTGTCGATGCGCGTGGTGAAACTTCGCTGCCAGGCGTATTCGCCGCCGGTGACGTCACCACCGTACCGTACAAGCAAATCGTGATTGCGGTAGGCGAGGGCGCCAAGGCTTCCCTGAGCGCGTTTGATCACCTGATCCGCACTTCCGCACCTGCGTAAAGTCGGACCCGGAAATGAAAAACCCCATGAGTGATCATGGGGTTTTTTTATTGCGCGAGGCTTTTACATCGGCGCTGGCTGAATAATCTCGACCCAGTACGCATCCGGGTCCTTGATGAAGGCCAGGCTTTTCATGCGGCCGTCGGTCAGGCGCTTCTGGAAGTCGCAGCCCAGGGCTTCGAAGCGTTCGCACGCAGCGACAATGTCCGGCACCGAAATGCAGATGTGGCCAAAGCCACGCGGGTCAGTGTTGCCGTTGTGGTATGCGAAGTCGGCATCGTTTTCGGTGCCGTGGTTGTGGGTCAGTTCCAGGATGCCCGGGATCGACTTCATCCACTGGGTGCGTTCAGCGGCGTCGGCCGGGATCTGAGCCTTGTCCACCAGGGCCAGGAAGTACAGGCTGAATTCGGCTTCCGGGAAGTCGCGCTTTTCAACCAGGGAAAAACCCAGGACGCGGGTGTAGAAATCCAGCGACTTGGTGATGTCCTTGACCCGCAGCATGGTGTGGTTGAACACGAAGTTCGTGGTGGCGGTGTCAGGCTGGGCGGTGACGCCCGGGAAAGTGTTCAGTTCGTGCAGGCTCATGGGCCCTCCAGAAAAAAATGGGGCAAACGCGACTTGAAATGATAGGCGCGGTCCGTTGGCTTGCGGCAAGCGTCCATGCAGCCGAGCCATGATACGCAAGGGCCGCCCACTGCGCCAAATGAAAAAGGTCACGCAGCGCTTGCGACTAGCGGGTGCCGGGGCTCAAACTTTGACGCTTGAACCTTGGGCGTTTTTTGTAATGATCGAATTTCGTAAATCGCTGTTGAGCTCGTTGTTTCTACTGCTGGGCAGCCCGTTCGTACTGGCAGCCGCCCCGGAAATTCACTGGCCCAGTGGCTGGCAGGTCGAGGAAGTGGAGCCGGACGGCGAAGCCCCGGTAAAACCCCAGGCCGTGTCTCGCCAGCGCGCGATCAAAAATGACGAAAATGGCAATACCTTGATGGTCATGGAGTTGACCGGCACGCCGATCGAGGCGGGTCATAAAGTTAATCTTCAAGGCGTGTTGCTGGAAATGCGTAAATCCATCCAGAAAGACTTTGGCGGCAGCGGTTATCAAAGCGTGTGCACCAAGATGCACCCAACCACATTGAGCCGTCTTGATGCATTGGAAACAACTTGCGTGATTACCGAGAATGGGCGGCACGTGTTGTCGCAAACATTAGTCGGTGCGGTAGATACTGACAAAGCCTATGTTTTTTCATACGCCGGCCAAGCCGAAGCCTATGAGGCCAGCCAGGGCGAAGTCGGATCGGTACGCGACAGCCTGAAACTTTGAATGTGCCAGGTTGATCGGATTTGAACAAAGTGAAATGTTAGTTAAGTTCGTTTTCGAATCCTTAAACAAAAAAAGCCCCGCATCAGCGGGGCTTTTTGTTAGTGCAGTGCGATCAGCCGCGAAGCCAGGAATCTACAGTGGCGGCGCCATACTGTTCTTTCCAGGCTTTGAGGCCGCGGTGGTTGCCGCCTTTAGTCTCGATCAGCTCGCCGGTGTGCGGGTTATGGTACACCTTGACCACGCGTGCGCGGCGCTGTTTAGGGGCGGCGGCCGTTGCAGCACCGGCCTTGGCAGGGTGAGGGTCAAGGATCGCGATGATGTCGCGCAGGCCTTTGCCGTAGTGCTTCATCAAGCCTTGCAGCTTTTCTTCGAATTCGATTTCTTTCTTCAGGCCGGCGTCGTTCTTCAGTGATTCCAGCTGGGCCAGCTGCTCTTGAAGGGCTTTTTCTGCTGCGCGAAATTCGGCGAGTCTGGACAAAATCTGTACTCCAATAATGTAGTTTGCTGATATCAACTGCAGACAAAGCTATAAGCCAAGCGCTTATAAGGTGACTCAAAGAAAGAGGCCTTTCTGCGAGTTCAGCACAGGCAGGAAAAATTGTAGTAGTTAATGCCCCACGAGTAAATCACGTCGTTTACCTAAATAAGATTATTTCATCAAGCGTAATGAGTGGCTATTCAATGGCTGGCCAGCGACTTAATGAATTCGTCACCGGGGAGTGGTCGGCCAAACAGGTAACCCTGCAGAAAATCCACACCGTGGGCCGCCAGATATTCACATTGCTCTGCTGTTTCCACGCCCTCGGCCACGATGCCCAGGTCCAGCTTGCCGGAGAGTTCGATGATGCTGTCGAGGATATGCCGTGAAAGTGCATCAGCGCCAATCATGGCGACAAAGCTTTGATCGATTTTCAAGTAATCGACATTGAAGTTGCGCAAGTAACCGAGGCTGGAGTGCCCGGTACCGAAGTCATCAATGGCAATCATCACGCCCAGTTGATGCAGGGCGTCGAACAGCTGACGCGTGATATCCGTAGGCTTGATCAGTTCACGCTCGGTCAACTCCAGCACCAGCGTCACTTGGCCTGGGGCGAACGCGGCGAGAAACGTTCGACAATCTTCCACCAGGTCCAGATCCTCACAGTGGCGTGCCGTGATATTCACGCCAATATGAAAGCCCGGACGCCAGCGCTCAGCATGCGGGGCCAACTGCGCCGCCGTCTGGTGCAGCAAGGCGCGGGTCATCGGCACGATCAGGCCGGAATGCTCCGCCAACGGGATAAACAGGTCGGGACGCACCAGGCCTTCTTTCGGGTGCTGCCAACGCATCAGCACTTCACAGCCGGCCCATTCACGCGTGTCGCCGCGGACCACGGGTTGAAAGTACGGAATGAACTCGTTGGCACCCAAGGCGCGTTGCAGTTCATGGGTGGGCGCAGACGAGCGCTTTTGCAGCCAGTGCGCAAGCACGCCCGACAGTACGCCAAAAAACACCAGCAGGCTGAACAGGGCCGGATAGCGCGCTTCCATGTACCGCCACACTTCACCGGCCGGCATGCCGGCGTCGACACTGTAGTGATAGCGCTGCGAGGCCAGGTGGTGATGGGCCACCTCGAACACCGGCACGGGCGTGTTGTGCACCTTGCCGTCGGCATCCAGCCAGTTGGGGCCCACTTGCAACACCAGGTGTGCGTAACGGCTGATCAAGCGCAAGGCGTTGGTCAGGTGATAACCATCAATCGAGGCGAACGCCGCCTTGTCGCCTTCGACCAGCCGGTTAACCAGCAGCGCAGTATCGGGTGTGACCGGATTGCCATTCATCAACCACAGGCTCCCGTCCACGTAATCATCCGGGTTGACCGCTGACTGGTAGTGATCGCCGAACAGCGAGCTGCAATAGATGTTTTTCTGCCAGGACAACGTTGTTGCGCGCACAAAGGGCCGGCGCGTGACTTGTTCACGCAGCGCCAGCTGCGCGCCGTTGTCGCACGGCTGACCCGCCAGTGGCAGCAAGGCCTGGGCGGCGAGGGTGGTGTTATCGAGCATCAGGTCAAACTGGCGCACGGCTTCACGGGCGGTTTGCGCAGTGCTTTGTTGCAGGGTGCGTTCGGCTTGCCAGTGCAGAATGACCATCCCCAGCGCGATCGGCAGCAGGCCACTGAGGGTGGTAAGCAAATAGCGGGTGGCGCGTTTTCGCGGGCCGTTTACGGTCAGGGGCATGGAGAGACGGCCTGTCGCAGGATGGGAAAAGCCCCGAAGGGCTAATCAGATACATCAAATGATAGATGGCGCGTGCGAAATAAGCTCGCTGTACCTGGCGGTCAGGTGAGTCAGCCCCGCTGGAAGTTCAGCGTCTGCGCCAGTTGGATAAACGCCAGGGTCGCAGGTGTCGCCTGACGTTGGTCCAGCACCGCCAGGCCAATGTCCCGATTCACTCGTGGCGACAGCGGGCGCACCTGGTAACGTGCGTCTGGCGTCTGCGGCAAGGACGCCTGCGCCACCACACTCACGCCGTCGCCGCGGCTTACTGCCGCAAGCGTACTGAGCAGTTGCGAGCAGCGGTAACGCACATTCGGGGTTAGTCGCGCGCTGCTGAACAATCGCGAGACCAGCTCCTGCGAGCCGGCGTCGGTGAGAATGAACGGGTCGTCACACAGCGCCTTCAAAGTCACGCAAGGCTGCGCAGCCAGCGGGTGCGCAGCGGGCAGCAGGGCGACCATCTGGTCGTTGAACAGCGCAAACGTATCGAAGCGCTCCTGTTCCAGCACCACAAATCCCACGTCGATGCGCCGCTCGTCCAGCCACTGGATCACTTGGCGGTCCGGGCCTTCGTCCACGTGCACCTCAATGCCCGGGTGCTGACGCCTGAATGGCTCGAGAATGCGCGGCAGCAGACAATTGGACGAAGTCGGGCCAAAAGAGCCGATGCGCAGCGTGCCGCGCTTCATGCCCCGCGCATCCGAGGCTTCCTGTTGCAGGGTGTCGGCCACGCCCAGCAAGGTGCGCGCACGCATCAGCAATTGCTGGCCGATATCACTGAGTTCGACCTGGGACTGATGGCGCCGGAACAGTTCGACGCCCAGTTCCTGCTCAAGGGCCTTGATGGCATGCGACACGGCTGACTGGCTGATACCCAGGCGGTGGGCGGTGTGGGTGAAGCTTTGCAGCTCGGCCACGCGCGAGAAGATTTGCAGCTGCGTAAGGGTCATGAGCAATTACTCATTTTACGATGATCAGTCATTAGCCACAGGATATCCCAATCCTGACATCCACTGAGCCTCACCGATGACGTCCTCTCCCGATCGCCTGACTTACCTCAAACTTGCTGCTGTCACCATGATCTGGGGCGCGACCTTTGTGTCCGGCCGCTACCTGGCAGCCGACGTGGAGCCGCTGCTGGCGGCCACGCTGCGTTTTGTGTTGGCCAGCGCAGCGCTGCTGGGCTTCATGGCCCTGGCACGCGTGCGCCTGGCGCGGCCCAGCGCCAGGCAACTCGCGCAGTTGGCAATGCTGGGGTTCTGCGGAATCTTTTTCTACAACCTGTGTTTCTTCTACGGTCTGAATTACATCAATGCGTCGCGGGCGTCGCTGATCGTGGCCTTGAACCCGGCGGTGATCGGCCTGGGTTCGTGGTGGCTGTTCAAGGAGCGGCTAGGCACGGCCAGATGCCTGGGCATTGCCTTGTGCCTGGGCGGCGCGGGTGCGGTCATCATCAGCCGCAATCCCCAAGTGCTGCAGGGTGCGGCCAACGCCTGGCTGGGCGATCTGCTGATTTTTGGCTGTGTGTTGGGGTGGGGCGCCTACTCGCTGTTTTCCCGCAGCCTCAACCAGAGCCTGGGGCCATTGCAGACGGTGACCTGGTCGATCTTGCTGGGCACGGCGATGTTGACGGTCACCACACTGGTCGGTGGCAAGCTCACATTAAAAGCCCTGAGCGCGATCCATTTACCGCAAATGCTCAGCCTGCTGTACCTGGGCGTGTTCGGCTCGCCGCTGGCTTACATCGCCTGGTATGACGGCATTCGCCGTATCGGCGCAACCCGCGCCGGCGTGTTCATCGCGCTCAACCCGCTGACGGCAGTGATCTGCGGCGCCATGCTGCTGGATGAGCACCTGAGCACGCCGATGCTGGTGGGCGGGGCGGTGATCCTGCTGGGCATCCATCTGTGCAACAAACCCCTTGCGCAGCCCAAGCCATTGAGGATTTGATAAGAGTGCGGACAAACGCTGTTACGCTGTGTAGAATCGATTTACGCATACAAGAATATGGACTTGCGCTCACGCAAGCCTCGGCCGTCAGAGACTGATGTAACCATGAAGCTACTCGGCTCCCCCCTCATCTTTGGTGATTTCCTCGCGCGCAGTGTGCGAGGCCTGTCCTGTGCGCCACCCTGCAACCTCATCCTTGCTCGCAAATAACCCTGTGTTAATGACAAGAATGATGAGGTGCCACCATGGCAGACCAATACGAAAACCCAATGGGCCTGATGGGCTTTGAATTCATCGAATTCGCATCGCCAACGCCGGGCACTCTGGAGCCGATCTTCGAGATCATGGGCTTCACCAAAGTCGCCTCCCACCGCTCCAAGAACGTGCACCTGTATCGCCAGGGCGAAATCAACCTGATCCTCAACAACCAGCCCGACAGCCTGGCCTCGTACTTTGCGGCCGAACACGGCCCGTCGGTGTGCGGCATGGCGTTCCGCGTCAAGGATTCGCAGCAGGCCTACAACCGCGCGCTCGAACTCGGCGCACAGCCGATCCACATCGAAACCGGCCCGATGGAGCTTAACCTGCCAGCCATCAAGGGCATCGGCGGCGCGCCGCTGTACCTGATCGACCGCTTCGGCGAAGGCAACTCGATCTATGACATCGACTTCGTGTACCTCGAAGGTGTGGACCGCAACCCGGTGGGCGCCGGCCTCAAGGTCATCGACCACCTGACCCACAACGTGTATCGCGGGCGCATGGTCTACTGGGCCAACTTCTACGAGAAGCTGTTCAACTTCCGCGAAGCGCGCTACTTCGATATCAAGGGCGAATACACCGGCCTGACGTCCAAGGCCATGAGCGCTCCGGACGGCATGATCCGCATCCCGCTGAACGAAGAATCGTCCAAGGGCGCGGGCCAGATCGAAGAGTTCCTGATGCAGTTCAACGGCGAAGGCATCCAGCACGTGGCGTTCCTCACCGACGACCTGGTCAAGACCTGGGACGCGCTGAAGAAGATCGGCATGCGCTTCATGACCGCGCCGCCAGACACCTACTACGAAATGCTCGAAGGCCGCCTGCCTAACCACGGCGAGCCGGTGGATCAACTGCAAGCGCGTGGCATTCTGCTCGACGGTTCGTCGATTGCCGGCGACAAGCGCCTGCTGCTGCAAATCTTCTCGGAAACCCTGATGGGCCCGGTGTTCTTCGAATTCATCCAGCGCAAGGGCGATGATGGGTTTGGCGAGGGCAACTTCAAGGCACTGTTCGAGTCGATCGAGCGTGACCAGGTGCGTCGTGGTGTATTGACCGCCGACTAAGCGTAAAAAAGCCCGGCCGAGGTAACCCTCGGCCGGGCTTTTTATGGCCTGCGCATCACGCTTTGCGTTGACGCACCAAGTGCTTGAAGCCCTCGTACACCAGCACCATCACCGCCAGCCAGATCGGGATATAGGTCAGCCACTGGCCGCCCTTGATGCCTTCGCCCAATATCAACGCCACCGCCAGCAGCAACACCGGTTCCACATAGCTGAGCAGCCCGAACAGGCTGAACGGCAACAGCCGGCTGGCCACGATATAGCTGACCAGCGCCGAGGCACTGATCACCCCCAGCATCGGAATCAATGCATACAGCTTTGGATGAATGTCCATCACGGCAAAACCTTGTTCACCGTGCTGCACAAACCACCAGGCCACGGGCAGCATCAGCGCCATGTCCAGCCACAACCCGCCCAGGTGATCAGTGGTCAGGTATTTGCGCACCACAAAATAGATCGGGTAACCAATGATCACCACCAGGGTTGCCCAGGAAAAACCACCGGCCTGATACAACTCGTTCAGCACGCCGAGCGCGGCAAAAAATACCGCGATCTGCTGCAGGCGCGACAAGCGTTCGCCGTACACCAGGCGCCCGGTCAGCACCATGGTCAGCGGCAGCAGGAAGTAGCCGACCGACACATCCAGGCTGCGCCCATTGAGCGGTGCCCACATAAATAGCCACAGTTGCACGCCGAGCAAGGCCGACGACAGCAGCACGCCGCCGATCAGCCGCGGCCTGGCCGCCAGCATTCGCACCAGCTCCCAGACTCGCCGCCATTCGCCGCTGATGATCATGAACACGGTCATGCACGGCACGGTCAGCAACATGCGCCAGCCGAAAATTTCCAGGCCGCTCAATGGCGTGAGCAGCGAGGTGAAGTAATACATCACGGCAAACAACACCGAGGCCAATACCGACAACACAACACCTTTAGACACACTGTCCTCGCGAAAACGAAAAGCTATAAATTGGGGGGATATTTTCAGGAGGGGATTATGGTGCTTTTGGCGCAAGACGGTTGCGCTGTTTTGGGGCGTTTTGCAGGAAATTTTCTCACCACACCAGGTTCATGCAAGCGCCTGTGACGAGCGGGCTTGCCCCGCGCTGGGCTGCAAAGCAGACCCAAAACCAGACCCCGCGCTGTGCCTGACACAACACGGTGTCCTCGATGGTGCCGCTTCGCAGCCCAACGCGGGCAAGCCCGCTCGCCATACACACCTGCACGTTGCAGGCGCTACGCGCGTGCCACGCGGCCCGAAACAAAATGCCCCACATCATTGAAGCCCGGCGTGGACGAATGCCCCGGCGTTACCAGTGAATCAATAAAGGCCTCATCTTCAGCGCTGATCTTCACCTCCAGCGCGCCGGTGTAGGCATCCCACTGCGCTTCGGTGCGCGGCCCGACAATTGCCGAGCTCACGGCCGAGTTGTTCAGCACCCAGGCAATCGCAAACTCGACAATGCCGACGCCGCGCCCTTGGGTGTACTGCTGAATCTGTTGGGCGATGCGCAGTGACTCCACGCGCCATTCGGTTTCCAGAATGCGCTTGTCCTGACGCGCCGCACGGCTGCCCGCTTGAGGAGCGACGTCGGGTGCGTACTTGCCGCTGAGCACGCCGCGCGCCAACGGGCTGTAAGGCACCACGCCCAGGCCGTAGGCGGCTGCGGCGGTGAGCTGCTCGACCTCGGCCTGGCGATTGACGATGTTGTACAGCGGCTGGCTGATGATCGGCTGGTCCACGCCCAAACGCTCGGCCACGCGAATCACTTCGGCGATGCGCCAGCCCCGGTAGTTGGACAGGCCCCAATAGCGGATCTTGCCCTGGCGGATCAGGTCGCCAATTGCCGACACCGTGACTTCCAGCGGCGTGTCATGGTCTTCGCGGTGCAGGTAATAGATGTCCAGGTAGTCGGTGTCCAGGCGCGTCAAGCTGGCTTCCAGCGCGTTGAAAATGCGCTTGCGGCTCAAGCCGCTGCGATTCGGCACGCCGTCCGCCGGGCCGATGCCGACCTTGGATGCCACCACCCAGTCCTGGCGATGACGAACGATGGCCTCGCCGACGATTTCTTCGGAACGCCCGCCGGTGTAGACGTCGGCGGTGTCGATAAAATTGATGCCCTGGTCCCAGGCCTTGTCGATGATGCGCAGCGAGTCTTCGGTGTTGGTCTGCTCGCCAAACATCATGGTGCCCAGTGTCAGTGCGCTGACCTTCAACCCGGACTGGCCCAATGTGCGGTAAATCATGCAAAGCTCCTCATGGCAGGGAAACGTGAACCCTGCAATACCAGACTCGAGGGCTCTGGAACAAGCCCGGCGCGCGTTTCTTCATGCACTGAGCAAGGCCTGACAGCGTGCCTGCAGAAATCGGTGCAGCACTTTCACCCGTTCCGACACTTGCAGGCGGTGCGGGCACATCAGGTTGAACGGCGTGGGTTCGCCTTGCCAGTCAGGCAACAACCACACCAGGCGCCCGGCCTTGATATCGCTGGCGATGTCCAGGTTGGCCTTGTAGGCAATGCCATGGCCTGCCAGCGCCCAGCGCCGCACGATTTCGCCGTCGTCGCTGAGGTAATCGCCCGTCACCTCGACTTCCTGCAGCAGTGCGCCCTGACGAAAGTACCAAGTGTTGTTGGCCTGCCCACGGCGCATGTAGCGCAGCGTGCTGTGCTGCGCCAGGTCTGCCGGCGTGCGCGGTGTGCCATGGCGCGCCAGGTAATCGGGGCTGGCGCAGGGAATGCGGTGGTGGCCCGGCACCACCGGCAGCGCGACCAGGCTGGAGTCGCGTGGCACACCAAAGCGCAGGGCAATGTCGACGGTGTCGCGGAATAAGTCGGCGTTGCTGTCGTTGAGCAACAACTGCAAACGGATGTTCGGGTGTTCGCGCTTGAATTCATCCAGCCAGCCCAGCAGCACATTGCGGCCAAAATCCGAGGGCGCCGCCAATTGCAATAAACCGCTGAGGCTCTGGCCTTGTTGCTTGATCGCCTGCTCGCCTTCCGACAAGGCTTCCAGCGCAACCCGCACGCTGTCCAGGTAGCGCCGGCCTTCTTCGGTCAGGCGCATGCTGCGCGTAGAGCGGGCCAGCAGGCGGATGCCCAGCCGGGTTTCCAGCCGCTTGAGCGCAATGCTCGCTGCAGCCGGTGTGAGGTTGAGGCTGCGCGCCGCCGCTGACAGGCTGCCGGTGTCGGCGGTGCGCACGAACACTTCAAGGTCGAGGGTTGAGCTCATTTGTAAAAATCCTTTAAAGATCTTGTCGTTTTACCGGGATTTTTCGCTGATTGCCAAGCTGAGAAGATCAACGCTCACTTTCTTAGTCAGGTAGTTAACCCATGACATCTTCCCTCAGCGGTAAAACCGTCATCGTCATCGGCGGCAGCAGCGGTATCGGCGCCGCCGTGGCCAAGGCAGCCACGGCACGAGGCGCACAGGTGGTGCTGGCCGGGCGCCGGTTGACCTCCGGTGTCGACAACGGCGTACGCAGCGAGCCGGTGGATGTGACCGACACTGCGTCCTTGCAACGCTTGTTCGAGGCGGTGGGGCGTTTTGACCATCTGGTCTACACCTCTGGGCCGTCGGTGCGGGCCAAACCCTTGCTCGACACTGACCTGGATGAAGCCCAGGACAATTTCAACGTGAAGCTCTGGGGCTCGCTGCGCGCGATTCAACAGGCGCTGCCATTTCTCGACGAGCACGGCAGCATCACGCTGACCTCTGGCCAACTGGGCCGTAAATTGGCGCCCGGCCAGTTCATCAAGACCGGCATCAACGCCGCGACCGAGGCGCTGGGCAAACAGCTGGCGAAGGAGCTGGCACCACGTCGGGTCAATGTGATCAGCCCGGGGGTGATTGACACGCCTGCTTATGCAGGCTTGCCAGAAGAACAGCGCCAGGCGATGTTTGCCAAGGCCGGCGGGGCCTTGCCGGTTGGGCGCGTGGGGCAGGCTGAAGAAGTGGCGGCGGGGTACGTGCTGGCCATGGAAAATGGCTTCGTCACCGGCGCCGTGATCGACATCGACGGCGGCGGCCTGTTGTAAACCCGGCAACCAAAAGTGGGAGCGGGCTTGCTTGCGAAAGCAGTGTGTCAGTCACTGAATGTATAGACTGAACCACCGCATTCGCGAGCAAGCCCGCTTTCACATTGAACTCATTGCTGCTGGGCGCGCGTTATACCTTCAACGTGCGCGTCATGCGCAGCGCCAACACGCTACCGGCAACGATCACCGCCGCCAGCAAGTACAACGCCACATCCGTGGACCCGGTGGCATCCTTCACAAACCCTACGATATACGGGCTGAGGAAGCCGGCCATCTGGCCCATGGAGTTGATCAGGGCCAAACCACCGGCCGCTGCGCCGGCACTGAGCAGAGCCGTCGGCACCGGCCAGAACATCGGCAGGCCGGTGAGGGCGCCCATGGTGGCGATGGTCAGGCCAAGAATCGCAATCGCCGGAGTAGTGGCGAAATTAACGGCGATCACCAAACCGATAGCGCCCATCAACATCGGCACCACCAAGTGCCAGCGACGCTCCTTGCGCAAGTCGGCGGAGCGGCCCACCAGCAACATGAACACCGCGGCCAGCAGGTACGGAATCGCGCTGAGCCAGCCAATCACCAGGTTATCGCTGAAGCCCAGGCTCTTGATGATCGACGGCAGCCAGAAGTTGATCGCGTACACGCCGCTCTGGATGCAGAAGTAGATCAGGCCAAACGCCCAGATGGCCGGGTTCTTGAACACCTCGCCGAGCGAATCTGTGGTGGTTTTCGGTTTGTTCGCCAGATCCGTCGCCTGGTCGGCCTCCAGCACTGCACGCTCATGCGGCGTAAGCCACTTGGCATTGGCGAAGCTGTCGCTGAGCAGGAAATAAGCGAGCGCGCCCAGAATCACCGTCGGGATGCCTTGCAACAGGAACATCCACTGCCAGCCGGCCAGGCCACCCTGGCCGGCGGCAAAGTGGTTGAGGATCCAGCCGGAAAACGGGCTGCCAAGCAGGCCGGACACCGGGATTGCCGACATGAACAACGCCATGATCCGCCCACGGCGGAAGGTCGGGAACCACTGCGAGAGGTACAGCACCACGCCTGGGAAGAACCCGGCTTCAGCGGCACCGGTCAACAGGCGCAGGCCATAGAAGTGTGTCGGCGTGGTCACGAACAGCAAGCATGTGGAGAGCGTGCCCCACACGATCATCATCAGCGCAATCCAGCGCCGCGGGCCGAACCGGGTCAGCGCCAGGTTGCTCGGCACGCCGCACAGTACATAACCGATAAAGAAAATCCCGGCCCCCAGGCCGTATACCGTTTCACTGAATTTCAACGCATCGAGCATCTGCAACTTGGCAAAACCAACGTTTACCCGGTCAAGGTAATTAAACAGGTAGCAGATGAAAATGAAGGGGATCAGGCGCAGGGTGATGCGCTTGTAGATGGCGTTTTTATCGTCATCGGTGGCCAGTGTGGCAGCGGCGCTCTGTGACATGTCAGTCTCTCTTTATTATGATTTTTCGCGATGCGAAGGTAACGTTGATCGCTCAATGAGTCTCGGCCACCTTGCGGGGTGCTGTCTTTGTGCTTGCGCACAGTCAGGCACGCTTTGCGCTGTGCCTATGACCAACTCGCTTTTTTCAGGAATTTAGCCCCATGTTCGAGCTGGATCATGACCTGGCGCAGGATATCGTTAATCGCACCATGGCGATCCTGCCCTATAACGTCAACGTCATGGACAGCCAGGGCCTGATTCTGGGCAGCGGCGAGCCTGAGCGCATCAATACCCGCCATGAGGGTGCGCAGCTGGTGCTGGCCAACGGCCGGGTAGTCGAGATCGACGGCCAGACTGCCAAGCACCTCAAAGGCGTGCAGCCGGGTATCAACCTGCCCTTGATGCACGACCAACGCCTGATCGGCGTGCTGGGCATTACCGGTGAACCCGAGCTGTTGCGCACCTACGCTGAACTGGTGCGCATGACCGCCGAGATGTTGGTCAGCCACCGTCATCAGCAAGCCGAGCAGCAATGGCGACGCCAGCGGTGCGACGACCTGCTTGCGTTATTGCTGGCCGAACGCGGTGACTCGCCGCGCCTGGTGGACGAGGCCCAGCAACTGGGGCTCAAGCCGCACATGCCGCGCACGCCGTACCTGTTTGAGCTGGGCGTGGGTCAGTCGGCCGAAGCGCTGAGCGCCTGGCTGACCAGCCGTTACCCGGACAGTTGGTGTGTCAGCTCTGCGCAGTTTTCCCTGTTGTGGTGCCGGCCGGCGGCGGTGCAGGTGGACAACCCACGGCTGCTGGAAAAACTTCAGGGCCTGGGCTGGAACATCCTGCGGGTTGCCGTCGGTGGGCAAGCAGATGGCCTGGCGGGCCTGCGCCGGTGTTATCGCCGGGTCGGCGATCTGCTGGCCTACGGTCGTGACATCCTGCCCCAGTCACGTTTGTTGACGCTCAACCGCTACCGCCTGCCGGTGATGCTCTGGCGCCACCGCAACGACGATGCGCTGGATGAACTGCTGAACCCGTTGCGCAAAGTGCTGGCCAAGGACAACAACGGCCAGCTGCTTGCCACGCTGCGCAGTTGGTGCGACCACGACGGCCAGAGCCAGGCCTGCGCCGACGCGCTGGGCATCCACCGCAACAGCTTGCGCTACCGCATGGAACGCATTGCCGAGCTCAGCGGCGTCGACCCGTTGACCCTCGACGGCATGCTGGCCCTGTACCTTGGCGTACAGCTTTTGCCCCAGGCTTTGTCGGAATGAACAACAAACCTGCGCCACACTTGTGCATCGGACCGGCGTCATTGCCGCAGCCAACTGGCAGCATGGGCGTTATAAAAACCGGAGAACGCCCATGAAAATCATCATCGCCCCCGACTCGTTCAAGGACAGCCTGAGCGCCGAAGGCGTCGCCCAGGCCATCGCCGAAGGCTTGGCCGAGGTCTGGCCGCAGGCACATCTGGTCCAGTGCCCGATGGCGGACGGTGGTGAAGGCACGGTGGATTCGGTCCTTGCTGCCTGCAAGGGCGAGTTGCGCAGCCAAACCGTTCGAGGCCCCTTGGGCGCGTCGGTTGAAGCACGCTGGGGCTGGTTGGCCGACAGCCATACCGCCATTATCGAAATGGCCGAAGCCAGTGGTTTGCAACTGCTGGCGCCGGGCAAACGCGACGCCTGTTCGAGCAGCACCTACGGCACGGGCGAACTGATCCGTGCAGCCCTGGACGCCGGTGCCCAGCGCATCATTCTGGCGATTGGCGGCAGTGCGACCAACGATGCCGGTGCCGGGGCGATGCAGGCGCTGGGTGTGCAACTGTTCGATGCGCAAGATCAGGCACTTGCCCCGGGTGGCCTGGCGCTGGCGCGGCTTGCGCGGATCAGCCTTGAGCAGCTGGACCCACGTTTGGCTCAGGTGCGTTTTGAAATTGCCGCCGATGTGAATAACCCGCTGTGTGGTCCGCACGGCGCATCTGCCATTTTCGGCCCGCAAAAAGGTGCTAGCGCGCAGCAGGTCGAACAACTGGACGCAGCCCTGGGTCACTTTGCCGATCATTGCACCAAGGTCCTGCCCAAAGACGTGCGCGATGAACCCGGCAGCGGCGCCGCCGGTGGCCTGGGCTTTGCCGCCAAAGCGTTTCTGGGCGCGCAATTTCGCGCGGGTGTTGAGGTGGTGGCCGAACTGGTCGGCCTGGATGCAGCGGTGCAGGGGGCTGACCTGGTGGTCACCGGCGAAGGCCGTTTCGACGCCCAGACCCTGCGCGGCAAAACCCCCTTCGGCGTGGCGCGCATCGCCCAGCAGCACAACGTGCCCGTCATCGTGATCGCCGGTACCCTGGGCGACGGCTACGAGCATATGTATAGCCACGGCGTGAGCGCCGCATTCGCCTTGCCGTCCGGGCCGATGAGCCTTGAACAGGCGTGCAGCGACGCGCCGCGCCTGCTGCGCGAGCGCGCGGCAGATATTGCGCGACTGTGGCGCACAGCGACCGGGCGCTGACGCAACACCGTGAACGTGGGACAATCCGCGCCGTTTTTCGACACGGAGAGTCCCCATGCTGCGCACCACCGCTTTGCTGGCCCTGTTGCTGACTGGCATCAGCGCCCCGGCCCTCGCTCAACCCGCGACTGAAACCGTCCCGCTGCTGCGGGAAATCAAGAATTGGGTCACCGGCTGCGACAACCTGCGCAATTGTCACGCCCTCAGCGCGCCCAGTGGCGTGGATGAGGAAGATGCCAGCTCCCTGACCTTGCATATCTGGCATCAAGCCGGCCCCGAAGGGTACCTGCGCTTACGCGTTGATCATCGCGGTGAGGCGCTGGACCTCTCTACTCTGCAATTGGACGGAAAGCCCCTGGGCCAGGCACTGACGCGCAGCCTGGAGGTGCAGTTGGACGATCAAGGTGTTGATCCCCACCTGCAATCCTACGGCGTGATCGAGGACGCGCCGGCACGGCTCTGGCTGCAGCGCTTGCGCAACGGCCAGCGTTTGCAGTTACCGGGCGATGACACCGCGCATGTGTCCCTGAGCGGGCTGAGTGCCTCGCTGCTGTTGATGGACGCGGTGCAAGGGCGGGTGGATAACGTCACCGCACTTGCGCGGCCTGGCAAGAGCGCGGCCAGCGACGTGCCGGCACGCTTGCCGCCACCGGTGCTGCGCCCCTTCACGTCGGCGCCGGCGCTCAACGACCAGGAACACGCCGCGCTGGCCGCCGCTGCGGTGAAGGCGATCACCACCACCGACACCGCGATGAAACCCGAGGCCGAAGTCGGCGCATTGAGCGAAGCTCAAGCCCTGACAGTGGTGCGCTATGACTGCGCGGCCTACACCTGCGAGTACGAAGTCAGCAGCCGTGAGCGCAAGGCGCCGTACGCCGAAACCACGTTGAGCATTCAACCGCTACCTGTGGAGGGCGCTGCCCTGCAAGGCTCGGTCGGCTACGACCCGACCACCGGCACCTTGAGCTATTTCTACAAACTGCGTGGCGTTGGTGATTGCGGCGAGGGCGGTGTCTGGGTGTTTGACGGCAAGGCTTTCCAACTGCGCGAGTTGCATCAGATGCCGCGCTGCAATGGGGTGGGTTACGGCGATTGGCCGACGTTGTGGACGACAGTGCCAGCACCCTAGCCAGCGTGGCGGCTTGGCCTCTACACTGGGCGGCCACTTGTTTTTCCAAGGAAGAAACGCAATGCGCACACCTGAATCCCCTATCGTGATCCAGCGCTTCACCGAGGCCCACCTTGAAGGCGTCGCTGCGCTCTACAACGAACCGGCTGTGTGCCGTCAGGTGCTGCAAATGCCTTTTCAGTCGGTGCAGGCGTGGCGTAACAAGCTGGCGCTGGATAACGAGCGGCGGCTACAGCTGGTGGCGATGCATGCAGGGGAAGTGATCGGCCAGCTTGGCCTGGAGCAAACCCTGCGGGTGCGCCGCAGCCATGTCGGTTCGTTCGGCATGGGCGTCGCCACGGCCTGGCAAGGCAAGGGCGTCGGCTCCAGGCTGTTGACGGCCGCGCTGGACGTGGCCGACAACTGGATGAATTTGCGCCGCGTCGAACTGACGGTGTACGCCGACAACGAAGCCGCGCATAACCTCTATCGCAAGTTCGGCTTCGAGGTCGAAGGCCGGATGCGCGATTACGCCCTGCGTGACGGCGTCTTCGTTGACACCCTGAGCATGGCGCGCCTGCGCCAGACGGCTTAACCCCCCAGAGCAAACGCCACCGCAGCCTGCGCATGCAGCTCGGTGGTGTCCAGCAATGGCAGGTTGCTGTGCTGCGGTTTGATCAGCAGGCCGATTTCCGTGCACCCAAGAATGATTGCCTGGGCGCCCCGTGCGGCCAGCGACTCGATCACCCGCTGATAGACCTGGCGCGAGGCCGCGCTGAGCACGCCGACACACAACTCCTCATAGATGATTCGGTGCACGGCCTGGCGCTCGTCAGCGTCGGGCACCAACACGGTCAAGCCTTGGGCGGTCAGGCGTGCGGTGAGAAAGTCCTGCTCCATGGTGAATGCCGTGCCCAGCAAACCGACTGTCAGCGTACCGGCTTCTACCGCAGCGGCACCGGCGGCATCGGCAATATGCAGGAACGGAATCGACACGGCCGCCTCGATACGCGCTGCAACCCGATGCATGGTGTTGGTACACAGCACCACGCAATCCGCACCGCCAGCCTGCAAGCGGCGCGCCGTATCCTCGAGGATCAGCGCGGCGTCATCCCAACGGCCGGCATGCTGCGCCTGCTCGACCGGGCCGAAATCCACGCTGTACATCAACAGTTGCGCCGAGCGCAGCGGGCCCAGCTGGTCACGCACGCGCTGGTTGATAATGCGGTAATACTCGGCGCTGGACTCCCAGCTCATGCCGCCGATAAGGCCGATGGTGCGCATGCGATGCTCCTGACAGGGGATGTCGCCTCACCTTACCCATCGGCTGCGTAATAGTCATACGCAGTTGCCGTTCAAATGACCGGTGCAGTTAAGCCGCACGCTGAACCGCCGCATCTGCCATGATCAGCGTTCGCAACCTGGCCCACCCAAGGAAATCCGCAATGGACGATGTACAGCAATTGGGCGAGATGCTTCGTCATTACGCCGACAGCGAAGCGCACAAAAAACAGCAGTTCGACGTACAGTCCGCACGCTGGGCGCAAAAGCTCGGCGAGCTGTTCGGGCAGATCGAGCAGTGGCTGGAACCCGTCAAGACCACTGGGCTGCTGGAAGTCCACCGTGAGGCCTATGTCGCCAGCGGCCCGAGCCTGCCGGTTGAGACGTCGACCTTCAAAACCGAAAAACTGACGGTGCACATCACCGGCAAGACGGTGGAGTTCGTGCCGGACGTGATGGGGGCGGGCGGCTCGATCGCCGTGTCGGTGATGGGCTTGACCGCCGCACGGCACGGCAGCGTATCACTGGTGCTGCCGGCTGATAAAAACGATTGGCTATGGAAAAAAACCAACGGCCTGAAGGACCCGGACACGTTTGCCTTCGACGCAAATTTTCTGGCGTCGCAGTTGCAGAGCCTGATCCCGCGCGATCGCGTTTGAGCGGGCTCGCCCGGCGCCGGGTGCCCCGGCGCAGTCCTGAGCTGGGCGCCGCACGCACTCAGGGCTAGAACGCATTTCTTGCCGGGCGGTTGTAATAACTGAGCAGCGCGTCGTAGCGGCGAGTCACGAGGTAGTAATCGTCACTCAGCTGTTGCGGCGGGGCGTGGTCCAGCCAGTCTTGAAGCAGATTGTGCAGCGCGATGAGGTAGGCATCGGCGGGCTGCCTGATGACGTACCAAAGGTGCAGGGCTTCATCATTAAGGTTTTTATTCGGGATGTGGTCCACGAAGGTTGCGCTGTTTTCGTTGGCGCGCTGCACCGCCGCCGTCAGCTTCGCCAGCGCCTGGGGCGTCAGGCTGGCAGTGCGCACGCCGTCGTCGATCCGGTCCACCGCCGCGCGTGCGCTGATCATGTAATTGAGCAGGTGCCAGTGCAGGTCCTGGCCCAGACGCGCTTCCAGCACAGCCCGTTGCTCAACGCGCAGACGCTGATCTTGCACCGCCAGGCCGCGGCGCAGCTGGCTGGACACCGTCGCGTAGGCTTCGCCATTTCTGCTGAGTTCGTCTTGAATGCGTTGCTGCAAGACGTCGCCGAACAGCCGCCGCTGGTTCGAGGTGCCCAGCGTAGAGGAGATTTTCTGCAGGCTCGCGAGGTACTCAGCGGTCATCCCGATCAAGGGGCTGGCGGGGTGCTGATGCGCCAGCTTGGTAGTGAGGGTGGGCGCGCACACGTCGTTCTGGATCACCCGCGCCTGCGGCTCGCTGTTGTCGCCGAACTCTTCGCGTGACCTGGCGTAGCGACCTGCCGGCAAAGAGGTTTGCGCTTCAGGCGCTGACTCGGCCATTGGCGGGTGCACCAAACGCTGGTAGGCCAGCCGCGTGTCTCGGTCAACGCGGTTCATGCAGTCGATGATCGGCGCCAGCGCACTGGCGGCCGCGGTTTGCGGGCCGTCGAGCCTATCCAGCCACAACTCGAGCACTTGGGTGTGTTTGCCCGCGCCGGCCAGGCCGACCAGCATCAGCATAAACGCGAGGCCAATGGGGAGTAACAGGGCTGGGTTCATTGCTCGGCCTCCTGGCCATACCATTGCGCGTGTGTGGCCGGGGCCTGACAGTCTTCAGCGGTTTGCGGCATGCGGCTGCACACGCGTTCGGTCCATTGCTGCAGGCCTTGGTGGCGACCGACTTGATGGCGGCTGTCGAGGTGTTTGAACCCGGCAAACACCAGGGCGAAGGCGAGGGCGCCCAGGCCGATGGCGCCCAAGGCCCGGCGCGGAAAATGGGCGGCCCACTCCTTCACGCTCATGCCTGCCCGGCGCTTGCCCGCGCCGACGGCAGCCAGGACCGCCACCAGTGTCAGGCCGGCGACGGGCCCGAACTGAGCGCTGATGGCAATGCCCATGGCCGCACCCGGGATCAGGTCGCGTACCGGCAACAACGGCAGGCGGGTGGGGCTCATCCAGCGCGGTAGTGTTGCACCGAGACGTTCATCCAGCACGCGCAGCCAATGCGCCAACGGGCGCCACACCTGCCAGGCCAGTGCGCCAACGGCCATGTAGGCCATCGACCAGGCCAACGCGTCCCCCGCAGTGTCCACTAACGCGCCCGCTTGCCAGGACGACTGGAACAGCGCTCCGACAAGGCAGCCCAGCACAATCGCGAGCAGCAGCGGCAAGGTGTCGAAGGCGGTTTCCCAATCCTGCCAGAAATACGGCGTGCCGCCTGGCATCGCCTGTGCTATGTCGGGATGGTCGGCTTTAAGGGTCGCGGCCAAGGTTCGGCACGCCTCCCAGTCGTGTTCACTCAGGCGCTGGGCGAATGCACGCCGCTGGCCCAGAGACATCGGCGCCAGCAATAAGCGCGCGGCGCGTTGCTGTGGGGTATTGGGCGCTGTGGCCGCCAACGCGTACTGGTGGGCCATGAATACCGGGCCTTGCTGGCGCCGTATCAAGTGTTGCCATTCGTCTGCGGGGCAGGCGTGTTCGCTGCCCTGCCATCCCTGGCCGGTGCGCACGGCCTCAAACACGGCGGGGGACCAGAACTGGCTTTCGGTCAACAGCGTCGCCAGCATGTGGTGAACCCACTGGGCATGCGCCGGTTGCTGGAGCCAGGGCTGATCAACGCGCGCGGCATAAGCTGCGAGAAAAGCCGCTTCGTCACGCTCGGCCATGGCCAGGCTCAGTGTGTGGGAAGGCTTGCCTGCGCTGTTCGGCCAAGGCTTCGATCAGCGCTTGCGGCAACTCCAGGCGTTGCCAGGCGCTGAGCCACTGGAAAGTGTCAAACGCCCAACGCCGATCCTCTTCATTGAGCTCCTCGTCCCAGAGGCAGCGTTTAAGCAGCCCCACTTCAAATTCCAGCCCGGCACCCGCGGCCATCGCCAGCGTGTAGTGCTCCTGCAAGGTTTGGGCAGCCAAGGCCGTCGGCACCGTGGCCACGGCCAGCTCAGCGCCGTCGTCTTCCTGCGTCCATTGTTGCCAATTCAAGGCGTGTTCGTACGCTTCACGCAGGCGTTGAAAACCTTCCGGATCATCATCCGGTCGGGTTTTCTTCAGCAAGGTGGCGTATTGGCGTTTGATCGTGCGGCTATCGGCATTCGGGGATAGGCCGAGGACATCCCAGCAAGTCATGTGCGGTACAACTCCATAAATAACGCGCGCACCTTACCCGGTTTAGTGTCCGCTGAACCAGTGGGAGTGAGGGAGGGCGCGGTCTTGCTGGCGTACTTGGCGCACCCGCTTCGAAGACCCGCAGGGTGCATGCCCGGTCGCAAACCGGTGGCGAACGGGCACGCGGCTGTTAGCCGAGGATTATTTGAGCGGCGTCAGCGGTGGCAACTTCCATTGGCCGTTACTTGCTTCAGGCTTGGGCAAGTAGATGCGCAGTACTGCGTAGAACGGGCCGGGCGGTGCCGGCAGCCAGTTGCTCTGTTCGGCCTTCGGTGGCTCGTGGTGCTGCAATGCCAGGGTCAGGCCGCCGTCGGCGTCCAGTTTGAGGTTGGGCAACATCCGCGAATTGATCAGGTAGCGCTTTTTGAGGTTGGGCGCCAGCAGCTTGGTCTTGGCGTCGTACATGGTCAGCGACCAGAACGCTTCAGCGGGCGGCAGTTGATCCTTGTCAAAGTGCACGGTGTAGCTGTGCCGTGCGCCGTTGGCCGGTTTACCCTCGCTGTCGACGAAGTAGTTCAGGTAAATGGCCTCATCGGGGGAGTTGCCGAAAATTCCCAGGTCCGCACCGGCGTAGCGGTACAGGTAGTTGTTTTTCAGGCGGTCGCGGCTGCCGAACAGGTCGCCGCTGGCCACTTGGTGAGTGTCGATTTTGTCTTTCTTGAACGCGGCGAATTCGGCTCGGCCGTCGGCAATCCCGTCTTCCAGGGCTTTGCGCTGCTCTGCGGTCAAGTCCTTGACCTTGAACGGCGCGCCCGGGGCGATGCCGATCTTGGCAAAGCGCGCCAGCAGGTCCTTTTCGCTGTCCTGAGGGGCGGCGAAGGCCAACATGAAGTTCAGGTAACGAAACAGCTGCGGCCCTTCGGTCATGGTGGCCATCGGCTTGGGCCATTCAATTTTCGGCACCGCGGCCGGCGCAGGCTGTTTGACGTAGCTGCTCAGGGGCTGCACTTTGTAGCCGTTCTGGATCTGCTTGACCTTGTTCAGGTCTTTTTCATCGAACAGCTGCGTGCGGTACAGGGCGTAGGCGATATTGCTTTCGCTGTACACCACGCGGTCAACGTCAACCGGCTGCTGACCTTTCCAGTCCGGGCCGGCGATCATGTAGTGGCCGCCGTTGTTGCCGGTGCTGCGGGTGCCCAGGTAAGCGATGTTCTGCGTGTAGAGGTCGATCAGCTGCACCGAGTAGTAACGGTTGTCTTCGATCTTGGGCAGGGTCAACACCAACGGCTCTTTGCGCAGGTCCATCCATACGAAGGAGTAGGGCGTGTCCGAATTCGGGGTGGCGAACGCAGTGTCCTTGGGGGTGAACACCTGCGCGGTATTGCCGATATGGTTGAACGGCGCCTTGAAGTTGGGCCCGCCTTTATCGACGGCCTGGGTGTAGAGCGTCTTGTACATCGCCACGACCGGGTAGCCATACAGGTAGGCTTCCTTGGCAATCGCCCGTGCTTCGGCGGGGGTTGCCGTGAAGTCAGCCCAGGCACCGGTGCTCATGAATATCGAGAGGCTCGCCAACAGCAGGCGCGTCGGTTTTCCAATCATGTTGTTGCGTCCTTCCAGAGTTCTTTTGACTGACGGGAGTTGAAGGCGACGAGTTTCCAGTTTTATTTCGCGAACGTCACGTTAATCCCTGCAAACCAGGCCAACTGAGGTAAATCATCGCCTTGGCGCGCCCCTGTCTGTTGCGGTTTGACGCAGGTGTTGACGATGACGCGCTTGGGCATTCACGGATGATATCGATTCAAGCTAGCAGCAAATCCCTGACGCGCGAGCGGCTCAGTCAAATGAGCGCGCAGCGCCATTGGGAATGGCGAAATACGCTGAGGTCGGGAATGCCCCCGTATCCGGCGGCCTGCGGCAAATGAGGGACTATGCGTGGGGCAGCATGGATTTGACTTTGTCGCGCAATTGATCGATGGAGAAAGGTTTGCCAATTACTTGCATGCCGGCCGGCACGTCGATGCTTTCGGCATAGCCGCTGGCAAACAGGATTGGCAGGGCAGGGCGTAGCTCACGCACCTTGGCGGCCAGTTCTTTACCGTCCATATCAGGCAGGCCAACATCGGTCATCATCAGGTCGATCACCTGTGCAGTGTTTTCGACCACTTTCAAAGCTTCTTCAGCGTCCGCCGCTTCTATCACTGTGAACTCCAATTCTTCGAGTACATCGACGATCAGCATGCGCACGATGGCGTCGTCTTCGACTACAAGGAGGGTGGAGGGGGTGGCGGACATAATCAAAATTCCCGAAAAAATGAAGTGGGCAGGTCTTTAGCGGTTGAAAGACCATTCTCTAATGAGTCGCGTCAATCTCGGCAAGTTCCGTTGGCGCAGGCATTGTGAAGGGAATGGGCGCAAATGTCGCGTGCAAGTCCGCGGCTTGGGGGGATGACGCGTTGCGTGAATGGCACCGTCCAAAAGTGCCATTCACGCCAGTGAGTCACCTGTGGATCAGAGCGCGGTATTGAACAGTGCGTACGGGTTGTTGTAAGGAACCGTCGCCAGAAAGTCCAAGTCATTGAAGGTGCTGACGTCGTACTCCGGAATGCCGTGGTTAATGGCAACCGGTTTAAGCGTGCCGGCGCTCCAGCCGCTATTCAAGGTAGCGTCCAGCCCCCGGCGCATTGAAGCTTCGTCCGGGAACTTCGCCAGGCCGAAGTTGGGATCAAAGAAAAACCATTCTTTCTGGTTGTTATTGACAATGACGCCCGCCAGAAGCCCGTGATTTTGGGTGCTGATCTTGAGGGTGGTTGATGTGGTTCTATTACTGAGGTCATTAATAATGTCGGTGTACGCTTGCCGGGAAACCGGATTGGTGCCGTGAAAGTTCACGCGAAGCGCTTGGTGCATGGTGTTCAGTTGTCGGCGGAAACCAGTAATGGTGGGGTCGATGGAATTTAAGCTGGCTTTGAAGAAGTTATCGATCAGTACACGCTCTTTACCATGCTGAATAGCCAACGCCATGGTGTTAGCCAACGCAGCACATTCTCCTGATGAAGTAATGTCGTTTGAAGCCAGGTAGAAGGTTTGCGGCATGCCGATGGCTTTACCGCCTGCCTTTGCAATTTCTTCGCTAAACATCCTGGAGTACTCAAGACTGTTTTTGGTCTGGAGATTTTCTATCAGTTTGGCCAGTGCCCCTGTCTCTTCGGGGGTTCGGCGGGGGAGGATGGCCAGCTCTTTAAGTTCAAGCACGTTCATGGTTGGGTAGTAGCCGTCTATGGTTTGGCCCCTTGGGTTAGCGTAGCCACGGTTGTAACCAGCGATATCCTTGAGCTTGACGTCATCTATGGCCTTCTTAAACACTTCGCCAAGATTAGGGGTCCGGGGGGTTGGCGCCACCCACGTGGACAACCAGTTAATGAAGTTGTGGTTTATCTCACCATTCCCAGCAACAGTGACAGGTTTGAAGTCGAGCAGCGGTTGCCCAAAGGGTTTCTGGCTGAGGGGGTCAAGGGCATACCATTTATTGTTCTGTAGGGTCGCGCCCACGTCCACTCGTTGCTCCAAAAACTTGTAGGTGCCCGTTGCTGTTATACCCTGGCTTTTACTCGCGGCTTTAAGCAGGTCATAGCTACCGGTAGCCCCTTTGAGTTTGTTAACGGCTTCAAGACTTTTGTTCAGTGCGTAACGCCCGCCTTTGAGCAGCAGTTTGCCCCCCTGCGCCGCCATTTCATTCAAGCCACTGAGAGGGTTAAGTAGGGAAATGGCTTCGGCGCCAATGACGCGGGTGCCACTCAGTACCTTGGAGCCAATGGAGAGCGCTGAGCGGCCGATCTTGATCAGCTTGCCTGCGACTGCAGCGCCGGCAGTGAGAAAGCCGAATATATCCATGGTGAGGTCTTGGGCTGCTTCACCGTAGTTGCCGCTATTGAAATTGACAATGGCTGATCTGAACGGGATCAGATTCAACAAAAAATCGTCAAGTGGTTTGGGGCCGCCTTGTAACGCATCCAGGGTGGTTTGCCCGCGGGCGTCTTCTTTTATGCTGGGGTCATCAAGTTCGAGGTGATCGACAAATGCGCTGGCAATCAAGTTGGATCGAATGCTGTTAAAGCTATCCATAGGTAACGCCAGCACGCCACGTTCTGTACCCAAGTCATGCACGTGATGGTTGAACGTGATTTGCTTGGTCTCATGCACCTGGTTGGCTACTCTCGACACCTTGGTGTGTGCCCGGCTCAGATTGATCTGTTTGATCGTGCTTTCATTTAAATTGATTTCGTAGGCTTGAGACTGACCATTCAGTTCGGTTCGGAATATCAGCCCGGGTTCTTTTTGGTGGTCAGTGTTATTCGGTAAAAAGCCCATGCCCAGCCGATGTGAACTCTCTTCAAAGACAGTGACTTTTCCAAACTCAAAGTTTTGTCTGTCTTCGAGTGGAAGCTGCGCGATCATATGCCTGACCGTGGCGTTAGTGCCGGTCTTTTTATCCCAGATCGCTTGGGTGAACTGCTGATCGAAGGCTTTCTGTACACCCACTATCGGGGCTGCATTGAGCTGCTCCAATGGGATGCTGGGGTCGTCTGACCTCCAAGGACGCGGATTCGGCATGTCCATCATGGCGATATCCAACATCGAATGTCGGCCGACCAACCCGGTTTGGTCCTCGGTGCCGCGATAGCTATCAGTGCCCAATACTTTCTTTTCAAATACCGGGCCCAGATCCCCAAAGCGTTCCTTTAATGTAGCCAGGGCAATTTCTTTTCGCGTCGGTATTGCTCCGTAGAGCATTTTGGAAGCCGAGAGCCGCTCTTCCAGTTGTTGGTTGAAGCTGTTTTTTATGCTGTCGAGTTGTGCGGGCGTATAGGTGTCGTCAGCATTTTTTGCAATGACGCCGTTGGCGACAGCCCAATCAACCAGCGCGGTACTTTGGGCGTATTCGGTAGCGGGTGATCGGCCTTTGGAGGCGTTGTACTCCAGCATGACCTCGGCGTACGTCATGTGCCTCACAGCGCCAGGTCGCTCGGCTTCTATAGTTGCCGCTGCAATCGACAGGAAAGCCCACGCCTGGCTGCCGACGGTCAGGTTGCCGGGAATATCTTTAATCAGAAACTGCGGGGCCGTATGGCCTAACAACAGGTGAGTGGCGAGCTTGGCGGTATCTACCGTGGCTTTTTGGGTGGCGACAAGATGCTGGCCAAGGCTTTCAATGACCGAGGAGGGTGAATGACCCCAATGCTGCGGGTCCGCCAGGTCAAATTCGCCCACTACGTTGCGTTCACGCGAAAGATAGGACTTTGGATCCATTCCAAGGTTGAGCGCGGTCAATAGATAGTCGTAGATACTGCTGTCCGAGGAGGCGCCGTTCATCTGCGTTTGCAGGGTTTTACCCAACGCTTGGGCCCTGGGGGTGTCGAGCAGTTTTTGCAGGGCCTTTTCTGGGTCCTGCAAATCGTTCGCCGTCAATGCACTGCCTCTGATCAAGTAACCGAGCGTCGCCTGGCTGTCAGGTGACAATGCCCCGCCTGGCGCACCGGGCTCGGCGCTGTAGAGGAAATCCAACATTTTTTGTTGATCGGCTTGCGACATCGGGATTGGCCAGGAAAGTGCGCCACCCAGATTGCCCAGAGGGCTCAATTGCGACTGCTGCTCCAACGTGGTCGCCAACGCAGTGAGCTCTTCCATGGTGCGCGGAAGTGCCAGGCCGAGGTCGGTCAGCGCTACTGCCAATGTGGGCGCCGGGCCTTGCGCCATGGCGTATGTCGAACCGACAAAAGGGACTAACCGTTCATTGTTCAAACTGTATGCGATCTGGGCACCGGTAGCAGGCTGACCATCACCCTGGGTGGCTGCGTACCGCAGCTTGACGGCCAAGTCGTAAAGATCTGCCTTGTCTGCTATGAGGTGTTTTACCGTTTTGGTCAGCACCGCCGTGCCTGTGGCGCTACCGTCCTGGGGCTTGGCGGCATAGAACGTTTCAGCACTTAACCGTTGATCTGCAATTGCCAGCACAGAGCGGGTCGCGGCAGGTCGCAACGGGTCGCCTGCCGAGATAGGGCGCAGGCGCTTGGTGGCGATCAATATCTGGATTTCGCGTTCTACCTGAACCTCGTCACCGTCCATGCGCGGTTGGCCATAAAAATCGCCCACAACCGCCAGAGGCACCTTCAGGACGCCATTCTCGAACGACAGGTGCAACGGGGTGTCCGGCGTGGGCGTGATGACGCGCGCCGCTGCCAGTATTGGCTCGGCGATAGCCTTCCAGCCTGGGGTATCGCTCAGGGTAAATCTTCTGGCTACGCCATCAACCGTGGCATGCAACACGCCGGTGCTGGCAACGATGCTGACGGTGGCAGGATCGATGTGCTGCTGGCGCATCCACTCCTGTACAACCGGACGCTCAAGCTGGGCGTGATAGAGGGTCAACCACTGACCCAGCAGCGTGTTTTTTGGCACCTCGATCTTTTCATCGACGCCTTTCAACTTGTCCTGCAGGGCAGCGATATATTCGGCGAGCAACGTTACGTCATCGTTGGCGGCGCCGGTTGCGGCGTTCAACGCAGCCGGTGTAGGCGCTTTGGCCATCGGCGCCAACTGTAGCCTGAAGGTTTGCTGTACTGCATTCGTGTTGGTCATCTGGTTTACCTTGCTGGGTTAAAAAGACGCCTTCCCAAAAGATCTTCCGTGTTCCTGAGGCGCACACCTGAGTGCTGAAACGAGGAAATTTCGTTCCAGCACGGCGCCACGTACCTGTATTTATTTGTGTAAATGAATTGGTGAATTCGGACAGAATTCTTTGGAAATTCACGTTTAGAGCGTAGGAAGTCACCTCAAACCAATGCAGAAACATAGCCTTGGGCGTCGATATTCGGGCAAACTCCCAGTTTTTCCATACCTGGCCAAGGCATGCCCATGACTCCCGCGTCGTCTGTCGATGAAAAGAGCTTTCGTAAACTCCTGAGCCGTAACGTGGCCCTCCCTTTGGGTGTGGGCGTGCTCAGCGCGGCGTTTTTCGTCGTGCTGATCACTTACCTGTTGTCGGTGATCCAGTGGGTAGAGCACACCGACCGGGTCATCAATAACCTCAATGAGTCTTCGAAGCTGACGGTGGACCTGGAAACCGGGCTGCGCGGCTTCCTGATCACCGGCGACGAGCATTTCCTGGACCCGTACGAAGTGGCAAAGCCGCGCATCATTGGCGATTTGCACAATTTGCAGGAGCTGGTAGCGGATAACCCGCAACAGGTGGACCGCCTCAAGCGTCTTGAGGCCATGCAGGCCGAATGGAATAAATACGCCCAATCGATGATTGACCTGCAGCGCCAGAGCGGTGACTACCGCGCAGCGGTCAAGGCCGGCCGGGGCAAGAGCCTGACCGACGCGATTCGCCAGGAATACGCGGACGCGGTGGACATGGAGCAGCAGTTCCGTGTGACCCGTAACCAGGACGTCACCCGTACGACGGTGGTCAGCGTCACGTTGTACCTGGTCTTTGTGCTCGGTCTGAGCGGCTTTCTTGCCTATGTGGGTCGCAAGAATTTAATCGCGTTATCAGACAGTTACAGCGCAAACCTCGCGTCGCAACAGAAGATTGCGCGTCGCCTGGAACAGCAAGCCTGGCTGCGCAACGGCCAGACCGAATTGGCCGAACAAGTGCTGGGGCAACTCAGCCTGAACATGCTGGGCCGTAACATCCTGCAGTTCTTTGCCCAGTACATGGGCTCGGCGGTCGCCGCGCTGTATGTGCGTGAAGAACACGGCGGTCTCAGGCGTGTGGCCACGTATGGTTTCTCCCGCGAACAGGAGCAACGCGAGCAGGCGATCTACAGTGACGAAGGCATTGTCGGCCAGGCGGCCCAGCTCGATCGCCTGATTCGCCTGGACGATGTGCCGGTGGACTACTTCAAGGTCAGCTCCGGTTTGGGCGAAGGCGCTACCCGCAGCGTACTGGTGATGCCGACCAGCGACGACGACCGTGTCAACGGCGTGATCGAACTGGGTTTCCTGCGCCCACTGGACGAGCGTGACGTCGAACTGGTGGAGCTGATTGCCGGCAATATCGGCACCTCCATCGAAGCTGCGCGCTATCGCCAGCGCCTGCAGGAAGTGCTGGCTGAAACCCAGCAGCTCAACGAAGAGCTGCAAGTGCAGCAAGAAGAGCTCAAGACCGCCAACGAAGAACTCGAAGAACAGTCGCGCATCCTCAAGGAATCCCAGGCTCACCTGGAAACCCAGCAGGCCGAACTTGAGCAGACTAACGAACAGTTGGCCGAGCAGACCCAGACCCTGGCCGAGCAGCGCGACGCCATGGACCGCAAGAACGTCGAGCTCAACCAGGCCCAGCTTCAACTCGAAGACCGCGCCGACGAACTGCAGCGCTCCAGCAAGTACAAGTCCGAGTTCCTGGCCAACATGTCCCACGAGCTGCGCACGCCGCTGAACAGCTCATTGATCCTGGCCAAGCTGCTGGCGGAAAACCCTCAGGACAACCTCAGCGCCGAGCAGGTCAAGTTTGCCGAGTCGATCTATTCGGCAGGCAATGACTTGCTCAACCTGATCAACGACATCCTGGATATTTCCAAGGTGGAAGCCGGCAAACTCGAAGTGCGCCCGGAAAACTCCAGCGTTGTGCGCCTGGTGGACGGCCTGCGTGGCATGTTCGAGCCGCTGGCCGCCGACCGCAAGCTGGGTTTCCAGGTGGAGGTTCAGGCCGATGCGCCGACGCTGATGTTCACCGACCGCCAGCGTTTGGAGCAGATCCTCAAGAACCTGCTGTCCAACGCGGTCAAGTTCACCGAGCAGGGCGAAGTCAGCCTGTCGGTGTCCAGGGCGCCGGGCGAGGGCATTGCCTTTACGGTGCGCGACTCCGGCATCGGCATTGCCCCGGACCAGCAGGAAAGCATTTTCGAAGCGTTCCGCCAGGCCGATGGCACCACCAACCGCCGTTACGGCGGCACCGGGCTGGGCTTGTCGATCTCTCGCGACCTGGCGACATTGCTCGGCGGCTATATCAGCGTGAGCAGTGAGCCGGGCAAAGGCAGTGTGTTCACGCTGGTATTGCCAGAGCAGTACGTCGAGCGCGAGGAGGGCGCCGCACCTGTCGAGCAGCCGCGCCAAGCCGTAACGGCCCCTGCGCCCAAGCCCGTGGCGGTCTCACCCCTGCCGGTGGCCGACGTTCAACAGATCCCGCGGTTTGCCGATGACCGTGACAAAGCGCCGTTCACCACCCGATGCATTCTGGTGGTGGAAGACGAACCGAATTTCGCGCGCATCCTGTTCGACCTGGCCCATGAGCTGGGCTACAACTGCCTGGTGGCGCACGGTGCGGACGAAGGCTACAGCCTGGCCGAAGAGTTCATTCCCGACGCGATCCTGCTCGACATGCGCCTGCCCGACCATTCCGGGCTGACCGTGCTGCAACGTCTGAAAGAACACGCCAGCACCCGCCACATCCCGGTGCACGTGATATCCGTCGAAGACCGCGTCGAAGCCGCCATGCACATGGGCGCGATCGGTTATGCCGTCAAGCCCACCACCCGCGAGGAGCTCAAGGATGTGTTTGCGCGCCTGGAGGCCAAGCTGACACAAAAGGTCAAGCGCGTGCTGCTGGTGGAAGACGATGACTTGCAGCGTGACAGCATTGCCCGCCTGATCGGCGACGATGACATTGAGATCACCGACGTCGGCTACGCCCAGGCCGCCCTGGACCTGCTGCGCACCAATGTCTACGACTGCATGATCATCGACCTCAAGCTGCCGGACATGCTCGGCAACGAGCTGCTCAAGCGCATGGCTACCGAGGATATCTGCTCGTTCCCGCCGGTGATTGTCTACACCGGGCGCAACCTGACCCGCGATGAAGAAGCCGAGCTGCGCAAGTATTCGCGCTCGATCATCATCAAGGGCGCGCGCTCACCCGAGCGCCTATTGGATGAAGTGACACTCTTTCTGCACAAAGTCGAATCCCAGCTGTCCCATGATCGCCAGAAGATGCTCAAGACCGCCCGCAGCCGCGACAAGGTCTTCGAGGGCCGCAAGATCCTGTTGGTGGACGACGATGTGCGTAATATCTTCGCCCTGACCAGCGCCCTGGAGCACAAAGGTGCGGTGGTGGTGATCGGGCGTAATGGCCGTGAAGCCATCGACAAACTCAATGAAGTTGACGACATCGACCTGGTGCTGATGGACGTGATGATGCCGGAGATGGACGGTTACGAGGCAACCGCCTTGATTCGCCAGGATCCGCGCTGGAAAAAGCTGCCGATCATTGCGGTGACGGCCAAGGCCATGAAGGACGATCAGGAACGCTGCCTCGCGGCGGGCTCCAACGATTACCTGGCCAAGCCGATTGACCTGGACCGCCTGTTCTCGCTGATTCGCGTCTGGCTACCGAAGATGGAACGTATTTAAGTGGAGCAACGTTTTTTGGATAAAAGCAGCGATATTGAGCTGCGCCTGTTGATTGAGGCGATTTACCTCAAGTACAGCTACGACTTTCGCGACTATTCCGGTGCGTCGGTCAAACGACGCGTGGCCCATGCCTTGCGCCAGTTCGATTGCGCCACGATCTCGGCGTTGCAGGAGCGCGTGCTGCACGACCCGTCCGCGTTCATGCAGTTGCTGCAGTTCCTGACGATCCCGGTGAGCGAGATGTTTCGCGACCCGTCGCACTTCCTGGCGATCCGTCGGGAAGTGGTGCCGCTGCTCAAAACCTACCCGTCGATCAAGGTCTGGATTGCCGGCTGCAGCACGGGCGAGGAGGTGTACTCCATGGCGATCCTGCTGCGCGAGGAAGGGTTGCTGGAGCGTACGATCATTTACGCCACGGACATCAACCCGGCGTCGCTGGACAAAGCCAAGCAAGGCATTTTTTCTTTGGAGAACGTACGCGCCTACACCGCCAATTATCAGCAGGCCGGCGGACAACGTTCATTTGCCGACTACTACACCGCGGCCTACGATTACGCAATCTTCGACAAGTCCCTGCGCGAGAATGTGACCTTCGCCGACCACAGCCTGGCGACCGATAGTGTATTCTCAGAAACTCAGTTAATTTCGTGCCGTAACGTACTGATTTATTTCAATAAAAAATTGCAAGACCGAGCGTTTGGATTGTTCCACGAGTCGCTGTGTCATCGCGGCTTCCTGGTGCTGGGCAGCAAGGAAACCCTGGATTTTTCCGCCTACAGCAAACAGTTCGAACCCTTGGTCAAGCAGGAACGGATCTACCGCAAATCATGAACGACGTTGCAGCCAACCCGATTGTCGGGATTGAAGCCATCGTCGTCGGCGCTTCTGCTGGCGGCGTTGAGGCGTTGCTGACTATTTTTGGTGCATTGCCCCAGGGCTTTGGCTTGCCGATCATCGCGGTGCTGCACCTGCCGGACGAACGCCGCAGCCAATTGGCCGAGGTCTTTGCCCGGCGCCTGCGAATCCCGGTGCGTGAAGCGCGTGACAAGGAAGTGATCGAGGCGGGCACCCTGTATTTCGCCGGGCCCGGTTATCACCTCTCGGTGGAGCATGACCGCAGCCTGTCCCTGAGCCAGGAAGACCGCGTACACCATTCGCGGCCCTCCATTGACTATCTGTTTGCGTCAGCCGCCGATGCCTATGGCAAAAGTCTGCTGGCCATTTTGTTGACCGGCGCCAACCAGGACGGTGCCCGCGGGCTGGCGCACGTCAAGCGCTCAGGCGGGACCACGGTTGTACAAGACCCCAAGGATGCACGCATCGCCGTGATGCCGCTGGCGGCCCTGGCCCTGCAAACACCTGACTATATTCTGACTCTGAGCCAAATTGGCTCGTTGCTGGCTTTGCTGGAATCTTCCCCATGTTAAGTACTGTCCAGGCCAAACTGCTGATCGTCGACGATCTGCCGGAAAACCTGCTGGCCCTTGAAGCGCTGATCAAGAGCGAGGATCGCCAGGTCTACAAGGCATTGAGCGCCGACGAGGCCTTGTCACTGTTGCTGGAGCACGAGTTCGCCATGGCGATTCTCGACGTGCAGATGCCCGGCATGAATGGTTTCGAGCTGGCCGAACTGATGCGCGGCACCGAAAAGACCAAAAACATCCCGATTGTGTTCGTCAGCGCTGCCGGCCGTGAACTCAACTATGCCTTCAAGGGCTATGAAAGCGGCGCCGTCGACTTCCTGCACAAGCCGCTGGACATCCATGCAGTCAAGAGCAAGGTCAACGTGTTCGTCGACCTGTACCGCCAGAGCAAGGCGATGAAGCTGCAGGTCGAAGCGCTGGAGCGCAGCCGCCGCGAGCAGGAACTCTTGCTGACCCGCCTGCAGGCCACCCAGGCCGAGCTGGAGCAGGCAGTGCGCATGCGTGACGATTTCATGTCGATCGTCGCCCATGAGGTGCGTACGCCGCTCAACGGGCTCATCCTGGAGACTCAACTGCGCAAAATGCACCTGGCCCGGGACAACGCCGCCGCGTTCACCCTGGACAAGATGCACGCCATGGTCGATCGCGATGAGCGGCAGATCAAAAGCCTGATTCGGCTGATCGAGGACATGCTCGATGTGTCACGCATCCGCACCGGCAAGCTGTCGATTCGCCCGGCGCGGTTTGACCTGACCCAGTTGGTGCACAACCTGGTGGAAAACTTCGCGCCACAAGTGGCCGCCGCCGAGTCGTCGATGCACCTGGAGGTCCAGGGGCCGGTAGAAGGCAACTGGGATGAGTTCCGCATCGAGCAGGTGATTTCCAACCTGCTGACCAATGCGCTGCGCTACGGGGCCAAAAGCCCGGTGGAAGTACGGGTGTATACCGAGCATAGTGAGGCAAGGGTTGAAGTGCGCGATCACGGGATCGGCATCAGCGCAGACAACCAGAAGCGAATTTTTCAGCAGTTCGAGCGCGTTTCCGCCAGCCATGTTGCGGCTGGCCTGGGCCTGGGGCTGTTTATTTCCGAGCAGATCGTGGCGGCCCACGGCGGCACCATCGAGGTAGAAAGCCAGATAGGCGAGGGCGCGTTGTTTCGGGTGTGCCTGCCCCTTGAGACGCCGGCGTGAAATCTATCGTCAGCTCGACGCAACCTCTGCGTGACCCGATGGTCGTAACTGCAGCAATTGACCGGACAAAGGCTTCCCATGAGTGAAGATGCACAAGATGTTGTTCTGATCGTCGAGGACGACGAATCGATTATGTTCGTGCTGGGTGAATACCTGGCCGGGCTGGGGTATCGAGTACTGAAGGCGATTGATGGGGAGCAAGCCTTCGAAATCCTCGCGACCAAGCCGCACCTGGACCTGATGGTCACGGACTACCGCCTGCCGGGCGGAATTTCCGGGGTACAGATCGCTGAACCGGCGATCAAGTTGCGACCGGAATTGAAAGTGATCTTTATCAGCGGTTATCCGCAGGAAATCCTCGACTGCAACAGCCCGATCACGCGCAACGCGCCGATCCTGGCCAAGCCGTTTGATCTGGATACGCTGCAGGAGCATATCCAGCGATTGTTGGCTTGAGTTCGGTCTGTGCCAGGGATGCGTATCACTGTCCCTGGCAGCATTCACCGGCTTAGTCGCGCGCCCAGTCCAGAATTTCGTTGATCTTTGAGCGGTCGAACACGCCCGCCCCCTCATCATCACGCAGCTTGAAATTGCCATCGGGATAGACTTCTACCCCGACGGAGCTGGCGTAGGTCACGGACACGTCTTTCTTTTGCAGGATCGATAACAACGGTTTGTTACCGTTGCTATCGACTTGGCCTATTACCCTGCCGACCATCAGCGATGAGCGTGTTGCGGTGCCGCCGACAAAAATGACCTTGCCGCCATTCTCCAATGCGCTGTCCAGCTGCTGGAGCAGGGCAAAGGCATTGTGCTCAGCCCCCACAGGCGCCTCCAGATTGCTGCCGTTCAAGTGCACCAAGGTGCGTTTGTGGTACACCCCGTTGCGCAGATCGGTCAGCACCACCAGTGCCGAGCAGTCACCGAGTCCATGGGTGCTGAGGATGCTTGTGGGGTCATCGAGGGTTTTCGCCTCGGCCACGAACACTTCAACGTTTTGCACGGCGGGCTTACTGGCGCTGTTGGCTATGAGCGGTGGCTGCACAGCCGCATCAGCGACCGAAGGCTTCGCGCCCAGGGCGTCGTCGAACAGCGACTGAACATGTGCGTCGGCAATATCGTTGGTTTTCTTCCATGCGTCATTGTGAGTGCTGACGTTGAACTCTAGCCGGGTGGGGTCGCCGCCCGCGGTTTTGTAGGGCAACGGCAGGTGTTTGTCGGTAAACAGCTTGCCCAGGCTCTTCTTCATGGCGGCAGCGCTCGTGAACTCGGCGAGGCCGTAGTTGGGGTCGTAATAAAAAAACCGCTTGGCGACGCCTTCGCCCTGCGTGCCAATCATCATGGCGTGGTCGGCGGTGCCGATCATCATGGTCTTGGGGCCGCTGGCGTCAGCAATGTCATCCATCAGTTGGGCGTAGCCCATTTTGCGAACGGGCGCACCGGCATGAAACTGCGTGGGTGTATCCAGTTGCTTTTGAATGTGCGTCAGGTTCGCCACGAACTGCCTGGACTCGGCGGCGGTGGGGTTGGCCGCTGCGCTGAATAAGCTGGCGGCGAAACGGGTGTGCTTGCCTTGCTCCATGGCCGTCGCCATGACGCGCGACATTGCTGCGCATTGGCCTTTGCTGAGCGGGGTGGTCTGGCTGAGATAGAACAGTTGGGGAACGGGCGTGAACGTGCCGCCGCCCCCGCTGATGTGCTGGTAAAACGCATTGACCCCGCTGAAGCTGTGCTGCACCGCCAAACGCTCGCGCTGGCGTACCAAGGCGCCGACCTCGGCCGGTGTGCGTCCAGGCGTGCGCGCCAGCGCCATCACTTCAGCGGATTTCATTCCGGCGCGATAGCCGCTGATCGTCAGCGGGTCGACTTGGGTATAGCCATGGTTGAACTGCACACTGTTTGCACCGTGTTGGTGGTGTTCAACCCAGGCGGTCCAGGCGCTTTCACCGGCGGTCTGCTGAGCCTCGTGTAATTCTCCGCTGGCTCTGATCGAGGGGTGGAAGTCCTCCAGAGCCTTGCCATACGGCTGGCCACTTAGCGTATCGAAGGCAAACCACTTGCCACGTTGAAGCACTGCCGGCCCTTCAGCGATGGCGCCGCCCAGCCTGAAGGTGCCCACTGCGCTGGCATCAAAATGTCGACTCGCCTTGATCAGGCTGTAACTCTCGGCGCTGCCGCGCAGCGTGTTGTAGGCATACAGACCACCTTTTTGCACCCCACCCGCGGCACGGGAAATCAGGCTGCCCACGCCATCCAGCGGGTTGAGTGCGCTCAGCGCAGCACGCCCCACGATCTTCACGCCCTGGGCCAGCCTGGCCGCCGCGCTGGTACCTGCTTGCAGTGCCTTGGCACCTTTGGCTGCGAAGCCTACGCCGACGACAAACCCGAAGGCGTCGAACGCCAAGTCAACGATGCCGTCGCCCACGGCGCCGGCTCGAAAGTTCTGGATTGCCGAGCGCAGGGGAATCAGGTTGAGCATGAATTCGCGGGCTTTTTTGTAGAATGGCACCTCGGTATCAAACGTCGTCACACCCCGCGCCTCACTCTGCAGCGCCCGGATGTTCAGGTCTTCGACCAGGGCGTCGGCAATGTAGCCGGACCGTTCGCTGGCAAAGCTGTCGGGTGTGCCCGCTCGCCGTTTTTCTTCAGCAATGCGTGCTGAATAACGGCCGGAAGGTTTAACCTCCAGCAGCATTTTCGCGTAGCGCCACTTATCCGCTTCATCAGTCTGGCGCCCGATCGGGTGGTCTTTGAGCTCTTCGCGCTGGCGGATGTTGCTGTCTCTTAAATTGACTTGATAAACAGTGACGACGCCGTCGAGCTCTGTTTTCAGCAGCAGGCTGTCGGGTACCTTGGTTTCAACACGGTTCTGGTTGAAGGCGGTATGAGAGATGCTGTGCTCGGTCAGCAGGGTCACTTTCCCATACTCAATGGCTTTTCGATCTTCCAGAGGCAGTGTGGCGATCAGGTGTTTGATTTGCGTGCTCGTCGCCTGTTCTGCCGCGTGGAAGTACCGCTGAAGTTCGGTGTTGAACACAACATTGATGTCGGAAAGTTTGTTTGCATGGCCCGCGAGCGTGCGTGTGTCGACGTCACCGGACGATGAAGTCCATGCCGTTGCCTTGAGTTGCCCGTGCAGGTAAAGGTCCAGCACCGAGTACGGCCCGGGGAGGTCGCGGCTCTGATCAAATGGGGTGATGCATTTTTTCTCGAAGGGCAGGTCACCATACACGCGCTTGAGTTCCTCCAGCGCCATCGCCCGGCGCTCGGGCATTGGTGTCGAGTAGGCTTTCGAGGCTTGGCCCAATGCTGAAATCCGCGCGCTGTAGGCGCCAAAGACGCGGTTCATCTGCTCGTCGGTGTAGTCATCCAGCGTGTTCAGCGGGAGCAAGCCCTGGGCAACCCCCCAATCTTTGAGCGCATCGCGCTGCGCCATGCCTTCTACCTGCCGGTCACGGTCGGTGACAGGTGCCAGATCGGCTCGTTGCATGACCTGTGCGAAGGTCATACGCGCCGTTGAGCCGGGCGCCTGGCTCTCGAGGCGCGCTACCGCCGTGCTGAAGATGACCCAGGTGTGTGAGTCACACGTCACCTTGGCGGGAATGTCGTTGACCAAAAAAGCGGGGGCTCGGCGTGACAGCAACAGGTGGGCCGCAACGGGTGCCAATTCGGCGCTGACACGGCCCGAGGAAACCAAATACGTCACCAGCCCCGCGACCACCGTTGAAGGATGCTGACCCCAATGTTGATGACGGGCCCTATCAAAACCGGCAACGCCGGTCCTGGCTGGCGCCGAGGTGTTTGCGGCATCATCCAGGGTCGCGCCAAGGGCTGCCAACGTCCAATCGTTAACGCTCTGCGGGGTCGAGACGCCATTGAATTTTTCCTGCAGCGCCAGCCCCAGCGCCTGGGCATCAGGCGTAGCGAGCAGGCGTTGAATAAACCGCCGCGGGTCGTGCAGTTCGGACGGCGCAAAACGCTGATTGCGCGTCAGGTAACCGAGTGCACCGGTGGCCTCGGGATAATTTTGCAGACCCTTGAGCCCCAGCGTGTTCTGACGCAGGGAATTTCTCAGGTTGTAACGATCGTCAGCACTCAATGGGGTTGGCCAGGACAAGGCTCCGCCGAGATTGCCGTCGGGAAGCTGCGAAAGGGCTGGCGTTGTCAGTAACCGTCCCAGATTTAACAGCTCGTCGCGGCTGCGGGGCCTGTCCCAGCCATTGTCGCTGAGGTATGTGTCCAGGCTGACGCTAGGGTCCGCTTGCAACAGCCTGTGGGGCGAATCGGCATGCAACGTGATGCGGGTGTTGCCCATTTTGTCGCGAATAAGTTGCTCAATCCGGCTTTGTACAGACGAGGGCGAGAGGTACAAGCTGTCGAGGGGATCTTTGGTGGTGCGGTCTAGCCACTGCTCGGACAAATCGTCGATCTGCTGAATGACAGCGATCAGTTTCAAGGCTACGTTGCTGTGATCATGAGCACTGGCCAGCTTGGCCCGTTCATGTTGCAGCACCTCGGCAGCGCGGTCTGGCCGGGGGCGGGAAAGGCCGAAGCCTTTAGCGGCCTCTAGCTGCGCTGCACGGGCTTCAGCGGATGCCCGGGTTTGCCCCGTGATGGCTTCGCCATAAAAGTCCGCGACCGCCCGGTAGGGTGCCGATGTGCGGCTGGAGGGGCTCAGAATATAGCCAGCGCTTGAAGTCAGGGCTGTTGCCGCTTGCATGATGGGCGCCATCATCGAGGTCCAGAGGTGGCCATGCTCAAAGCCCGAAAAGGGTTTGCGCTGACCGCCGACGAAGGCGCTGATGAGGTTGTCTCGGGGATTGATCTCAATGGGCTTTGACAGATCGATCTGCTGATGCGTTGCCCAACTGACAAAGTACGGGCTCTTCATCAAATCGTGCAGGTGTGACCACCATTGGCCGAAGGCAGAGGCGGGCGCAATGGTGTCGATGTCGCCCAGTCGTCCACTACTGGCCGCGGCGCGCAGCGTTTGCGCCAGATAACCGGCCAACTGACTGTCGCCGTCGACTTGCGCACGGTCAACTGCGTCCGGGGCCGCGGGGTTGCCGTCCCGATCCGCCAGGCGTGGCCGGCGTATTGTGGGGGGCTCAGGTGCAGCATTCAGCGGCCATTGATGCAGTGGAATAAGGTTGCGGGCAGCGATCATGATGGGACTCGTGAGGTAAGTTTCAGGTTAACGACGGGCACCTTTCATGCGTCGCGATTTGAAACTTCGTGTCCGATCCCTCAACGCCGGTTCCAGCCTGTCAGCCACCAGATATTGCGGTAACGTGCAGCAACTACCTCACGCCTGAATCATTTCCCGCACCTTCGCCGTCAACAAATCAAAGGTGAATGGCTTGGTGATCAACTGCATCCCAGGATCGAGGAAGCCGCCGCGCACCGCCGCGTGTTCGGCATAACCGGTGATGAACAGGACCTTGAGCTGAGGGCGAATCTGCCGACCAATTTCCGCCATTTGCCGGCCGTTCATGCCCGGCAGGCCCACGTCGCTGATGAGCAAGTCGATACGCTGGTCGGATTCGATGATCGGCAGCGCCGTGTCCGCATCACCGGCCTCGACGAAGGCATAGCCCAACTCTTTGAGCACGGCGCTGACCAACACGCGTACTGCCGGGTCATCCTCGACGATCAATACCGTTTCACCCGCATTGGCATAGGGCGCCAAGGCGGGATTGAGGTGTTCCGGTGCCTGTAGTTCACCGACAAAACGCGGCAGGAACAGGCTCACCGTAGTGCCTTTGCCCACTTCGCTGTAAAGGGTGACGTGGCCATGGGACTGGCGGGCAAAGCCGTAGATCATCGATAAGCCGAGGCCGGTGCCCTGGCCAATCGGCTTGGTGGTAAAAAATGGATCGAACACGCGGCCCATCAGGTGCTCTGGAATGCCGCAGCCGGTGTCGCTAACGCTCAGCTCGACATAGTCGCCGGGCTTCAAGGTGCCGTAGGCCGCAGTGAACACGTTGTCCAGGTGGCGGTTGGTAGTTTCAACCACTAACTTGCCGCCGCCCGGCATGGCGTCCCGCGCGTTGATCACCAGGTTGAGCAGGGCGCTTTCGAGCTGATTGGGATCAGCTTCGGCAGTCCAGAGCTGACTGTCGAGGCGCATGTCGAGGACAATGCTTTCATTGATGCTGCGTTGCAGCAGCTCACCCATGGAGGTCACCAGTTGGTTGATCTCCACAGGCTTGGAATCCAGCGATTGGCGACGGGAAAACGCCAACAGGCGATGGGTCAGGCCGGCCGCGCGGTTGGCCGAGGTCACGCCCAGGTCGATAAGGCCGTCCAGGTCATCGAGCTTGCCGCGCGCAATGCGCCGTCGCAGCAGCTCCAGGCTGCCGATAATCCCGGTGAGCATGTTGTTGAAGTCATGCGCGATGCCGCCGGTCAACTGACCTACGGCTTCCATTTTCTGCGATTGGCGCAAGGCTTCTTCATTGCTGCGCAGTTGCGCCGTGCGCTCCTCGACTTGCTGCTCGAGGGTTTCCATGGTGCGTTGCAGGCGCAGCTCGCTTTCACTCAAGTCAATCAAGCGGTCGCGGGCGTCATATTGCCGGCGCCGGCCACGCAGGGCTGCGCTCACCAGGCTGATCAAGGTGATGGGATGGAAGGGGCGTTCGAGGAAGGTCACGTTGCCCAGCAGCCGGCTCAAGTGCGACGAACCATTCTGCTCGCTGCCGCCGTGATGGGTCATCAGCACAATCGGCAAGTCCGACCACGCCGGCTGCTGATGCAGATGCTCCAGCAACGGCTCCAGGTCAACCCCGCGCAACGCCTCCGCCGCAATCACCAATAAGCCGGCGCCGTCTTCGAGCAATTCGCACAGGTCGGCCAGGTTGCTGGCAACAATGCCGCTGTAGCCAGCTTCGTTCAGCATCATCAGCGCCAATGAGCCGTCGCGACCCATCGGCGCGAGGATAATTGCGCGCTCGGAGGCAGGAGAAACGCCGATCACGATCCCTCTTCCTTGAGCAAGGGTGAGCCGCTGCCGTTGAAAGTCGGGATGCCGCGCAGCACGCCCTGGAAGTTGTCGAGCGGCTCGCCCACCGTCATGCCACGGCTGCCAATGCGGTACTCGCGAATGGTCGACTCATGCGAACCGGTACGCTTTTTGATGATCGAGATGGCCCGGCGTACCTTGCCCAGTGCTTCGAAGTAACGCAGCAAAATCACGGTATCGGCCAGGTACGTAATGTCGACAGGGGCTTGCATGTCACCGACCAGCCCATGCTGGGCGACGGTCATGAACGTGGCAGCTCCCCGGCGATTGAGGTACAGCAACAGCTCGTGCATGTGCAGGATCAGCGCATTTTCTTCCGGCATCGCCGCCTGATAGCCGTTGATGCTGTCGATGACCACGGTTTTGATCCCGCGCTCGTCAACACAACGGCGCACTCGGTGCGAGAACTCGCCGGGCGACAACTCGGCCGCGTCCACCTGTTCGATCAGCAGGTTGCCGGTGTCCTGCAGGGCAGCGAGGTCGATGCCCATGTTTTTCATGCGTTCGAACAACAAACCCAGTTCTTCGTCGAAGATAAACAGCGCAGCTTTCTCGCCACGGGCCACAGCCGCTGCGGCGAAGATCATGGAAATCAGGGATTTACCGGTGCCCGCAGGGCCAAGAATCAAGCTGCTGGAGCCGGTTTCGACGCCGCCGCCCATCAACCTGTCCAGTTCGACAATGCCGCTGCTCAGGGTCTGGCGGACATACCCGCCGCGATGCTCGGCGGCGACCAGCCGCGGGAACACATGCACGCCGTCGCCCATGATGGTGAAGTCATGAAAGCCGCCGCGGTATTTTTGCCCACGGTATTTCACCACCCGCACCCGGCGGCGTTCGGCGCCGTAGTTGGGCGTCAGTTCTTCCAGGCGAATCACGCCGTGCGCCACGCTGTGTACGGTTTTATCCAGCGATTCGGTGGTCAGGTCATCCAGCAGCAGCACGGTGGTGTCGTAGCGCACGAAGTAATGCTTGATTGCCAGGATCTGCCGACGATAACGCAGGGAGCTTTGCGCGAGCAGACGGATCTCCGAAAGGCTGTCGATGACCACGCGGGTCGGTTTGACCCGCTCCACCACTTCAAAAATCTGCCGTGTGGCTTCGCCCAGCTCCAGGTCGGAGGAGTACAGCAGGCTTTGCTGATGGTTGGCGTCGAGCAGGCTCTCTGGCGGGGTCAGCTCGAAGATGTGGATATTGTCATCCAGGTCCCAGCCATGGGACTTGGCGCCCTGGCGCAATTCGCGCTCGGTTTCGGAGAGGGTGATGTACAGCGAACGTTCACCGTTTTTCGCACCGGCCTGCAGAAAATGCAGCGCAATGGTGGTTTTGCCCGTGCCGGGTTCGCCTTCCAGCAGGAACAGGTGGCTGCGCGATAACCCCCCGGAAAGAATGTCATCAAGACCTTCGATGCCGGTGGCCGCCTTTTCACTGAACAGCTCGTTGGATGTAGACAAGAAGTGCCCTCAGGTCACGTACAAATAGAGGAGCGCGCCGCCTCGGGCGCGCCATATTCACTTGACCGTGGAGGCCCGTGGCGGTTCAACGTTTCGCGAAAATTGTACAAGCCTGGGTATGGATTACAACTTTTTGCAATGCCCTACAGACCTTGCTGCAACGCCGGGTCATCCGGGTTCTGTTGCTCAAGTTGCGCCAGCAATACCTGCACGTTTTGCAGCTGGCCGCTTTCTTTCCAGTAATTGACCAGCAACACCCGCGCCTTGCGGTTGGCCGGATGGCGCTGAATGATGTCTTCCAGCTGACGCTGGGCGGCTTCCAACTCTTCCTGGGCGTGCAGGGTCGTGGCGAGGTCGTAACGGTAGTCCTGATTGTCCGGTTCAAGCTCTACCGCTTTGGACAGGCCGAGCAGGGCGTACGGGCGCTCGCCATGGTGCAACAGCCACATGCCCAGCGCATGCTGCAGGTAAGCCGAGTCGGGGTGAGCCGCCAACTGACGTGCCAGCAGTTGCCGCGACTCATCGGTCTTGCCTTGTTTGTCCAGCAGTTCGATTTGCGCGACCACCGCCTGCAGGTTGTCCGGTTGCAAGCGCATGGCCTGTTCGAGGGCATTTTGGGCGTCTGGCAGCAGCGCACTATGGATGTAGAGGCGCGCCAGTTGAATCCAGCTTTCGGCCGTTTCCGGCTCACTTTTGAGGGTTTTCACAAACTCATCGAGCACTTGCTGCAACGGCCCGAAGTACAGCCCCAGGGTGTCCGGCGACAGACCGAGCAAGGCATTGGCAGCAGCAAAGCGCACCGCCTGTTCGGAATCGTCGAGCACCGGCCCCAGCAACAAGACGCGTTGGCCGCTGGGCACCAGGCCGACAATGCTGTGGATCGCCGCCTCACGCACCACTGGCGAATCATTGGCCAGGTCTTTGTCGGCGAGCTTCAGCGCCTGCGGGCTTGGGTAGTTGGGCAACTCGGCGTGCAAGGCAGCGCGACGTTCCGGCGACAGGTCCGGCCGGCCGAGCTGTTGGTACAGCACGCGCGCGGCGCCGGGTTCGCCGTTATGCGCCTGCTTCAAGGCTTTGGCGTAACCATGGGCAATCGCCGGCGGCACGGCCACCGGGGTAGGGCGGGAGAAAAACCAGGTGAGCAACACAATCAACAACAGGGCGCACAGGCCGATGATGGAGTAACGGCGTGACTTTGACATGCAGGCGTCCAAAAGCTGGTGGCAGCTAGTGCAAAGCCATCAGCTTCGGTCAGACCACGGCGAGTGTCAAACCCGCATCAGGTCAGCACGTATTCAATCGGTTCCAGGGCAGGCGGCAAGTCGCTTTCGCCCAGAGCGGCAAGAATCTCGCGCTCCAACGTGCGCACGATGGCATTGCACGGCAGGTCATTTTCATCAAAACCGAACGGGTCTTCCAGGTCGTCGCCGATTTCATCCAGGCCAAAGAAGGTGTAGCTGACGATGGCGGTGAACACCGGCGTCAGCCAGCCCAGCGGCTCGGCCATGGCAAACGGCAGCAGAATGCAGAACAGGTAGATGGTGCGGTGCAACAGCAGTGTGTAAGGGAAGGGCAGCGGCGTGTGCTTGATCCGCTCGCACGACGCCTGCACCTGGCTGAGGCTGACCAGTCGGGTTTCCAGCTGGGTGTAGCGCCATTCGCTGATGACGCCTTGCTCGGCCAGCCCGGAAAAGCGCGTGCCCAGTTGTTGCAGCACAGCGTCTGGAAGGTTCGGGTGCGCGCGATCAACGCCGATCCACGGCGTGATGGCGCCGGCCTCGTCTTCATGGCGCAGGCGCGCAATCAGGCCATGGGCAAAGCCGCACAGACCGCGCAGTAGCCCACTGCGCTCAGCCGGGTCAGTCAGCACCTGGGTTTCGCGGATCAGCGAGCGCACATCGATGATCATTTGCCCCAGCTGCTTGCGGCCTTCCCACCAGCGGTCATAGCAGGCGTTGTTGCGAAAGCTCATGAAGATCGACAACGACAAGCCCAGCAAGGTGAACGGCGTGGCGTTGACCTTGGAAAAATACGCCGGGTGCAAGGTTTCAACCAGCACGATCACCGAGGCCAGCAAGGTCACCAGCAGGCTGCGCAGCGCGATGCGCTTGGCAATCGAGCCCTTGAGGGAAAACAGGATGCCCAGGAGGTTGGGTTTGGGACGAACGATCATTGCAGGGAGGCTTCTTTGGTGGTGCAGGCCCCAAGGTTAGAAGCAACCCTGGCGGGCGTCCAATCACTTGAACTGACCGGCTGATCAGCGCGCTCAATGATTGGCCAAACCAGTCAGCCAAGTTGAAGGCTTTGACCATTGCTGCTGTAACGCTGCAGAGCGACTATTTCCACGGTTTACGTGTTCAAAAACGTCCTGAAAATAAAAACCACAAGGATTTGAAGCGATGCGTGAGTATTTGGCTGCCACTACCGAGTTTGATTACCAGCACACCGTCGACGCCGCACTGGCGGGCAACTTGCAGGCGCTCAATGCCTGCGTGGAATGCTGCGACCGGCATGCGCTGCCGGGCCGCATCGCGCTGTTCTGGGAAGGCAAGGACGGGCGCAGCGCCACGTTCACCTTCACAGACTTGCAGGACCAGGCCGCCCGCTTCGCCAATTTCCTCCTGGCCCAGGGCGTCAAACCCGGCGACAAGGTGGCCGGCCTGCTGCCGCGCACCGCAGAATTGCTGGTGGTGGTGTTCGCCACCTGGCGCATCGGCGCGGTCTATCAGCCGCTGTTTACCGCTTTCGGGCCCAAGGCCATTGAACATCGCTTGAGCAGTTCCGGCGCCGCGCTGGTGGTCACCGACGCGGTGAACCGGCCCAAGCTTGCGGACGTGGAAGGTTGCCCGACCATCGTCACTGTCGCCGGGGCCAGGGGCGAAGGCATCGTGCGTGGCGACTACAGTTTCTGGGCCGAACTGCCGAATTATTCCAACGCCTGCGAGCCGGTGATGCTGGACGGTGACGCGCCGTTTTTGCTGATGTTCACCTCGGGCACCACCGGCCCGTCGAAAGCCCTGTCGGTGCCGCTCAAGGCCATCGTTGCCTTTGAGCGCTACACCCGCGACGCAGTAGACCTTCGCCCCGAAGACGCGTTCTGGAACGTTGCCGACCCGGGTTGGGCTTACGGCATCTATTTTGGCGTGACCGGGCCGTTGTCCATGGGCCACCCGATCACCTTTTACGATGGGCCGTTCACCCTGGAGAGCACCTGCCGGGTGATCAACAAGTACGGCATCACCAACCTGACGGGCTCACCGACCGCGTACCGCCTGCTGATTGCCGGCGGTGAGCAGTTCGCCCGCGCGATCAAGGGCAAACTGCGCATTGTCAGCAGCGCCGGCGAACCCCTGAACCCGGAAGTGATCCGCTGGTTCGCCGAGAACCTGGGCGTGACCATCCACGACCACTATGGCCAGACCGAACTGGGCATGGTGCTGTGCAACCACCATGGCCTGGCGCATCCGGTGCATGTTGGCTCAGCCGGCTTTGCCTCGCCGGGGCACCGCATCGTGGTGCTCGATGACAACCATCAGGAACTGCCCGCCGGTCAGCCGGGCATTCTCGCCATTGACCGCGAACAGTCGCCGATGTGCTGGTTCGCCGGTTACGACGGCGTGAAGACCAAGGCCTTTGTCGGCAAGTACTACCTCAGCGGCGACACCGTGGAGCTGAACCCGGACGGCAGCATCAGTTTTGTCGGGCGCAGTGATGACGTGATCACCACCTCTGGCTACCGCGTCGGCCCCTTCGACGTGGAAAGCGCCCTGGTCGAGCACCCGGCCGTGGTCGAAGCCGCGGTGGTCGGCAAGCCCTGCCCGGAACGCACCGAGCTGGTGAAAGCCTTTGTGGTGCTCAACGAGCAATACCGCGCTACGCCTGAACTGGCCGAAGAGCTGCGCCTGCACGTGCGCAAGCGCCTCGCCGCGCATGCCTACCCGCGAGAAATCGAATTTGTCAGCGACTTGCCGAAAACCCCGAGCGGCAAGCTGCAACGTTTTATTTTGCGTAATCAGGAAATCGCCAAGGCTCAAGCAGTCCTGGCGTGATCCCTTTCAAAGGAACTAAAGATGCAGATTGAAAACAAGGTATTCCTGGTCAGCGGCGGCGCTTCGGGCCTCGGCGCGGCCACCGCTGAGATGCTGGTAGCCGCCGGGGCCAAGGTGATGCTGGTGGACCTCAACGCCGAAGCCGTCGCGGCCAAGGCCCGGCAGTTGGGCGATAACGCCCGCAGCGCCGTGGCGGACATCAGCCAGGAAACCGCTGCCGAAGCGGCCGTGCAAGCCGCCGTCGCCGCGTTCGGCGGTTTGCATGGGCTGGTGAACTGCGCCGGTGTGGTGCGCGGCGAGAAAATCCTCGGCAAGAACGGCCCGCATGCGCTGGCAAGCTTTGCCCAAGTGATCAACGTCAACCTGATCGGCAGCTTCAACCTGCTGCGCCTGGCCGCCGCCGCCATCGCTGAAACCGAGGCGAATGCCGACGGCGAGCGTGGCGTGATCATCAATACCGCGTCGGTGGCCGCCTTTGACGGGCAGATCGGCCAGGCGGCGTATGCCGCGTCCAAAGGCGCCATCGCCAGCCTGACGCTGCCGGCTGCCCGCGAACTGGCGCGCTTTGGCATCCGGGTCATGACCATCGCCCCCGGCATTTTCGAAACGCCGATGATGGCCGGCATGACCCCAGAGGTGCGCGATTCCCTGGCCGCCGGTGTGCCATTCCCGCCACGCCTGGGCAAACCGGCCGAGTACGCCGCGCTGGTGCGGCACATCATTGAAAACAGCATGCTCAATGGCGAGGTCATCCGTCTCGACGGCGCCTTGCGCATGGCCGCCAAGTAAGGAGAATTTTTCATGCACGATCCGATTGTTATCGTCAGCGCCGTCCGCACGCCCATGGGCGCGTTCCAGGGCGACCTCAAGGGCCTGACTGCGCCGCAACTGGGTGCCGCCGCGATTCGCGCCGCCGTCGAACGCGCCGGCATCGCCCCGGACGCGGTGGATGAAGTGCTGTTTGGCTGCGTATTGCCCGCAGGCCTCGGCCAGGCGCCTGCGCGTCAGGCGGCGCTGGGCGCCGGGCTGGACAAGGCCACGCGCTGCACCACGCTGAACAAAATGTGTGGTTCGGGCATGGAGGCGACCATTCTCGCCCACGACTCGCTGCTGGCCGGCAGTGTCGAGGTGGTGGTGGCCGGTGGCATGGAGAGCATGTCCAACGCGCCTTACCTGCTGGACCGCGCGCGCAGCGGCTACCGCATGGGCCACGGCAAGGTGCTCGACCACATGTTTCTCGACGGCCTTGAAGACGCCTACGACAAGGGCCGCCTGATGGGCACCTTTGCCGAAGACTGTGCCGAGCACAACGGTTTTACCCGTGAAGCCCAGGACGCCTTCGCCATTGCCTCGCTGACCCGTGCCCAGGAGGCGATCACCCACGGCAGCTTCGCCGCCGAGATCGTCCCGGTGCAGGTCACCGTCGGTAAAGAGCAAAAAACCATCCTGCATGACGAACAGCCCCCCAAAGCCAAGCTGGACAAGATCGCCAGCCTGAAACCGGCTTTCCGCGAAGGCGGTACGGTGACGGCGGCCAACTCCAGTTCGATCTCCGACGGCGCGGCGGCGCTGCTGCTGATGCGTCAGTCCGACGCGCAAAAGCGTGGGCTCAAACCGCTGGCAATCATCCATGGGCACGCGGCGTTCGCCGACGAGCCGGGGCTGTTCCCGGTGGCGCCGGTGGGGGCGATTCGCAAGCTGATGAGCAAGACCGGCTGGCACCTTGGCGAAGTGGATTTGTTCGAGATCAACGAAGCCTTTGCGGTGGTCAGCCTGGTGACCATGAGCAAGCTGGAAATCCCCCACAGCAAGGTCAACGTCCACGGCGGCGCCTGCGCGCTGGGGCATCCGATCGGCGCCTCGGGCGCGCGCATTCTGGTGACCTTGCTCTCGGCGCTGCGCCAGAAAGGCCTCAAGCGCGGCGTTGCGGCCATTTGTATCGGCGGCGGTGAAGCCACGGCCATGGCCGTCGAATGCGTGTATTAAGGACTTTTTATGCTGCCCAATGACGAACAATTGCAAATCAGCGAAGCGGCCCGGCAATTTGCCCAGGAGCGCTTGAAACCGTTCGCTGCCGAATGGGACCGCGAGCACCGCTTTCCCAGGCAAGCCATCGGCGAGATGGCCGAGCTGGGCTTTTTCGGCATGCTGGTACCGGAACAGTGGGGCGGTTGCGACACCGGCTACCTGGCCTATGCGATGGCCCTGGAGGAAATCGCCGCCGGTGACGGCGCGTGCTCGACCATCATGAGCGTGCACAACTCGGTGGGCTGCGTGCCGATTCTGAAATTCGGCAACGATCAGCAGAAAGAGCAGTTCCTCACGCCGCTGGCCAGCGGTGCCATGCTCGGCGCCTTTGCGCTGACCGAACCGCAGGCCGGTTCCGATGCCAGCAGCCTGAAAACCCGCGCGCGCCTGGATGGCGATCACTACGTGCTCAATGGCTGCAAACAGTTCATCACCTCCGGGCAAAACGCCGGGATCGTGATTGTGTTTGCGGTCACCGACCCGGCCGCCGGCAAGCGCGGGATCAGCGCGTTTATCGTGCCCACCGACTCACCGGGTTACACAGTCGCACGGGTCGAAGACAAGCTCGGCCAGCATGCGTCCGACACCTGCCAGATTCTGTTTGAAGACGTGAAGGTGCCAGTCGCCAACCGATTGGGCGAGGAGGGTGAAGGCTACAAGATCGCCCTGGCCAACCTTGAAGGCGGCCGCGTCGGCATCGCTTCGCAATCGGTGGGCATGGCGCGTGCGGCATTTGAAGCCGCACGTGACTATGCACGCGAGCGCGAAAGCTTCGGCAAAACCTTGATCGAACACCAGGCCGTGGCGTTTCGCCTGGCAGACATGGCCACGCAAATTGCCGTCGCCCGGCAGATGGTGCATTACGCCGCCGCCCTGCGCGACAGCGGCAAGCCAGCCTTGGTCGAGGCTTCGATGGCCAAGCTGTTCGCCTCGGAAATGGCCGAAAAAGTCTGCTCGGCCGCCTTGCAAACCTTGGGCGGTTACGGTTACCTGAGCGACTTTCCCTTGGAGCGGATCTACCGCGATGTGCGGGTCTGCCAGATTTACGAAGGCACCAGCGATATCCAGCGCATGGTCATCTCACGCAATCTTTAAGGAGCCATTCCATGAGTTACGAAACCATTTTGCTCGAGGTCCAGGGCCGCGTCGGGCTGATTACCCTCAATCGCCCGCAAGCCCTGAACGCCTTGAATGCGCAACTGGTCAGCGAGTTGAACCAGGCGCTGGACAGCCTGGAGGCCAACCCGCATATCGGCTGCATCGTGCTGACCGGCTCGAAAAAAGCCTTCGCCGCCGGTGCCGACATCAAGGAAATGGCCGAGCTGACCTACCCTCAGATTTACCTGGACGACCTGTTCAGTGACAGCGACCGCGTAGCCAACCGGCGCAAGCCGATCATTGCCGCCGTCAACGGCTTTGCCTTGGGCGGCGGCTGTGAACTGGCGTTGATGTGCGACTTCATCCTCGCGGGCGACGGCGCCAAGTTCGGCCAGCCGGAAATCAACCTCGGCGTGCTGCCGGGCATGGGCGGCACCCAGCGCCTGACCCGCGCGGTGGGCAAGGCCAAGGCCATGGAAATGTGCCTGACCGGGCGTTTTATCGATGCGGTGGAAGCCGAGCGTTGCGGGATTGTGGCGCGTATCGTGCCGGCAGATGAGCTGCTGGAAGAGGCGCTGAAGGTGGCGACGCTGATCGCCGGCAAATCCGTGCCGATCAGCATGATGGTCAAGGAAAGCGTGAACCGCGCGTTTGAAGTGAGCCTCTCCGAAGGCGTGCGCTTTGAGCGCCGGGTGTTCCATGCGGCGTTTGCAACGCAGGATCAGAAGGAAGGGATGGCGGCGTTTGTGGCCAAGCGTGCGCCGGAGTTCAACGATAAGTAACCGGCTTCAAGACTGCTGGAACGCAACGTGTGAGAGCGGGCTTGCCCGCGAATGCGCTGGATCAGTCGATACATTCGCTGACTGATACGCCGTATTCGCGGGCAAGCCTGCTCCCACTTTGGTTTTGCAGCGTATTGGTTAGCGTGGGGAGCGCTTGAATACCCTGGCAATCAGGCGAACAAGTTCGCCGATTGCAACGTCATCACCGATCAAGTTGTGGGAGCTGGCTTGCCTGCAATAGCTGCACTTCGGTCCAGCAGGTGAACCGAGGTGCCTGCATCGCTGGCAAGCGAGCGCCTGCACAGCCTGCATTAACTTAGAGCTGGTAGTTCTTCAGCTCGCGCGCGATCACCATCCGCTGAATTTCGCTCGTGCCCTCGTAAATCTGCGTGATCCGCGCATCCCGGTAGTAACGCTCCACCGGATAATCTTCCAGATACCCATACCCACCGTGAATCTGCATCGCCGAGGAGCAGACCTTCTCGGCCATTTCCGAGGCGAACAGCTTGGCCTGGGACGCTTCCGACAGGCACGGCTTGCCGGCACTGCGCAAGCGCGCGGCGTGCAGGATCAGCAACCGTGCGGCATTCAGGCGGGTTTGCATGTCGGCCAGCAGGTTGGCGACACTCTGGTGCTCGATAATCGCCTGGTTGAACTGCACGCGATCGCGCGCATACGCCAGCGCCGCCTCAAAGGCCGCGCGGGCGATGCCCAGGGCCTGGGCAGCAATGCCGATGCGCCCGCCCTCGAGGTTGGACAGGGCGATAGCCAGGCCTTTGCCACGTTCACCGAGCAAATTGGCTTCGGGCACTGTGCATTGGTTGAGGGTGACGGCGCAGGTATCCGACGCGCGAATGCCCATCTTGTGTTCTGTGCGGTCAACCACAAACCCTGGCGTATTGGTGGGCACCAGGAACGCGGAAATGCCTTTTTTGCCCAAGTCCGGATCCGTCACCGCAAACACAATGGCCAGCTTGGCGCGTTTGCCGTTGCTGACAAACTGCTTGGCGCCATTAATCACCCACTGGCCATCGCGCAGTTCGGCACGTGTGCGCAGGTTATGGGCTTCGGAACCTGCCTGGGGCTCGGTCAGGCAAAAACAGCCGATGGCCTGGCCACTGGCAAGGTCGGGCAGCCAGGCTTCTTTCTGCGCTTGTGTGCCGTAGTTGAGGATTGGCCCGCAACCGACTGAATTATGGATACTCATCAGCGCACCGGTGGCGCCGTCGCCGGCCGAGATCTCTTCAACCGCCAGGGCGTAGGCGACGTAATCGACATAGGTGCCACCCCATTCTTCGGGCACCACCATTCCCAGCAGGCCCAGTTCGCCCATCTTGGCGACCAGGGCATCATCGATCCAACCGGCTTTCTCCCACGCTTGGGCATGGGGCGCGATTTCACCGCGGGCAAAGTCGCGCGCCATGTCGCGAATCATCACTTGTTCTTCTGTGTATTCAATATCTTGCATGGCTTATCTCCCAAACTGCTTGAAGTCGTGGAAGAAGCTCTCCACATGGGTGGCGTTCAGGTCGTGGATCGTGGCCGGGCGCCAGCGCGGCGTTTTGTCCTTGTCGATGATCAACGCGCGTACCCCTTCGATCAGGTCGCCGCGCTCGAACCACTGGCGATCCAGGTGCAATTCCAGCGCGAAGCACTGTTCCAGCGGCAGGCGGCGGCCCCGGCGCAGCATTTGCAGGGTGACGGCCATCGCCAGCGGAGAACGGGTCTGCATCAGTGCGACGGTGTTCAGTGCCCACTCATGGGAGTCGGCGACGGTGACTTGCTGCAACTGCTCGACGATGCTTGGCACGTCCGGCAGGGCGAAGAAATGGTCGATGGCCGGGCGCAATGCTGCCAGCGGCGCGTCGGGCAATTGCTGTACAGCCAGTTTGGCGAGTACGCCTTGCAGGTCTTTGAGCGGCGAGTCCTGCCATTGCAGGCGGTCGAGTTTCTGGTCCAGGTCGGCGAGCCGGGTGCTTTCGAGGTACCAGTCCGCCAGCCCGCAATACAACGCGTCGGCCGCGCGAATCTGTACGCCGGTGACGCCCAGGTAAATCCCCAACTCGCCGGGTATGCGCGGCAGGAAGTAGCTGCCGCCCACATCCGGGAAATAACCAATGGCCGTTTCCGGCATCGCCAGGCGGCTGCGCTCGGTGACCACGCGCAGATCAGCGCCTTGCACCAGGCCCATGCCGCCGCCGAGCACGAACCCGTCCATCAGCGCCAGGACGGGTTTGCGGTAATGGTGGATGGCCAGGTCGAGGGCGTACTCCTCGACAAAAAAGTCGGCGTGCAGGCTGTCGCCGTTCTTGAAGCTGTCGTACAGCGAACGGATGTCGCCCCCGGCGCAGAAGGCCTTTTCGCCAGCACCGCGCAGCACCACGGCGTAGACCTGCGGGTCATCCGCCCAGGCCTGTAACTGCGCTGTCAGGCTGCGAACCATGTCCAGGGTAATGGCGTTCAAGCCAGCGGGGCGATTGAGGGTGAGGTGGCCGATGTGGTTGCGAACGTCGGCCAGCACTTCGTCCTGAAGAATTTCGGCGCGGCTTGCTTCGGATGAAACCTGAGCAGTCATCTGTAACTCCCTGCTTTTATTGTTCTTTATCAAGATGTTCGCGGACGAACCTTCTCGCGATCGTACCAGTGCAAATTTGCCCAGTACAACCCGGAATCCTGCAGGTCGTTTTTGCATTTATGCACGCAGGCTCAGGCGGCGCGGCGGGCCAGTACTTCGCCGATGCTGCGGCGTCGCGCATGGCCTTCTGCGGCATGGATCAACTGTTCGAGTTCGCTCGGTTGCACATCGTAAAACTGCTCCATCTCGGCCAGCGCCAGTTTCAAGTCGGCCGCCGTGATGGCCGGGTCTGTTGCGGACGCCGTATTGCCCATGACCGCTGCCGGCGACTCGACCGCACCCCTGGGATAGCGCGTGCGCGTGGCGTTGTTGTACGCCAGTGCACACGCCAGCAACGCACCCGCGCCCAGCATGACCGGCGCCAGCACCTGCCACCCAAGGGCGATGGAGGCCGGGTCTGCCAGTACCAGCGTCATCGCCAGGCCACCGGCCGGCGGGTGCAGGCAGCGCAGCCAGCAAATCAGGATAACGGTCATGCCCGCCGCCAGGCATGCGCTGCCCAGCGTACGCCCCAATACGCGGGCGACCAGCAGGGCAACAACACCCGCGCACAAATAGCTGCCGATGATCGACCAGGGTTGGGCCAGCGCGCCGGAAGACACCGCGAACAGCAACACAGCCGAGGCACCCAGCGGGCCAAGCAGGTGCAGCGCGACCTCCATGCCAAACACTTGGGCGCACACCCAAATACTGAACAGCGTGCCCAGGGCCATGCCGATCGCTGCACGGCTCCATTCAGCAGGGCGGGTATTGATTGCAGCAGGTAACCAACGGGTAAGCATTCAAGCGGTCCTGAAATTGCGGGCGAAAAAAAAGGCTTGCCTGGTTGCCCGGAAAAGCCCTTGAAAGTTCCAACGTTTGGGGGAGGAACCTGCACAGTGTGCCGACCTTTGCTCAAGGGCTCCACTGCATATTACTGAGGGTTGAGTGCAAGTTTATTGAAATCAAATTGTTTTAAGCGCGTTCAAATGACTTCGCCGAAAGGAATCAGGCGCGTCATCTGCGCGAAGGGCGGGCTGACATGGCCCAATACGCGCCTGTCGGTCTCTTCATTGAACAGCTGTCTTTGCAGGTTTTCCTGCAGCGTCAGGTCGCTGGCCAGTGGCCCCTTCAACGCCACCAGGGCGTCGCGCAGTGCCATCAACCGATCCAGCCTCGGCACGGGAATTGACATCGGATCTTGCGCCACGGCATTGCCCTCGTATGCGTAAACCGCCGTGTGTATGGGCGGGCCTACTGCGTCCTTGTTATCCAGGGTGCGCCAGCCTCGGGCTGGCGAGATAAGCCAGACGTTGGGGCCGGAATGGGTTAGCGCACCTGGCAAACGAGTCTACATTTGGGTTCCAGGCGCCGGAAGACAAAGTGCACCAGCCATTACGCATAGCTGTGTAGGTGCTTTCTCGGTTGCGGTAATGAAAACGCCCACTCCAGTTGAAGTGGGCGTCGTCTTGTACACAGGGCCAGCACCGCGATCAGGGCGCCGGGGTTTTCCCCAGATGCAGCAGCACATAAGGGTCTTTGTCAAACTCCCCGGTGAGCGTCGGCGTAACCGATTTCAAGCGCGGGTCCTGCAGGTTTTCGAAATCCTGCGCGCTCATCGCCAGCCAGGCAGGCCCTTGCAGCGGGGCCAGGTCTGCGGAGGAATGGGTAAACAACGGCACCTTGTCGCAGTTGAAGTTGACCATGAACTTGATGGCTTTCGCATCCTTGCCCAACCCGTGCAATACCACTGGCGCCGGCTGCTGCGTGATCTGGTCTTTGACCGCCAGGGTGAAGGTGCGCGTGTCGTAGAGCGCGCGCTCCAGGGGTTCAACCACCACGATGTAAGTTGTCCAGAGCGCCAGTACCGCAGCGAAGGCTGGCCCCGTCGCGCGTATCCGCACGTTGAAGACCGCCAGCAGCGCCAGTACCTGAAGCACGCCCAGTACGCCGAATATCACCCCCAGGTTGCCCAGTTGCTCAGCGTAACGTCGGCGCGCCACCACCAGCCCGACGGCCAGCAGTGCCGGCATCAGCGTCCAGATACCCAGCATCAAGGCGCGCAGCCCTGCAAACAGCCGCCCCTGGGTGACCTGGAACGGGTAGGCCGCAAGGATCGCCGCCATCGGCAACATCGGCAGGATGTAGCGCGCCTTTTTTGCCTGAGGCACCGACAAGCCCAGCATCACCAGCAACCCGGCGGCGGCGCAATACAGCACCAGCTGCAAGGCCGGGTCTGGCGTGCGGCGCCCGCCGACGGCCACCGCCACCAGCACCAACAGTGCCAGTGGATAGGCCAGGGCATAATTGCCCAGCGAGCTGGTGAAGTAATACAGCGCGCCGCTGGAGCCTTCGGTGCCATCCATGCGCCCCAGGAACTGCATGCGGATCACGTCCTGCATGAAGTCCTCGCCACCGCTGAGCTTGGCCAGCAGCAGCAACAGGCCCACACAGGCCGCCAGCAACGCCAGGGCAATCAGGCCGAAGGTGAACAGTTGGCGCCACTGCCGGTTGAGCAGGTAATAGCTGCACAGCACGCCGGTTGGAATCACCAGGCCGATCGGCCCACGGATGGCGAAGCCGACGATCAGCAACAGGAACAGCCAGTGCAGGCGTTTCGGGCTGGCGAAGTGATCATGCGCATACCCCAGGTAAAACACCGCCAAGGCCACTGCCGCGAGCATCTGGTCGAGGGACACCGCCCGGGTTTCACTGATGAAAGTGCTGCTGAGCAGCAACATCGCAATACTCAGCAGGCCCCAGCGTACGGAGTAGGGCGCCGTCAGCCGATACACCAGCATCACAATCAGCGCCGAAGCGATGGCCGTGGGCAACCAGGCGGTCAAGCTGGTGACCTGGCCCAAGGGCAACGAGAACAACCACGTCAACACGGTCGAGGTGGCCAGGTAATCGGCGTAGGGCTGCCCGTAGGTCGTGGGGAAAAAACTCGGCCCATGACGCAGCATTTCCTGGGCAAACACCACGAAGCGCGAGTCAAACCCGATAATCGCCTGGTGCCAGTTGCCGGCAATAAACAGCACCAGCGCCAGGAGCCCAAGCCCCAGCGACTGGTGACGGATCGTTGCAGTGAGCAGGGGCGGATAAGCTTTGTTCACGTATCAGGCTTCCTTGACCTGCTGTACCCAGTTTTGCTGAGGGATCGGCAGTTCACAGGAGTCGCCACGGCCCATCGGGAAGTACTTGAAGCCTTTGCGTGCCAGGCGTTCGCCGTCATACAGGTTGCGACCGTCGAAGATCACCGGGTTTTTCAGGCGTGCGTGGATCAGGTCGAAATCCGGCGCCTTGAACTGCTGCCATTCGGTGCAGACGATCAGCGCATCGGCGCCGCTCAAGGCCGATTCCGGCGTGCCCAACAGCGTCAGGCGTGACTCGTCGCCGTAGATGCGCTGAGTTTCCTGCATGGCTTCCGGGTCAAATGCACGGACATTGGCACCCGCGGCCCACAAGGCCTCCATCAGCACACGGCTCGGTGCATCGCGCATGTCATCGGTGTTGGGCTTGAACGCCAGGCCCCACAAGGCAAAAGTCTTGCCCTGCAGGTTGCCCTTGAAGTAAGCGTTGATACGCTCGAACAGCTTGCTCTTCTGGCGCTGGTTGATCGCTTCCACGGCTTCCAGCAAGTCGCTGGAGCAGTTGGCTTGCTTGGCGCTGTGGATCAAGGCGCGCATGTCCTTGGGGAAGCAGGAACCACCGTAGCCGCAACCGGGGTAGATGAAGTGGTAACCGATCCGCGAGTCGGCACCGATGCCCAGGCGCACGGCTTCGATGTCCGCGCCCAGGTGTTCGGCCAGCTCGGCGATCTGGTTGATAAAGCTGATCTTGGTCGCCAGCATGCAGTTGGCGGCGTACTTGGTCAGTTCGGCGCTGCGCAGGTCCATGAAGATGATGCGGTCATGGTTGCGGTTGAACGGCGCGTAGAGGTCGCGCATCACTTCACGCACTTCCTCGCGCTCGCAGCCGATGATGATGCGGTCCGGACGGCGGCAGTCGGCGACGGCCGAGCCTTCCTTGAGAAATTCCGGGTTGGAGACGATATCGAACTCCAGCTGCCGGCCGGCGGTGCGCAGGTTCTTTTCGATGTGCGCACGCAGGGTGTCGCCGGTGCCGACGGGAACGGTGGATTTTTCCACCAGGATCACCGGCTCCACGCGGTGGCGGGACACGGCATCACCCACCGACAGCACGTATTTGAGGTCGGCCGAGCCGTCTTCATCCGACGGCGTGCCCACGGCAATAAACAGCACTTCACCGTGTTCGACCGCGAGCTTTTCATCGAAGGTAAAGTGCAGGCGCCCGCTTTCCAGGTTTTCCTTGACCATGGCCGCAAGCCCCGGCTCGAAGATGGTCACATGGCCTTTCTGGAGCGACTCGACCTTGCTCTTGTCCACGTCCATGCAGATCACATCGTGACCGACTTCGGCCAATACGGTGGCCTGCACCAGACCGACGTAACCGCTACCAAATACACTGATTTTCATGGGACATTCCTGGGGCTTGCAACGCTAGCACGACGAGAGTTAATAACCAGAACACCGAGGATGACCAACGCCACCCCCAGGGTTTTTGAAAGCGAAAAAGCTTCGTGGAACACCGGCAGGCTGGCAGCCAGCAGGTAGACCAACGCGTAGCTGATGCTGAGCAGCGAATAGGCGCGACCCAGCGGCAAATGCTTGAGTGCGCCAAGCCAGCACAGCATCGACAGCGCGTAGGCGATGATCGCCAGGACCACCACGCCCAAGGCGCCAAGGTCGATGGCATTGCTGTTGAACGCGCTCAGCCAGTCGGCTGGCAGCGGCAGGCGCGTCATGCTCCAGCGCATGCCCAATTGGGCGGCGCTGACCAGGCCGACACTGCCAAGGGCCAGGGCAAAGCCTTGAGCCCGGCTCATACGTGACGCCCCAGCAACACCACACCGCCGATCACCAGCGCCACGCCCAGCCAGTGCCGGCCGTCGATGTGTTCATGAAAAACAAAGCGCGCCATCAGCGTGACCAGTACAAAATTCAGGCTGAGCATCGGGTAGGCGATGCCCACTTCCAGGCGCTGCAACACCAGCAGCCAGACCAGCAGGCCCAGGCCCAGGCACACCAGCGCCGACCACAGCCACGGCGAGCGCAATTTGGGCGCCCAACCCTCCGGCTGGTCGCGCCAGCTTTCCACGGCAAACTTTTGCGAGACCTGGCCCATGCACGTCAGCAGGCATGCGCCCAGCAATAGAAGCAGGGTGATCATTGCGCGGCCTGTGGGAAAATCAGGATCACAATGTTGCCTTGCTCATAGCGTTTACCGTCCTTGGGCAGCAGGTTGACTTCGGCGACTTCATCGTCACCCTTGACCCGCATGACCACACCGACAGAACCTTTCTTGCGCGCCTCGCTCATCCATTGCTGGACTTCGTGGGTATCGATCCTGCGGTGCGCGGTGTCCGGGTAGGCGATGCCGTATTTCACTTCGCCGACCGTGTTGTAGAGGCTGACGTCCGGACGCCCCATGCGCCACGACAGCGCCGAGGCCGCGCCAAGGTCATTGCTGAGCAGGGAGGCAGTGGGTTGCAGTTCGTCCAGGTGATCGATGATGAACTGGTCCGGGGTCTTGTTGTAAACCACCGAATGCGGCAAGGCGGCGGGCACCAATGCCACCAGCAGCCAGCTGCCGATCACCGGCGCGGCCCACAGTTTCAGCGGGCGCGCCGCCTGGAGCAGGTTGACCACGATCCAACCGAACAGAAAGGTGAACAGCAGCACCAGGCTGAGGGTTTCTTCGCCGTGGTCATACACGGGCTTTTTCAATTGGAACCAGCTGAGCGCCAGCACCGCCAGAACACCCAGCGCCAGGTTCAACCAGCCGTTGATGCGCAAGGCCCGGCCGTGGCCCAGGGCGAGCTTGTCGCTCAGGGTCGAGCCCATCAACAAGGCCAACGGCAGCAGGCACGGCATGATGTACGACGGCAGCTTGCCTTTGGCCAGGCTGAAAAATGCCAGGGGCATCAGCAGCCACAGCAACAGGAAGGCGGTCTGCGGCAGGCGTTTTTGCAGCCACGCCTGTTTGATCGTGGACGGCAACAGCGCAATCCACGGCAGCGAGAACGCGACCATCAGCGGCAGATAGAACCAGAACGGCTCGGCGTGCTGGGCGTCATCACCGGCAAAGCGCTGGATATGCTCGTGCCAGAAGAAGAAGTTCCAGTAATCCGGCTCTTGCAGGTGCACGGCCAGCGCCCAGGGCAGGCTGACGATAATGGCCACGACCACGGCAACCACGCCGTACCCGAGCAACTCACGAAAACGCTTCTGCCAGATTGCATAGGGCAGGGCGATCAACACTGGCAGCAACCAGGCCAGAAACCCCTTGGTCATGAAACCCATGCCGCAGGCAAAACCCAGCAACGCCCAGGATCCCAAGCGGCCCTGGCGGGTGCTGCTGTCAAAGCAGAACCACAGCGCAACGCCGGTCAGGTTGACCCAGAAGGTGAATTGCGGGTCCAGGTTGGCGTAGCCACCCAGCAATGCCACGCTGACAAAGCTCATGTACAGCACGGTGCTGACCAGGCTTTTTTGCGGGTCATTCCACAAGCGGCGCGACACCAGGTAAACCAGCAGAATGCTCAGCCCGGTGCTCAGGGCCGACGCAAAGCGCACACCGAACAGGTTCTGACCGAAGATCGCCTGGCCCAGCGCGATCATCCAGTAGCCGGCAGCGGGTTTTTCGAAGTAGCGGATGCCCATGAAATGCGGCGAGGCCCATTTGCCGGTCAACAGCATTTCCTGGCTGATCTGCGCGTAACGGGTCTCATCGGGAATCCACAGGCCGTGGCTGGCCAGCGGTAACAGGTAAAACACGCCAAACGCCAACAGGAGCAGGGGCAGTGCCCAGCGCCGGATCATGCCTGCTGCACTCCGAGCCAACCCTCACGGCCGCTCAACGCGCCGCGCACCAGGTGTTGCTGGGGCAGGGTGGTCACATCCGCGGGCAGCAGGTCGCCCAGGGGTTGAAAGTCGATGCCGCGCTGCCCGGCCTGGGCAAGCAACTGGCGAAAATCATCAGCCATCAGAATCCCTTCTACTTCTGCGTGGATCGTGTAGACGTTCAGCTTCGACGCGCCAAACCGGTCAAGAATGAAGCTGTTGAAGTCTTTGGCAGCCACTACCGGCCCGACCACTTCGTCGAAGGTCGGCAGGTCTACCGGAATTTGTGGGGTGCCCGCACTGCCATCGGCCAGGGTCGGACGAAACAGGCTGGTGCCCCGGCAATCGCTGTTGTAGCGAAAGTTGAACGTTTGCTTGGCTTGCACCACGCGCTCATCGGCACGCCAACCGGCGGCCGCTGAACAGTCGATGCGTTCACCCAGAATGTCGCTCAGGGTGTCTACGCCACGACGGATCTGCTCGATGAGCTGTGCCTCGCTCCAGCGCCCGGTGTTGGCCTGCCAGCCGTGGTGATCCCACGCGTGCAGGCCGACTTCATGGCCGGCCGCCTTGGCCTGGCGCATCAAGTGCCCCAGGTCACGGCCAATCGGTTTGCCCGGCCAGGCGGTGCCGGCCAGCAAGATATCCCAGCCATACAGCCCGGCGGCATTGGAACGCAGCATCTTCCACAGAAATTGCGGGCGGATCAGGCGCCACAAGTGGCGCCCCATGTTGTCCGGCCCAACGCTGAAGAAGAACGTCGCTTTAACCCCGGCTTCATCCAGGGATTCGAGCAACCGCGGCACACCTTCACGGGTGCCACGGTAGGTGTCGACGTCAATGCGCAAGCCTGCCTTCATTACTTCTTGTCCGCGATTTCGAGCATGGCTTCCTTGAGGAAGAAGTCCAGGGTGTTGCCGATGGTTTCGCTCATCTCAACGGTAGGCTCCCAGTTCAGCAGGCGCTTGGCGTTTTCGATGCTTGGCTTGCGGTGTGCCACGTCCTGGTAACCGGTGCCGTAGAACGCCTTGCTCTCTACGTCGCGGAAACCGGCGAACGGCGGGAAGTTGCTGCGCAGCGGGTGAGCTTCGAACTGACGCAGCAGTTCTTCGCCCAACTGGCGGATGCTGGCTTCGTTTTCCGGGTTACCGATGTTGATGATCTGACCGTTGCAGTTGTCATTGTCGTTATCAATGATGCGCGCCAGGGCTTCGATGCCGTCGGCGATGTCAGTGAAGCAGCGCTTCTGCTCGCCACCGTCGAACAGACGGATCGGCGTGCCTTCCACCAGGTTCAGGATCAACTGGGTGATGGCGCGGGAGCTGCCGATACGCGCAGAGTCCAGACGGTCAAGGCGCGGGCCCATCCAGTTGAACGGACGGAACAGGGTGAACTTCAGGCCTTTGTCGCCGTAGGCCCAGATCACGCGGTCCAGCAGTTGCTTGGAGACCGAGTAGATCCAGCGCTGCTTGTTGACCGGCCCGACGACCAGGTTGGAGGTGTCTTCGTCGAAGTACTGGTCCTGGCACATACCATAGACTTCGGAGGTCGACGGGAAGATCACGCGCTTGTTGTACTTGACGCAGTAGCGAACCAGTTTCAGGTTCTCTTCGAAGTCCAGTTCGAACACGCGCAGCGGGTTACGGGTGTATTCGATCGGCGTGGCGATGGCCACCAGCGGCAGGACCACGTCGCACTTCTTGATGTGGTACTCGATCCACTCGGAGTGAATGCTGATGTCGCCTTCCACGTAATGGAAGTTCGGGTGGCTGCGCAGGCGCTCGATGGCGTCGGAACCGATGTCCAGGCCGTAGATTTCGTAACGGTCGTCACGCAGCAGGCGCTCGGACAGGTGGTTACCGATAAAGCCGTTCACACCCAGGATCAGTACGCGGGTACGGCGTGGCTTGCGGCCGGACTCGGCACCGCGCAGCACGGAACCGTCCACCAGGCCCAATTCATCCGCCAGCGAAGGGCCGGCCAGGTACAGGCCGTTTTCGTTGCGCTGGCCGAACTTGACCACCAGCGAGTCTTCGCCGCAGGCAATGCGCAGCGGGTTGACGCTGATTACGCGGCCTGGGGCCAGGCCTTCGTTACCCTTGACCACTTCAGCGTGCCAAACGATCAGTTTGTGCTCGCCCACAGCGCAGAAGGCGCCCGGGTACGGTTGGGTGACGGCGCGAACCAGGTTGAACAGCTCTTCAGCCGGCTTTTTCCAGTCCAGCTTGCCATCGGCAGCGGTGCGGCGGCCAAAGTAGGTGGCCTTGGTTTCGTCCTGAGCGGTTTCAGCCAGTTTGCCCTGGGCCAGTTGCGGCAGTGCGTCGCGCAGCAGGCTGGTGGCGGCGTCACGCAGCTTGGCGTGCAGGGTCAGGCCGGTGTCGGTACGGTCGATGACGACTTTCTGCTGGGCCAGGATCGGGCCGGCATCGGCGCGCTTGACCATACGGTGCAGGGTCACGCCGGTTTCGGTTTCGCCGTTGACCAGCACCCAGTTGGCCGGTGCACGGCCACGGTATTGCGGCAGCAGGGAGCCGTGCAGGTTGAACGCGCCTTTTTTGGCGGTGGCCAGCAAGGCTTCGCTCAGCAGGTTGCGGTAGTAGAACGAGAAGATGAAATCCGGGTTCAGCTTGGCGATGCGCTCGATCCACAGCGGGTGGTTGGCGTCTTCCGGTGCGTGCACCGGGATGCCGTTGCGGGCGCAGAGTTGGGCGACGGAACCGTAGAAATTGTTTTCCTTGGGGTCGTCGGCATGGGTGAACACGGCAGCAATGTCGTAGCCGGCGGTCAGCAGGGCTTCAATGCCTGCACAGCCAATATCGTGATAAGCGAAGACAACAGCTTTTGAATTCATGACGAAACCTGATCGGAAGGAGAAGTAGAAGTGGAGGTATGGGAGGACACCAGGCCGTCAACGACGACCACTGGAGCCGGTGCTGCCGGTTGGTTGCGCAGCACTTTTTCAATGAAGAAACGGGGGCGGGCGCGTACATCGCTGTACATGCGACCCAGGTATTCACCCAACAGGCCCATGCCGATGAACTGGCCACCGGTGAACACGAACAGCACCGCGAACAGCACGAACATGCCATCGCCAGCCCACTGTGCACCAAAGGCCAGGCGCAGGATGACCAGCGCAAAGGCGAACAGCACGCCCAGGGCGGCCAAACTGAAACCGACAATCGACAGCAGGCGCAGCGGCGTGGTGGTCATGCACGTCAGCAGGTCGAACATCAGGCTGATCAGGCGCATGGCGCTGTATTTGGATTCGCCGTGCTCACGCTCGGCGTGATGCACCAGGATTTCCGTGGTGTGGCGGGCAAAACCGTTGGCCAGGATCGGGATGAAGGTGCTGCGCTCGCGGCAGGCCAGCATGGCGTCGACGATGGTGCGCCGGTAAGCGCGCAGCATGCAGCCGTAGTCGGTCATGGCCACGCCGGTGGAGCGTTGCACGGCCAGGTTGATCAGGCGCGAAGGCCAGCGGCGGAACGCCGAGTCCTGGCGGTTGTTGCGTACGGTGGCGACCACGTCGTAGCCCAGGGCGACTTGCTCGACGAGGCGCGGGATTTCTTCCGGCGGGTTTTGCAGGTCGGCGTCGAGGGTAATTACCACTTCGCCACGGCACTGCTCGAAGCCGGCCATGATCGCCGCATGCTGGCCGTAGTTACGGTTGAGGATCACCGCCACTACATGGCTACCTTCTTGCGCGGCAGCGTCTTCCAGCAATTGGGCCGAATTGTCGCGACTACCATCATCGACCAGGATGATTTCGTATTCGTAGGCCAGTTGCTTGCAGGCTGCGCTCGTGCGACGCAGCAATTCAGGCAGGCTCTCTTGTTCGTTGTAGACCGGGATGACGATCGACACGCAATGAATAGGGTAGGGTTTCAAAGATTCATGACCTCGGGGCTAGAGCAGGTTGGCGCGTGAAAACAGCAGTCATCGGCGGCTGAAGGTTCAGAAAACTGATTAAACATAGCGTGGGTTTGCGGTGTTCATTCGACCTTCCTGAGACTGGCAATAATTTCTTCCATGGGCAAGCGTAGTAAAGACGAAATGTCTCAAAGGTAAAGCGTAATCAACAAGTTAGTCCGATAACACGCGCCTCGTTCTCAAGTCCTGGGGCCAAGATTAAGCGGAAAAATGTTGAACGAATATGAAAGGCGGATGAAAAACTCGTTTATTTGACAGGTAGACAGCTAGGGTTCAGCTAAGTAACTGAGGCGCCAGGGGATACCTTGAACCGGTAAAACCGTGGCGTTTTTTGCAGCTTGCAGTGTGCCGCCGGTTTTATTCAACAAACTTCTCTGCATTGCCCCTCAAGTGCCGGTAAAGTAAGCCATCTCTTGCCAGGGTACTCGGATGAATAGCGTGCAGCTTTTACGCGGCCAGTTGCGGCCCGCGTTGATGGGATTGTTGATGGCTGTGGCCTGCGTCACGACCGTGCGCGCCGATGATGGCGTGGCGCTCACCTCTGTCGATCAGGTGCCCGAAGGCGTCGAAGTGCGCGGCAAACAGGTCGCGGCCTACACCTGGGACGACAGCCAGGGCAAGAACCTTCTGGTGCTCGCCGAACAGGTCAGCGAACGCGATGACGATGGCACCCAGTCGGCGTTCGTCTACGCCGCGCAATACCTGCTCGCTGGCGATCATCCCAAGCGCGTGTGGATGCTCTATGACGATGTGCAGCATTGCCAGTTCGACGCCGCGCTGCGTTTTGACATGGCGGCCACCAAAGTCACCGACCTCACCGGCGACGGCATCACCCAGGCCACGGTGGGCTATTCGCGCACGTGCACCAGCGATGTCAGCCCCAACGAATTCAAACTGATCATGCACGTTGGCAAATCCCAGAAGTACCGCCTGCGCGGCGTCGATCGCGTTGGGGCGAGCTGGTGGGACGAGGAAGCCGGCGCCTTGCGGGGTATGCCGCTGCCCAAGGATTGCAGCGTGGCGGCGCAGCAGGCGCTGGTCAGTCAGTACAAGGAGCAGGGCACCGAGTTACCTCTGCCGGGCTGCTATGGCGATGAAAAGGACTTTGCCAAGGCGCCGGACAGCTACCTGGCGTTCATGCGCCAGCATTGGTTCGCGCTGATGCAGAAGCAGGACACCGAGTGGAGTCAATCCCAGACCCAGCCTCAGCCCGACGACGCGACCGGGGATGACGAAACGGCCCCGTGATTTGGTGCCAGGGCCGGTCCTGCGCTAGACTCGGCCTTCGCCAATTCACTAAATACCTCGATTAAACAATGGCTTGATCGAGGTATTTAATCCAAAGGCTGATCTCCCTTGACTGAGTCCATCCGCAACCCGCTGACCCTTTACCTCACTCGCCTCGCGCCCTCCAGCCAACTGACCATGCGCTACGTGCTGCAGGACGCCGCCGACCGCCTGGGCTTCGAAGACATCAACCTCGAAGACATCGACTGGCACCTGCTGCAACCTGAACACGTGATTGCCCTGGTCGCCGCACTGCGCGAGGACGGCTACGCGCCCAACACCTCTTCGCTGTATGTGAATGCCGTGCGTGGGGTCATGAACGAAGCCTGGCGCATGAGCCTGATCAGCCAGGACCACCTGCTCAAGATGCGCTCGGTCAAGGCGGCGCCCGGGACCCGACTGGGCCAGGGGCGCAATTTGCGCCGCAGCCTGATTCGCGAGCTGATGGAAGTCTGCGCTGCCGACCCGCGCCCTCAGGGCCTGCGGGATGCGGCGGTGATCGGCATTTTGTATGGGTCGGGCATGCGCAAGTCAGAGTCGGTGAACCTCGACCTGGCGCAGATCAACTTCGAGGAGCGCAGCCTGCGCGTGACCGGCAAAGGCAACAAGGCGTTGATCAAGTACGCGCCCGCCTGGGCATTTGAAAAGCTGACAGCCTGGCTGGACTTTCGTCGCGAGCAGCTCAAGGACGGCGAGCAGGACGATACGTTCCTGTTCAACCGCATTCGCCGGGGCAGCCATATCACCCGTGAGCGCATTACCAAACACGCGATTTATTACATCGCCCGTCAACGCGGCGAACAGGTTGGCGTGAAAATCATGCCGCATGACTTCAGGCGTTCGTTCATCACCCGCGTGATTGAGGAACATGACCTGTCAATCGCGCAGAAACTCGCGCACCACAGCAATATCCAGACCACCGCCAGCTATGACGTACGCGACGACAATGAGCGGCGGCGAGCCGTGGACCGGTTTGATTTATAACTTCAGTCAACCATGTGAGAGGGGGGCTTGCTTCCGAAGATGCAGGGTCAGCGACTCACTGACTGACCCTGCGCTATCGGGAGCAAGCCCCCTTCTTTACTTGGTGGTTTACCGGGTTTAGAGGATTGGCTTGCCGCCGGTGACCGCGTAGCGCGAACCGGAGATATAGCTGGCTTCATCCGAGGCCAGCAACACATAGATCGGCGCCACTTCTACCGGCTGGCCGGGGCGCCCCAGTGGGGTTTCGCTGCCAAAGCTCTGCACGTCTTTGTCCGTCATGGTCGCTACGATCAGCGGTGTCCAGATCGGGCCCGGCGCTACGCTGTTGACCCGAATGCCTTTGTCACCCAGCAATTGCGCCAGGCCGCCGGTGAAATTGGCAATGGCGCCCTTGGTGGCGGCATAGGCCAACAGCGTTGGCTTGGGCATGTCGGAATTGACCGAACTGGTATTGATGATCGAACTGCCGGCTTTCATGTGGGGCAGGGCGGCCTTGCAGATGCGAAACATCGCGGTGATGTTGATATCGAAGGTCCGCACCCATTCCTCGTCTTCGATCTCTTCGAGGGTTTCGTGGGTCATCTGGAACGCGGCGTTATTGACCAGCACGTCGATGCGCCCGAACTGTTCGACGGTCTTGTCGACCAGCGCCTGGCACGTGGCCTTTTGGGCAATATCGCCGGGCAGCAACAGGCACTGGCGGCCCGCTTCTTCAACCCAGCGTGCGGTCTCCTTGGCGTCTTCATGCTCGTCCAGGTAAGCGATGGCCACATCGGCGCCTTCACGGGCAAACGCAATGGCGACTGCGCGGCCAATGCCGCTGTCGGCACCGGTGATCAGCGCGATTTTGTTGGCCAGCCGGCCCGAGCCCTTGTAGCTCTTCTCGCCGCAGTCGGGGTACGGGTCCATTTTCTTCTGGGCGCCGGGTACGGATTGGGCTTGGGGGGCGAAGGGTGGGCGAGGGTAGTCAGTCATCTCAGTCTCCATAGGTCTTCAAGGGTGCTATGGAGTTAGTAGTTTTGCCGGCGGCGATAGTTGTAGTGAATGTCGGGCAAGCCCGACGAATGGTTTTCAGCCAGCCGCCGGCAAGAACTCAAGGCCTGGCAGCTCCAGCGTCGGAACGAGCCGGCTCAGGCACTCGTACAGTTCACGCAAGGTATGTGCGTGGCGGCTCGCTCTGGGCCAGACCAGATAGTAGCCATCACCCGAGGCGACGGCCGTTGCGCAGGGCAGCGTGATCAGGCCGTCGCGCACATCGTTGGCCACCAGGTGCAGGTCGCCGATCGAGACACCATGGCCGCGCATGGCAGCCGAAATCGCCTGGTCCAGCGTATCGAAGACCTTGCCACGGTCCAGGTCGATACGCGCGGCAGACGGCTGGGCGGCCAGCCAGCGTCGCCAGTCCCGGCGGTCGGCAGTGGGGTGGATCAGTTCGGCCTCGGCCAGGTCAGTGTGCACCCAGCCGGGCGCGCAAATGGGGATCAACCATTCATCAAACAGTTTGTGTGCGTGCACATCGGCGCCGAACTGACCGTTGCCGAGCAAAATCGCGCAGTCGTAAGGCTCTGCGTAAAAGTCCACGCTGTCGAAATCCATCCAGACACTTGCCAGCTGTATCGCCATTTCAGGCGCGCTGAGCTTGAGGAGGTCCAGCGTGTGCAGCAGCCAGCGCATGGTCAGCGTCGATGGAGCCTTTAAACGTAAATCGCCAGTGCCGGCCCGGAAGGGCGCGCACGCCTGTTCGATGATGCGAAAGCCGACCTTGAGTTCCTGCGCAAGCCGTTCGCCCGCAACGGTGAGTTGCAGTCGAGGCCCTAGGCGTTCGAACAAACGACAGTTGAGGAGGCCCTCGAGGGTTTTGATATGGCGGCTGACCGCACTTGGAGTCAACGACAAGGCTTGCGCCGCGCGTGTAAACGAAGACGTGCGGGCCGCCACTTCAAAGGCGCGCAGGGCATACAGTGGTGGAAGGCGTTCGGCCATGGAGGGGCAGTCATTGTGATTAAAACTCATAGTAGGACACAGGCTTTTACGTTTTTCAACGCGCGCGGCCTGGCGCAAGCTCACACGCCTCACTTCACAAGGCGTTTAAGCGCGATGAATAGCTCGTTACTTCTGATTTATGTCTTCAGCGTAGTGGCCCTGATTGTCACGCCCGGGCCGGTGGTGGCGCTGATCATCACTACCAGCCTGCAATCCGGAAGCCGGCGCGCGCTGTTGACGGGGGCGGGCACCAACCTGGCGTCGCTGATCCTGGCGCTGGTGGCGGTACTGATTTTGTCGGGGAGTTTTTCCGTCAGTCCAGGCTTGCTGAGCGCGATCAGCTCTGTGGGCTGCCTGTTCATCTTGTACCTGGCGGTCCAGGGGCTGCGTTATCCACCTGGGCCAGGTGTCCATACCCGCTGCGCGCGCAGCGGTGTCGGCACGGGTTTTCTGGTGGGAATTTCCAACCCCAAGGACATCATTTTCTTCGTCGCCTTCTTTCCTCAATTCATCCACGTGGCGGACTCGTTCAGTGCCAGCGTGGCGTGGTTGATCGGGTTGTGGGTGCTTATCGACTTTGCGGTGCTGGCAGGGTACATCGCCCTCGCGCGCCAGGCGTTCGCGCTGAAGTACCGCGCGGCTATCAACCGCGTGGCGTGCCTGGTGCTGCTGGCCGTGGCCCTGATGGGTATCGTGCATTCAGGGCGTTTGCTGCTGGGATGACGATGCGTATCAGCTGCGTGGCGAAGGCTGTAGATGCACGGGCAAGCGGCGCAGTGTCCACCAGGTGGTCAGCATGGCCGCGACTGCGCACAGGGCGATGCCGATCAACATCGGTGCCGGCGTATGGTCGGCGTACAACCCGATCAGGGTCATGGACACGGCAGCGGTGATCATCTGGATGGCGCCCAACAGGGCCGACGCGGAACCCGCAACGGCGCCGTGGTCCTCCAGGGACAACACGCCGGCCGCTGGCAACAGCAGGCCAAGAAAGCCAAAGCCGATAAACAGCAGCGTCATCATTACCGCCAGGTGATTGCCCCACAGCGTGGTGGCGGCCAGCAGCACCATGATCGCCGCCACCGCCATGACCGACCAACGAATCACAGGTGCCAGACCAAAGCGCGCGCTCAGGCGGGCGGTCATTTGGCTCATGGCGAAGAACGACGCGGCATTGAGCGCAAAGCACAGGCTGAATTGCGTCGGCGTCAGGCCGAAATATTCGATGTACACAAACGGCGCGCTGCCGATGAACACAAAGAAGGTCGCCAGTCCGAAGCCGCTGACCACCGCCAAGCCGATAAACACCGGGTCGCGCAGCAGTGCGCCGTAACTGCCGATGGCGGTGCCCAGGGTCTTGCCCAATCGGCGCTCGGCCGGATGGGTTTCCGGCAACTGCACAATGGTCATCACCAGGCACAGCACGGACACCACAGCCAGTACGGCAAACACTTCGCGCCAACTCCAGAGTGAAATCACCACGCTGCCGGCCAACGGCGCCAGGATCGGCGACACGCTCATCACCAGCATCAGCAAGGCCATCAGGCGCGCGGCTTCGTGGCCGGTGTACAGGTCACGAACAATCGCCCGCGGGATGACCATGCCGGCGCACGCGCCGAAGGCTTGCAGGGCGCGAAAGCCGATCAGTACTTCGATGCTCGGTGCCAGGGCACAGCCGACACTGGCCACGGCGAAAATCACCAGGCCGGCGTAGATCGGCGGCTTGCGCCCGTACACATCGCTGAGGGGGCCATAGAACAGCTGGCACACGCCGATGATCATGAAGAACACCGTCAGGCTCATCTGCACCGCCGCCGGCGAGGCCTGCAGGCTGGCGCCAAGGGTGGGCAGGGCGGGCAAGTAACTGTCGATGGCGAAGGGGCCGATGGCGGTGATCAACCCCAGCAACAGGGCGAGGTGGGCGATGCTTCGAGACATGGGGTGTTCCGGGTGACGGCGAAAGATCGGCCAGCTTAGAGAGCCGCCCGAGGGGTTACAAGGTGGCGTTTACACAGGCGCTACATTTTTGGCCTTGAGCCTGTCGAGGCCGCCCATTCGGGCTGACCATTGATCTTTGCGCTGAAAAATAGATTGAATAATCACACTTAATGTTATTTAAATAACAAAACAAAAGCGCCACGACCTGCCTGGTCGTGCTGCAACAAGGTGGAATAGCAATGAGCAAGATCGCAGTCATCGGCAGCAATATGGTGGATCTGATTACCTACATCGACCGCATGCCGGCCCAGGGCGAAACCCTCGAAGCGCCGGGGTTTGCCCTCGGTTGCGGCGGCAAGGGTGCCAACCAGGCGGTGGCGGCAGCCAAGCTTGGGGCCGATGTATTGATGCTGAGCAAGGTCGGCGACGACATGTTTGCCGACAACACCCTGGCCAACTTCCAGCGCTTTGGCATCGACACTCGTTATGTGCAACGGGTGCCTGGCGTTTCCAGTGGTGTGGCGCCGATTTTTGTGCGCACCGACTCCCACAACAGCATCCTGATCGTCAAAGGCGCCAATGCGTATTTGTCGCCGGCGGACATCGAGGCAGCGGCGGCTGATTTGCGTGAGTGCACGCTGATTGTGTTGCAGCTGGAGATCAACCTGCAGACGGTCTACTACGCCATCGAATTCGGGCACCGACATGGCATTGCGGTGCTGCTCAATCCAGCGCCGGCGCTGCCTGGCCTGGATGCCGACTACCTGGCAAAACTGGATTTTCTGATCCCCAACGAATCGGAGCTGGCGCTGATCACGGGCCTCACCGTGGACTCGCCGGACTCGGCCCGCGCCGCTGCGCAAACCCTGGTGACCAGCGGCGTTCGCCACGTCATCGTCACGCTCGGCGAGCAGGGTGCGTTGTACGTGGGCGAGGAGGGCACCTTCCAGGTGCCGGGCCAGCGGGTGGTCGCCCGTGACACCACCGGTGCCGGCGACGCCTTTATCGGGTGTTTCATCCAGCACTGGAACCGCGATGGCGATATCCGCCATGCCATGGAGCAGGCGGTGGCGTATTCCGCGTGCTCGGTGACGGCGCTGGGTACGCAGACCTCCTATCCCGACAGCGAAGCGTTCTCGCGCTTCCAGCAACAGCGCCAAGCCATCTAACTCGGCTTCTTAATCCAGCCCGGAGAACGATAATGAACAAACCTGCGCTGCAACAGACACCCGATGGGTTCTACCTGAACCGCACGCCCTGGTTCGCTTTTATTCTGCTGTGCAGCATCTTCGCGTTGTGGGCCGCGGCGGCGAGCATGAACGACGTGCTGATCGCACACTTCAAGAAAGCGTTTTTGCTCAGCGATTTTCAGACCGCCTTTGTGCAGTCGGCGTTTTACCTGGGCTACTTTTTTGTGGCGATTCCGGCAGCGATGGTGGTGCGCCGCCTGAGCTACAAAAGTACGATCCTGATCGGCCTGTCGCTGTACATGCTCGGCTGTTTGCTGTTTTTCCCGGCGGCGTCGACGGCCAAGTACGGCATGTTCCTGCTGGCACTGTTTGTGATCGCGGCCGGGCTGTCGTTCCTGGAAACCGCCTGCAACACCTACTCGACGTTGATGGGCCCACGGGAAACCGGGACGCGGCGCTTGAACATCTCGCAGACCTTTCACCCGTTCGGCGCCATGGCCGGGGTTTATGTGGGCAGCTTTGTGATGTTCAAGGACACCGATGCCACCACTGCACAGCTCAAGCAGATGAGTGTCACCGATGCGGCGGTGCAACAATTGCAAATGATCCAGTCCACGCTGTTGCCCTACAAGTGGATGATCGCCGTGCTGGTGTTGATGTTCATCCTGATCGCCATTACTCGTTTCCCGGCCTGCAAGGGCAACGCACCTGTCGACAATACGTCTGGCAGCTTGCGCAAAAGCCTGGGGCGGCTGTGGCGTAACCCGCGGTTTACCTTTGGCGTGCTCGCGCAATTTCTGTATGTGGGCGCACAGGTGGGCGTGTGGAGTTTCACCATTCGCCTGGCCATGCAAATGGGCGGCATGAATGAGCGCAGCGCTTCATGGTTTCTGCTGACCACCTTTGCCGCCTATTTTGTCGGCAAGTTGATCGCCAATCTATTGATGCGGCGCCTGCACCCGGCCAAGGTCTTGGCGATCTACGGGGTGCTGTGCATTGTGCTGCTGGCCTACACCATTCTGGTGCCGAACATTTCTGCGGTGTACGCCGCGGTCGGCGTGAGTATTTTTCTTGGCCCGTGCTGGCCGACCATCTACGGCCTGACCATCGATGGCCTGGGTGAAGACACGGGTGTGGGCGGTTCATTGCTGGTGATGAGCATCGTCGGCGGCGGGGTGATTCCGATCTTCCAGGGCCTGTTGTCCGACGCCAGTGGCGGCAACATGCAGCTGGCCTATAGCGTACCGCTGCTGTGCTTTATCGTGATTGTGATGTACGCGGTCAAATGCCTGCGCCAGCCGGACGCGTTGCCCTCACGTGCAGCCGCGGCGGTGGCCTCATGAATGCGCGTATCCCGTTGTACCGGGCGGTGTTTGCCGAGCAGGAAAGGGTGCTTTTGCAGTCTGAGGATTTCAAGGTCAGCGCCTGGACTTATGCGTCTGGCGTGTTGGCGGTGAGCCTGGAGAACAGCCGTGGACGTCTGGTCGTGTTGCCGTATCAAGGGCAGATGATCTGGTCGGCCGAATTTGACGGCTGCGACCTGACCATGCGCAACCTGTTCGACGCGCCCAGGCCAAGCCCGACGGTCATCGACACTTACGGTTGCTTCATGTTTCACAGTGGCCTGTTGCGCAACGGATGCCCGGCGCCGGATGACACGCATGCCTTGCACGGTGAAATGCCCTGCGCGCCCATGGACTCGGCCTGGCTGGAACTCGGCGAGGGCTTTGTGCGCCTGGGCGGCTCGTATCACTATGCCAAGGGATTCGGCGATCGCTACCGGGCGAGCCCGAACGTAACGCTGCGCGCCGACTCAGCCTTGTTCGATATCGACATGGGCGTGACGAACCTGGCCGGCAAGCCGATGGACCTGATGTACATGGCCCACATGAACTACGCGTACGTGGACGACGCTCGATTCGTCGAGCCACTGGGCATGCAGCGCTTGCGCCTGCGCACCAGTGTGCCGGACCACGTCAAGCCGACGCCGGACTGGAGCGCCTACATGGCGCAACTGGCCGAGCATCCAACCCAGTTGGCCAGCCTCGACACGCCTGCGCTGTACGACCCTGAGATCGTGTTTTTCTTCGACGACGTGGGCACAGACGCCACGGGCTACGCGCATTTCTTACTGGATCATCCGGCTGGTTCGGCGTTCTACACCCGTTACCGCCCCGAACAATTCGCGCACGCTGCACGCTGGATTCTGTACACGCCGGATCAGCAAGTGGCGGCGTTCGTGCTGCCATCGACCTGCGAACCCGAGGGCTATAACGCCGAGAAAGCCAAAGGCCACGTGCGGTGCCTGGCGGCCGGGGCCAGCGCCTCGTTCAGCGTGACCACCGGCTATTTGAATGCGCAGGAACGGCAGACATTATTGGGTTAGATCAGCAACTGCGCGCCGCTGGCCTGGATGGCCTCTTTATAAGCACGCGGGATTTTCTTGTCGCTGACCACGTACTGGAAGTCTTCCAGGTTGGCGAAGTGGGCGGTGCGCACCGTGTCGAACTTGCTGAAGTCGGCCAGCAACACGCGCTGCTGGGCCTGGCGCAGGACCTTTTGTTTGACCTCGACTTCATTGAAGTTGAAGCACGTCACGCCGAACGCCTGGCTGACGCCGGCGGCAGTCACGAACGCCCAGGTCAGGCGCACGCTGTCGAGGATGCTGCTCTCGGCGCTGCTTTCAAAGACCTGGTTCTTGCGGTGGAAGGTACCGCCGCACAACACGATGTGGCAGTTGGCTTTGTTCTGCAGCTTGAGCAGCACGTTCAACGAACTGCACACCGCGGTGAACTCCAACTCATCGGGGATGAAATCAATGACAAAGGGCGAGGTGGTGCCGCAGTCGAAAAACACCGTGTCGCCGGGCTGTATCAACCGCGCGGCGAGCTTGCCGATACGGCGTTTCTCCTCGACGTGGCGTGTGTCCTGGTCGGCTACGCGGTAATCGCCGGCCTCGCCGCTGACCCGGGTGATGTAGCCACCCAGCAGGCGTACGTGCTCGGTGAAGTGGTTGAGATCGCGGCGCAGGGTCATCTCGGACACCTCCAGCAGCGCAGCCATTTCCCGCAGGTGGATGGCGTTCTGGTCCTGCAAAGCTTGTTGGATAAGCTTGAGTCGCTCGGCTTTTTTACTGTCCACGCGTATTCCAGGGCTTGATTGTTTGTGTTAGACAAGTAACATTTAATGATATTATTGTAACGCATTAGTGTGGGCATTGTGACAAGCGCGTCCCACGATCATTGGCAACATACAGGCAAGGGCACGTTAAATGAACTCTCTTCAACCCGCAGCATTGGCCAAGTACATCGATCACACCTTACTGGCGCCCGACGCCTCCCGTGAGCAAATTCGCACCTTGTGCGAGGAGGCCATGCAGCATGGTTTTTATTCAGTGTGCCTGAACTCCGCGCAAGTGCCTTACGCCGCCTCATGCCTGACTGACAACGACGTGGTGATCTGTGCGGTGGTGGGCTTTCCACTGGGCGCCGGCTTGAGCGACACCAAGGCCTTTGAAGCTGAACGAGCGATTGCCGCCGGGGCAGGGGAGATCGACATGGTGCTCAATATCGGCTGGCTGAAGGAAGGGCTGCTTGAGGCGGTGCGTGAAGACATCGCCGCGGTTCACAGGGCCTGCGGCGCTGTGCCGTTGAAGGTCATCCTGGAAACCTGCCTGTTGAGCGACGAACAGAAAGTCCAGGCGTGTGAAATCTGCCGGGACCTGGGGGTGGCATTCGTGAAGACGTCCACCGGGTTCAGCCGTAGCGGTGCGACTGCAGAAGACGTGGCGCTGATGCGCAAAACCGTGGGCGCCGACGTTGGCGTAAAAGCCTCCGGTGGCGTGCGTGATTATCCGACGGCAGTGAAGATGATCGAGGCCGGGGCTACGCGTCTGGGCAGCAGTTCGGGCATAGCGATAGTCGGTGGGGCAACGACGGCGGCGAGCGGTTATTGATTGGCGCTTATATAACTCAACTAAATAGACATTTAGTTGAGTTATGCAAATAGATTATATCGAGGAGCGACTTTCAAGACGGGCGAGGGCAGCCATGCGACGCTCGCTGATGCGTTCCACAGCGTCCATGTGTTCTGTTCCCCACACACACAGCGTCCCCAATGCCGTGGCCAGCGAGCGCCCGAATGGCGTCAGCGAGTATTCAACCTTCGGCGGGATTTCCTGGTAGTCGACGCGGGCGATGATCTCATCACGCTCCAACTCCTTGAGTTGCTGGATAAGGACCTTATCAGTCACGCCACCGATCGCACGCCGTAGCTCTCCATAGCGATGAACGTTCTGTGCCAGATGATAAAGGACCAACGGCTTCCATTTCCCGCCAATCACCGCCAGGGCCGCATCGAGCCCGCAGCTGAACGTGTTATTTGACATGGTTCTACTCGCCGAATTGGGTACTTACCAAAAGGTGCATACTATTCAAAACAATAGCGCGGATCTAGAGTCGAGCCTCGACATTCTCGGGAGTTCACCATGAGCAGGCTCAACGGAAAAATTGCAGTGATCACCGGCGGCAACAGTGGCATCGGCCTGGCAACCGCCATTCGCTTCGCAACCGAAGGCGCACAGGTGGTCATTGTGGGGCGCCGGCAGCAGGAATTGGACAACGCGCTACGCCTGATCGGCCCTGAAGCCATTGCCATTCAGGGCGACATTTCGAACCTGGACGACCTGGATCGCATCTTCACGCAAATCAAAGCTGCCAAAGGCCGAATTGACGTGCTGTTCGCCAATGCGGGCCTGGGGGATTTTCAGCCGATTGGTTCGATCACGGAGGAATCGTTTGACCGTACGTTCGGCATCAACGTCAAGGGCACCTTGTTCACCGTGCAAAAGGCTTTGGCACTGATGAGCACTGGAGGCTCTGTCATCTTGACCGGTTCAACCACAGGCACCATGGGCACACCGGCGTTCAGCGTATACAGCGCCACTAAGGCCGCGCTGCGTAATTTCGCCAGAAGCTGGGCGCTGGACCTCAAAGGCACTGGCATTCGCGTCAACGTACTTTCGCCCGGGCCGATCGCGACGCCTGGCCTGGACCTGGCGTTGTCAGGCACTGGCCAGAAGGATGCGATCATTGACGACATGACTGCACAGGTTCCACTGGGACGAATCGGCCAGGCAGAAGAAGTTGCGGCCGCAGCATTGTTCCTGGCATCGGATGAGAGCAGCTTCATGACCGGCAGTGAAATGTTCGTGGATGGAGGATTTGCCCAGGTGTGAAGCCAACAGGGGTTTTGCCCGTTGAAATCTGACGGGCACTGCCGCTGATTACGTAACATGATATTACGCATAATGTATATTATGTTAAATCGTATGTCATGTCATATAAAGTCCGTCAGAATCGACCTGGCCACCTTGTGACTTCGCGAATTCAGTCGCACCCAGACGCCATCGAACGGCCCTTCAATTTTGATGAAGATCTGCCGGCTTTACTCGCCATAACTCGTTAAATGCAACGCTGTCAAAGAAAGCAGTTCCTTTCACAGCCTTGCCATTGCGCATCGTTAGTAGCCAAACATAGTCGTTTTCATAGCGGGTGCCATCATTAGTTGTTCCCGCCCCGGAGAAACGAGCTCCGAACGGCCCCAGCACTCTTCGCATCAGCTCAGGCTTGCCCTTCGTCTTACCGGCGGCAGCTGAATTCCCTGAAATATTCCACTCGATGTCGTCTGAAAGCAATGATTGAAGCGACTCGTTATGGCCACCCATCCAGCCGATGAACGCGGTCGTGACAACAGCTTTGTTCGTGGCACTCATATTTAGCTCCGGCGCGGTGATATCGGACACCAATGACCGCGCGCCGGTTGGCGCGCAGACACTCGTTGCGAAGATTGATGCCAATACAAGCATCCGTAATATTCATTGCTCATGTACGTGAGCTTATTACCTAGAGTGAGCATCAATGTTGCGGATTAAATGGAGAAGTCAGTGCTGGCACTAAGGTGTTCCCACGCGTCGATTTCTTCACCCAACGCCTTCAGCTTTGCACGTACCAGCCTCAACCCGTCCGGCCCTAAAATAAGATGAACTGGAGGGCTGTCAGATCCGACAAGCGCGATAATCGCCTGGGCTGCTTTAACGGGGTCGCCAGGCTGTTTGCCTGACCGTTCCGCTCGAGCTTGTGCAAGCGGGCCAAGGAAGGGCTCGTAGTCTTCAATGAGGCGTGCTGGGCGGTGCATCGAGCGTCCGGCCCAGTCGGTTCGAAAAGCGGCGGGCTCCACAGCTGTTACTTTGATGCCAAACGCTTTTACTTCACTGGCCAACGTCTCGTTGATGCCCTCAAGCGCAAACTTGCTCGCGTTGTAGATGCCTGCACCTGGAAAAATCAGCAACCCGCAAATCGATGTGATGTTAATGATGTGTCCACTGCGCCGTTTGCGCATATACGGAAGCACCGCCTGAATGACGCTAATGGCTCCAAAGACATTTACATCAAATTGCGCACGTATGTCCGCCGAAAGTGCTTCCTCAATCGCCCCTTCATATCCATAACCGGCATTGTTGACCAGGACGTCGATAGGCCCAACCTCCTCCTCGACTTGTGCTACGACTCTTGGAATGTCCACCTCGGAACACACATCCAATACAAAACCAAATGACTGACCTTGCGCCATCTGGCTGAAGGTCACTCGTTGTTCTTCAGTGCGCAGGGTGCCCGCAACTTTATCACCTGAAGCAATCACAGCCTTTGCCAGTGCAAGCCCCAATCCGCTACTCACGCCAGTAATGAACCACGTTTTCATAGAACCTCCTCATTCGCCAAGAGGACAGCTGGAGCATCTGCTGCCAATTGAGACAAAGTATCGGCTCTGTTAATTTGACAATAAAGAGGGATAATCAAGAAGAACCTTGCAAGGATTTTGCACAATGGATCACTCAGACCTTTCAGCGCTTTCTGTTTTCGCTCGCGTTGCCAAAGACCAGAGTTTCACAGCAGCCGCGCAGGCCCTTGGCATCTCGGTGTCTTCTGCAAGCTATACCGTTCGGCAAATTGAACAGCGCTTGCAAACTAAGTTATTCAACCGCACCACTAGAAGCGTCAGCCTGACAGAGGCTGGAAGTGTGTTTCTCACCCGCATATTGCCGCTGATGGAACAGCTTGAGTCGGCTTTCGCCGACGCAGGCCGAGCCTCGAGTGAATCAATGGGAACGCTACGCTTGAGCGTTCCCCCCTCGGCGATACAAGTGGTCATAGCGCCCTACCTTAACGAGTTCCTTCTCCTCTACCCCGACATCAAAATCGACTTGATGGTTGATAACAGCCTTGTTGACATCGTCAGCAAACGCTACGACGCGGGGGTTCGTTACGACCATGTGTTGGCCCAGGATATGATCGCCATACCGCTGATCACTCAGATGCAATTTTGTGTAGTCGCATCCCCTGGCTATCTCGAGGGAAATCCACGGCCCCGCCACCCCCGCGACTTACTCAAGCATCAATGCATCAATTATCGGAGCGCAGACACCGATGCCTTGTATCGTTGGGAGTTTCAGAAATCGGGAGAGTCATTGCGGATGGCGGTTGCCGGACGGATCGCGTCCAATGACAGCGCAGTGATTCTCCAGGCTGCGCTGGACGGATTTGGCTTTGCTTACGTACTGCATCAATTCGCCTCACCGTATTTGCAAACCGGTGAATTGGTCAGCGTGCTAGAGGGTTGGAGTTCTCCAGCAACGCTGTACCTCTACCATTACAACCCTTCTGGGATGCCCAGGAAACTGCGGGTGTTCATCGATTTTCTAAAGGCGAAGCTGAGCGGGTGAACACCAGCGTCAATAGCGCTTATGCCAGTGAAAGGAAGGCCGGGGCAGCCCTCTTGAGAAGATAATGCATGACATCGGTATGTTTGACCGTAGCTCACCTTTGGATCTCAGCGGTTTTGATAATTCTGGGGCTAACTTCATGCCGCAGTTCAAACCCTACATTTCAGTCACCGCAACACCGACTCCTTGTATTTGGGGACAGTCAGTGCCAGCGCGACGGCAGCCAACATAAGCGGTAAAAACGACACCCACAGCACTGTGTTCCAGCCGTATGCCGACAGCAGTCCACCCGACGAAAAAGACCCTATCGCCATTACGCCGAACACGATGAAATCATTGAGCGATTGAACGCGTGTCTTCTCTTCGGGCAGATGGCATTCCAGCACCAGTGCGGACGCGCCCAGGAAGCCTAAATTCCAACCAAGCCCCAGCAGGATCAGCGACCCGTCAAAATGCATCACCTCGATCCCGCCAAGCCCGACTGCGGCAGACAGCCCCGTTAACGCCAGGCCGGCCACTGCAACGCGAACGGCACCGAACCGCGAGATGAGATGGCCGGTGAAGAAGCTGGGCGCGTACATGGCGATGACGTGCCATTGCAGTCCCAGGTTGGCCGAGGCTTGCGAATGCCCGCAGAGGTGCATGGCCAATGGTGCTGCCGTCATCAGGAAATTCATCAGCATGTAGGACACCGCACCGCAGGTCGCCGCTGCGATGAAGCGCGGCTGCCGGGCAATCAGCCCGAGTTGGCGCCCTCCTCCAAGCGCTTCAGCCGTCGGCATCGGCAGCTTCACACCTAGCAGGACGAGTGCCGAAACCGCCGCGACGGCGGCTTGCGCCAAAAAGGTGGGGGCGAACGGGTACTGCGGCCAAATGTCCAACGTCCAGGTCACCAACTGCGGCCCCACTACGCCGGCGACCACGCCCCCTGCCATGACAAGCGACAGGGCCCGTGCGCGCCGTGATGGCTCCACACCGTCGGGGCCGCGAAGCGGAACGACAACACTACGGCCGCGTAGCTCCCGCCCAGGAACGTCGCCAGGCAAAACAACCAGAATGAGCCGACGATCACCGCGAGCATCGCCAACACACCCGTGAGCACACCCGCGCCCGCGCCTGCCAGGAACGCCGCGCGTCGCCCATACTTCCGTGCCAGAACGCCCATCGGGAAAATACACGCCGCCATGCCTACCACAAAGATGGAAATGGGCAACGTGGCCAGCGCCGGTGCAGGCGCGAGCGAGTTGCCCACAATCGCTCCCGTGGCGTAGATCACTACGGCATTCGCCCCGGCCAGCGCCTGAGCGATCATCAGCCGCCCTATGTTCGCGCGTTGCACGCGCTCTGGCAGCAAAGAAGGTGCGCCGGCGGGTGGCTCAGTGTTGAGGTTATGGTTCTTCATGGGTGTCGAGTGCCCATCTCAAGGTCGTCATCACGGGTTGATGGGCGCGCGCTGCCGGGGGCACCTGCGAGGGTCAATACCATGCGGAATTTGACGCCGCCGGACTTCATCCGTTGGTAGGCTTCATTGGCTTGCTCGAACGGCATCACTTCGATCCTTGGGCGCACACCGGCCAGCACGCTGAAATCCAGGGTCTTTTCGTTTTCGTAGGACGAGCCGGTGATCGAACCCAGCAGGCTGCGCTCACCCACGACCAGGTGGCCGGTCGACACCGGCAACGGATCTTTGCCCGCTCCAAGCAGAACAAGACGGCCTTGTGGTGCGAGCCCGGCCATGAGTGCCGATACGGTAGCGGGGGCGCTGATAGTACTCACGATGGCCTGAGCGCCGCCCATTTCCTTGAGCTTTGTCGCCGCGTCCTCTTCATGGGTGTCGATGTAGACATGGGCTCCCAGGTTCAATGCGTCGTCGGCGATATCACTGCCGCGCCCGATGGCAACCACGCGAAACCCCATCCGGCGCGCGTACTACAGGGCCATATGCCCCAGGCCGCCAATACCAATGATGGCAACCGTATCGCCCGCCTGCGCGCCGCACTTCTTCAACGCATTGAACGTGGCGATGCCGGCGCAAAGCAACGGCGCGGCTTCCTCGGCAAGGAGTTCGTCAGGACTCGACACCAACCCGGAGGCTCGTGCCAGCATCATTTCGGCATAACCACCGTCACAGGTGGCACCGACAAAGGGCTGGTGTTGGCACAGCTGAAAATGCCCCTGGCGGCACTGCACACATTCGCTGCAAGGCCCGCCCAGGCGACCCACGCCGACACGCTGGCCGACCTTCCAGAGAGAGGGAACGTGCTCGCCTAGTGCAGCGATGCGGCCGACCACCTCATGACCTGGCACCCGCGGCGGCTGCAGTGCAGGGTCTGCCCCTTCGATGTCACCCACATCGGCACCACAGATACCGCAGGCCTCAACGGCAATCAGCACTTGGCCAATACCGGGTGCTATTGTCGGACGTTCCACCAGTTCAAGAACACCCGGTCGGGTGACTTGCATGGCACGGTATGTAGCGTTCATAGCCGTCGCTCCTAAAAATGATGAATAACGGGAGATACCGGCATTGCTGATCAGTACCGCCTTGCCTCGCGATCTCACGTCAACGCTTCGATGGATTCAGCACAGGCGCAGCGGCACGTTCAGCCAGTGCCTTCACGCCCAGGCCGGCGGCCTCGATGGCCCCGGCCAAATAGCCCGAGAACTGCGGCGACCATTCGCTGGCGATGCCTGTCAGGCCCCCCTGCCAAGGTCCCGAAGCTGCCGTAGCTGAGGGCGCCCGGGCATGCTGGGGCGCCGCATTTACATCGACTGCAGTGGCCGTGAACGGGTCTTGTGCCCAATCCTTGATGGCCTCGGCCTTAGGCGTCGCCGCCTGGGGACCAAACATCCGGACGAGTTGCGAACGGCAATGGGTGCGCAGCACCTCGTCGGAGACCGTGCTGCGCACTTGCGCCGGCACGCCCAGGAAGCCAAACAGCGCCGCGCGGCCACCGGGCATGGAGGCATCATGGATTTCACCCAGCGGCCCACGCGCGCTGCGGCCCTCGCCGGACAACCCCTGTTCTCGCCAGAACGGCGTGTCATAAATGGCGACGTACTTGGCTTGGGGCGCCATCCACGTCGCGGTTTCACGCCACTGCAGGGCCAGGGACGCAGGCAAGGCCGGTTCGAAGACCAGGGTGCTTTCGACCAAGCGCGGCGGCAGCGCCAGCAAGACGTGCTCGGCGTACCAGGCACTGACGTGGCCTGCGACGTCTTCGCTTTCGAGTTCGATGTGGCCGTCGTGCCTGCGAAGCCGGCGCACCGTTTGGCCGGTGATGATATTTGCCGGGACCAGCGTGTCGCGCAGGGCTTCGATCAAACTTCCCATGCCACCGACCAGGCGCATGGACGCCGGCGAATTTACGTAGCCACGCATGCGCACAGGGGGCGCCTCGGGTGAGCGCTCCACCACCATGTCGCCCTCCTCGAACTGCTCAAACCGCTTCAGGCCCAAGGCCTCCACGAGCCGGTCAAGCTCGCGTTGGTAGCCAGGCCAGAACCAGGTGGGGCCCAGGTCGAAACGGTCGATAGCGTGGGTGTTGGCTGCAGTGTGGGTAACGGTCTGGCCCGCGGCGTCGATGGACCCAATACGACCGCCGAGGATTTCCCTCCCCTCCAGCAACACATAATCGGTAATGCCCTGGCGCTCCAGCAAGTAAGCGGCATACAGGCCGCTCAAACCGGCGCCAACGATAGCAATGCGTACGGTGTGCATGCTCATTCCTCTGCGGCTACATCGGCCAAATGGCCCGTTTTGAGGTACACGGTGGCGCCTTGATCGCCCGCGTGGAGGTTCTCAGACTCGCCAGCAGGCAGGCGCAGCCAGCTGCCGCGCTCGTAGGCCTCTCCATCCAGCGTCACGTTGCCCGTCAGCACCAGCAGTTCAGCACCATCAGGCGGCGTTGCGAAAATCGCTTCACGCGGTGCCAGGCGTTGCAGACTGACCTGCTCCGTGTCATCACAGAACAACGCACAGACCTCACGCTGGCACTCCCGACGCCACGCGGCAGGGTCACGGGTATCAATGCGCACATGGCGCTGCTCGCTTCCCCGCATCTGTTGAAGCTTGACGAAAATGACGGCGCCCTCGGCACTGGAGGGTTGGTGGCTGGACCCCGGAGGATTGCGCAAATACCACCCCGCCGGGTAGTCCCCACTCCCGTCAGAGAAAGTCCCCCACAACACGAGAATCTCCTCGCCCCCGGGATGGAGATGGCGAGGGAAACAAGAGTCAGGGGCATACCGCACAAGGCTGGTGGCACGCGCTTTTTCCGCGCCCACGCGATCCAGCATCACGCGCTCGACGCCATCCTGGGGCGAAGCTACCCATTGGCGCTGTTGACACGCCACGATGGCGCGGCGCGTGAAATCGGCATTGATCAGCATGAGGGTTATCCAAACGAGGCAAAAATACCGGCCACCCCATCCGCGGGTGGTCGGTGCTTATCGATAGGGCTTACTGGCTGGGCAGTTGTTGATAGGCTTCGACGACGCGTGCCGAGTACGTCAGCGCAGCACCCGCGTTCAGGGCAATCGCCACACCGAGGGCCTCGGTGATTTCTTCAAGCGTGGCACCGTGCTCGACCGCCTTCTTGGTATGGACGGAAATACACCCGTCGCAACGCGTGGTCACCGCCACCGCCAATGCGATCAGCTCGTGGATCTTCGGCTCCAGATGCCCCGTCTTGACCGCCGAGTTGTCGATCATCATCAGGCCGCGCATCACGTCGGGGCTTTGTTTAGCGTAGTCGCCCACGCGCTCCATCAGGGAGTCGCGGTAGCCATTCCAGTCTTGCATCATGGTCTGTCTCCAAAACAGGTTGCAGCCAGGCGTGGGGTCACGCCTGGCAAAGAACTCAGTGCGTCAGCAACGCGTAAAGCAGCGCAGGTCAGTTACGGCCTGCCATCACACCGCCATCGACGTCCCAGACAGCGCCAGTGATCCAGCCCGCCTTGTCCGACAGCAGGAAAGCGACCACTTCGGCGACGTCCTGAGGGGTGCCCACACGGCCAATCGGGTGGAAGCTATTGAAGCCTTGCAGTGCACTGTGCACTTCGGCCTTTGGAATGAAGCCTTCGTAGATAGGGGTCTGCACCACGGCAGGCGACACCGCGTTTACACGGATGTTCTTGCTGCCCAGTTCCATCGCCAGGTGTTGGGTCAGTGAGTGCAAGCCCGCCTTGGCCATCGAGTACGCCGACGAAGGCGTGGCTGCGATCGCCTGCTTGCCCCACATCGAACCAATGTTCACGATCGCGCCTGGGCGGTTCTTGGCAACCAGGTTTGCGGCAACCTTTTGCGTGATAAAGAAGGTCGCTTTGTTGATCGACATGTACTGGGCGTAATCAGCTTGCGAATGCTCGAGGAATGGCTTGGGAAAGAACACGCCAGCGGCATTGACCAGCAGGTCGATATCCGAATGCTGCTCGTCCAGGGTTTTGATTAGCGAAGCGACAGCGGCGTCATTGGACAGGTCAGCGGTCAGTGCCCACACCTGGCCCAGTTCAGCCAATTCGTTGCGGGCTGCTTCGGTTTTTTCCGGGCGGTTACCCACGATGACTACGCTGCCGCCCTCGGCCAGTACGGTGCGTGCCGTCTGCAGGCCCATGCCGCTGGTGCCACCGACGACCAACAGTTTCTTACCCTTGAATTGATTGCTCATCTTGAAACTCTCTCTGTGCGCCCGCCGTTCGGCAGGACTTGAGTGGAAGAAAAACTATTGGTTCCAACTGTATTTACGGGCCTATATTCACGTGCCTATGCCCTCACCCATCAAGCAGATCAGTAGCTGGCATGGAGGTGATTTTTCTCTTCTTTCCGGCCACGGACAACCGAGATAAAGTGTCAGCCCCTGAAAGAAATTCTTTATCGCCATGAAATCACCGGTCCATCTGAACGCTTTGCGTGCCTTCGAGGCCAGCGCCCGCCATCAGAGCTTTTCTGCGGCGGCGGCCGAACTCAACGTCACACCGGCGGCGGTCGGTCAGTTGGTGCGCACGCTGGAAGACTGGCTGGGCAGCCCGCTGTTTGTGCGCGGCAACAGCGGCCGGGCAAGGCTTGTACCCACGGAGGCAGCCGAGCGCGCGTTGCCCGACATTCGCGCAGGCTTCGACAGGCTGACCCTGGGGATGGAGCGACTGCGGGAAAGTTCGATCAACGGCGTACTGACCGTTGCCGTCAGCCCGGCCTTTGCCGCCAAATGGCTGTTGCCTCGCATCGACCGCTTCCAGGCGGTTTGCCCCGAAACAGACGTGCGCCTGGATACCAACCTCAAGCCGGTGGATTTCGTTGCGCAGCGAATCGATATCGGCGTGCGTTATGGCACGGGGCGGTGGCCGGGGCTGACCGCCGAGAAGCTGATGGACGAAGAGGTCTATCCGGTGTGCTCGCCACAACTGTTGCGCGAGCACTCGCGTTTGCACAAGCCCAGTGACCTGGTACAGGAGACGTTGATTCACGATCTTTCAATGGATAGCCATACCGGTTTTCCGACCTGGGAAACCTGGATGCAGAAAGCCGGGACAACGGACACCCTCTCCCTGCGGGGCATGCAAATCAACAATTCTGCCGCTGTGTTGCAAGCTGCGGTTGAGGGGCACGGCATCGCGCTTGCCCGCAGCGTCATGGCCAACGATGACCTGGCAAGCGGACGCCTGGTGCGGTTGTTCCCCGACATCAGCTTTGCATCAGAGTTGGCCTACTACATCGTTTATCGGCCTGAGTGCGCCAGCTTGCCCAGGCTGACGACTTTTCGGGATTGGTTGTTGGCGCAAGCGCGGCAGACGGAAAATCGCGGGGTTTGAACATGGTTTCCGGTGCCCGCGTGCTTTCCATACGCGCCGTTTTCGCTTTCTTTTCGTTTTAGGGTCGGGCCCGTCAACCTAGTGCCCTTGCGTGCCCAAAGTAACAAATAATTTCTCAAGTAACTTTCATTATGAAAGCCACCATGCAATATTACGAATGTAATATTGCATGTTTGGCGCAGGTGATCATGATGAAAAAAGCCAGTTTCCAGTCCATGCCCTGTCCGGTCGCCCGCGCTCTGGAGCACATCGGTGATGGTTGGAGCCTGTTGATCCTGAGGGATTCGTTCTACGGGCTGCGTCGTTTCGATGAATTCCTGACCAGCCTGGGCATCGCCTCCAATACCCTCACCCGCCGCTTGAACTCGTTGGTGGTCAACGGGTTGCTGGAACGGCACCCGTATCAAGACAACCCGCCACGCCACGAGTACCACCTCACCGAAGCCGGTCGTGACCTGCGACAAGTCATCCTCACGCTGATGGACTGGGGTACGCGGTATGCCGCGGGCTCGACCAAGGTGTTTCTCGCTGATGAGGCCACCGGTCGTCCCGTGAAACTGGCGTTGATGGACGCCAACACTGGCCACCCCATCAAACGCGAAAGCCACCGTGTTCATGTTGCCGCTGATGCCGAACCGTTGATGCTGTGGCGCGCACGAACAGGCCGGGCCTACGTCGAAAAAGACCAACTGGTCAGCCCCTTCCCCCACTAAATTTTTAATGAGGTCATCTCGCCATGGACGCTCCAGCCAGCGCTGTGCCCGAACCCGCAAAACCATCCCGGCGCAAACAGATAGTGCGGCTGGGCCTGCTGACCCTCGTCGTGGTGGGCGGCGTGTGGTACGCGAGTCACTGGTGGTTGGTCAGTCGGTTTGTTGAAGATACGGACGATGCCTATGTGGGCGCGGATGTGACGGTGATCAGCGCCAAGGTGCCCGGCTATATCAGCGAAGTGACGGTGCTGGACAACCAGTTCGTACATGCCGGCGACGTATTGGCGCGCATCGACGTGCGCGACTACCGCACCGCTTTGGCAAAGGCCGATGGCGCCGTGGCCGCGCAGCAAGCCAGCCTGGCCAACCTGGACGCCACCGAACAACTGCAACTGGCGGTGATCAATCAGGCCAAGGCACAGATCGACGCCACAGACGCCGAAGCACAACGGGCCGGCGACGATCAAACGCGTTACCAGAACCTGGTGCGCAGCCAGGCCGTATCGGTCGAAAGCGCACAGCGGGTCAGCGCCGTGTGGAAGACCGCCCGCGCCGACCACTCCCGGGCACAGGCCGGGTTGATGGCGGCGCGCCGGCAAATCGACGTGATTGAAACCCAGCGCGGCCAGGCACGTGCCGCGTTGCAACAGGCGCAGGCCGAACGCGACCAGGCGCAGTTGAACATCAGCTATACCGAACTGCGGGCGCCGGTGGATGGTTACGTGGGCAACCGCCGCGCCCGGGTCGGTGCCTACGCCGCGGCCGGCAGCCAACTGATCTCAGTGGTGCCCGCGAAAGGATTGTGGGTGGATGCCAACTTCAAGGAAGACCAATTGGGGCGCCTGCAGGTCGGGCAAAGCGTGAGCATCCGCGCCGACATCCTCCCCGGCCGTGAATTCCACGGGCACATCGAGAGCCTGGCCCCTGCCACCGGGGCGCAATTCAGTGTGCTGCCGCCGGAAAACGCCACCGGCAACTTCACCAAGATCGTGCAACGCGTGCCAGTACGCGTTCGGCTCGACAGCAATGACGCCGACTTTGGCGCCCTGCGCCCAGGCCTGTCGGTAATGGCGAAGGTCAACACCGATGAGGCGTTCGAGGACCAGGCCAGCGCCCTCAAGGCCCAGCTATGAACAGCCCGTTGCCCGCCCTCAGCACCGCACAAAAGGTCGCGGCCTTCGCCACCATGTGCGTGGGCATGTTCATCGCCTTGATCGACATCCAGATCGTGTCCGCCTCGCTCAAGGATATCGGCGGCGGGCTGTCTGCCGGTGCGGACGATACGGCATGGGTGCAGACCGCTTACCTGATCGCGGAAATTATCGTGATCCCGATGTCGGGCTGGCTCTCACGAGTGATGAGCACGCGCTGGTTGTTCGCGGCATCGGCGGCGGGTTTTACCCTGACCAGCCTGCTCTGCGCGCTGGCCTGGAACATCCAGAGCATGATCGCGTTTCGCGCCTTGCAGGGGTTTCTGGGGGGCTCGATGATCCCGTTGGTGTTTACCACTGCGTTCATGTACTTCAACGGCAAGCAACGGGTGATCGCCGCGTCTACCATCGGCGCCATCGCGTCCCTCGCGCCCACGTTGGGCCCGGCAGTCGGAGGCTGGATCACGGATATTTCTTCGTGGCACTGGCTGTTCTACATCAACCTGCTGCCCGGCCTGTTTGTGACTTTTGCCGTGCCGATGCTGGTCAAGGTCGATCGCCCCAACCCGTCGTTGCTCAAGGGCGCCGACTACATCGGCATGGGCTTGATGGCAGTGTTTCTCGGCTGCCTGGAATACACCCTCGAAGAAGGCCCACGCTGGAATTGGTTCAGTGACAGCACCATCGCCACCACCGCCTGGATCACCGCCATCAGCGGCGGGCTGTTTATCTGGCGCTGCCTGGAAATCAAGGAGCCGATTGTCGATTTGCGCGCCCTGCGGGACCGAAACTTCGCCCTGGGCTGCCTGTTTTCATTCATCACCGGCATCGGCATTTTCGCCACCATCTACCTCACGCCGCTGTTTCTTGGCCGCGTGCGTGGGTATGGCTCGCTGGATATCGGCCTTGCAGTGTTTTCCACGGGAGTGTTCCAGTTGCTGGCCATCCCGGTGTACGCGGTGCTGGCCAACCGTTTCGACCTGCGCTGGATCCTGATGTTCGGGCTGTCGCTGTTCGCCCTGTCGATGTGGGACTTCTCCCCCATTACCCACGACTGGGGCGCCAAGGAACTGCTGCTGCCCCAGGCCATACGCGGGTTCGCCCAACAAATAACGGTGCCACCCGTGGTGACCCTGACCCTCGGTGCACTGGCCGCCGACCGACTGAAACTCGCGTCCGGGCTGTTCAACCTGATGCGCAACCTCGGCGGCGCCATCGGCATCGCCGCCTGCGCTACGGTGCTCAATGACCGCACCAACCTGCACTTCCTGCGCCTGGCCGAGCACTTGAACATCCAGAACGAATCCATGAATGTCTGGCTTGACCAACTGTCGGGTAACGCTCAGTTGCTCGGGCAAAACAGCATGGATGCAAGCCAATTCGCACTGCATCAACTCTGGGCGCTGACCTGGCGCGAGGCGCAGACGCTGACCTATGCCGATGCGTTCCTGATGATCATGGCGTGTTTTGTTGTCGCGGTAGCGCTGGTGCCATTGATGCACAAGGTGCAGCCGCCGAAACAGCCATCCGCGAATGCCCATTGAATTTAAACCACAGGAGCCGCCACGCATCGGCCGCTCAATAACGTTGCATCGTCCGGCCAGCGAGATCGCTCCGGCCCAAATGGAGAAATATCAGTGAATCTAGTCAATGAAGTTGCACCCGGCCTATCCGGAATTGAAACCCTCCAAGCTTTAATTTCAGCAGGGGGACGACCGCCGATTGGAGATTCGCTCGACTTCACTTTCGTCGAGGCAGGTGAAGGGTGGGCAGTCTTTACAGGCACGCCCGGCCTGCATGCTTACAACCCGATCGGCACGGTCCACGGAGGCTATGCTGCAACGCTACTCGACTCCGCTTTCTGTCGGCCACAAGACGTTGATAGCAAACGTGAACAATGTCGGAGGCGAGCCGGCCGAGATTGCGTCGGGTGACGGGCACACGGTGTGTGTGCCCGTCACCCGACCAGGATGGACGTTTAATCCACAGCTGGCTTGCCCAACGAGCGCCCGGCCACGAACCAGTCCGCGGGAGGCACATCCTGGAACAGCACGATCACTTCCTCCGGCCTGGACGCCAATTGCTCCAAGAACTGCTGAGTGATCGCCTTGGCCAACTGGGCTTTTTGCTCGTCGCTACGCCCGGCAAACAGCTCGATTTTCACGATAGGCATACGCCCTCCTTACAGCACGAGGCCGCGTGGCCAGGTATCGGAAAGCTGATAACCCTCAGGATAGGGGTCGCTAGGGTCCAGCATCAGTTGAGCGGTACCGGTAATCCATGCGCGGCCGGAAATGATCGGCACGATGGCCGGGCGCCCAGCCAGGTCGGTGGCACTGTCGATACGACAATGAAATTCCGAACCGATGATGGAGCGGCCGATGAACGTTTCGCCCTCCGCCAGTTGGCCTTTGGCATGCAGCACCGCCATACGCGCCGAGCAGCCGGTGCCGCAGGGTGAACGGTCGATTTTGCCCGGACGAATGACCACTGCGTTCGCGGCGCTGGCCACGCCGCCTTCACGCGAGAGTGGCGCGGCGATCTGGCAGAACGAAATGTGGTTCCAGTCTTTGTTCAGCGGGTGGGTGAAACCCAATTGCTCGTTGGCCGCCTTGGTGATCTTGAGGCCGGTGGCTACCAGGTCCGCCGCCTCGTCGGAGGTGAGCGCAAAACCCAGCTTGGTGGAGTCGCAAATGGCAAAGCTGTCGCCGCCGTAGGCCGTGTCGACCTGGATCGAGCCCAACCCTTCGACTTCGATCCACGCGTCCAGCTTGTCGGCGAACGAGGGATGGTTTTTCACTTCCACGCGCTGCACCTTGCCATCGCGGCAATGCGCAGTGACTTCAATGACACCGCCCGGCGCTTCAAGCACCAAATGGGTGATGGGCTCGACCATTGGCACGATGCCGCTGTCTAGCAACACGGTGGCCACGCACAGCGAGTTGGAGCCGGACATGGGCGGCACGTCGGCCGGTTCCATGATGATGAAGCCCATTTGCGCGCGCGGGTCTTTGGCCGGCACCAGCAAATTGACATGACGGAACACGCCGCCACGGGGCTCGTTAAGCACGAAGTTGCGCAGCACATTGTCGCGCTCGATAAACCGCGACTGTTCCCACAAGGTATTGCCGGGTGGCGGCATGACGCCGCCGACAATCACATCGCCCACTTCGCCTTCGGCGTGGCAGCCGACAACGTGCACAATTTTTGTCGATCTCACGGGATGTTTCCCTCTCGATTCAGCTGGCTGGATAAATAGCGCGTTGGGACGGCGCCGGGGCGCCGCCCTGCCCGCCTTAAGCTTTAGACCACTGCGCGTACCACTCGCGGAACAAGGCGTACTGGGTTTGGGCGTAACGGCGCTGCGAGTCGCTTAGCACGTCGGTGTCGTAGAAATGCAAGGTGTATTCCAGGTCGCCGTTGAGCACCATCAGGTACTTGTAATACAGCACAAGATCGGTGCCTTCATCGAACGAAGACAACACCGCCAATGCCGCTTCCAGCTCCTTGGCTTGCTGGCGTGCCTTGGCATCGCCGTTGGCCGCGGCCTTGCTCAGTTGCACCAGGTGCAGCACCTCACGCGGCAAGGCGTTGCCGATGCCGGTGATGGCGCCGGTGGCGTTGCAGTTGACGAAACCGTGCACTACTTGAGTATCCACACCCACCATCAGGGTGACCGCATCATCCTTGGAGGTGATGAATTCGGCCGCGTAGCGCAGGTCTGCCGCGCCGCCGAACTCCTTGAAGCCGATGAGGTTCGGGAACTCGCGACGCAGTTCGAAGAACAAATCGGCGCGCGTGGCAAAGCCGTAGTACGGGCTGTTGTAAATCACCGCCGGCAACTGTGACGCTGCATTCAAAATAGCTGCGAAGTGGGCTTTTTGCGCGGAAGCCGAGGCACCGCGCGACAACACGCGCGGAATGACCATCAACCCGCTCGCGCCCACTTTGGCAGCATGCGCCGCGTGGGAAACCGCTTCACGCGAGTTCACCGCGCCAGTGCCGACAATGGTCGGGATGCCCGCTGCCACTAGGCGCGCAACGCCTTCCTGGCGCTGGGCTTCGGTGAGCAGCGGCCAGTCGCCCATGGAGCCGCAATAAACGACGGCACTCATGCCGATGTTGATCAGCTCGCGGGCCTTGGCCACCAGCGCGTCGAAATCCGGCTGGCGGTCGGCGGTGCATGGGGTCATCAGGGCTGGCATGCAGCCAGAAAAAATGTTGTCGCTCATGTGCGCTCCTACAGGATGCAGTGTGGGGTTAAACGGTTTATTGGATATGGTATACGGTGTATTTCAAGCGTAATCCCGCGTTAAACAGGCCGGCGTACCGGCCATTGCAGGCGCTTACACCACAGACTTGAGAAACTCGATCGTCTCTGTCCTTTGCGGGTTGCCGATCACCTGCTCCGGCGTGCCGATCTCATGCACGATGCCGTTGCGAAAGAACGCCACGCGATCGGAGACGTCCCGCGCAAAGCGGATCTCGTGGGTCACCAGCACCATGGTCATGCCGTCTTCAGCCAGCATGCGCATAGTGTCCAGCACCTCGCCCACCAGTTGCGGGTCCAGCGCCGAAGTGGCTTCGTCAAACAGCATATAGTCGGGCGACATCGCCAGGGCGCGGGCGATGGCCATGCGCTGCTGCTGGCCGCCCGAGAGCTTGCCGGGAAACACCTTGAGCTTTTCGCCCAGGCCCACGTGGCGCAACTGCTGCACTGCAATCGCCTCGGCTTCGGCCTTGCCGAGCCCCAGTACCTTGCGCGGCGCCAGCATCACGTTTTCCAGCACGGTCAGGTGCGGGAAGGCGTTCCACTGCTGGAACACGATGCCCACCTTTTGCCGCAGTTTGTTCAGGTCGGTGCGCTTGTCGTGCACCTCGATACCGTCCACGCGGATGCTGCCTTTGTGGATGGGCTCCAGGCCGTTAATGCACATCAGCAACGTGGACTTGCCCGAACCCGAGCCTCCGATGATGGACACCACCTCGCCCCTCTGCACAGTCAGGCTCACGCCCTTGACCACTTCAAGGTCGCCAAAGGATTTATGAACGTTGCTGATCTCAATCATTTTCCTGCCACCTTTTTTCCAGCTGTGCGCCCACACGGGAAATCGCCCAGCTCATGACGTAGTAAATGAGGCCCACGATGCAGAGCACCAGCAAAGGCTCCTGAATGCGGGTCACGATGCTTTGGGAGGCGCGAAGTAATTCGACGATGCCGATCCACATGACCAGCGAGGTGTCTTTCATCAAACTCAGCAGCAAGTTCAACCACCCGGGAAACGCCACACGGCTGGCCAGCGGCATCACGATGTAACGCAGATCTTGCCAGTAGCTCATGCCCAGCGAACGGCTGGCACGGCGCACTTGCGGCGGCACGGCCAGAATGCCGGCTCGAACGATTTCGGTGCAGTACGCGGCGGCGTAGATACCCAGCACCAGGCAGCCGATGGTGAACACGCTCCAGTTGAGGCCCACCATGCTTTTCATGGAGTTGAAGAGCACGAACTGGATCAACAGCGGCACGCTTTTGAACACATCCAGGAGCAGCGCGAGCGGCAAGGTGATTCGCGGAGCCACGGCACGCAGCCAGCCGAAAATCACCCCCACCAGCGTGCCCACGGTGATGGCGGCAAAGGTCAACTCAAGGGTGGTCCAGGCACCTTGCAGCAGGTACAGCAGGTCGTGTTGTGTCAGGCTTGTGTCGAACATGTGTGCACCCTTAATAACGGAACAAGCGCCAGCCGACGATGCGGGCACCCACCACGATGACTTTGGCGATGAGGTAATAGAGCGCTGCCGCCAGGGCAAAGAACTCGAACGTTCTGAACGTGCGCACGTTCAACTCCTGGGTGACGCCGGTGAGGTCATTGTTGAGGCCCACCACCACGCCGGCGGACGTCATCAGTACCGACCACACCATCTGGTTACTCAAGGGATGGAACACCACGCGCAATAGTTGCGGCACCACAATCAGGCGATACGCCTGGAAGGCACTCATGCCCAGCGATCGGGCAGCGCGCACCTGAGTGTGCGGGATGGCCTTGAGGCCGCCACGAAAGATCTCGGCCAGGTAGCCTGCGTTGTTAAAGGTGATGCCAAACACCAGCGCGGCCCATGAACTCACTTGGATGTTGAAAGAGCCCAGGCCGAAATAAAGGATGTAGATCTGAAACAGCGACGGCGTGTTGCGTGCAATCGATACCCATGCCTCGGCAAACCCGCGCAGCAGCGGATTTTTCATCCCGCGCATGGCCGTGAGCAAAAATGCCAGCAGCATGCCCAGCGCCATCGCCAGCACGGCCGTCTGCATCGTGACCCAGGCCCCCGCTAACATATCGGGCAGCGCGTTGAAGGCGCTCCTCCAGTGGAAGGTGTAGTCAAGCATCAAGGGCACCTCATCAGACTGAATCAGGCTTTTCAGATTTCGTATACGTTATACAAAGCAATAGCGGTGCCAATTAATGTTCCGCGCCCCAGGATTGACCCAGGCGCGTCAGGCATAGGGCTGCACCCGGTTGTCGCCACAAGCATCGACGCGGGCGCTGCTACATTAGGGAACATTTTTTAGCCACACTCCCCAAGATGTAGCGTTACCTGCACCTGCAAAAACCATGCGTTCCAACAAAAACGCCCGCATTAGCGGGCGTTCAGGTTTACGCACCTACGCAAAGCTTAGTAATACACGCCCGGTACGGTGAGCGATTGTGGCTCGCCGCCCAGCCACTTCTTGTACAGCTCGGCATAACGACCGCTGCGCACTTGCTGGTTGATGAACAGATTCAGGTAGTCGCGCAGGCCCAGTTCGCTGCGCTTGACCGCCAGCGACACGTAGTCGGGGGTGTAAGGCGCGTTACCGGCGAGCTTCAGGCCCTTGTATTTACCGGACTTGATCGCCGAGGCGCCCACGGCACTGGTCACAATGGTTGCGTCGACGTGGCCCTGGGAAACAGCCAACAAGGTGTCGTTCTGCGACTGGTAGGTTTGCACCGTACCGGTGCCCCACTCCTTGAGCGTTTTGCTCAGGGCGTTGGCTTCATAGGAGCCCGTTGTGGCCGCCAGCGTGTGGCCCTTGAGGTCTTCGAACTTGTTGATGTTGGTGCCTTCGTGGGTCATCACCTGCACCGAAAACACGAAGTACGGAATGGTCATCGCCACCGTTTTTGCCCGTTCCAGGGTGTCGGAAGTGGACGCGACAATAATGTCCGCGCGGTTGGACACCAGCGCCGGGATGCGGTCAGGGAACGGCGTTTCGACGATTTCTGCTGTTACACCCAACACCTTCGCCAAGTCGTTGCAGTAATCAACGTCAAAGCCCACCGGGTTGTTGGCATCGTCACGCATGCCCATTGGCGGGAAATCGAGGGTGACGGCGCAACGCAGTTTGCCGGAGTCAATAATGTCATCGAGCTTGTCGGCCTGGGCGGCATTCATGAATCCAGCGGTAAGGCAGCCCAGCAAAGCGATCGTTAAGGCGGATTTATTCACGGAAAACCTCGGAGCGTTACGTGGTTGGGATTTCGTATACGGTATAAGCATTTAGCGTGCCGTGATTTCAAATTCCTGGCACACCGCTCTGGATCGGGTTTCGTGCATGGCAGCCATGTCCGGGTTGTGCCCCAAATGTTACGTAATGGAGCGCAAATGGCGTGAACGACCCAAATTCGGGCGGTTTCGTGTAATTGCAGGTAAGCACACATAACCGTCGACAGAAAAATAAGTCGTGCTATATGGTATACGAAATACCTTTGATCGCTTTTCGTCGTCGCGCCTGGAGCCTCAGTCATGAACATCCTTGGTCACAACTTTATTGCCGGTCAGCGCAGTGCGCTGGGGAACATTTCTTTGCTGAGCTACAACGCCAGTACCGGGGACGCCCTGCCCTACACGTTCTTCCAGGCCACCGAGGCTGAAGTGGACGCAGCCTGCTGGGCGGCGCAAAAGGCTGCGCAGGAATTTCGCGACACCTCCAGTGCGTTGCGGGCCGACTTCCTCAACGCTATCGCGCAGGAAGTCGACGCCTTGGGCCCAGACTTCATTGAATTGGTGTGCACCGAAACCGCCCTGCCCTACGCCCGTATTCAGGGCGAACGCGGGCGGGTGACGCATCAACTCAGGCTGTTCGCGACCGCGCTTCGTCGTGGCGACTTTTATGGCGCGCGCATCGATACAGCCTTGCCGGAGCGCAAGCCCGCGCCGCGCCCTGACCTGCGCCAGTTGAAAATCGGCCTGGGCCCCGTGGCAGTGTTTGGTGCGAGCAACTTTCCGCTGGCGTTCTCCACCGCTGGCGGCGATACCGCCTCTGCACTGGCCGCCGGTTGCCCGGTGGTGTTCAAGGCACACAGCGGCCATATGGGCACCAGCGAACTGATGGCCGCCGCCATCAGCCGAGCCGTGGAAAAATCCGCCCTGCCTGCCGGCGTGTTCAGCATGATTTACGGCGGGGGCGTGGGTGCGCAGCTGGTTAAACACCCGGCTATCAAGGCGGTCGGTTTTACAGGCTCGCTCAAAGGCGGCCGAGCTCTGTACGACATGGCAGCGGCACGCCCAGAACCGATCCCGGTATTTGCCGAGATGTCGAGCATCAATCCGGTAATCGTGTTGCCGCGCGCGGCCAGGTTGCGTGGACAGAAGATTGCCGAAGAGCTGGCCCATTCGGTGGTGCTGGGTTGCGGGCAGTTCTGCACCAATCCGGGCTTGATCATCAGCCTGGCCAGCCCGGCGTTCTCCGAACTGACGGCGGCGCTCACGTTGTACATGGCGCAAAAACCGGCCCAGGCGATGCTCAACGCGGGCACTTTCGCCAGCTATCGCGCGGGTGTGGAGCGCCTGCACAAAAGCTTTGGTTTAACGCACCTGTGTGGACGCGCGCCCACCACTCTCGCCGAGCCGCAACTGTTCAGCGCCGATGAAGAGCTGTTGATCGGAGGGGAAGCAACCCTGCAAGAAGAAGTCTTTGGTCCTGCAAGCATTGTGGTAACCGCCTCCACCACTGAACGCCTGATTGAAGCGCTGGAAAACCTGCAAGGCCAGCTGACCATCACGCTGCTGGCCGAGCCCGAGGACCTTCAGGACTTTTTGCACCTGGTCACGCTGCTGCAAACCAAGGCCGGCCGCCTGCTGGTCAACGGCTACCCTACGGGTGTGGAGGTCACCGACACCATGATCCACGGCGGCCCTTACCCCGCCACCTCCGATGCACGCGGGACGTCGGTAGGCACGTTGGCCATCGAGCGGTTTTTACGCCCGGTATGCTTCCAAAACTTCCCGGACTTCGCCCTGCCGGATGCACTCAAGAATGCCAACCCGTTGAAAATTCACCGGTTGGTCAACGGTGACTTCACTGATGGCGCATTACCGGAGCAATAGCCCGGCAAGGAGCATAGCGGCGCCTGCAAACATTCGTATAACATATACGTATTCGCCTGCTTAGGAGAGCCATCGTGTCATTGTCCCTGTCCAACGCCCCAAACCTTGGTGTGGCACCCTCGACTTCGGAAGTCATCGCCAAATACCTGCGAAATGCGATCATCTCGGGCGAAATTGCCGAAGACGATCCGATTCGTCAGGACGATATCGCCAAGTCCTTCAACGTCAGCAAGATCCCGGTGCGCGAAGCTCTCAAGCGCCTGGAAGCAGAAGGCTTGGTAGAGTTCCAGCGCAATCGCGGTGCTATGGTCACACGCATCAGCGAAGCGGAACTCGCTCAGATTTTTGAGGTGCGCGTGTTACTGGAGGTGGAGATCACCCGCTACGCCATTCCCAATCTCACCGAAGAACACTTCGCTCGCGCCTATGCCATCCTCGATGACTTCCTGACGGGCGAAGATGCGGGCCGTTGGGCGGAGATGAATTGGGCGTTTCACGCGTGCATTTATGAGGCGGCGCAGCGGCCGTTCATGTTCAACCTGATCCGCTCGATCCACGACAAAATCGAGCGTTATCTGCGCATGCAGATCGTGCTGTCCGACGGCAAGGCCACCGCCGATGCCGAGCATCGCGCCATCGTCAAAGCCTGCCAGGCAAGGGATGTGGAATTGGCCGTCAAGCTGATTGAAGAACACATCCATGGTGTGTGCTCCACGCTGTTCGAGCACCTGCCTAAATCGCGGTAACGGCTCAAGGCGCAAATCCATGAGTCTTTAGGATCAACCGCCGCCAGCACCGTATACCTCTCAGCCTCGTTGAGAGCCTCGGCATCCTGTCGGAGTGTAGTGATGTATCTCTGGAGAGACTCCAGCAATACACGTATTCCCGCCTGATGCTCTGGACGCTGCCATGACAATTTGGGCGTATGGATAATCACAGTTGTCGACTGCGGGTTCCGCAATCGATTATGACTAAAGTGCGAGAAAAACCGGTAGAAAAACACGCCTATACGGATCCGGTTTAGGTTGAACCTCTGCTGCTCGGGTGAACTCCCAACTCTAAATCTAGGAGGAACTCATGAGCCAAATAGCTTTGGTCGTCGGCGCCAGCGGCATTGTCGGCAGCGCCATCACTCAGTTATTAATCGACAACCATTGGCAGGTCGCCGCGCTATCGAGGCGCCCGTCGCAATCGCAAGGCGTGATCCCCATCGCCGCAGACCTCCAAGATCCCGCTTCGCTGGAACATGCGCTTGCGGACCTGAAACCTACTCATGTGTTCATCACCACATGGTCACGGCAAGCCACCGAAGCCGAAAACATCCGCGTTAATGCCGCCATGGTACGCAACGTGCTGAATGCTATTCGACCAGCCAGGAGCGTTAAGCACGTAGCACTGGTTACTGGCCTGAAACACTACCTCGGGCCTTTCGAAGCCTATGGTAGAGGCAGCCTCCCGCAAACACCGTTCCGCGAAGATCAGGGGCGTCTGAATGTGGAGAATTTCTATTATGCCCAAGAGGACGAACTTTTCGCCGCTGCCGAAAAGGACGGCTTCACCTGGAGCGTTCACCGCCCGCATACCGTCACCGGCGTTGCCGTCGGCAACGCGATGAATATGGCAACCACCCTCGCCGTCTACGCCTCGATTTGCAAAAAAACCAGGCGCCCTTTTGTATTTCCGGGATCAAGCGTGCAGTGGGACAGCCTCACCGATATGACGGATGCACGGCAGTTGGCGAAACAACAACTGTGGGCGGCCACTACGCCGGCGGCGGCCAACCAGGCTTTCAATGTCACTAATGGCGATGTGTTTCGCTGGAAGTGGATGTGGAGCCGAATTGCCGAATACTTCGACCTGCCTGCTGCCGATTATCCCGCCGCACTTTCACCTCTCGAGAAGCAAATGGCTGACGACCAAGCCGTGTGGACGCAAATAGTCGCGGAGCACGGCTTGAAAGAAGCCGATATTGGTCGCCTGATATCCCCCTGGCACACCGATGCAGACCTTGGTCGACCCATCGAAGTCGTCACTGATATGTCGAAGAGCCGTGCAATGGGCTTCACCGCCTACCAAGCGAGCGATCAAGCCTTTTTCGATGTGTTCGACAAACTCCGCGAGATGCGCTTGATACCCTAGGTCGTGCCACAACGGATAGGCTCAAGGGCATTCGCTCAAGCATTCTGTAGCAGAAACACCAAGCAAAAGCGCGTACCCGTACCAGTGCTCTCAACGGTTACGCGCCCGCCATGCAATTGCATGATTGAGCGCACGATTGCTAACCCCAAGCCACCAGAATCGTCCGGCTGATTACGTGACGGGTCGCACCGGTAGAAGCGCTCAAACAGCCGAGGTAAATGTTGCGCTGAAATCGGCGGGCCTTGGTTGTGCACGGTGACTTCGATCCTGTCCTCCCGCGCCACACTGCCAATCGTCACCGCGCTGGCAGTAGCGCCATAACGCAGCGCGTTGGACAGCAAGTTAGCCAATGCTCGACGGACCAAGGCCGGATCGGCACGCAAGTGGTCATGGGCCTGATTGATCAGCGTGACGTCACGCTCTTGCGCCACGCCTTCAAAATACTCACACAGTTGCTCGACTAGATCGTGCAGGTTGATGAGCTCATCACTGACCGACGCATGCGACTGCTCGTTACGAGCGAGAAACAGCATGCTGTCGATCATTCGCGCCAGGCGCTCATATTCTTCCTGATTGGAAACCAGCAGGTTCTGATAGTCCTCAATTGAACGACCATGCCGCAGGGATTGTTGGGTATGCCCCATCAGGTTTGTGAGCGGAGTTCGCATCTCATGGGCCAGATCCTCTGAGAACCGTGATAGCTGGGCAAACCCCTCTTCGAGGCGTGCGAGCATTTGATTAAGCGCCTGGCTGAGCACTTGCAGTTCACTAAATTCGTTGAACTCATCCAGCCGTAGATGCAGATGGTGTGCATCAATGGCGGCAGCGCGCGTGGCCAGCAGGCGCACAGGTCGTAACCCTCGCTGACTGACCCACCCGCCGAGTACAAAAGCCAGCAGCGCGCCGACCGACATCGCGAGCCACAGCTTGAATCGGTAAGCCCCCAGCATTTGCTCGCGCTCGCTCAATAACTTGCCAGCAATCAGGGTCAAGCCGCGATTACCCTGCATGACATGCTGCCAGGCAAGCCGCACCGGCACCGAAGTATCACCGTCACCCAATTGAGCCTGGGCTGCAGCCGGTAACGTGGGCAAGCTCATGCTGACGGGGTTGATTTCGATCAGCACCTGGCCTGTGTCATCGATGATCCACAGCAGGTTGCCGCGATTGCCCAGCATATTTTCGTATAGCTTGGGCCGATTTCTGAGTTGCTCGACGCTGACACTGTCGTTGATCAACGCCTGCATGCGCTCCAGGCGCCCGAGCAGGGCCTGGTCATCGCGCCACGCGATTTCTCGCTGTAACGACTGATAAAGGTAAAAACCAATGGAGCCCAGCAGCAGCGCGCTGACTAACGCAAACATGATCGCCAGGCGCAAGCTCAGGGCGCGCGGAAACAGTTTCAGGATTGCACCTCAAGCATGTAGCCGATGCCACGCACTGTCTGTATCAACTTGAGCGGGTAAGGATCGTCAACCTTGGCGCGCAGTCGCCGGATGGCGACGTCGACCACATTGGTATCACTGTCAAAGTTCATCTGCCAGATCTGCGAAGCAATCAACGAGCGCGATAGCACCTCCCCTTCACGGCTGACCAGCAGGTGCAACAGGGCAAACTCCTTGTTGGTCAGGGTGAGGCGCTCTCCCCCGCGCGTCACTTTACGCCGCAACAGATCCAGGCTCAGGTCTGCAACCAGGAACTGCTCGACCTCACGTGGCGGCCCCCTGCGCAGCAAGGTACGTACGCGCGCCAACAACTCGGCATAAGAAAAAGGTTTGACCAGGTAATCATCGGCCCCTGCCTCAAGCCCCTTGACCCGATCCTCCACAGAGTCCCTGGCCGTCAGAAAAAGCACCGGGGTTTGCCACTTGCGCCGAATAATCTGCAGCAATTGCCATCCATCCAGGCCCGGCAGCATGACGTCCAGGATGATCAAGTCGAACTCACTTTCCTGCGCCAGATACTGGCCCTCCAGGCCATCCAGGGCGACTTCCACCACGTAGCCCGATTCAGTCAGGGCTTTGTGCAGGTAATCCGCTGTTTTCGCTTCATCTTCTATGACCAGGATACGCATCTTTTCCTCCGGAACTGGAGCATAGGCTAGCGCGCCCGAGCGTTTTGGCACATTACATCTTGGTAATCATCAGGCAATCATTTTGACGGAGTGCACGGGGCATCATGCCTGGCTATGACTCAGCCAGACCACACAAAGGACAAAGCATGCGTATAAGCCTATCGACCTCATTGCTGATGTCACTCGCCATGAACTCAGCGCTCGCTGTTGCAGCCCCGGATCAAGTGCTGCAGCGCAACGACGTATCACTGGCAATGGCCAATGATTTGCTCAACGCCGCGCTGACAGCCTGCCATGCCGATGGCCGTACAGGTGTTGCTGCCATTGTCGACCGTGGGGGCAATTTGGTCGCCCTGCAGCGTGACGATAACGTGGGCCCACACAACACATTAGCCGCCCAACGCAAGGCCTACACCGCCCTGTCGACCAAGACGCCAACGCGACTATTGGCAGAGCGGGCCCGCAGCACCCCCGATGCAGAAAACCTCAACACCCTGAATGAGCTATTGCTGCTGGGCGGCGGCGTGCCGTTGCTGTTTGAAGGGCAAGTCATTGGCGCGATCGGGGTGGCCGGTGCCGGTGGTGCCGCAAACGATGAAGGGTGCGCATTGGCCGCTATCGACAAAATCCTACCTACCGTCAAAAACTAAGGACATCATCATGACTGGATTAAAAACATGCTTCGCGGGCCTTGTATTGAGTGTCGTATCGTCACTGGCGCTGGCGGCAGGAAACCCGCTCAGCGTGCATGTTCTCAACTTACAAGATGGTCTGCCCTCCCCTGGCGTCGATGTCACGCTGGAAAAACAGGACGGCAACCACTGGAACATGCTCAACAGCGCCGCGACAAATGAGCAAGGGCGTATTCCCGGGTTGTACCCCGAGGGTCAGGCGCTGGAGAAAGGCACCTACCGCGTCACGTTTAAAACCGGGGAATGGTTCAAAGCGCACAAAGTTGCCAGTTTCTTTCCGGAGGTACCGGTCATTTTTGAGGTAGACGGTACGCTTTCGCACTACCACATCCCATTACTGCTCAGCCCCTACGGTTTCTCGACCTACAGAGGCAATTAAGCGTCGACCAGACATAGAGACAAGGCCGCCCCAGAACTCATGGGCGGCCTTTTTGCTTAATGAGTTTGCATCAATATCGTGTCCGTACCTGTATCACACCGTTGGCCACGCTCAGTACAGCAAAAATAGAGTGCCCATTGTCAGCCTGTTTCTTTCAGCCTATCTTGTACAAAACCTATACAAGAGCATGGCGCATGTACAAGAAAGTGAATTGGCCGCTGACGCTGTATTTCGACGGTGAATGCCCACTGTGTGCGCGCGAAATCAAGCTCCTACGCGGCCATGCCGTAAAGGATCGACTGCTGTTTGTGGACATCAGCAGCTGTGCATTCGACGCCCAGGCACTCGGGTTCACATTCGAGCACATGCAGTCGTCGCTGCACGCCCGTTTCGCTGATGGACGCTGGGTAACAGGCCTGGATGCCACGCTATGGAGCTGGCGAGCCGCAGGCCTGGGTTTTTGGGCAACACCACTGACGTGGCGGGCCCTGCGCCCATTGCTCGAGTTCGGCTATCGGCTTTTCTGCCGCTTACGTCCCCATTTGGCGTGGTTGCCCCACCCAGACGGTGGGCGCCGCTGCGTCGATAGCCGTTGCGCGGTGCCTGCTTCAAACCCCGGCTCAGACGAGCAATCCACATCGAAAAAAAAGCACACCTAGAACGCTTTGCTTGGTCATGGGCCGACGAAGAGCCAGGGTCATGGCTGACGTGGCATGTCCTAGGGCGTACGCCTCAGATCGTGTGCAGCAGATACTCCCCTACTGCCAAGGATTGCCGTCACAGAAAGCGCAGCAAGGCTGCGAGGAATCAAGATGAACGCATCGACCCCATCACTCGCCGCACATTACCGTGAAATTCTCGTCGGCGTAGGCGAGAACCCTGAACGTGAAGGACTGCTGGACACACCCAAGCGTGCAGCCAACGCGATGCAGTACCTGTGCAATGGCTACACGATGAGTCTGGAGGATGTGGTCAATGGCGCATTGTTCGAATCGCAAAACGATGAAATGGTCATCGTGCGCGACATCGAGCTGTACTCATTGTGTGAGCATCACATGCTGCCCTTCATCGGCAAGGCGCATGTAGCGTACATCCCCACCGGAAGGGTGCTGGGCCTCTCGAAGGTGGCCCGAGTGGTGGATATGTTCGCCCGTCGCCTACAGATCCAGGAAAACCTTACCAAACAAATTGCCGACGCCATCCAGCACATCACCGATGCCGCCGGCGTGGCCGTGGTCATTGAGGCGAAGCACATGTGCATGATGATGCGGGGTGTGGAGAAACAAAATTCGGTGATGACCTCATCGGTAATGCTGGGCGCCTTTCGCGAGTCCTCTGCGACACGTCAGGAGTTCCTGCAACTGATAGGGCGACGGGGCTAACACCAACACATCGCATCAGAACGCAGGAGAGCCTGGATGAACACTTCCTTCACGATGAATTCCCTGGGTGAGGGCTATCGTGCCCTCGTGATAGGCGCCAGTGGGGCGCTGGGCTCGGCTTTTTGTGAGTTGCTTAACCAGGACCCACGGTGCGCGCATGTTCATGAGTTAGGGCGCAACAGTGTTCCATTCCTCGACCTGGAGAATGCCGACAGCATCGCCAGCGCAGCAGCCGAATTGACTGAGCAAGCACCGTATCAGTTGATCTTGCATGCCGCAGGTCTGCTCCATCGCGACAAGATAAAGCCTGAGAAAAGTTATTCCGCGATTGATGCAGATGCGTTGCAGGCGGTATTTCAAGTCAACACCATCGGACCTGCGCTGGTTTTGCGCCACTTTTTGCCCTTGCTTGACCCTCGCGGCGCGATGGCGATGCTCTCTGCCAAGGTAGGTAGCATCGGCGATAACCGCTTGGGCGGCTGGGTAGCATCGGCGATAACCGCTTGGGCGGCTGGTATGCCTATCGCGCCTCCAAGGCAGCCCTGAACATGCTGATTAAAACGGCGGCCATCGAACTGGCAAGAACGCGACCTCAGAGCCGACTGCTGAGCCATCATCCGGGCACAGTTGTATCAGCGCTGTCGCAACCCTTTCGAGGCGCATCTGCCGCCAGGCCGGCAAACGTGGCCGCCTACGAATTACTGTTACTGATCGACCGACTGGAGCCTGCCGACAGCGGCAATTTCTTCGCGTATAACGGAGAGCGCCTTCCCTGGTAGGCACGCAGGGCTATGCCAATGCGTCAGCGGTGCAACGCCTTGGTTCGGCTGCGCAAATACCGCACCAGCGCCGCAAGGCTCACAAGGGCTACCACCCCGATGAAGATCGGCAGGCGATACGGTCGCAGGTCGCCAAAGAAATGCTGCAATGCTTCGCCAGCCCAATAGCCGGCGCTGACGAACAGGGTGGCCCAGATTGCCGCACTCAGCACATTAATCAGCGCGAAACGCCAAGGGGCCAGACCGCTTGCACCTATCACCATAGGCCCCACTAAGCGCATTCCGTAGAGAAAGCGCACAGCGAATACAGACGTCATGGGGTAACGATGGATAAGGCGCTCCACCCGTTGGATGGCAGACTGGTGACGCTTGAGTTTGGGCAGCAGGCGGCTCCCGGAATAACGTCCGGTCCAGAACAGTAACTGATCGCCGAGTATGCCGCCCAGCGTGGCCCAGCCGATCACATGCAGCCATTGCAGAGTGCCCTGGTGTGCAGCCATACCGCCGAGGAGCAAAACTGTTTCGCCTTCCAGCAGGCAGCCCACGAAGATGACCCAGTAGCCGTAGACGGCAATCAGCGCGTTGAGGTCGAGATGTTCGAACATGGGCATTCCCGGATGCGGTGGAGGCAACGGCGGCATCATTGCATGTGTTCGACCCAGCATTAATGGGCATAAACAGATCGGTTCCTTGATCGATTCACGCCAATGCTTTAGCCGTCACGTTTGACGCCTTGGCGAGATGGGTATGCGTCCCGCCGAGCCATAATTCTTTGATTGACCTAGGGTCGGTGCTAGCCAGTTGATCCAGCGTGCCTGGCGTGTCCATCGCGCTGTGCCTTACCAATAAGCAGATCTACAGGCTTAGGTCCTCGCACTGTCGAGGTAAACGCCCTGGGCAGTGCGAGGGAAAGCGACACAAGCCCTCTCCTTGCGGCTTAGCGGCGCAAAAGACGGTCGAGCACAAGCAGGGCTACTGCGCCAATGGCCAGTGCAGCAACCGGTTTTTCCTTGACGAACGTAGACACGCTGTCGAGTGCATCGCCATAGGTTTGGGTCAGATGGCCCGCAGCTTGACGTCCGGCGCCTTCAGCTTCCAGCTTCGAATCACCCATCAGCTTCCCGACCGCGCTCTGCGCCTTGCCGGCCAGTTTCTCTGCAACACCTTCTACCTGTTCACTCTTCATATTCATCAACCTTCGTGTCAGTGGGACGCTTAAATAAGCCCACTGCGATGGCGCCACGTTCAACACCATCGCAGCCAGGGGATGTGGACAGAAAAGTTGACCGGTGGTTAAGAGTCGGAGTTCCACTTTTTATGAGCACCTCGTCTGCGACGCCCATAAAAAGAGACGCTGTAAAACGCACCTTCACAGCGAGTCGTCGGCCATGCTTCGGTCCATCACAGGGATACGTTCAATTATTCCGAAACGCGCTTGACCCTCAAGTTGTCCTAGAATGATGTGAAATTCGCCGGGGCTCTGAAGATGATCGACGCAGAACTGCTGAAACTGATGGTTGAAACCTCGGAAGATGGCATTGTCATTGCGGAGCAGGAAGGCGATGAGCATATCCTGATCTACGCCAACCCCGCCTTTATGCGCCTTACGGGCTATAACGCTGACGAAACGCTATACCAGGACTGCCGCTTCCTGCAGGGTGACGACCGAGACCAGGCGGGTTTGGTCGTGATCCGCGAGGCGATAAAGTCGCATCAGCCCTGCCGGCAGATCATTCGCAACTACCGTAAGGACGGCAGTGCCTTCTGGAATGAGCTATCGATTACTCCCGTATTTAACCAGGCAGATCAGCTCACCTATTACATCGGCATCCAGAAGGATGTCAGCGCCGAAGTCGCGGCCAGCGAACGCGTGCGCGAACTTGAGGCGCAAGTTGCCAGCCTGGAAGCTCAACTGGCTCAATTGCACAGGTTGTTACCAGGCAAGCCCAGGTAATGCGCGGTCGGCATCCTGGGCCCATTACTTGGCAATCACCGCGCCAATACCTTTGAAAGCGCCGATCACAGGCGGGTCAGAGTCGATCCCGCGCGATGCCGCTGCGCGTACGAAGAATATCGGCCAGCACCGCCAACGCGATTTCCGCCGGAGTCTTGCTGCCCAGGTTTAAACCGATCGGCGCATGGATGCGCGCCAATTGGGCCTCGTCCAACCCGCCAATTCGCCGCAAGCGCTCGAAGCGCTTTTGTGACGTGCGCATCGACCCCATTACACCGATGTAAAACGCGTCGGTGCGCACCGCCTCCATCATCGCCAGATCATCAATACGCGGATCATGAGTCAACGCCACCACTGCGGTGTCGCTGTGGCAGCCGCCGTCAGCGATGAACACCGACGGCAGCTGGCGGCGGATCTCGACGTTGTGCAGCACCACGCCTTCGAGCACCTCATCGCGGGGATCGCACAGAATCACCTCAAACCCCAGGCCCACGGCAAACTCGGCGCAGGCCTGGGCGACACTGGAATAGCCCGCCAGCAACAAACGCTGCGCCGCGCCGACCCGCACACGGACCCGGTCGATCTCGCGCTCGATGCGCGCGCCCTGCTCGCTGTCTGCACACACGCGGCGCGCACCGCTGGCCAGGTCGACTTCGCGAATTAGTCGGCGCTGGCCCAGCAACGCGCACTCCAGCTCGCGCAGATGGGCCTGAACCGCGCAGTCCGGCGCAAGCTTCTCCACCAGCACATCGAGCACGCCGCCACACGGCAGGCTCACTCGCGAGCGCGGGTCCTCGCCTTCGCCGTAACGAACGACGTTGACCGCCTGCTCAAACGCGCCTTCGGCCACTCGCTCAAGAAAGTCTTCCTCAACGCAGCCACCCGACAGCGAGCCGATCCATTGCCCGCTCACGTTCACTGCCAGCAACGAGCCCGGCGCACGGGGCGCCGAGCCGTAGGTGGCGAGCACCGTGCACAGCCAAACCGGCTGGCCGGCCGTCGACCATTCCAGCGCCCGGCGAATGACTTGCAGATCCAGATGCTGCATGTCAGTGCGCCTTGTGCTCGGCCGGTGGTGCATCGGCCTGAAGCTTCTGCACGTCGCTGACCGCCAGCTCACTCGACTGACCGCCCCAACCCTGGCGCAGATAATTGAGCAAATCGGTCAGCTGTGCCGGAGTGAGCTTGTCGGCAAAGCCGGGCATCGGTTGCATGCGTTCAAAGCCGGTGAATGTCTGCTCACCGATGCCGTCCTCGATCACCCGCAACAGGTTGCGCGGATCTTCCAGGCGCAACGTGGTGTTGCCGCGCATGGCCACCGCGATGTGCGGCTTGCCCTCGCCGTTCGGCGCGTGGCAACCGGCGCACACGTTCAGGTAATCCTGACGACCGCGTTGGGCGCTTGGGCTCATGTTGTCGAGTGGCACCTCGCTCAGCACTTTGGCGGCCGGGGCTGGATCGCCGAGCAGATAGGTGGCCATCGCCGCCAAGTCCGTGTCACTGAGGCCCTGGGTGCTGTTGTGGAACACCGGGAACATCTCGTTGAACATCGTGCCCTGGGCGCTCATGCCATGCTTGAGGAAGGTGCTCAGGTCTTGTTGATTCCAGCCGCGAGCGGCCAGGTCAGTGGCCAACAGGCTCGGTGCCAAGTAGCCGTTGAGCAGGCCGCCGGTCAGGCGTTTGTCCTGCTGCATGGCGCCGGGCAATCCGCGTGGGGTGTGGCATTCGCCGCAGTGACCGAGCACTTCGACCATGTATTCACCCCGCTTGAAGGTGTCGCTTTTGCCCTCGGTTTGCGCGAGTTTCACGTCTTTGCCGTAGAGCAGGTTCCAGCCCATCAAGCCAAGACGCACGTTGAACGGGAAGCTCAGGCGAGTGACCGGCGCAGCACGTTCAATCGGCTCGATGGTTTTCAGGTACGCATGGATCGCGTCCGAATCTGCGCGCTGCATCAGGTGATATGAGGTGTAGGGCATTGCCGGGTACAGGTTCGCACCATCGCGGCGTTTGCCTTCGGTCAGCGCGGCGAAGAATTCGTCATCGTTGTACACACCAATGCCGTGCGCTTTGCTCGGGGTGATGTTGGTGCCGTAGATGGTGCCGAACGGCGACACAATCGGCAGGCCGCCCGCAAACGGCGCGCCGCCCGGTGCGGTGTGGCAGGCCATGCAGTCAGCGGCGCGGGCAAGGTATTCGCCGCGTTTCACTTGATCGTCCGCGTGCGCCAACAACGCCGGTGCAGCCAAACCAACCGCCAATGCCAGGCGGGAAAGTAGATGCTTCATGCTTAACCCTCCTTGACCAGGCCGAGATCGGTCAGCACGTTGCGGGTCGCGTTGTAGTAACGCACGTAGCCGGTGCAGCGGCAGATGTGGTGACCGAGGCTGTCCTCGATGACTTTTTCCAGCTGGCTTTTAGCGATGGGCTGACGCTGCAGCTTCTCGACCAGTAGGGTCGCGGCATTGACGAAACCCGGCGCGCAATAGCTGCACTGGAAGGCGAATTCGTCGACGAAACGCTGCTGGATCGGGTTCAGTTGAGTGACGTTGCCCTGCTCGTCGCGGGTCGCGTGCCCCTCGATGGTCCGCACTTTTTTGCCTTCGAAATAGTGGGCGCCGGTGATGCAGGTGCGCACTTCTTCGCTGGTGCCGTCCGGGTTGTCGACGATCACCACGCAGGCGTGGCAAATGCCCTGGCCGCAGCCGAGCCGCGAACCGGTGAGGTTTTTGTATTCGTGCAGGTAGTCGATCATCGGCAGGTCATCAGGGATGTCCACCGGGCCGACGGATTGACCGTTGAGGGTCAGTTGAAACGGACGGTTAGCCATTGAGGGCCTCCTTGATGCGCGCAGAAGTGATAGGCAGGTCGCGGACACGTTTGCCGATGGCGTGGGCCACGGCGTTACCGATAGCGCCGACGATCGGGATCATCACCACTTCTGCGATGCCCTTGGACGGGTCGCTCGGCGACAACGGCGGCAGGATTTCAGCCGTCTGGCTCCACACGGCAACGTGTCGGGCCATCGGCAAGCGGTAACGGTTGAAATTCCAGTCACCCTCCCCCGGCCCGCCTTCGTACAGCGGCATCTCTTCCATCAACGCATGGCCGATGCCCATGGCGATCCCGCCTTCGAGCTGCCCCTTGACCAACTCTTCCACCAGCACCCGACCGCACTCGACCCACGAGTGGTGGTTGAGCACTTGCACTTCGGCGGAGCCCTTGTTCACTTTCAACTCCACCAGCGTCGCAACCGGGCTGTAGTAAGTCACCGCCGCGTTGTTCAACTGGGTGTCCGGGTAGTGGACGTTCTGGCGATCCAGCAGATGGAAACCGTTGCTGGTCATCTGTGCCAGTCTCGCCTTTGGTGCGCCGTCGCCGTACTTCACCGCCAAAGCATCCAGGGGCAGACGCTCGCGCACGCCGTCGATGCTGTACTCGGCCTCGGCCCAGCTCCAGCGGTTGAAGCCGTGCACGGTAGCGCCGGTCACCAGGCCCTTTTCGTGCGCGTACCTGGCCAATTGCTCAAAACTCAGCGGCTGCATGCCGTTGGCGGTGAGTTTGCCGTCGACCCAATGCGCATCTTCGCGGCGCACCACGTATGGGTTGGCCTGGCCGCCGTAAGGACCTTGGCCCCAGATCTGCAACGCTGCCGGCCACAAGCCGTGGTTGAACAGCACCCGTGAGGCTTCACGAGTGGCGTGGCTGAAGTAGTACGCGGAGTTGGTCGCCGACGAGGCCGACGCAAGTTTGCCGACCCAACGCGGGTTGCGCAGGAAACCATCCTGTTCGGCCTGGCTCATGGTGTACGGGTTGCCGCCCGTGGCCAGTTGCAACTCTTTCCATTCGGTTTCGCCGGTCTTCACTTGCGTGGCCGGAATGCCGATGAAATCGGCCACCACCAGGGCTTGCGAGGTGGACATGCCGGTGCCGATTTCAATGCCGATATGGCGCAACGTCACGTGCCCTTCAGCGGTGAATTCGATGCTGGCCATCGGCGCCTCGGAACCGGTGCCGAAGTCTTTTTGGCAGATGGCAAAACCGACGCCATACCAATGATCCGGGTCAGCGGCTTCGCGTGTCTTTTTGATCAGGTCGCGATTTTTCCAGACGTCATGGACAGCTGCCTTGTCGAGAATCTCGTGCAAGCGCAATGCGCCGGCCGGCACCGCGCCCTGGGTGTTTTTCATGCCCGACAGCATGGCGTTTTTCTTGCGCAGGTCGATGGCGTCGATGCCGAGACGGCCGGCGATTTCGTCGACCATCATCTCGGTCGACGCCATGCTTTGCAGGGTGCCGTAACCGCGCATCGAACCCGCTTCAACCGCGCGGGAATGGTAGGCCGTGACCTGCAGGTCGTTCTGCGGCATGTAGTAGATCGACTGCGCTGCCGTGGCGCCAACCGCCGCCACCGAAGGGCTGTAGTTGATGCGCCCGCCGCCATCTACGTTCATCTCGGCGCGGAAAATCTGGAAACTGTGATCGTTTTTGTCCACCGCCAATTGGTAGCGGATGTCGAACGGGTGACGCTTGATGCCGCTCTGGAACTGCTCATAGCGGTCGTTGGCCAGGCGCACCGGCACACCCGCGCCGTACAACGCGGCGAGGGCTGCGTAGTAGACAAAAATGTTGTGGTCCTTGGAGCCGTAACCGACGGTGTAGCCCGGGTGCATGTGCAGATTCGCCAGGCCGAAGCGCGATGGCGCGATCATCTTCGCGGTTTCGGTGGCCGCTTCCAGCGGGCACTGGGTGGCGACGACAAAGTGCAAAGTCCTGGTGGCCGGGTCGTACCAGCCGTTGCCGTTGTCCGGTTCCATCGCGGCCGGTTCAATCGACGGGGTTTTGTAGCGCTCGTCAAACACCAGCCAGTGGTCGGGCGGCGTGTCGATTTGCTGCTTCATCCGGTCGGCGTAAAACAGCCCGCGCTCGGTGAGGTTGCCGTGCAGGTCCGGCTGGGAATTCCACACCGGACGACGGTTTTTCAGCATCGGGAACAGGATCGAATCCTTGAGGCTGGCGAATTCATCTTCGTCCGCCGAGGTCGCACCGCCGACGCGTACATAGCGGAAGCTGCCATACGGGTCACGTTCGTAATACGGCGCAGAGGCGCCGTAACGGATCGCTTTGTCATTGAATTTGAGCTTGGCCTTGGCCTGGCGGAACCGCTCGAAGTCGTTCCAGATCAGGATCGCCACCGGGTGACCGATGAACATTGGCACCTGGCCTTCGGGCAGCAGCGGATCCGGCGCGTGCTCTTCCGGGAAGACGATGCCATCTTTGTCCAGGTCGGCGGCCGTCACGATGCGGTCAGGTTGCAGGTCGGCGCCAAGCCACGACAGATCGTAGCCGGCGTAGATGCGATCGGCCTTGGTGGTCTTTAGCAACATGGCGTGGCCCTGTTGCTGCGGCCAGCCCGGCATGTCCTTGGAACGGATGTCGCGGGCAAAGACTTTGCTGCCGCAGACCTTGGACAAGGCGTCGTTACGCGAGCGCGCCTTGCCATTGTTGCCGAGCCATTGCTCGGACGGCACGGTCACGCTGTTTTCCATCAACGCAGCCAGCGCCTGGGTGCTGAGCGGTGTAAGCGTCACGCTCACACCCGCCACCAGCCCGCCCTGAAGGAACGAGCGCCGGGAGATATCACGGTTGGACATGGATCATCCTCTGGGCGGTTATAGGTCCGCCCTTATGGTTATGTTCTGGGGATCTCGGGTCTGGCAGAAGCGCTTTTGCCGGAACAAAAGGCTGTACGTGGCAGTGCAAAGCTGACCGAAAGGTTAACTTTATAGGTTTATGCGTCAGCCGCAAACAAGCTGTTACAAAAAATTGACCGAAGAATCAAATCTGCGAACCGCATGCCAACGCCACCTACAAGATCTTGTAGGTGCCAAGCCTGTGCAAGTCCTCTATAAAAACCGCACTCACCCCCACCCCCAAGGAACTCCGGGCCATGCACATGGAAGAGCACACGCTGAGCGCAATGAGCGACGAGCTCAAACTCAGGCTAGGCCGCTTTCGGCACGAGCAATTTGTCGAAAAACTCGGCTGGCGGCTGCCTGGCCATCCGCACCAGGCGGGTTGTGAATGGGATCAGTACGACACCGAGCATGCGCGCTACCTCTTGGCGTTCAGCGAGCACCGCGCCATTGTCGGCTGCGCGCGTCTGATACCCACCCCATTCCCAAACCTGCTGGAGGGTGTTTTCAGCCATACCTGCGCTGGCACGCCGCCCAAGGATCCTGCCATCTGGGAAATGACGCGCTTCACCACCCGCGAGCCGCAATTGGCCATGCCGTTGTTCTGGAGAAGCCTGAAGACCGCCAGCCTGGCAGGCGCCGATTTCATTGTCGGCATCGTCAACAGCACGATGGAGCGCTATTACAAAATCAACGGGGTCAACTACGAACGACTGGGACCGGTCACCGTGCACCAGGACGAAAAAATCCTCGCGATCAAACTCTCGGCTCACCGTGAACACCACCGGGGCGTCCGCCCGCCTTCAGCCTCCATGCCCGGCGCACTGTTGAAAGACACCGCTTGATACCGGCCGAGTCATCCTTTGGGGATGGCTCGGCGGCAGTCGATGAACCTCAGATATACCCCAGCGCCACCGCGTAAGACACCGCCTGCACACGGTTGCTGGCGCCGATTTTGCGTTGGATATTGCGGTGATGGTAATTCACGGTGTCGGTGCACACGCCCATGATCACGCCAATTTCCTCGGAGGTTTTGCCGTCCGCGGTCCAGCGCAGCACATCACACTCCCGTTCGCTGAACTCGACATCCGTGTTAAACACACGAGCATCATTCTCCAGCTCAGAAATTTTCTGGTGGGCCGCCGCGGCAAACGCTTTGGTCACCGGCTTCAAGGCTTCGAACTCCTGCGGGCTGATGACGTTGTCCTTGCGTGCGATGCTCAACACCCCTACCCGGCCCTGGGTGTTGAACGAGGGTTGCGCCAGGCCATGGCACAGACTCGAATCGTTGGCCTCAGACCACAGGTCAGGGCACCCCTTGAATAGCTCATTGCTCCACAAAATGGGGGCGGACGAGACTTTGCTGTGTTTCACCGTGGGGTCAATCGCCGCGTAGTTCGCTGCCTGGTATCGCGCTATCCAATCCTTGGGATAATTGCTGTACATATACGTTTTGGGCCGCATGAACGGCGTTGCGCTGCACATGCCATAGGCGAAAAAATCAAACTGCAGTTCACGTAAAGCCCTCAATGCAACAGCCGTAAATTCCTGCATGTTCATAGTTTGCGCAAAGATACTGTAAAAATAAGCATCCCATCCCAACAGCTGTCCTAATTCCATTTGAACACCACTCGAGTTGGAAACGAGTCGTGAGACTAGACGAACCTGAACTCATGTCAATACACAACGTTCGAAGGTTATAGACCGCTTCGCAATAGCGAAGGGTTTATTGTGCCTAACGAACTAACTAGCCATAGGCCATTGATAGCCTGGCGATGTTAGCGGGCCATCGGTACGGTTTGGCCGACGAACGAGCCGGTTGATTCATAATAGTGCAACACACCCTCCGATGGATTTACATCCAACCCATTCACGCACCCGCCGCTACAAGATCTGGTAGTTCCTGCCGCGAGAAGTGCAGGTGTATAAACAACACGCCTCAGCACGCTCTCACCCTCCACAGTTAAAACCTGTCAATGCTGACGTGCGTTATTAACTAAATATTTACTTGATTTTCAAAAACGTTAATCAAACTAAGGAGAACATGGCTCATGTCGGTTTCGCTTTGCGCCAGTGGCTTTAATGATCAGCTTGAACTTCGCCGAAAAAACCGCGCCACCGTGGAACAGTACATGCGCACTCATGGCAAAGATCGCCTGCGTCGGCATGAACTGTTCACCCCGGATGGCAGCGGCGGTTCGTGGAACACCGAAACCGGTGAACCCCTGGTATTCAAGGGCCACGCGAAACTTGCCGCCCTTGGCGTGTGGCTCGAGCAGTGCTTCCCAGACTGGCAGTTTCACAACGTGCGGGTGTTTGAAACCGACAACCCCAACCACTTCTGGGTCGAAAGTGATGGCCGTGGCAAAACCCTGGTTCCCGGCTATCCGGAAGGTTATTGCGAAAACCATTACATCCATTCTTTCGAATTGGACAACGGCAAGATCAAGCAAAACCGTGAATTCATGAACCCCTTCGAACAACTGCGCGCCTTGGGCATTCCGGTGCCAAGCATCAAGCGTGAAGGTATCCCCGCCTCATAAACCCTTTCATTATTGGAGAGTGAACATGCCTACTCATGCAGCGCGACAACTAACCGCTCACGACAGCAGCGAACTTCGCCGCAAGAACCGCGCCACGGTCGAGCAATATATGCGCACCCATGGCCAGGATCGCCTGCGCCGCCATGAACTGTTTACCGAGGATGGTTCGGGTGGCTTGTGGACCACAGACACTGGCGCGCCGATTGTAATCAGTGGCAAAGCCAAGTTGGCCGAACATGCTGTTTGGTCACTCAAGTGCTTCCCGGATTGGGAATGGTACAACGTCAACGTATTTGAAACCGACGACCCCAACCATTTTTGGGTCGAGTGCGATGGCCACGGCAAGATCCTCTTTCCAGGTTATCCCGAAGGGTATTACGAGAACCACTTCCTGCACTCCTTCGAGCTGAAGGACGGCAAAGTAAAACGCAATCGCGAGTTCATGAACGTCTTTCAACAACTGCGCGCCTTGGGCATCCCCGTGCCGCAGATCAAGCGTGAAGGCATTCCTACTTAATCCTTTGGGAGAGTAATCGCATCATGGAAGACTTACTGAAACGGGTTCTAAGTTGTGAAGCGTTCCAGCAGCCTCAATGGAGCGAGCCCTCACAATTGCATGACGCGCAGGCCTACCTCAGGGACAGCGCCTCGCTGATTCGCGTCGAAGACATCCTGGTGCTGCGTGCCACCTTGGCCAGGGTGGCGGCGGGCGAAGCGATGATCATCCAGTCTGGAGACTGCGCCGAGGACATGGATGAAAGTGCTCCCAGCCATGTGGCCCGCAAGGCCGCGGTGCTGGACATCCTGGCCGGTGCGTTCCGGCTGGTGACCCAGCAACCGGTGGTGCGCGTCGGGCGGATTGCCGGGCAGTTCGCCAAGCCGCGTTCCAACAACAGCGAGCGCATCGGCGATGTCGAGTTGCCGGTGTACCGCGGTGACATGGTCAACGGCCGCGAAGCGGTCTGCAACCATCGCCAGCATGATGCACAACGCCTGGTACGAGGCTATCGCGCGGCCCAGGACATCATGCAACACCTGGGCTGGAAAGAACCCGCCAGCAAGGAACAGCTCAGCGGCTCTCCCGCCTGGACCAGCCACGAAATGCTGGTGCTCGACTACGAATTGCCGCAAGTGCGCAAGGACGAACAGGGCCGGGTGTTTCTCGGCTCAACCCACTGGCCGTGGATCGGCGAGCGTACCCGTCAGTTGACGGGTGCTCACGTGGCACTGCTCAGCGAAGTGCTCAACCCGGTGGCCTGCAAGGTCGGCCCGGACATCACCCAGGACCAGTTATTGAGCCTGTGCGAGCGCCTGGACCCACGGCGCGAGCCCGGCCGCCTGACCCTGATTGCGCGCATGGGCGCCCACAAAGTCGCTGATCGCCTGCCGCCACTGGTTGAAGCGGTGCGCCACGCCGGGCACAAGATCATCTGGCTCAGCGACCCGATGCACGGCAACACCATCGTCGCGCCCTGCGGCAACAAGACCCGCATGGTGCAGACCATCACCGAGGAAATCACCGCCTTCAAACATGCCGTGACCTCGGCCGGTGGCGTGGCTGCCGGCCTGCACCTGGAAACCACCCCTGATGACGTCAGCGAGTGCGCCTCCGATGCCGCCGGCCTGAGCCAGGTGGCCAGCCACTACAAAAGCCTGTGCGACCCACGCCTGACCCCTTGGCAAGCCATTACTGCAGTGATGGCCTGGAAAAACCTGCCCTCCTCCACCCTTGCCTACCTTTGACTGGAGTTTGTCGCCATGACTGGCATTCCATCGATTGCCCCGTACGCCCTGCCTACTGCCCGCGACCTGCCCGTCAACCTCGCGCAATGGCGCGTCGACCCCGAACGCGCCGTGCTGTTGGTGCACGACATGCAGCGTTACTTCCTGCGGCCCTTGCCCGATGCCCTGCGTGAAGCCGTCGTGGCGAATTCCGCGCGCATTCGCCAGTGGGCTGTCGACCACGACGTGCCGGTGGCCTACACCGCCCAGCCAGGCAGCATGAGCGAGGAACAGCGCGGGCTGCTCAAGGATTTCTGGGGCCCTGGCATGAAGGCCAGCCCCGCCGACCGCGAGGTGGTCGACGCGCTGACGCCCAAGCCGGGTGACTGGCTGCTGACCAAGTGGCGCTACAGTGCGTTCTTCAACTCCGATCTGCTGGAGCGCATGCACGCCAACGGGCGCGATCAGTTGATCCTGTGCGGGGTGTATGCCCATGTCGGGGTACTGATTTCTACCGTGGATGCGTACTCCAACGATATCCAGCCGTTCCTTGTTGCCGACGCGATCGCGGACTTCAGCAAGGCGCACCACTGGATGGCGATCGAATACGCCGCCAGCCGTTGCGCCATGGTCATCACCACCGACGAGGTGGTGCTATGAGCCAAGCTGCCGCCCGCCTCATGGAACGCATTCTGCAGCCGGTGCCCGAGCCGTTTGCCCTGTTGTATCGTCCCGAATCCAGCGGCCCGGGGCTGCTGGACGTGCTGATTGGGCAGATGTCGCAACCGCAGGTCCTGGCCGATATCGACTTGCCTGCCCCCTCAATCGGTGCCCCGCGCCTGGATGTACTGACGCTGATTCCCTACCGCCAGATTGCCGAACGCGGCTTTGAGGCGGTGGACGATGAGTCGCCGCTGCTGGCGATGAACATTACCGAGCAACAATCGATCGGCATTGAACAGTTGCTGGGATTGCTGCCAGACGTGCCGATCCAGCTCAACGGCGAACGCTTCGACCTCAGCGACGCCCGCTATGCCGAGATCGTCAGCCAGGTGATCGCCAACGAAATCGGCTCAGGGGAAGGCGCCAACTTCGTGATCAAACGCACCTTTATGGCGGAAATCAGCGAGTACGGCCCCGCCAGCGCGCTGTCGTTCTTTCGCCATCTGCTGGAGCGCGAGAAAGGTGTTTACTGGACCTTCATCATTCACACCGGCAGCCGCACCTTCGTGGGCGCCTCGCCCGAGCGGCACATCAGCGTCAAGGATGGGCTGGCGGTGATGAACCCCATCAGCGGCACCTACCGTTACCCGCCCGCGGGGCCCTGTCTGACGGACGTCATGGCCTTTCTGGCCGACCGCAAGGAAGCCGATGAGCTGTACATGGTGGTCGATGAAGAGCTGAAAATGATGGCGCGCATTTGTGACGACGGCGGCCACGTTCTCGGTCCTTACCTCAAGGAGATGACGCATCTGGCCCACACCGAGTACTTCATTGAGGGCAAGACCCGACGCGATGTGCGCGACATCCTGCGCGAAACCCTGTTCGCCCCGACCGTCACCGGCAGCCCGCTGGAAAGCGCCTGTCGGGTCATCCAGCGCTATGAGCCGCAAGGCCGCGCGTACTACAGCGGCATGGCCGCGCTGATCGGCAGCGATGGCAAAGGTGGACGCTCCCTGGACTCGGCCATCCTGATTCGCACCGCCGACATCGATAACAGCGGCCAGGTACGCATCAGCGTGGGCTCGACCATCGTGCGTCATTCCGAGCCCATGACCGAAGCTGCCGAAAGCCGCGCCAAGGCCGCCGGCCTGATAGCGGCCTTGAAAAACCAGGCGCCCTCGCGCTTTGGCAGCCACCTGCAGGTCCGCGCAGCGCTGGCCAGCCGCAATGCCTACGTCTCGGACTTCTGGTTGATGGACAGCCAGCAGCGCCAACAGACCCAGGCTGATTTCAGCGGGCGCCAGGTGCTGATCGTCGATGCCGAAGACACCTTCACCTCGATGATTGCCAAGCAGCTGCGCGCCCTGGGCCTGATAGTGACGGTGTGCAGCTTCAGCGATGAATACAGTTTCGACGGTTACGACCTGGTGATCATGGGCCCAGGCCCCGGCAACCCGAGTGATGTTCAGTTGCCGAAAATCGACCATCTGCACGTGGCCATCCGTTCCTTGCTCAGCCAGCAACGGCCATTCCTCGCGGTGTGCCTGAGCCATCAGGTGTTGAGCCTGTGCCTGGGCTTGGAGCTGCAACGCAAAGCCATTCCCAATCAGGGCGTGCAAAAACAGATTGACCTGTTCGGCAACGCTGAGCGGGTGGGTTTCTACAACACCTTCGCCGCACAGAGTGCCAGTGACCGCCTGGACATCAACGGCATCGGCACCGTCGAAATCAGTCGCGACAGCGAGACCGGCGAGGTGCATGCCTTGCGCGGGCCGTCGTTTGCCTCGATGCAGTTTCATGCCGAGTCGCTGCTGACCCAGGAAGGCCCGCGCATCATCGCCGACCTGCTGCGTCACGCCCTCATTCACACGCCTGTCGACAGCAATATATCGGCCGCCGGGAGATAACCATGCACCACTACGTCATCATCGATGCCTTCGCCAGCGTCCCGCTGGAAGGCAACCCGGTCGCGGTGTTCTTCGACGCCGATGATTTGCCGGCGCCGCAAATGCAACGCATCGCCCGAGAAATGAACCTGTCGGAAACCACCTTCGTGCTCAAGCCACGCAACGGCGGTGATGCGCTGATCCGGATTTTCACCCCGGTCAACGAACTGCCCTTTGCCGGCCACCCGTTGCTGGGGACGGCCATCGCGCTGGGCGCGCACACCGACAATCACCGGCTGTACCTGGAAACCCAGATGGGCACCATCGCCTTTGAACTGGAGCGCCAGAACGGCAGCGTGATCGCCGCCAGCATGGATCAGCCGATACCGACCTGGACGGCCCTGGGCCGCGATGCCGAATTGCTCAAGGCCCTGGGTATCAGCGACTCGACCTTTCCCATCGAGATCTATCACAACGGCCCGCGCCATGTGTTTGTCGGCCTGCCGAGCATCCAGGCCTTGTCGGCCCTGCACCCTGACCACCGTGCGCTGTCGAGCTTTCACGACATGGCGATCAACTGTTTCGCCGGCGCCGGGCGGCGTTGGCGCAGCCGGATGTTCTCACCGGCTTACGGCGTGGTTGAGGATGCGGCCACCGGCTCGGCTGCCGGGCCGTTGGCGATCCATTTGGCGCGCCATGGCCAGATCGAGTTTGGCCAGCAGGTGGAGATTTTGCAGGGTGTGGAAATCGGCCGCCCTTCCCTGATGTTTGCCAGGGCTGAGGGCCGCGCCGATCAACTGACGCGCGTCGAAGTCTCCGGCAATGGCGTCACCTTCGGGCGGGGGACCATCGTGCTATGAACAGTTCATTGCAAGGTAAGCCGCTGCTGGGTAAAGGCATGTCCGAATCCCTCACCGGCACACTGGATGCACCTTTCCCCGAGTACCAGACACTGCCCGCCGACCCCATGAGCGTGCTGCGCAACTGGCTGGAGCGCGCACGGCGCGTAGGCATCCGCGAACCCAAGGCGCTGGCGCTGGCCACCGCCGACGGCCAGGGCCGGCCCTCGACGCGCATCGTGGTGATCAGTGAGATCAGTAACACCGGGGTGTTGTTCAGCACCCATGCCGGCAGCCAGAAAGGCCGTGAGCTGAGCCACAACCCGTGGGCGTCGGGCGTGCTGTATTGGCGCGAAACCAGTCAGCAGATCATCCTCAATGGCCAGGCCGTGCGCTTGCCGGATGCCAAGGCGGATGAGGCGTGGCTCAAGCGCCCGTATGCCACGCATCCGATGTCGTCGGTGTCTCGCCAGAGCGAAGAACTGCAGGATGTTCAGGCCATGCGCAACGCCGTTCGCGAGCTGGCCGAAGGCCAAGGTCCACTGCCGCGTCCTGAGGGCTATTGTGTGTTCGAGTTGCGTCTTGAATCGCTGGAGTTCTGGGGGAATGGGCAAGAGCGGCTGCATGAGCGGTTGCGCTATGACCGCAGCGATAACGGCTGGAGGGTGCGGCGTTTGCAGCCCTGACTGCACAAAACTACGAACATCGAAGGACGCTGTAGATCTCAGAAACCACCTGAGCCGTGGCGTCCTCGATCGTTGTTTCATTACGGCATAAAACCCAGCCGTGATCGGTCATCGCGCGCTCGAACGCCTGAGTACACGCGACATGCTCTTCCAGCTTGTGCATCACGGTACTGCTCAGCCCACGCCGTCGCTCGGCTGCCCTCGCCCAAGAAATATCAGGGGCGGTGACCACGCCGACATGCAGGTCGGGCACTTGCACGTTTCGATCAATGTTCAACTGCAGAATGTCTGCAAACCCGACGATCCGGCGAAACGCTGCATCAGAGGGGTACCAGCGATCAATCAAGATGATGCTACCGGCGGGCTGTCTGGCCAGTACGTGGCGGGAAATCCAGGCACGGCTATCAGCAAAGCGCTCACACACCCTCAGCTCCAACTCCCGGCTGGGGTGTCTGACGAGAGTGTTAACGAGGGCCATGGTTTCAGCCCTGTAGGGATCGCTTTTTTGCTCGCTGAGTCGGATCACCTTTTGCTTGTCTGCCCTCAGCACTTGGGTCACAGCTTCCAAAAGCGTGGTTTTACCAGTGCCCTTGGGGCCATCGAGAGAAACAAACAGTGGACGACTCATACTTCACATAATGATTGGTAGCGGTTTATTGGGCTCTGTTCGTTCGCTGGAGCCGCCTGGCGCGACGACGCGAATCGAGTGCGGAGCCCATATGAACAGACATTACTGAAGGCGTCGATGAACAATTGGCAAACCCGCCATCAAGCTACCCCGCCCGATTCCAAAGCACGGGGTGCCAGGCGGACTCAAGGGTGACCCTTCAGCAGAAACGAAGTCCCCCACGCCAACGGCGCCAAGCCCAAATGTGCCGCCAGCGTCTGGCCGATATCGGCAAAGCTGCCGCGCTCGCCCAGCCAGCCAGCCGCAACGCCTGCCCCAAAAGCCAAGACCGGCACATGCTCACGGGTATGATCGCAGCCCGGACGCGATGGGTCGCAACCGTGGTCGGCGCTGATGATCAGCAACGTCTGTGGGTCCATCAACGCCAATAATTCCGGCAGCCTGCGGTCGAACGCTTCCAGCGCGGCAGCGTAGCCGACCAAGTCGCGACGGTGCCCGTAGAGCATGTCGAAGTCGACGAAATTGGCGAACACCAGGCTGTTGTCCGGCGCTTGCTGGTACGCCTTGAGCGTGGCATCGAACAGCGCGTCGTTGCCATCTGCCTTGTACAACCGGCTGATGCCGCGGTGCGCGAAGATATCGCCGATCTTGCCCACCGCCTGCACGCTGCCGCCGGCTTCGCACAAATGATCCAGCAGCGTCGGCGACGGCGGTGGCACCGTGTAGTCGCGACGATTGCCGGTGCGGCGAAACTCGCCCGCGTGCTCGCCGGTGAACGGCCGGGCAATGACCCTGCCGACGGTGTATTCATCACACAAATCGCGCGCGATTTCACACACCCGGTACAGCTCATCCAGCCCGAAATGGCCTTCATGGGCGGCGATCTGCATCACGCTGTCGGCCGAGGTGTAGCAAATCGGTTGCCGGCTGCGGATGTGTGCTTCGCCCAATTCGTCCAGCACTGTAGTGCCCGAGGCATGGCAATTACCCAGAACACCCGGCAACCCGGCCCGCTCAATCAGGTCGGCCAGCAGCTTGGGCGGAAACGACTCGACCGGCCGCTCGAAATACCCCCAGTCGAACAACACGGGCACGCCCATCATTTCCCAATGCCCGGACGGTGTGTCCTTGCCTGAGGATTGCTCGCGCGCATGGCCGTAGGCGCCGACCGGAGTAACGTCGCCCCAGTGGCCCGGCAACGGTCCGTCACCGCTGGCCGCGGCGGCAGCACCCAGGCCCAGGCGACCCAGATTTGGCAGCCACAGCGGCCCCCGGCGCAGTGGCCCATCGGCCTCACCGCGGGCACACGCCTGGGCGATATGGCGCAAGGTGTCGGCGCCGGCATCGCCAAAAACAGCAGCGTCGGCACTGGCGCCGATGCCCAGCGAGTCCAGCACCAATACGATGGCTTTGCTCATAGGATGTCCTGAATCAAATCACGTGCGGCCAGGCTCGAACCGCCTGACCGATAGGCGGCGCGCAAGGCAGATGCGCCCTGCGCGGCCTGCTCTGGATTGCGCGCGTGAACCCAGCCCAGCGGCCGTTGCGCGTTCACCTGTTCACCAACAAAGGCCAACTCGCTGAAGCCCACGGACAAGTCCAGCACGTCGTCGGGATGACTGCGCCCACCGCCCAATGCCACCACTGCCAGGCCCACCGCCCGGGTATCGATCTCGGTAACGCAGCCCTCTTCCTCGGCCCACACCGGCACCGACACGGCGGCCTTGGGTAAATGCGCTTCAGGGTTTGCCGTGAAGCCCGGCGGGCCGCCCAGAGCGACCACCATCTGCTCGAAGCGCTGCAAGGCTGCCCCGCTCTGCCAGGCCTGAAGCAATTGATCACGGGCCTGGGCGTCATCCCGCGCCAAACCGGCCATCGTCAATGCCTGGGTGGCCAGCGCCAGGGTCACCGCCCACAGGCGCTCACTGCGCACCTCGCCCTTGAGCAAGGCGACTGCTTCGGCAACCTCCAGGGCGTTACCAGCACTGCGGGCCAGCGGTTGATTCATGTCGGTGATCAGCGCGCGGGTATTGACCCCGGCACCGTTGGCCACCGCGACGATGCTGGCGGCCAGTTCGCGTGCCTGTTCCGGCTCGGCCATGAAGGCGCCGTTGCCGGTTTTCACATCCATGATCAGTACGTCGAGGCCGGCGGCGAGTTTTTTGCCGAGGATCGACGCGGTGATCAGGTCAATTGACTCCACCGACCCGGTCACATCGCGGATCACATACAAGCGCTTGTCCGCCGGCGCCAGGTTGGCGGTCTGGCCGATGATGGCGCAACCGACGTCGGCCACCACCGCGTGCAGGCGTTCGGGGCTGGGTTGGCAGTCGTAACCGGGAATGCTCTCGAGCTTGTCCAGGGTGCCGCCGGTATGGCCCAGCCCACGCCCGGAAATCATTGGCACGAAGCAACCGCAGGCCGCCAGCAACGGCGCGAGCAGCAAGCTGATCATGTCGCCGACGCCACCGGTGGAATGCTTGTCCACGACCGGCCCCGGCAGGTCCCACTTCAGCACTTGGCCGGAATCGCGCATCGCCTCGGTCAAGGCCAGGCGTTCGCTCACGTCCATGCCCTTGATGAACACCGCCATGGCGAACGCCGCCACCTGCCCATCGCTGAGGCTGGCGTCGGCAATGCCGGCGACAAAACGTTGAATGTCCATCGCGGCCAGGGCGTGCCCGTCGCGCTTACGCCGAATCACTTCTTGTGGCAACCACATACTGTGCTCCTTACAGCGAAATGAAAAAGCCGACAATCGCCGCGCTCATCAGGTTAGAAAGCGTGCCGCCGATCATCGCCCGCAAGCCCAGCCGCGCGAGTTCCTCACGGCGTTGCGGGGCGATACCTGTGAGGCCGCCCAGTTGAATGGCAATCGAAGACAGATTGGCAAAGCCGCACAGGGCGAAGGTGACGATCACCTGGGTGTGCACGGACAACAGAGGCACGCCAGCTTCGGCGGCCTTGGCCGGTGTAAGGTAGTTAGCCAGGTCGGCGTAGGCGACAAACTCGTTGAGCACCAGTTTTTCGCCGATAAAACCGCCGGCCATGACCGCCTCATGCCATGGCACCCCGAGCAGAAAAGCGATGGGCGCCAGCACGTACCCAAGGACCAGTTGCAAGGTCAATTGCGGGTAGCCAAACCAGTTGCCCGCCCAGCCCAGAAGCCCGTTGAACAGCGCAATCAACGCGATAAATGCCAGCAGCATGGCGCCCACCGACAAGGCCAGGCGCAAGCCAACCTGGGCGCCATCGGCGGCGGCGTCGATGATATTGGTGGGGCGATTCTCGGCCTGGCCCAGCTCCTCGATCACCTGTTCGGTGCGGGCGGCTTCGGTTTCCGGCTCCATGAGTTTGGCCATCAACAGAGCGCCCGGTGCCGACATGAAGCACGCCGCGATCAGGTACTTGAGCTCCACGCCCAGCCCGGCATACCCCAGCAGCACCGAGCCGGCCACGGCGGCGAAACCACCGACCATCACCGCGAACAACTCAGAGCGCGTCAGCTTGGCAATGAAGGGCCGTACCACCAGCGGCACTTCCGACTGGCCGATGAAAATCGCCGAGGTCACCACCATCGACTCGATGCGACTGGTGCCCAGCAACAGGCGCAGGGCACCGCCCACCAGCCGAATGATCCAGCCCATCACACCGATGTAATACAGCACCGAGATAAAGCTGCCGAAGAACACGATCATCGGCAACACCCGGATGGCGAACACAAAACCACCACTGCCGAACACTTCAAACATGTGCGGCGAACTCAGGCCGCCGAACAGAAACTCGATGCCTTTGTTAGCGTAAAGCTGCAGCGAGGCCACCGCCCCTGAGAGCGAGGCGAGCACCGCCTGGCCCCACGGCACGTAAAGCGCAAATGCGCCGATCAAGACCTGGATCAAAAACGCCACCGAAACCGTGCGCCAGTTGATCGAGCGTCGTTGATGAGATAAAGCAATGGCAATGAGAATAAGCGTCGCTATTCCGACAAGACTGATCATGCAGGCGTCTCAACAATGGACCACGCGAATGCAGACCCGAAGGCCTGCCCAGGATTAGAAAGCGTCGAAGGCGCCCGGCAGCAATTGCTCCAGGGTCCAGGTGCGCGTGGCGGCCGGGTCACTGCCCTGACAGATCACCACCGCATCCTTGGCCATCAACTCCAGCATCACCTGGCGGCAGGCACCGCAAGGGCTTATCAGTGAAACGTTGGGTGCATAAACAGCCATGGCTTTGAAACTGCGCGGGGCATGACCCTGGCTGATGGCGCTGAACAAGGCGCTGCGCTCGGCACAGTTGGTCAGCCCGTAGGAGATATTTTCCACGTTGCAACCCTGCACCACCTCACCGTCGGCAGTCAGCAATGCCGCGCCCACGGGGAAATGGGAGTAAGGCGAGTACGTGCTCTGGGCGGCACGCTTTGCCTGTTCCATCAAACGCTCTTCAATTGTCATGCACAGGGTCATCCCATCTTATTGCGAGCACGTCCAGGGCGGTCGTGACGCTATTGTGGTGTTATTTAAATAACAATTGATGTGAATATTCAATCTTTTTCTGCGCCTGTGAACGCACGTTCATGATGCCCGCGCAATTGCAGCGCACCACCTATCGCCTGAGCGGTCGCTGATCGCCTCCTTGCACACCGCGCAGCACGCGGAAACTGCGCATGAGGTAATTGCGTTGGCAGGTTCAAGCACACCGATCTGAGCTGGCCGACCAGGCACGAATGAAGTAAGCCGGTCGAAAAGTCGATTGCGGTTTTATTCACCTACAACGGCCACTGCGCACACCGCTTGACCAGCTCATCCACCACGTACCTCACCTTCGGCCGCAAGTGCGATACCTTCGGCCACACGGCATGTACATCAACGGCTTCCGGCTCGTAGGTGTGCAGCACCTCAACCAGGCGCCCCGCGTCGATATCGTCCTGGAACAGGCTGCGCGGCATCTGGCACAGGCCAGTGCCGGCAACCGCCGCCAGAATCATGGCTTCGCCATCGCCAATCTGATGCGCGGCGGGAGGCGCGTACCACTGCGTACGCCCTGCCTGCATGACTCGCCAGGCCAAAGGCTGGCCACGTCGATGCCCGACAATGCAGCGGTGATGGCTCAGGTCTTCAAGGGTTTGAGGCATTCCAAACCGTGCCAGGTAACCGGGCGCGGCACAAATGGCCCAGCGTTGGCGCGTCAACCGCCGCGCTACCAGCCCACTGGTGTCCGGCAATTCGCCGAAGCGCACCAGCAAATCAATCCCCTCTTCGAACGGGTCCACCAAGTGGTCGGAAAACGTCAGGCTCAATTGCAGCGCGGGGTATTTATTGGCGATCTCGAACAGCAAGGGCGCAACCACGCGACGACCGAAAGCCACCGGCACATCGACACGCAAGCGCCCCGAAGGCTCACCCCCATTGGGGCCCAAGCCACTTTCGGCGGTGCCGATTTCTTCCAGTGCCGTAGAGCACGCCAGGTAGTAAGCCTCGCCATCGGCGGTGAGGGAAATTCGCCGCGTGGTGCGATGAAACAGCTGCGTGCCCAAGCGCTCTTCAAGCCGTGCGATGGCTTTGCCCACGGCAGATTTCGACAGGCCCAAGCGCTCCGCAGCCTGTGTGAAGCTGGCCGAACGCGCGGCGACGACAAAGGTGATAACACCCTGGAAGGAATCGATAGGGACCATGCCGCACTCGCTGATTGTAGAGTTTTAGTCTACCCAGACTATAGCCAGAGGCCGTTTATCGCCAGCTTGCTCAACAGTAGGATGGCCTCAGTCACATAGCGGTGCACATGGCGCACTGCTCCCAGACCAATCTCTCAAGAGGAATACGTCATGCCCGTCGTACGAGTGAGCTGGTTCGAAGGTAAAGAACACGCGCAGAAAGCCGCAGTTGCCGCCGACATCACCGAAAGCATCGTCAAACACACCGGTACTGATGCCAATTACATCTACGTCATTTTTGAAGACGTTGCGCCGTCCGATTGGGCCGGTGCCGGCAAACTCTTCGCAGGCGCCCCCGACAAGTCTTGAGCGCCTCCCACTCAACAGGCGCCGCCTGGCGCCCCTGACGGAAACCCAGCATGCACCCTTATATTTCCTGTTTGTTTACCCTTGAAGTACAGCCCGCAGCGTTCGCCGAATTCAAGGCGCTGATCGCCACCATCGTCACGGCCACCCGTGCCGAGCCCGGCACCCTGATTTACGAATACAGCGCAAATGAGGATACCCGCACCGTGCATATCCTCGAGCGCTACCACGCTGATGCCGTGGTCAGCCACGTCGACACCACGTTTGCACCGTTCGGCCAGCGCTTCCTGGAACTGTGCAGCATCACCAGCCTGGTGGTGTACGGCACGCCGGACGCCGAGATCCGCAAGCGCCTGGACCCATTCGGCGCGGTGTACATGACCCCGTTTGACGGCTTCAGCCGCCAAATCGCGGAATTCCCAGCCCCAAACTCTCGCGCAACGTCGTCCCCTCATACGCCGTGCGATACACCCCACGCGCCTGCAGCAACGGTATGACTTCCTGCGTAAACCGCGCGAACTGCTGCGGATGCCCAATATAGATATTGAACCCATCCACCGCCCGCGCCTGGAGCCACTCCTCCATCTTCCGTGCAACCGTGTCCGCCGTGCCCACAAACGCGCCCGGCCGCAGTTGGCGACCAAACTCCACTGCTTGGCGCAGCGTGAAACCTTTCTCCCGTGCCTGGTCGGCAATGCGCTTGGCATTGGTGAAAAAGCTGCTGCGCGCTGCTTCCAGGCTCTCTTGCGGAAACGGCGCATCGAGGTCGTATTGGCTGAAATCATGCCAGCCGAAATTGCGCCCGAACTCCTTCAGCGCCAGCTCGAAACTGTGATCGGCGTGATGGTAGTGCTGCTCGATTTCCCGAGCGTGCTCATCTGTGTCGCCCACATAGACCTCGGCGCCGGGCATGACCAGCAATTGCTCCGGGTCGCGCCCCCGTTGCGCCGCCCTGCCCTTTATATCGCGGTAAAACGCCTGGCCCTGTTCGATGCTGGCCGCGTGGGTGAAGATCACGTCCGCCGTGGCGGCGCCCAGGTCACGACCTTGCTCTGAGTCGCCAGCCTGGAAGATCACCGGCTGGCCTTGCGGCGAGCGTTGAATGTTCAGCGGGCCGACCACCGAAAAATGTTCGCCCTTGTGGTTCAGGCTGTGCAGTTTGCTCGGATCGAGGAACTGGCCGGTTGCACGGTCACGCACGAAGGCGTCTTCCTCGTAGGAGTGCCACAGGCCTTGCACCACGTGGACGTGCTCGGCGGCGCGGCTGTAGCGCGTGTCGTAATCGTAATGTTCGTCGCGGCTGTAATTGCCGGCGGTGCCGGCGTCGCCGCTGGTGACCACATTCCAGCCGGCGCGGCCTTTGCTGATCAGGTCGAGTGAGGCCAGGCGCCGGGCCACGTTGTAGGGCGAGTTGTAAGACGTGGTCAGCGTACCGACCAAGCCCAGATGCCGCGTGCTGACGGCCAGCGCAGAGAGCAGCGTCAGCGGTTCCAGGCGGTTCAGGTAGTGGGACGGCGAGCCCGGTGTGATGAATTGGCTGTCGACGATAAAGATCAGGTCGAACAGGGCCGCCTCGGCCTGGCGGGCAATGTCGATGTACCAGTCGACGTTGACGCTGGCGTCGGCCGGCAATTGCGGGTCGAGCCATAGATTGTGGCGGCCCGGCCCACCACACCCCATGGTCAGGGCGCCGAGTTTGAGCTGTCGTTGGGTCATGTCAGAAGAGTTCCTTGAAGCGTTCACGGCTGGGTTTGGGCGACGGCGGGTTGCAGCGAGGCCGAGAAGGAATCATCGAACAGGCTCGCTGCGGAGTAAGACTTGACCAGGCCTAGGCTCGCGAAGAAGTCCACGGTCTTTTGCGCCTCGACAGGCGACTGGGCCGTCAGGGGCTCGACCGTCGTGCGCGCTCGTGCAAACCAGGCGCGTGCGATGTCGGCGTCGGCGCGGGTGCGCTTGGCCCACGCATCGGCATACGCGTCAGCGTTGGCCGGGCTTTGGCGCGTCCAGTCACGGGCCTTTTTCAGGCGCTGGAGGAAGTCACTGATTTGCGCACGTTTGGCCTCGACAGCCTTGGCGTTGGCGGCGATGAAGCTCTGCGCCGGGATCAAGCCTTCAGCGGTTGCGAGTACCCGCGCCCCTTGGCGTTCCTGTTGTGTGACGTAGGGTTCCCAGGTGGCGATGACGTCAACCGAGCCACCTTCCAGCGCATGGGAAGCGTCGAGTGCGCTGAGGTAGCGCAGCTGGAGTGAGTCGCGCGGGACGCCGGCTTTGTCCAGCGCGGTAAGCAGCAATTGCTGGCTCCAGGAGCCCTTCCAGACCGCCGCACGTTTGCCGGCAAGGTCGGCCAGGCTGTGGATCGACGAATCCTTTCTGACCAGGATGGCCACACCGTCGAGGTTTTGCCGGCTGACGGCAATCACCTTGATCGGTGCACCCAATGCGCCCAGGAACAGCACCGGCGCGTCCCCCAGCAAGCCGATATCCAGGCTGTTGGCATTCAGCGCTTCGGCGACCGGCGAGCCTGCGGTGAATTGCTTCCATTCAAGCGTGTACGGCAGGTTTTCGAGCACGCCCGCCGCTTCCATCACGGCTTGCGCGTTGTAGCTTTGATCGCCCACCACCAGCGTTTGCGCGTTCGCGGTCAGGCACAGCAAGGTGGCGGCCAACCCGGCCGCCAGTGTTGTCAGGTAACGCACGTTCGTCTCCAGATGCCTGGTCAGGCATGCAAGTCGATCCGCGCGTGCGGTCTCGGCAGTGTCAGTAGGGGTTCATACGATGCCGTTATAAAGATCGCCTGTAAAATACTGATAACGCATAACCTAATTCACAAATAATGCAACTTAAGCATTTTCACGCCGCGCGCGTTGCGCCCGCACATTGCACAGTGCCCTGCGCCACCTACACTGGTGGAAACCCCGGCACCCCGCGGCCTTCTCAAGCCGCCCGGTCGGACGCAGCCGCACGCATTGCTCAACCATGACTGCCGTTGGCCAACTGATTAATCCGAGTAAATATGAAAGAGCAGCTTCGCCAGCGTGCACCCGCAGTGGTGCCAGTCCGCACCCCGTTTCGACATGCCTGTTTGCTGGCGCCGCTGAGCCTGCTGTGCCTCGCCCTCGCCGGCTGTACCGTGGGCCCCGACTTCGCACGGCCCGACGTACCGGCCAATGCCGGCTTTGCCAAGAACCCACTCACGACCACCGCCCAGGCGGACATTGACGCCGGTGGCGCGGCGCAGCGGCTGATCGCCGGGATGGATATTCCTGGGCAATGGTGGACGCTGTTCCGCTCGCCTTCACTCAATGCTCTGGTCGAAGAAGCCCTGCGCGCCAACCCGGACGTCAGCGCCGCGCAAGCGGCACTGCGCCAGGCCAGTGAGCTGGTGTATGCCGACCAGGCGTCGCTGTTTCCGTCGGTGAGCGCCAATGTGCAAAAAGCCCGCGAGAAAGTCTCCGGCGTGACCTCGGGCATCCCGGAGTCACCGATTCTCACAGTGAGTTCGGCGTCACTGAGCGTTTCCTATGCGCCGGACGTATTTGGCGGCACCCGCCGGCAAATCGAATCCACCACCGCGCAAGCCGAGTACGAGCGCTTTCAGCTGGAGGCAACTTACCTGACCCTGACCTCCAATGTGGTTAACACCGCGGTCAGCCTGGCGTCGTTGCGTGATCAGGTGGCCGCCACCGAAGAAATCATCACACTGCAGGGCGGTCAGCTCGACCTGCTGCAAGCTCAGCGCCGACTGGGCGCCATCGGCGATAGCGACGTGCTCACGCAGCAAACCGCACTGGCGCAAACCCGCGCGACCTTGCCGCCGCTGCAAAAGCAATTGGCACAGACCCGCAACCAATTGATGGCGTACCTGGGGCGCTTTCCAAACCAGGATCAAGGCGAACGCTTCAATCTGGCCTCGTTGCACCTGCCAGAAGCGCTGCCGGTCAGCCTGCCCTCGGCCATCGTCGGCCAGCGCCCGGATGTGCGTTCGGCGCAGGCGCAACTGCATCAAGCCAGCGCCAACATTGGCGTGGCCGTCGCCAATCAGTTGCCGCAATTCAGCATTACCGGGTCGTTGGGTTCCACGGTGGCAAGCGGCACCAAGCTGTTTTCGGCGGGCAGCGGTGTCTGGAGCCTGGCGGGTTCGATTACCCAGCCGATCTTTGACGCCGGCGCACTCGAGCATCGCAAACGTGCGGCCGTGGCTGCCTACGACGAGTCCGCCGCGCGCTATCGCGGCACGGTAATTACCGCCTTTCAGGATGTCGCCAACGCGCTGCGGGCGCTGGAAGCGGACGCCGATGCGCTGAATCAGCAGGTCGTGGCCGAACACTCCGCGCAAGCCAACCTTGACCTGGTGCAAGCCCAGTTCCGCCTAGGCGCGGTGGCGTATATCAACTTGCTCACGGCCCAGCAAACCTACCAAAACACCGTGCTCGCCCGCGTCAAAGCCCAGGCCGCCCGCTACAGCGACACCACGGCGCTGTTCCAGGCGCTGGGCGGCGGCTGGTGGAACCGCACGGATGTGAACCCCGCCACCCAGGGCACGCCGGACCGCTTCGGCCTGCCGTCGTGGCAAGAGATCATGCCGGCTCACAGTAAAGCCGCGCCCGACTTGAATCATTGAAACAGTGAGAACTCCCATGGCTGACGTTCAGACCGCCTCTACCCTGCCCCCAGAACCCGGCGTACCGCGCAAGCGTCGCCTGTGGCGGCCGATGCTGATCATGATCGTGGTGGTGCTGGTGATTGTCGCGATCATTGCCGGGGTGAAATTCGTGCAGATTTCGGCGCTGATTGCCCAATCCAAAGCGCCCTTGCCTGCCGCCGTGGTGACGGCGCTGCAGGTGCCGTTCAGTGACTGGCAACCGAGCGTTTCCGCCGTGGGCTCGATGAAGGCGGTGCGCGGAGTGGATGTAACCACGGAAGTCGGCGGCATCGTGCGCACCCTCGGCTTCACGCCCGGGCAAGAGGTGGCAGCCCAGGCACTGCTGGTGCAATTGAACGCCGACTCGGACATCGCCCAATTGCATTCCCTGGAGGCAACCGCGGACCTGGCCGGTATCGTGCTCAAGCGCGACAAGGCGCAACTGGCGGTCAACGCCATTTCCCAAGCCCAGGTGGACACCGACACCGCCGACCTCAAGGCCAAACTCGCCGCCGCCGAACAACAGCGCGCGCTGGTGGCGAAAAAAACCATTCGCGCCCCCTTTGCCGGGCGCATCGGCATCACCAGCGTCAACCCCGGCCAATACCTCAACCCCGGCGACAAGATCGCCACGTTGCAGACCTTTGATCCTATCTACATCGATTTTTCGGTGCCGCAGACCCAACTGGAGGCCATTGCCATCGGCCAGGTGGTTTCGGTGACGGCTGACGGCCTGTCAAAGCAGACCTTCACCGGGCGAATCAGCACCATCGACACCCAGTTCGACTCAACCACGCGCAACGTCACCGTCGAGGCGACCGTCGAGAACCCCAAGCAAAGCCTGGTGCCCGGGATGTTTGCCCGTGCGGTGGTCAACTCGGGGACCACCCAGCGCTACCTCACCGTGCCGCAGACGTCAGTGACCTACAACCCTTACGGCACCACGGTGTTCATTGCCACGTCGAGCAAAAACGACAAGGGCGATGAGGTACTCACCGCGCAACAAACCTTCATCAAGACCGGGCCGACCCGCGGTGATCAGGTCGCGATCCTGTCGGGCGTGAAGGAAGGCGATCTGCTGATCACCAGCGGCCAGATGAAGCTCAAGAACGGCTCGCCGGTGAAGGTCGATAACAGTGCCGCGCCGCTGAACGATCCGGCACCAACTCCCCAAGAACATTAAAGGTGTCCCATGAAGCTTACCGATACCTTTATTCAGCGACCGGTGTGGGCAGTGGTGGTTTCGCTGTTCATTCTGATCCTGGGGCTGCGCTCGATCTTCGAGTTGCCGGTGAACCAATGGCCGCGCACCGAAAACACGGTGGTCACCATTACCACCGCCTACTACGGCGCGGATGCGTCCACAGTCGCCGGTTTTATCACCCAGCCGCTGGAGTCGGCCATCGCCCAAGCCCAGGGCATCGATTATTTGTCCTCGACCAGCATCACCGGTGTCTCCACCATTACCGCGACCTTGCGGCTGAACTACGACGCCAGCAAGGCCCTCACCGAGATCAATACCCAGGTCAATTCGGTAAAGAACCAGCTGCCCGCGCAGTCCCAGGAACCGGTACTCACCATTGCCGTCGGGCAGACCACCGACGCCATGTACCTGGGGTTCTACAGCGACACGCTGCCCACCAACAACATCACCGACTACCTGGTGCGGGTGGTCAAGCCCAAACTGGATTCGATCCAGGGCGTGCAAACCGCAGAGATTCTCGGCGGGCGCCAGTTCGCCCTGCGCGCCTGGCTGGACCCCGACAAGCTGGCCGCGCATAACGTCACGGCGCAGGACGTCTCCACGGCCCTGGCCAACAACAACTACTTGTCTGCCGTGGGCTCGACGCGCGGGCAAACGGTCACGGTCGACCTCACGGCCGGCACCGATCTGCACACGGTGGATGAATTCAAACGACTGGTGATCAAGCAGAAAGGCGATGCCTTGGTGTACCTGGAGGACGTGGCCACCGTCACCCTTGGCGCTGAAAGCTACGACAGCAGCGTGGCGTTTTCCGGCAAGCGCTCGGTGTTCATCGGCATCAAGGCGGCGCCGACCGCGAATATTCTGACCGTCGCCGACAGCGTGCGTGAGGCCTTCCCCGAGCTGCAATCGCAACTGCCCACGGGCGTGCGCGGCGAGATCGTGTACGACTCAACGGAGTTCATCAATACCTCGATTTACGAGGTGGTGAAGACCCTGGTCGAGGCGATGATCATTGTCTCGGTGGTCATCTACCTGTTCCTCGGGTCGTTCCGCGCGGTGATCGTGCCGCTGGTGGCGATCCCGCTGTCGCTGGTCGGCACCTTCTTCATCATGTACCTGCTGGGGTACTCGATTAACCTGCTGACCCTGCTCGCGCTGGTTCTGGCCATTGGCCTGGTGGTGGACGACGCGATCATCGTGGTGGAAAACGTCGACCGGCATATCAAGGAAGAAGGCAAAGGCGTGCTGGAGGCCGCGCTGATCGCGGCGCGGGAACTGGGTGGCCCGATCGTCGCGATGACCGTGGTGTTGATCGCCGCGTACGTGCCCATCGGCCTGCGCAGCGGCCTCACCGGTGCGCTGTTCAAGGAGTTCTGTTTCTCGCTGGCGGGCGCCGTGACCGTGTCGGCCGTGGTGGCGCTGACCCTCTCGCCAATGATGACGTCCAAGCTGTTCAAGTCCGGGCAGGAAGAAGGTCGTTTTGCACGTAAGCTCGACCAGTATTTTGACTGGCTGCGCGGGCGTTACCACCGCGTGCTGTCTGGCGGGCTGAACATATGGCCGGTGCTGGTGACCTTTGGGTTTGTGCTGTTCCTGCTGGTGGCCGCCAGTGGCATGACCGCCAAAAGTGAACTGTCGCCCACCGAAGACCAGGGGCTGGTGTTCATGCAGATCAAAGGCCCGCCGACGGCCTCGCCGCAGCAGATGGAGCGCATCGCCGACCAGGCCTTCCAGATCGCCAGTAAAGAGACGGAATACGCGCAGATGTTCCAGCTGACCGGGCTGCCCATCCTCAATCAAGGCCTGGGCGGTGTGCTGCTGAAAACCTGGGGGGATCGCACGCGCTCGCAGGCCCAGCTGATACTCGACCTGCAGCAGAAGTGGAATCAGGTGCCGGGCGCTACCATCGCGGCCTTTCCGCTGCCGTCGCTGCCGGGCGCCCAGGGCTTGCCGGTGCAGTTTGTGATCACCACCACCGACTCCGTGGAAAACCTCAATGAGGTCGCGCAGGCCGTGATGGCCGAGGCGCAGAAACAGCAGTTGTTCTGGTTTGCCGACATGGACTTGAAACTCGACAAGCCGCAAGCCCGGCTGGTGGTGGACCGGGAGAAGATCGCCGCATTGGGCCTGACTCAGGCCGACGTCGGCGCGGCGCTGTCGGCGGCGTTGGGCGGTAACTACGTGAACTACTTCTCAACCGCCGGCCGCTCCTACAAAGTCATTCCCCAAGTGCTGCAGGTCAACCGCCTCAACCCAGAGCAGATCCTCGATTACTACATTCGCACCCCGTCCGGCTCGATGATCCAGGCACGCACCGTCGCGCATATCGAAACCTCGACGCAGCCCGAATCGATCAACCACTTCCAGCAACTCAACTCGGCCACCCTGTCAGGCGTCAGCGGCGTGGCTCAAGGTGAGCTGCTGGCCAAACTCAACACGATCCTGACCAACGTGGCGCCCTCGGGTTACACCTCGGACTTTGCCGGCGAGTCGCGCCAATTCATCCAGGAGTCTGGTGGGTTCTTTGGTTTGCTGATGTTCTCGATTCTGATCGTCTACCTCGCCCTGGCCTTCCAGTTCGAGAGCTTTCGCGACCCGGTGGTGATCCTGTTCTCGGTGCCGCCCGCCCTGTTTGGCGCGCTGGCCTTCATCACCATGGGCTACGCGTCGATCAACGTGTACACCCAGGTGGGCCTGGTGACGCTGCTGGGGTTGATCACCAAGCATGGGATTCTGATCGTGCAGTTCGCCAACGAACTGCAACGCGCAGGTCACAGCAAGCGCGAAGCCATAGAAGAGGCCGCCGGCGTGCGTCTGCGCCCGATCCTGATGACCACGGCCGCGATGGTGCTGGGCGTGGTGCCGCTGGTGTGGGCCTCTGGCGCCGGTGCTGCGGGGCGGCACGACATGGGGCTGGTGATCTTCGCCGGGTTGTCGATTGGTACGCTGTTGACGTTGTTCATGGTGCCGGCGATGTATATGTTTATTGGGGAAACGCACCATCAGCAAACACCGCAGACACTCCCAGGCTCAGACTTGAGGACAACATAAACCCAAGCCCGGCAGGTCACACTTGGATTATTTCACCGCGCTGACCGCCTTCGTCGAAGCTGCCGAAGGCAACAACTTCTCGCGCGCCGCCGAGCGGCTCGGCATCAAGGCGTCAACCGTTTCTCGCTACGTGAAGGACCTTGAACAGGACTTGGGCATCGCCCTGTTCAACCGCTCGACGCGCACGCTGCACCTGACCGAGGGTGGCCGGACGTTTCTGCTGCATGCGCGCAGGGTGCTGGATGAGCTTGAACAGGCCAAGGCGGCGACGTCGGCGCTGAACCAGGAGCCTCGTGGGCTGCTCAAGCTCAATTTGCCGCCAGCGTTTGCCCGTCACCATATCCTTCCCCTGTTGAATACATTTGTGGCTCGTTACCCGCAGATCAAGCTGGAACTGGTATTGGATAACGCCCAAGTCAACCTGATTCATACCGGCGTTGACCTGGCGATTCGCATTGGCGCGCTGGCTGATTCCACGCTCAAGGCGCGCAAGATCTGCGCGGGCAACTACCTGCTGGTGGCCAGCCCGGGCTTTTGCGCTGCGCACCCTGCCCCTTCAACGCCGGCCGAGCTGGCCCGCCTGCCGGCGGTACTGAGTCAGCATGATTTTGCGTTTGCATCTTCTGATGAAGTGGTGCCGCTGGTCCCTCACGACTGTATCCGTATCAACGATCTCGATGCGCAGCTGATCGCGGCGCGCCAGGGCCTGGGGTTTGCCCTGTTACCCGACTGGTTGGTGGCTACCAGTATCGAAGCGGGAGCGTTACAGGTATGGCTGCCAGAATGGAACATCCTCGGTGCCGAGCAGGCGTTTTCTGTGTGGTTCGTTTATCCACCCAAGAAGATCGTGTCGTCCAAGGTCAGGTGCTTTATCGACTTCATCGTTGAGCAGTTGGGTGAAACGCCTGATTGGAAGCGCCAGGGCTGTCCGTGCCCAAGCGGGCCGCCAGCCGACCTAAAGGGTGGGTGTTAAACTCGGTCAAATTGTGGGAGCGGGCTTGCTCGCGAATGCGGTGTGTCAGCACGCTCATTGTTAACTGAACGACCGCATTCGCGAGCAAGCCCGCTCCCACATTAAGGTCTCATCACATCAGCCGATGCCGTGTGGCTGTGCGTTTGCCTCTACCACTCAGAAAGAAACGACCTCTCCCCATCAGCTAAAGCGAATATCCAGCGCGCGCAAGTAGGTTTGCAAGCCAGCATCCTGGATAGGGATCAGGAATGCTTCCTGGTCGGACTCATTGAAGTGCGCGTGCCAGTACCCCGGCGGGGTCACGAACGCCAAACCCGGCGACCAGTCGACGCGTACCGGGTTGCGAATCTGCCCATCGGCGTCCAGTTCGGTGCCCACCAGCGAGTAACAGCCCGTGGGGCAGTCGATGATGAAATCCAGTGCAATCGATTGGTGCCGGTGCGGCTTCTGGATCGAGCCGGGCGGCAGTATGCCGTACATGGCCCACAGCACATGCGTGACGGTTCGGGTCTGTGGAAAGTTGCGGTTACCCAGCAGGATGCTGATACGGCTGCGGTCCTGGGCACGCGGATCATCGGCCGCTTCACGCAGCTTCAGGTTGGCCAGTGCGGCCGGATACAGCGTCGGCGCGAAACGGTCGGTGCTGCGCGTAACCCCCAGGTAGCGCAACAGCGGCTCATCGTGCACGTAGTACAGGCGCGCATCCTGCGAGGCGCGGAACCGGGCTGCCAGCAAGCCGGGCAGCGCGATAAAACAACCGGCCGACCATTCGATCTGGTGTTCGCCCTGGCTGACGCTGCCCTCTCCGGCGATCACATAAAACACTTGGGAGGTGGCATTGGGGTGCAGCTCCACGGTGTCATCGGCGTTCAGGCGGATGAAATTGGCACACAACCCGGGCCCGGTCGCCGGACCCTCACAGCCCAGCGCAGCGCTGAGGTCCAGCGCGACCACCCGCGACGGGCCGCTGTCATACAGCGAGGCCGGGAAACTGTGGTAGGGAATTCGGGTAATCAGGTTGGCGCTGATCGGGTTGGCTGCCTTGCTGTATTCAAAATACTCGGCATCGACTTGTTCGGGCGGAGTAGCAACGGCCAGGTCGGGCTTGAATTCGCTGTTCATGGTTCACCTCAGTCTTGGGCTGGTTTGAAACAACTATAGGCATTACGCCCATCGCGATTAAGCACTCGGTTGGCACAGCAGTTGTGCAAGATGGGGTGGCTATGCTCCTGAATGGTGCGACAGGCCTGTCCATCGCCAAAGCGTGAACCGATGATCCATGTGTCAGGCATCTATCTCATGCTCAAACGTCATAATCCCGCGTTCGTCTGCGTGGTAATCTGGCGCCACCATGAATAGACATTGATCGTCACTTGACGATGACCAGAGCCAGGAAAGAACATGCCAAAGATTTCTCACTCAGCACTGCGCCGCAACTTCCGTGAACTGCTTGCCAAACACATCTGCGTTGAAACCGCCTCCGTCTTTGACCCCATGTCTGCGCGCATCGCCGCCGACCTGGGTTTCGAAGTCGGTATCCTCGGCGGTTCAGTCGCATCGTTGCAGGTCCTCGCGGCACCCGATTTTGCGTTGATCACACTGAGTGAGTTCGTCGAGCAGGCCACCCGCATTGGCCGTGTGGCCCAACTGCCGTTCATCGCCGACGCCGACCACGGTTACGGCAATGCCCTGAACGTAATGCGCACCGTCGAAGAGCTTGAGCGCGCCGGGGTTGCGGCACTGACGATTGAAGACACGTTGTTGCCCGCGCAGTTCGGGCGTAAATCCACCGACCTGATTTCGGTTGAGGAAGGCATCGGCAAGGTCAAGGCCGCGCTTGAAGCGCGGGTCGATCCAGAGCTGTCTATCGTCGCCCGCACCAACGCTGGCGTGTTGCCGACCGAAGACGTCATCGCCCGCACCAAAGCTTATGAAAAAGCCGGCGCCGACGGCATCTGCATGGTGGGCGTCAAAGACTTCGACCACCTTGAGAAGATCGCAGAAAACCTCAGCGTGCCGTTGATGCTGGTGACTTACGGCAACCCGCAGCTCAATGACAGCGAACGCCTCGCCGCGCTGGGTGTGCGCATTGTGGTGGCCGGCCACGGCGCCTACTTTGCGTCGATCAAGGCGACTTACGACAGCCTGCGTGCGCAACGCAAGTTGACCAGCAGCACTTCGAACCTCAGCGCGACTGAACTGACGCATACCTACACGCTGCCGGAAAGCTACGTGGCGTGGGCGGAAGAATTCATGGACGTGAAAGAGTAAGCCTCAGCCAATCGGCGGCCAGTTCCGACTGGCCGCCGACCGCGGTCAGTAGTTGGCGTTGGGATTACCCACGTCCACGTAGCCATTTTTGGGCGCAATGATCACCTCCAATGGCGGCGGCGTAACGCCAAAGTCATCAAGCTGATCCTTGAGCCCGGTGTACCACTCTTCCTGCTGTTTCTTGCGCGCATTGTCGGCCTTGATGTCGGCAATGATCGCGTAAATCAAGCCACCGACCGCCGCGATGCCGCCCACGGCACCCGCCAAGGCGCCGGCCGCGCCGCCAATCACGCCTGCGGCTTCTGCAACGCCGGCCGCCACCGTGGTTATGCGCGGCACCACGTAGGTGGCGACCTCCACCATGCCGGCCACGGCCGACAGGCCATTAAGCCCCGCGAAGGTGCCCTGGAACCCGGCGCCGACCTTGTCGCCGCTCTGGGCCGAGTTTTTCGCGGAAATGGCCCCGGTGACCAAGCCCAGTACGTTACCCGCCACGCCGCCCAGGCTCTTGCCGACGTTTTCCACGTCCTTCACGTACTTGGGCGCGTCGAACTTGTACGTGCCCTGCTGGGTGCGATCGAACTGGTCCTGGACAAACTTGGCGCCACCTTCAAGGAACAGTCCGGCCGCCTGAAACGACTGCCCGACTGTTTGCGCGGTGCTGCCGCCCTTGCCGCTGGCGATGCGCGTGCCGATGGCGCCTGCCAACAACACGCCGGACACGCCATGCATCACCCCGGCCTTGTACGCCGCGCTGACCCCGGCCGGCAGCTTGCCGCCCCAGGTGCTTTGGACTTTTTTGATCGCATCGTCGAACTTGGCGCCGCCGCGCATGGCGTCGTCCACGGCCCGAATGCCACTGATGATATCGGCGGTTTTCGGTGGGGCCTCGCCAGGTGGCGTGAATGCAGCGATGTTGTCGTTGATCACTTGCTCAAGGCGCGGGTCATTGGCGCCGGTAACGCCCAGGCCGCGGTAGAAGTCGTCAATCGACTGGCCTTTAAGCAGGTCTTCGCGCCCCAGCTTGGCGGCGACGTCGTTGAAGCTCGAACTGCCCGCCTGCACGGTCTTGTCGTCCAGTACGGCGTCAAAGATTGCCTTGTTCACACCGGACTGAATCACCGCCTTGTCTGCCGGCACGCCGCTGGCGATCAAGTCGTTGATCTGCTTGCCGCAGGTGATCTCTGCGTACTCGGCGTTGACCTTGTCCTTGATGGCTTGCGGGGCGTTTTCCAGGGCTTTCTTGTAGTCCGGCTGTTTGCCCAGGGCCTGGGCATAGAAGTCCGGGTACTTGATAAAACTCGACAGCGCATCGGTGGTGCTCGCGCCCTTGGCGGCAAACGCGCTTTGCAGCGCGTCGCAACTCGATGAAGCGTCCAGGCGCCGCTCCATCTCGGCTTTCAAGGCTGGGTCGGCGGCGACCATTTTCTGCAGCTGTTCGGTGCCCTGGGTGTTGAGGAACTGCTGCACGTCCGGGTCTTTACTGAGCGTGTCGATGCGCCCTTGCACATCCTTGATAAAGTCTTCGCGTTGCTGGCCCGGTGAGGGGCCGTCGCCGGACCACTCATTGGCCGCATCCGGCCCCTGGTGCGCAAACGCATCGGCACCCGCCTTGTAGTTGGCCAGGCCCGTGGACAGCTGGATGATCGCTGCGGTCTTGTCCGCACCGCTGGCGCTGCTGTTACCTGTGACGAAATAGTCAGCCCCTACTTTGGAGGCGTCACCACCGGCCGCCTTGACGGCGTCTTCGGTGGCCTTGGCATTCAAGTCCTTGATCTGGTCATCCGCGCTGTTGCCGTCCAGGCCCTTGAGGTTGTCGTAGCCGTATTTGCCGAAGTCCTGCAGGCGCCCCGCTTCCGTGCCGTGGCGTGCTTCGCCATCCTTGGTGAAGCCGTCGATGCGGCCATTGCCCACGTTGCCGGCGTCGATGTGCTTGCCTGTCTCGTCGTAGTTCTCGACATAGTTGAGCACCTGCGCGGCACGCCAGGCCGCGTCGGCGTCGTGTTCAACGTCGCCGACACGTTCGCGCAGAGCGTCCTTGACCCCGCTCTGGTTGCCGAGGTTTTTCAGCAACGGGTTGTCTTCAATGATTTGCTCGGCACTGCGGTTGTCGCCCATCGGCCGGCCTTCACCCGGCAACGGCAGATGGTTGGACGGCGCATCGCCCTTGGGCGGCGTGCTGGGTGGGCTATGCGGCAGCTCGCCTTTGAGGGTCTCCCAGCCGTACTTGCCGAAATCCTGCAGGCGCCCGGCTTCAGTGCCGTGGCGGGCGTCACCGCCTTTGGTAAAGCCGTCGACCTTGCCGTTGCCGGCCTCATTGAGTTCTGGCCGCTTGACGGCAGGCTTGCCGTTTTCGTCGAGTTTTTCGATGTGCTCCAGCACCCGGCTCGCGCGGTAAGCGGCGTCCGGATCATGCTCAAAGTCGCCAACGCGTTCGCGCAATGTGTCTTTCACGCCACTCTGGTTGCCGAGATTCTTGAGCAGCGGGTTGTCGTCGATGATCTGCTGCGCAGTGCGAAAGTCACCTTGGGGCCGCTTTGTATCGGGGCCCAGACTGTTGTCGTCGGGCTGATTGCCTAGCGCTTTCGACACCGCTTTATTCCAGTTGGGGTTGTCGCCCGCGTTGGGGGTGCTATCAACCTGACGAAGCTGATTGACTTGCATGGCCTGTCTCCTGATCTGGCATGGGAGAAGGATTATTAGAGGGCAAGTGCAACAGTCTTGTTACATGGGCGAATTTGAATCAAGCGCAATCATATAGCCACCACTGAACGGCGGCGGCGTACATAAACTTTTAGATAACTAAGCATTAAAAAATCCGCCGCAGAGCCTGCGGCGGCAAACCAAAGGTTTTTGTCGAAGCAGAGCGGCTAAGACCCTATTAACGCTACACCCGCTGGTGATTAAAAGACGTGAAGTTTAATTAATCGAGTTTAATCCGCCACGCCGCTGCAGGCCGCGAAAAATATGATAAAAATCGGCTTCGGCAACCACGCCGAGCACAATAAAAAACGTCACTACGCTCACCTGAAAACATCTGCCCATAACACTGTATGCGTCCTAAAAATTGCGATGTTTCTGCGCGCGCGTTATTTATTCCGGGGAAGTAAACACCATGATCAAACCCATGATTAGACAGTGCAGCCTGCTCACACTGGCAGTGTGCGCGAGTGTCAGCCAAGTGGCCTTTGCCGAGTCCGTCACCGACCAGGCCGATTCCAAGGGTTTTATTGACGGCAGCAGCATCACGGGCCTGTTGCGCAACTATTATTTCGACCGCGACCGCCAAAGTGGCAAGGCAGACAACCGCGACTGGGACCAAGGCGCAATGCTCAACTACGCCTCGGGCTTTACCCAAGGCACGATTGGTTTTGGCGTGGACGCCTACGCCTATGGCGCGATGAAACTCGACGCCACCCACGCGGATGCTGGCACCGGTGACCTGCCAACCGACCGTCATGGCGACCCGGAAAATGGCTATGGCTCGGTTGGCGCCGCGGTGAAAATCAAGGTCTCCAAAACCCAACTGAAGTTCGGTGACATGCAACCCACGGCGCCGGTCTTTGCTACCGGCGGCACGCGAATTCTGCCGCAGACCGCCACCGGGTTTGACCTGACCAGCAGCGAAATCGCCGGGCTGGACCTCGAAGCCGGGCATTTCACCAGCACCAACAGCGGCATGACCAGCAACCATGACCACGATATCTATGCCACCTACGCCAACGTCGCGGCCAACAGTGCGAGCTTCGTCGGCGGCAAATACACCTTTACGCCATCGCTGAGCGCAACCCTGTACGCCGGTGAGCTGGAAGATATCTGGCGCCAGTACTACACCAACCTCAACTACGTGTTGCCGTTGGGCCATGACCAGTCGCTGGCGCTGGACGCCAACCTGTACCGCACGCTCGACACCGGCAGCGCCAAGGCCGGGGCAATCAACAACACCACGTATTCGGTGGCGGCGGCCTACTCGTTCCTGGCGGCCCACACGCTGACGCTGTCGTTCCAGAAGGTGCACGGCGACACGCCGTTCGACTACATCGGCACCGGCAACAACGGCGCGGGTGAAGGCGGCGATTCGGTATTCCTGGCCAACTCGATTCAGTGGGGCGACTTCAACGGCCCGGGCGAGCAGTCCTGGGGCGTTCGTTATGACCTGAACATGGCCGGCTACGGCGTGCCGGGCTTGAGCTTCATGACCCGCTACGTCAACGGCTCCGACATCAACGGCACGCACACGCCGGCCAACAGCGCCTACGTCGGCGACTACGGTGCCGATGGCGACCACCACGAGACGGATGTCGAGGCCAAATACGTGCTGCAAAGCGGCCCGGCGAAGAACCTGTCGCTGCGCGTGCGCGATGCGATGGTTTCGTCAAACGCGGATCAGCGCGACGGCAAATTGAACGAGCTGCGGGTGATCGTCGACTACCCGTTCACTCTGCTGTAACCACCCCAGGCTCCAACCGTTGGCGCATGCCTGCGCTGGCGGCTGGACCGGCCTGCACCACGCACGCATCCAACGGCACGAGTGTGCCTTGGGCCGTCACCATCATCGGTTGCACCGGCTGGCCCGTCTCGCGCTCAACCACCTCGACACTGGCGCCCTCTTCGGCAAAATGCCGATTGCCCCACGCCACCAGTGCCATTAGCACCATGCGCAAATCCTCGCCCTTGGCCGTCGGCACGTATTCATACCGTGGCGGCCGCTCGCTGTAGGCGCGGCGCTCAAGCATCCCGGCGTCCACCAGGCCATTCAAGCGGCGCGTCAACATGTTCGGCGCGATGCCCAGGCTGCGTGAAAACTCATCGAAGCGACGCAAGCCATGCAATGCATCGCGCATGATCAACATGCTCCACCACTCCCCTATCCGTTCAAGGCTGCGGGCGATCGGGCATTCGTCGCTGACAAGAGACTTGCGTTGCATAAGGGTTCCCAGGTGCCGGTACAAAGTTGTGTGACGCCATGTTACTTTCATCATGATAGTGACGTCCATAGGGTCTGTACCCTCAACGCAACCGGAGTCAATTGATCATGAGTAAACGTATCGTCGTGACAGGCATGGGCGCACTGACGCCGCTGGGCGCCAGCGTGGAATCCACCTGGCAACGCCTGTTGAACGGGCAGTCGGGCATACGCCGTCTGCCTGAGGAATTGATCGGTGACCTCGCCATCAGCATCGGTGGCCAGGTGCAAAGCGTGCTGCAAGACCCTGAGGCCGGGTTTGACCCTGATCGGCTGCTGGCCGCCAAGGAACAGCGCAAGATGGACCGCTTTATCCTGTTCGCCCTGGCGGCAGCCGATGAAGCCCTCAAGCAAGCCGGCTGGGCGCCTCAAACGCCGCAGGCACAGGAACGCACGGCGACCATCATTGCCTCTGGCGTCGGCGGTTTTCCGGCGATTGCCGATGCCGTGCGCACCACCGACAGCAAAGGCCCGCGACGTTTGTCGCCCTTCACCATTCCGTCCTTTCTGAGCAACATGGCGGCCGGGCATGTGTCGATCAACTATGGTTTGAAAGGCCCGCTGGGCGCGCCGGTAACCGCCTGCGCAGCCGGTGTGCAAGCGATTGGGGACGCGGCGCGGATGATCCGTGCCGGGGAAATCGATGTGGCGGTGTGTGGCGGTGCGGAAGCGGCGATTCACCGGGTCAGCCTGGCCGGTTTTGCGGCGGCGCGGGCGTTATCCAGCGACTTCAATGACACGCCAGAACGGGCGTCGCGGCCTTTCGATCAGGCACGTGACGGCTTCGTGATGGGCGAAGGGGCCGGCATCCTGGTCATCGAAGAACTGGAGCATGCCCTGGCACGCGGCGCGCAGCCCATCGCCGAACTGGTGGGTTATGGCACCAGTGCCGATGCCTACCACATGACGGCCGGGCCGGAAGACGGTGATGGCGCGCGGCGGGCGATGACTCAGGCACTGCGTCAGGCAGGCATCGAGGCAGCCCAGGTGCAGTACTTGAACGCCCATGCAACCTCGACGCCGGTGGGTGACAAAGGCGAACTGGCAGCCATCAAGACCGTGTTCGGCGCCGAGGGCGGCCCGGCCATCAGCTCAACCAAATCTGCTACCGGCCACTTATTGGGCGCTGCAGGCGGCATCGAAGCGATCTTCAGCGTGCTCGCCCTGCGCGACCAGGTCGCCCCGGTGACGCTGAACCTGGACAACCCGGACGCGCTGGCCGATGGCCTGGACATGGTGCGCGGTGAAGCGCGGCACATGCCGATTGAATATGCGCTGTCCAATGGCTTCGGTTTTGGTGGCGTGAATGCCAGCGTGCTGTTCCGCCGCTGGGCGTAACCCTCGGTTTGCCCCTGCCGTGATTTTCGGGGACCATGTGCGCCTTCTGCTACAGCCAACCAGAGGCGCCCATGGCCAACCACGACCTGAGCTACACCCCCGATCCGGATGCCGACTCGATTTCCTCCGACGTCGTCGGCTTCAACGGCATCCTGGTCTCCACCCAGATCCCGACCCGCGCCGATGGCAGCCTCGAACTCGGCGACGTCACCCAGCAAAGCGAATGCACCCTGCAAGCGCTGAAAGTCGCGCTGGAAAAAGCCGGCAGTTCCATGGACCGAGTGATGCACCTGACCATCTACCTCACCGACATGGCTGATCGCGCCGCGTTCAATGAGGTCTACAAACGCTTTTTCGCCAAGCCGTGGCCAGTTCGCGCCGCCGTAGGCGTGGCCGCACTGGCCGTTGAAGGCATGCGCGTGGAAGTCACCGCGATGGCGGCCAAGGCCTGAGTTATCGCTGGCAATACCCATCAAGGGTTGGCGCGATAGCGTCAGATAGACCGAGGTGTCTGCATCGCAGGCAAGCCAGCTACCACAGAAAAGCCAAGCAGTGCAGTGATGGCGGTCTGTACTCGGTCAAACTGTGGGAGCGGGCTTGCTCGCGAAGGCGTTGGGTCAGTCAGCTCATGTGTAGCTGACACACCGCATTCGCGAGCAAGCCCGCTCCCACATTTGGATCGCAGTGCATCAGATAGAAGCGCGTCGCTGTGCTGTTGATCCGCTTTTGCTTCAACCACTCAGGTCGGCTACCAGGCCGCCGTGCTCTGCTTTTGATCTTGCTTTTGACTTTGATCTGACAGGCCCCGTCAACCACGCTGGCCGAACGCAGGTTTGAATCCGTGGGTAACCCGGCAGGACGCCGGGTTAGCCGTGTTGGGCCATGGATGGCCCGTCACGGCGGCCCACGGATTCAAGCCTGCGTGAGGGCACACCGAGCCCAAGCGAGGCACCGAGTGGTGGGGCAAAGACCTTTTGGTTACTTTTGGGGCGTTTGCCAAAAGTGACCCGCTGTAAGAGCGGAACCCTAAGTGGCCGTGACCGCAGCAACGGATATGCCCCCAATCCACCTCCCCCCATTCGCCCAGACAGCCCTGCGGTAGGTGCCCACCCGGCATTTCACAGCTACAATGCCCGCCTCAACCGTGACAAGCCTGACTAAAAAAACTATGTCCTTGCCCAAGCATCACCTGGAATTGCTCAGCCCGGCCCGCGATGTCGCCATCGCGCGCGAGGCTATCTTGCATGGCGCCGACGCCATCTACATTGGTGGACCAAGCTTCGGCGCACGCCACAACGCGTGTAACGAGGTGAGCGACATCGCTCAACTGGTCGAATTCGCCCGCCGTTACCACGCCCGCGTATTCACCACCATCAACACCATCCTGCACGACAACGAACTGGAACCCGCGCGCAAGCTGATCCATCAGCTGTACGACGCCGGCGTCGATGCGCTGATCGTGCAAGACCTGGGCGTGATGGAGCTGGATATTCCGCCCATCGAGCTGCACGCCAGCACCCAGACCGACATCCGCACCCTGGGCCGCGCCAAGTTTCTCGATCAGGCCGGTTTCTCGCAGTTGGTGTTGGCCCGCGAGCTGAACCTGCAGGAAATCCGCGCAATCGCCGATGAAACCGATGCCGCCATCGAGTTCTTCATCCACGGCGCCCTGTGCGTGGCGTTCTCCGGGCAATGCAATATCTCCCACGCGCAAAATGGCCGCAGCGCCAACCGTGGCGATTGCTCCCAGGCCTGCCGCCTGCCGTACACCTTGAAAGATGACCAGGGCCGCGTGGTGGCCTTTGAAAAACACCTGCTGTCGATGAAAGACAACAACCAGAGCGCCAACATCCGCGCCTTGGTTGAAGCCGGTGTGCGTTCGTTCAAGATCGAAGGCCGCTACAAGGACATGGGGTATGTGAAAAACATCACCGCCTATTACCGCCAACGCCTCGACGACGTCCTCGAAGACCGCCCTGACCTGGCGCGCGCTTCCAGCGGCCGTACTGCGCATTTCTTCCTGCCCGACCCGGAAAAAACCTTCCACCGGGGCAGCACCGACTACTTCGTCACCGACCGCAAGATCGACATCGGTGCCTTCGACACGCCCACCTTCACCGGCCTGCCGGTGGGTGTGGTGGAAAAAGCCGGCAAGCGTGACTTGCAGGTAGTCACCCATGAGCCGCTCTCCAACGGCGACGGCCTGAATGTGCTGATCAAGCGCGAAGTCGTGGGTTTTCGCGCCAACATCGCCGAACCCAAAGGCGAGTTCGAAGAAGACGGTGAGAAACGCTACCGCTACCGCGTCGAGCCAAATGAAATGCCGGCCGGCCTGCACCCGTTGCGCCCCAACCATCCGCTGAACCGCAACCTCGACCACAACTGGCAACAAGCCCTGCTCAAGACTTCGGCCGAGCGCCGTATTGGCCTGCAGTGGGTCGCGCGCCTGCGTGAAGACCAGTTGGACGTGACCGCGACCAGCGAAGAAGGCATCAGCGCCAGCGTCACCCTGCCCGGCCCGTTCGGCGTGGCCAACAAGCCGGAACAGGCGCTCGACACCCTGCGCGACCTGCTTGGCCAACTCGGCACCACCGAGTACCACGCCACGCACATCGAGCTGGATGCGCCGCAGGCATTCTTCATCCCCAACTCGCAGCTCAAGGCCTTGCGCCGTGAGGTGATCGAGGCGCTGACCGCCGCCCGCGTTGCCGCTCACCCACGGGGGGCACGCAAGGCTGAGACGTCGCCGCCGCCGGTGTACCCGGAAGCGCACCTGTCGTTCCTGGCCAACGTCTACAACCAGAAAGCCCGGGACTTCTACCACCGTCACGGCGTGAAGCTGATCGACGCCGCCTTTGAAGCCCACGAAGAAACTGGCGAAGTGCCGGTGATGATCACCAAGCACTGCCTGCGGTTCTCGTTCAACCTGTGCCCTAAACAGGCCAAGGGCGTGACGGGGGTGAAGACCAAAGTGGCGCCAATGCAACTGATCCACGGTGATGAAGTGCTGACCCTGAAGTTCGACTGCAAACCGTGCGAGATGCACGTGGTGGGCAAGATCAAGGGCCATATCCTTGGCTTGCCGCAGCCGGGCAGCGGCGTGGGCCATTTCAACCCGGAAAACATCATCTTTCAGGGCACGCACTAACCCTTGGGGAGCGGGGCCACCACCAGCCCCGCTGCAACCCCGCTGCCGCCAGCAGAATCGCAACGACCCCCAGCCATTGCAGCCAACCCAGGCGATGCCCAAAGGCGAACCAATCGACGAAGATCGCCGCAATCGGGTAGATGAACGACAGCGCCCCGGTAATGGCGGTCGGCAGTTTCTGGATCGCCCCGTACAGCAACACATACATCAAACCGGTGTGCACCATGCCCAGCGTGACCAGCGCAGCCCAGGCCTGGGTCGCGGCAGGCAAGCTGTGCCAGGGCACCAACGGCGCCAGCAAAAGTGCGCCGGTGATCACCTGGATCAACGCCATCAAGTGGGGCGGAACGTCCTTCAAGCGCTTGATGATCAACGCGGCAATCGCGTACAAAAACGCTGCGCCCAACGCCAGGGCAATACCGGTCAGATAATCCCCGCCAGCGCTTTGCTGTTCGCCATGGGCGGTGACAATCGCCAACATGCCGAGGAACGCCACGCTCAACCAGGCGAGCTTCTGTACGGTGATCTTCTCACCCAGCAACAGCGCCGCCAGCATCACCAACATGAACGGCTGCACGTTGTACACCGCCGTGCTGATGGCAATCGATGCACGTGAATAGGATTCGAACAACAGCAACCAGTTGCCAACGATGGCCACACCGCTGAGCATCGCCAGGCCGAGCTTGGCCCGGGTCAGCAGGTCTCGCCGCAAGTAACCCAGCCACGCACACACCAGCAACAGCGTCAGTGCGCCAATCACGCAGCGCCAGAACACCACTTCGATCACCGACACGCCAGACACCAGCACAAACCAACCGATGGTGCCCGAAATCAGCATGGCGGCGACCATTTCCCACGACCCGCGACGAATAGATGTGTCCACGATGGCGCTCCTCAAGTGAGGCTCAATTATGGCAATCTGCCGGTCAGCGCCTCCAGCGACTAAAGTAGGCAAAAACCCTCGATTACCTTTTTTAATTAGGCAGGCCGCATGATTGACTCTATCGACCAGCAACTGATCGCCGCCTTGATGGACGACTCGCGCCTGTCGCTCAAGGCGTTGGCGGGTATTACCGGGCTGTCTTCGCCCAGCGTGGGCGAACGTCTGCGCCGTTTGGAGGAGCGCGGCGTGCTGACCCATTACACCGTCGACATCGACCCCAAACACTTCGGCTATTTGCTGCAAGCCATCGTGCGTATCCGCCCATTGCCCGGCAAATTGCAGGAGGTGGAGCGTCAGATCCAGGCGATTCCCGAGTTCACCGAGTGCGACAAGGTCACGGGTGAAGACTGCTTTATCGCGCGCCTGCACGTGCGCACCATGGACCACCTCGACACCCTGCTGGACCGGATCAACGCCTATGCCGAAACCAACACCGCCATTGTCAAGAAAACCCCGGTCAAACGGCGTTTGCCACCCCTGGCCGATTCGTGATTGCACGTCACTAACGCAGTGACGTAATCGCTATTCTGTCATCGTCGGCCGAACTTTATGCTGGGCTCCACACATTGGAACCCACAGGGGTAAAGCGCATGTACGTAATCACTGGCATCACAGGCAAAGTCGGCGGCGCCCTGGCGCATAACCTCCTCAAGGCAGGTTTGCCGGTTCGCGCCGTCATTCGCGACGCCGGCAAAGCGGCATATTGGGCCGACCAGGGCTGCGAAATCGCGTTCGCCGCGATGGAAGATGCACAGGCGTTGACCGAAGCGTTCAAGGGCGCGACCGCCGTGTTCATCCTGCCGCCGCCGGGCTTCGATCCGCAGCCTGGGTTTCCTGAAGCGCGTGTGGTGATAGCGGCTGTCAGCCAAGCGCTCAAGGCCGCCGCGCCACAACGAGTCTTGTGCCTGTCGACCATCGGCGCGCAGGCCAAAGAGCTCAACCTGCTGACCCAGCGCACGCTGATGGAGCAGGCGCTGAGCGCCCTGGACATCCCCGTAACCTTCCTGCGCCCGGGCTGGTTCATGGAAAACGCCGCCTACGACGTCAGCAGTGCGCGTGACACCGGCGTGATCCACAGCTTCCTGCAACCGCTGGACAAGCGCATACCAATGGTTGCCACGGCCGACATCGGCACACTCGCCGCGCAGTTGTTGCAGCAAGACTGGGCCGGCCACCGCGTAGTCGAACTGGAAAGCCAATGGGTCAGCCCGAACGACATCGCCCAGACGCTGGCACAAGTGCTCGGCCGTGACGTGCGTGCCGACGTGGTTGAGCGCGATACCTGGGAGCCGTTGCTGCGTGGCCAAGGTGCACACAACCCACTGCCGCGCATGCGCATGGTCGATGGTTTCAACGAAGGCTGGATCTGTTTCGAGCACGATCAGGTGCTCAAGGGCACAACCTCCCTGCTCACGGTATTGCGCGAGCTGGCAGGTAAAACCGCGGAGTCGAATGCCTGATGAACCTGCCTGAATTGGGTTTCGGTACCTTCCGTATGCCCGGCGATGACTGCCGGGCGGTGGTCGAAAGTGCCCTGGCGCTGGGTTACCGGCATATCGACACCGCCGCCCTGTACGACAACGAAGCCGCCGTTGGCCAGGCCATCAGACACTCGGGCATCCCCCGCGACGAGGTGTTCCTGACCACCAAGGTCTGGCATGACCAGTTGGCGCCGGCCGCGCTGCAAAAAGCCTTTGAGCTGAGCCTCGGCAAGCTGGCGGTGGACTACGTCGATCTGTTCATGGTGCATTGGCCGGCTGTCGACATGGACCTGCCCGGCGTGATGAACGCTTTGTTGGCTCTGCGCGACAGTGGCCGCGTGAAACACATCGGTGTGTGCAACTTCAACATGCCGATGCTGCGCGAGGCGATCGATGTGCTGGGCACGCCGATTGCCGCGGTACAGGTGGAATACCACCCGTTCCTCGACCAGAGCCGCCTGCTCAATTACCTGCGCGGCAAACGCATCCCGGTGGTCGCGTATGCGCCGTTGGCACAGGGTCGCGCGGCCACTGACCCGGTACTCACACAGATCGGCGCCAAGCACGGCGCCAGCGCGGCGCAAGTCGCCCTGGCCTGGTTACGCCAACAAGGCGTGGCGGCGATTCCCAAAGCCCAGCGCCCGCAAAGCCAGCAAGCCAACCTCGATTCGCTGCACGTCACACTCGATGAGCAGGATATGCAAGCCATCGCGCGGTTGCCCAAAGACCAACGCTTTGTGCAGCCGCCGTTTGCACCGCAGTGGGATGCGCTGTAAGCCGATTGAGTGGCTGGTGGGCTAGCTGTAGTCAGTGGGCTTCCTGTGGCGAGCGGGCGGGTTGTGGCTAGCGGGCTTGCCCCGCGTTGGGGCGCGAAGCGGCCCTGAAACCTGACGACTCAATTCATCGGGAGAAACGCGGTGACTGTCCCGGGGCTGCTTCGCAGCCCAACGCGGGGCAAGCCCGCTCGCCACAGCCCGCACGCTCGCCACAGTAAGCCCGCTCACCACAAGCCCGCTTGCCACAAAAGGCCCGTGGAAATATGGGGACACGGAAGTCAACGCGGGTGTTCCGGCTGCGCTGCTAGCGTCACAGCTTCTTATCCATGCAAGGAGCAACGGATTGTCTCGTCAGCCCAACGCTCACCGATTACGCCGCGGTCGTTACTCAGAATCAGGGCGTGCTTATTTGGTTACCGTCGTCGTGCATCAGCGCCAACCCTTGTTCAACAGTTTTGAGCTGGGACGATTATTGGTAGCAGAATTCAAACGAACCCACGACGCGGGCCAAGTCAACTCACTGGCGTGGGTGATCATGCCGGATCACTTTCATTGGTTGTTCGAGCTGCATAACTCGACCCTGCCCGATGTGATGCGCCAGACCAAGTCGCGCAGTACGCTGAGTATCAATCGGGCCCGAGGCAGCCGGCAAAGATTCTGGCAGCGCGGCTATCACGACCGTGCTGTGCGGGCCGAGGAAGACACAAGGAAAATAGCTCGCTACGTGATCGCCAACCCTCTACGAGCCGGGCTGGTCGAGCACATTGGTGATTATCCGTTGTGGGACGCGGCCTGGTTGTAACGCTGCAGACTCACGTGGCAAGCGAGCCTCCTGGGGTAGATGGGATTTCTGTGGTGGACGGGCTTCCTGTGATGTACGGGCATCCTGAGGTGGACGGGCTTGCTGTGGCGAGCGGGCTTGCCCCGCGTTGGGGCGCGAAGCGGCCCTGAAATCTGACGACTCAATTCATTGGAAGAAACGCGGTGACTGTCCCGGGGCTGCTTCGCAGCCCAACGCGGGGCAAGCCCGCTCGCCACAGCCAGGCTGCTCGCCACAGCAAGCTCGCTCACCACGCGACGCCTGATCAGTCGTGCAGCGCCTTCGCCGCAACCAGTAACCCTTGGAACTTGCGATAGCGCGCCTCCAACACCGGCTGTTGCGTCGCATCAGGCCAATACCGCGCCTTGACCGGCATGCCCGCGTGCAACAGCGACGCGCCCTGCCCGATCGCTACAAACCCCAGCTTCGCCGCCCCAATACACGCGCTCAATTCGCTGCCCTGCAAGGTAAATATCTCGCGCTGGAGGATGTTCGCCAACAACTGCGCCCAGTACTCGCTGCGCGCGCCGCCGCCCACCAAAGCGCAGGCGCCGACGCTGGCGCCGGCCGATTGCACGGCGTGCAAGGCATCGAGCAAGCCAAACCCCACGCCTTCCATCACGGCGTAACCGAGCATCGCCGGGGTGCAATCGTGACCCAGGCTCATGAAACCGCCGCGCAGCAATGGGTCGTTGTGCGGCGTGCGTTCACCGGCCAGATAGGGCAAAAACAGAGGTGTGTCCAACGGTACCGGCAGCCCCATCGGCAACTGCGCCTGCACCTGGTCCAGTAGCGTTTGTTCGTCCGGCATACCGGTCAAGCGTGTCACCCAGCGCAGGCAACTGGCCCCGGCCAGCATGGCGCCCATGGTGTACCAGCGATCAGGCAGCGCGTGGCAGAAGCTGTGCACGGCGCTGGCCGGGTTGCCGGCGGCATGATCGGTAATGGCGACGATGGCCGCGCTGGTGCCCAGGGTGATGAAACCGTCACCAGCATTGATTGCGCCGATGCCGACGGCCGCCACCGGGTTATCGCCGCCGCCACCGGCAATCACCACGCCGGGCGACAAACCCAGCCCGCTCGCCGTCACGCAACCCGCCGGCGCACCGCCTTCCACCAGCCTGGGCATCTGCGCAGGCGCAAGCCCCGTGGCACGCAGCATCGGCGCGAACCATTCGCGCTGCGCCACGTCCAGCCACAGTGTGCCGGCCGCATCGGACATCTCGCTGATGCGCTCGCCACTCAGGCGTAAACGCAGGTAGTCCTTGGGCGAGAGCACGCAGTCAATGGCCTTGAACACCTCGGGTTCATGCTGCTGCAACCACAGCAGTTTCGGCGCGGTCAGCCCGGCCATGGGCAGGCTGCCGGTGACTTCGGCGAAGCCGGGCCCGAGCTGCTCAGCTTGGGCGACAGCACGCGAGTCGTCCCACAGGATCGCCGGGTACAACACTCGGTCGTCATCCCCGAGCAACACAGCGCCGTGCATCTGCCCGGACAACCCGATGCACACCACACGACTGAACGCCGCATGCGCACGCAACTGCTCAAGCGCCTGCAAACAGGCCTGCCACCAGTCTTGCGGGGCCTGTTCGGACCAGCCGCTGTGGCGTCGCGAGACACTCAAGCGCACACCGGCGTGGGCCAGCACGGCGCCGTCGACGTCCATCAGGATCGCCTTGAGTTCAGAGGTGCCCAAATCAATACCGAGGGAAACAGGACTGCTCATACGTGGGTCATTCCAATCCAATACAGCCACATGAATTACGGTATTGCAGGCTCGGCGCCAGGCGCACACTTTGCACCGGCGCGGCCGGCGAGGCCATGCGTTGCAGCAGCATCTGCACCGCGCGCGCGCCCAGCTCCTGGACCGGCTGGGCAATCAAGGTCAGGCGCGGCACGAAAAAATCCGCCCAGTCAAAATCATCAAAACCCACCAGCGCGATCTGCCCCGGCACATCGACCCGCGCGTCTCGCAGCGCGTGCATGGCGCCCAGCGTCATCAGGTTATTGCCCGCCATGATCGCCGTAGGCGGCGCACTCAGGGCCAGCAACTGCGCGGTCGCGACGCGCGCCGGCTGGCTGTTCGAGCCACCGTTGACCAGTAACTGCGGGTCAAACGCCACGCCTGCCGCCTGCAATGCGGCCCGGTAACCTGCCACGCGCTCATCGGTAGTGCCCAGCCCCGCGCGCCCGGCAATAAAGCCGATCCGGCGGTGCCCATGTTCAATCAAGTGCGCGACCAGGGCCTGGGTGGACTGGGTATTCTCCACCCCGATCTGGTCAAACTGCGTGCTCATCATGCGGTCCACCAGCACCGTGGGCATTTCATTCGCCTGCAAATACTCCAGGGCTCTGGAGTCGGTGGACGGAGCGAGCAAAATCCCATCGACCCGTCGATGATGCAACGCCGTGACCACTCGCAGCTCCTGCTCCGGGTCGTCGTGGGGGTCGACAAACAGCATCATGTAGCCGTGCTTGGCGCACTCGGTTTCAATCGCGTGCACGGTTTCGCTGAAGTAATGGTTGGACAGCGCCGAGATCGCCACGCCAATCGTGCTGGTGCTGGAACGGGCCAGCGAGCGCGCCAGGGTATTGGGGATGTAGCCCAAATCCTGAATCGCGCGCTGCACCGCTTGCACCGTGGCCTCGCTGACCTTGCGGGTGCCGTTCAACACGTGGGACACGGTCGACGTCGACACCCCCGCCCTGCTTGCCACGTCATCCATGGTGACCACGACGCTTTCCCCTTTGCTCAATGACTCAATGTTTACTCGACCAACCGCTGTACGTAGCCACGTTGTCGCGGGTGATCAGTTTTGGCGTGAGCAGGGTAACCGCTTCGGCCGGGGCCTTGTCATTGAGAATGTCGTTGCCCACGTTCACGGCGGTCTGGGCCATGGCCCAAGGGTCCTGGCTGGCCGAGGCCTGGATTTGCGTGTCGGTCTTCAGCGCGTTTTCGATGTCTGGCGCGCCGTCCACCGAGGTGATGAGGATGCCGCTGCGTTTAAGCTGCTTGGCCGCCAGGTCGCTGCCGATGGCTTGCGGGTCGTTGATTGCGAACAGGCCGTCGATTTTCGGGAAACGCGTGAGGTAACCCTGCATCACGTTCAGGCCACCTTCGCGCGAGCCCTTGCCGTCCTGGTCATCGGACAGCACCTTGATGTTTGGCGCACCGGCGAAGGCGGCCTTGCAGCCTTTGACGCGGTCGGTCACGGCGGTGACTTGCGGGCCATTCTGGATGATCACATTGCCCTTGGCGCCAAGCTTGTCCACCAGGAACTGGCACGCCAGTTTGCCGGCTTCGACGTTGTCGGTTTGCACGGTGGCGTTCACGCCCTTGGCGTCCACATCCACAGCCACCACGACAATACCGGCATCCCGGGCTTTCTTGATGGCCGAGGCCATGGCCGATGGGTCAACGGCGTTGAGCAGGATCAGGTCGACCTTGGACGAAATGAAGTTGTCGATCTGCGAGAACTGCTTGCTCAGGTCATAGTCGGCCGACACCGACGTCACTTTGACATTGGGGTTCAGCTCTTTGGCCCGCGCCGTGGCGCCATCGGCCAGGGTCACAAAATACGGGTTGCCGAGCGAGCCCATGCTGATGCCGAGGGCCTTGAGTTCGCGGGCTTCCACGGTGTGGGAGATCAGGGCAGCCAAGGCCATAACAGGAAAGAGGCGTTTGAAGTTCATGCGGGACTCTCTTGTGATTGTTGTTGGAGTGAAATCAGGTCCGTGCACCGGACTGGCGATAGCGATCCAGCGCCACCGCGCCGATGATCACAATCCCCTTGATGATGTACTGCCAGATATCCGATACACCCAGCAGCACCAGGCCGTTGGTGAGCACCGCGATAATCAGCGCTCCGATCAGCGTGCCGCCGATGGTGCCGACGCCGCCGGTAAAACTGGTGCCGCCAAGAATCACTGCAGCAATCGCGTCCAACTCATAGGATTGCCCCAGTTGCAGGCCATTGGCGGCGAACAGGCGCGAGGCGCTCATTACCGCGCCCAGCCCGGCCAGTGCGCCGGACATGGCGTAGACGAACAGCAACACTTTCCACACCTTGATCCCCGACAGCCGTGCTGCCTCGGGGTTGCCGCCCACCGAGTAGATCTGCACGCCCATGACGGTGCGGCGCAGAATGAACCACGACAGCGCCACCACCGCGACGGCAATGATCACCAGCCACGGCACGCCCAGCACCGAGTCATTGCCGATAAATGCAAACGGCAGGTCGGGGTTGAACACGGTTTTGTCATCCGCCAGCAACCGCGCCAGGCCGCGCATGGCGGTCAGTGCGCCCAGGGTGACGATAAACGGCGGCAGGCGCATGAAGGCGATCAGCCCGCCATTGACCAGCCCCAGCAACAGACCGAAACCGATGCCGGCAGCGATCCCGAACATGCCGAACTGTGGCGACATCGAGGCCTGCAACGCGACCACGGCGGACGCCGCGAGAATCGCGCCGACGGACAAGTCGATGCCCGCCGTCAGAATCACAAAGGTCATGCCTGCCGCCAGCACCACATTTACCGAAGCCTGCTGGGTGATGATCGACAGGTTCTGCACGGTGAGGAAGTTTTCACTGGCCAGGGCAAACCCCACCAACAGCAATATCAACACCGGCAGCATGCCGACCGTGCGCATCAGCTCGCGAACGCGCTCGGCCTTGCCGATAGGTGCGAGGGTCAATGTGTTGTTGTTTGAATCAGCCATGGGCAGCCACCTGATCGCCACCGGTGGCGAGGTCAATAATACGTTCCTGGGAAATGACGTGGCCGGATGCCCCGCCGACTTCGGCCACCAACTGGCCTTCGCGCATGATCAACACGCGGTCGCACGTGCCGATGATTTCCGGCAACTCACTGGAGATCACCACAATGCCAACGCCGGCCAGCGCCAGTTGATTGATGATGCGGTAGATCTCGGACTTGGAGCCGATGTCCACGCCCCGCGTTGGTTCGTCGAGGATCAGCACATGCGGCTTGACCTCCAGCAGCCGCGCCAACAGCACTTTCTGCTGGTTGCCGCCGCTCAAGGCGCCGACATTGACCTTGCCCGACGCCACCCGGATCGACAGCGATTTGATCGCATCATTGGCGCGCTGCCAGCCGTGGCCGCGGTCCAGCACGCCGCCTGTGTGCGCGTCCGGCACACAGGCGCAGACGTTGATGTTGTCGGCCACGCTCATGTCGAGGAACAGGCCCTGGGCCTTGCGGTCTTCGGTGAGGTACACCACGCCGGCGCGGATCGCATCAGCCGGGTTGCGCAGTTGGGTCACGGTCTTGCCCACCACTTCAAGTGTGCCGCTGGTGCGCGGGTCGGCAGCAAAGATCAGCCGCGCCAGTTCGGTGCGCCCTGCCCCGACCAGCCCGGCAATGCCCAATACCTCACCGGCATGCAGGTCGAAACTGCAGGTGCGCACGCGCTTGCCGTCGGCCATGTCACGCACGCGCATCACCACGTTGCCGGGGTTATAGGCGGCGTGTTCCTTCTTGTAGAACCCGGAAAGATCGCGGCCGACCATCATTTTTACCAGCACCTCGGCCGACAACGCTTCGCGCGTCAGCTCGCCGATGTACTGGCCGTCGCGCAGCACCGAAACCCGGTCCGACAACTCGTAGATCTCGGCCATGCGGTGGCTGATGTAGATAATCGCCAGGCCCTGGCTGCGCAGCTGTTTGATCAAGGCAAACAGGCGGTCGGTCTCACGCGATGACAGCGGCGTGGTCGGCTCGTCCATCACCAGGATCCTGGCGTGGGCATGCAGGGCGCGGGCGATTTCCACCAGTTGGCGCTCGGCAATCGACAGGCTGCTCACCGGTGTGGTGGGTTTGAACTCGGCGCCCAGGCGTTGCAGCACCTCGACGCAGCCGGCTTGCATGCCCTTGCGGTCGATGGTCCAGCCGCGCCGCAGTTCGCGGCCCAGGTAGATGTTCTCGGCCACGCTCAGGTTGGGGCACAGGCTCAGTTCCTGGTAGATCACGGCGATGCCGAGGGTCTTGGCGGTGGCGGGGTCGAAGGTGGCGACGGGCTGGCCGTCGATGCGGATTTCACCGCCGGGATCGGCCTGGTAGGCGCCGGAGAGGATTTTCATCAGGGTGGATTTGCCGGCCCCGTTCTCCCCCATCAACGCGTGGATTTCACCGGGGTAGACCTTCAGGCCGACATTCTTGAGCACGCGCAAACCGTTGAAGGTTTTGCTGATGCCCTGCATCTCAAGCAAGGGTTCAAGGCTCATGGATGAGCTCCTGGCATTATTATTTTTGTAGTCGAGTGCTGCCGACTCTAGTCCAGTTACATTTCCTTACGCAAGCGCTTGCGTGCGCCGTTTATCGATTGATTAAACGTTTCACCAAGTGCACAAGCGCGAATTGCGCATGCCGGCGCGATGCATGAAATGAAATTTATACGCCAGCGGAATAAAACCCCGCGCCCGTCCGTTCTGCCAGCAGTCATTGGAAGAAATCAGGATGCGTCATGACCTCCAACGCAAGCGTTGTCGTTTACATCTGGTATCCCCACGGGGCTGATGTTGGCCATGCCGCGATGTACATCGGCGACCCGGTGATCGGCAAGATGATCGAAGTGCGATACGACCGTTACCGCAACGACGGCGAACGTGATCGCGACCGCGCCTTTATCGAGCAATTCAACACCAGCTACGTCAGCTGGTGGCCCGAAGGCAGAGCCGCCTTGACCGGCAAGCAGCGCCAGGAGCGCAACCTGTTCCTGGAGTCCGACATCAGCGCCGAAGGCTGCCGACCGCATGTGGTCTATACCGTTTGCGGTCTGAACCTGCAGGCCATGCAGGCCGAGTGGTTCAACATTCGCAACAAGCCCAACGCGCATTACCAGATGCTGCGCAAGAGCTGCTCCACCGTGGTACTGCGAGTGCTCAAGGCCGGTGGCGCGCTGAACACGCTGTCGGCAGCCAAACGCGCGTGGTTTTCCAACAACCTCTACGTTACGCCGAAAAACGTCGCGCAAATCTGTAATGAACTGCGCGACGCAGGGCTGGCGACCAAAGCTAAAAGCCAGAACTGCCCGGAAAAAGGCTCGTTCATGTTCGGGCTTCGGTAGGTTTCCTGGTGCCGGCGCCTGACCCGCTTGTCTGTGGGAGCTGGCTTGCCTGCGATGGCGTCAACTGGCTGTGCCTGATGGACCGAGGCGCCTGCATCGCAGGCAAGCCAGCTCCCACAGACAAGCAAAAGCACTGCGGTGTTGGCAGTTGAACTCGGTCAACTTGTGGGAGCGGGCTTGCTCGCGAAGGCGGTGGGTCAGTCAACTCATGTGTAGCTGACACGCCGCCTTCGCGAGCAAGCCCGCTCCCACATTTGGATCGCAGTGCATCAGATAGAGGTGCGTTGCTGTGCTCTTGATCTGCTTTTGCTTCTACCACTCAGGTCGGCTACTAGGCCGCCGTGCTTTGCTTTTGATCTTGATCTGACAGGCCCCGTTAACCACGCTGGCCGAACGCAGGCTTGAATCCGTGGGTAACCCGGCAGGACGCCGGGTTAGCCGCGTTGGGCCATGGATGGCCCGTCGCGGCGGCCCACGGATTCAAGCCGGAGTGAGGGCACACCGAGCCCAAGCGAGGGGCCGAGTGGTGGGGCAAAGACCTTTTGGTTACTTTTGGGGCGTTTGCCAAAAGTGACCCGCTGTAAGAGCGGAACCCTAAGTGGCCGTGACCGCAGCAACGGATATGCCCCCCCGCTCAACCAACCGCTCCCCATAAATACAGAACCTCCACCGACGCTATTCAAGAGGACGACCAAACCCCCTGCCCCCACCCATTTCGGTGGCAAAGGCCATCCCCCCTGAACTTCCGCAAAACCCCACCCATCTACCCCATCCCCCTGCAAACACCAGCCAACAGTGCCGATACCCACAACCTAACTCATCACTACACCCAACGCACAGCCAACATTAATCCATCCATTTGAGTGCCAAAACCCACCACGCCAAAGCCGCCAACCATCAAAACGCCATAATCTCTGCTATCGTCCAAAGACCTCATCTCCTCCTCGTCGCCCTCGTGCGATCTTCAGTGAGCATGCTCTGCGCCATCGGCTATCAACGTTGGCGGGCCTGAAGTTCATGGAACGCCACCGCGATGGATAAAAACCCGACCGAACGACCCCTCGAACCGCAATCGCGGGCCGAAAAAATCGTCGAATTCAAACGCCAGAAAACCCTGCTCAAGACCGGCGCCCTGCAAGACGCGATCTTCAACAGCGCGTATTTTTCAAGCATCGCCACCGACGAAAAAGGCGTGATCCAGATCTTCAACGTCGGCGCCGAACGCATGCTCGGTTACGCCGCCGACGACGTACTGAACCGCATTACCCCCGCCGACATTTCCGACCCCGCCGAACTCATCACCCGCGCCGCCGCCCTCAGCCTGGAGCTCGACACACCGATCACGCCAGGCTTCGAAGCCCTGGTGTTCAAAGCCTCGCGCGGCATCGAAGACATTTACGAGTTGACCTACATCCGCAAGGACGGCAGTCGCCTGTCGGCCATGGTCTCGGTGACGGCCCTGCGCAACCGCCACGACACCATCATCGGCTACTTGCTGATCGGCACCGACAACACCGCGCGCAAGCAGGAAGAAGCCGAGCGCAAAGGTTTCGAACGCGCCCTGGAAGAAAAGAACCTGGAACTGGAACACGCCAACCACATGAAGTCCGAGTTTCTCGCCACCATGTCCCACGAATTGCGCACGCCGCTGAACGCGGTGATCGGCTTCTCCGAGGCGCTCAAGGATGGCCTGGTCGGCGACATGAGCGAGGTGCAGCGTGAATACATTGGCGATATCTTCACCAGCGGCCAGCACTTGCTGTCGCTGATCAACGACATTCTCGACCTGTCCAAGGTCGAGGCCGGGATGATGGACCTGGAGCTTGAGGCCGTGGAGCTCGCCGGCTTGCTGGCCAACAGTCTGTTGATCGTGCGCGAAAAAGCCGCCCTGCAACGCATCCAGTTGAAGCTGGAAAGCGAGGGCGATTTCGGCACCCTGGAACTGGACCTGCGCAAGACCAAGCAGATCATCTACAACCTGCTGGCCAATGCGGTGAAGTTCAGCGAACACGGCGCCTCCGTGACCCTGGCGGTGCGCGAGGTCAGTCGCGCCCAGGTCGGACAGATCCCTGGCGACTGGCCGACCCATGGCTTCGCCCTGCAGCCCAGCCCTCACGCGCAGTTCCTCGAACTGAGCGTCAGCGACACCGGCATCGGCATTGCCAAGGACGACATGAGCAAGCTCTTCAAGGCGTTCAGCCAGATCGACAGCAGCCTGGCGCGTAAATTTGAAGGCACGGGTTTGGGGCTGGCGATGGTCAAGCAATTGACCGACCTGCATGGCGGCAGCGTCGCCGTCGCCAGCCGCGTGGGCCTTGGCACCCGCTTTGTGGTGTGGCTGCCTCTGCATCGCGCCCCGGAGGCTGCATGGCCGAAATCCTGATCGTCGAAGACAACGAGGCGAACATGCGCCTGGCTCGGTTGTTGCTGGTCAATGCCGGTCACAGCGTGTTGTGGGCGGCGGATGCAGAAACCGGCTTGACGCTGGCGCGGGAAAAACAGCCGGCGCTGATCCTGATGGATATCCAGTTGCCGGGCATGGACGGCCTCGCCGCCACCCGACTGCTCAAGCAAGACCCCGGCACCGCGCATATTCCGGTGATCGCCCTGACCGCCATGGCCATGAAGGAAGACCGCGAAAAGACCCGACTGGCCGGCTGCGACGCCTACATCATCAAGCCGCTGCGCTACAAAGAGCTGTACCAGACCATCGACACTTTGCTGCAACCACACATCAGCCCTCTCCTGTGAGTCCTCTCCATGGCCAGCCAACCCGCAACGCTACTGATCGTTGATGATGAACCCCAGGTTCGCAAGCTGCTGGAAACCCTGCTGCAACACGAGGGCTACCAGACCCTGAGTGCCAGCAGCGGTGAGGAAGCCTTGCAGTTGGTGGCGCAGCAACCGCCCGACCTGATCCTGCTGGACATCATGATGCCGGGCATGGACGGTTACGAGGTGGCCAGCCACTTGAAGGGCGACGAAGCCACGGCGAGTATCCCGATCATCATGTTGTCGGCCCTCAGCGAGCCCAGCGCGCGCGTCAGCGGGCTGCAAACCGGCGCCGAAGAGTTCATCAGCAAACCGGTGGAGCGTGTCGAGTTGTGGCTGCGGGTGCGCAACCTGCTGCGGCTCAAGGAGCGCGGCGATCATTTGAAAGTCCACAACCTGATGCTCGAACAGCAACTGCAGCGGCAAACGGGAGAGCCGGCGGGCATGAGCGTGCACGACCTGGCGCGCCAGGACCTGGAAAACGCCCTGCGCCGGGCGGTCGAAACCAATGCGTTCAGCGTGCATTACCAACCCAAGGTCGAGCTGGCCGGCGGCCAGATATGCGCACTCGAAGCCCTGCTGCGCTGGGAGCGCCCAGGCTATGGCGCGGTTTCACCGGCGATATTTGTGCCCATACTTGAGAGCCTGGGCTTGATCGTGCCGGTGGGGCGCTGGGTGATTGACACGGTTTGCCAGCAAATCGCCGTGTGGCAACGCGGCCTGATTGGCGCCGTAGAGGTTTCAGTCAACGTCTCCGGTCATCAGTTGATCGAGGGCGACCTGATTGCCGATATCGAGCGCACCCTGAGGCAAAACGGGGTGGCGCCGCACTGGCTGGAGGTTGAACTGACCGAAGGCTCATTGATGGAAAACACCCAGCACACCATTGCCAGCCTGCAACGGCTGCGCACGATGGGCGTGAAAATCTCCATCGATGACTTCGGCACCGGCTATTCAAGCCTGGCGTATCTGCGCCGGTTTCCCATCGACACGTTGAAGATCGACATCGCGTTTATTCGCGAAGTCACCACCAACCCGCAAGACGCGGCCATCACCCGCACGATCATTGAACTGGCCCATAGCCTGAGCCTGCAAGTGGTCGCCGAAGGTGTCGAAACCCAGGATCAGCTGGCATTTTTGAAAGCCGCCGGCTGTGATCAGATTCAAGGGTACTTGTTCAGCCGGCCATTGCCCGCCATCACGCTGGAACGCCTGCTACTGGAGCGACTGCCGAGGCTCTGAAATCTCTTCACGCAAACACTCGATCAGCCCGCGGTGTGTCGCACTCAATCGCCCCGCGCCACTGACCAGCGCCAGCTCCGAAGGCGCCACGGGCGGCAGTTGCGTGCAGATTCGATGGCTGGCCAGCACGGCGCTGTTGGGCAGGATGCTGACGCCCAGCTCGGACGTCACCGCCGCCTGGATGCCAGTCAGGCTATGGCTGCCGAACGCCACGCGCCAACTGCGTCGAGCCTTGTCCAGGGTGCGGATGGCGCGTTGGCGGTAGATACAGCCTTGGGGGAATAATGCCAGCGGCAAGGTCTCGGCCTGCAGGTCCTGGCCCGCGCCGCACACCCACACCAGCGGCTCCGGCCAACTGGCATGGCACTCGCCGCTGCCGGGCTCGCGCTTGATCAGGGCGATGTCGATCTCGCCGTTTTCCAACTGGCGACGCAAGTCGGTGCTCATGCCGCTGACCGTTTGCAGCCGCGCTTCAGGGTAAGTGCGCACAAACCCCGAGAGCATCGAGGCCATGCGCGTGGCGTCAAAATCTTCGGGTACACCCAGGCGCACCGGCACCACGCTGGCCTCGGTACTCAGCGCCTCGCGGGCTTCGCGCGACAAATTCAGCAGCCGGCGCGCGTAGTGGGTCAGCAACTCGCCATGCTCGGTGGGGCTGACCTGCTGGCCGGAGCGGTCACGCACCAACAGCACCTGGCCGGCGCTTTCTTCAAGCTTGCGAATCTGCTGACTGACCGTGGATTGAGTGCGGTGCACGCGCTCCGCGGCGCGGGTAAAACTGCCTTCGTCCACCACGCAGACCAGGGTGTGCAGCAGCTCGAGATCAAACATGGCGGCGACCTTCATATCGGATATTCAACTGTGTAGCAGAGGTTAATTTAATTTCCAACTGACCGCCACGTTTCCTAAGCTGCCAGGGTCACTCACTTTCCGCACAGGTGCCCCATGCCCCTTGAGAATACCCCTCGCCCGCTCTGGTTGACCTTTGACTGCTACGGCACGCTGATCCAGTGGGATGAAGGCCTGCGCGCCGCGATCGATAAAATCCTCGACGAAAAAGGTGATCATCAGGTCGACCGGGATACCTTGCTCAGCGCCTACGACCATCACGAACACACCCTGGAACAGACGCCACCGCATCGCAGCTTTCGCACGCTGGCAGGCTTGAGCATGCAGTTGGCGCTGAACGCGCTGGGATTGCCGGCCAATGAGCACGACGGCACCCTCCTCACCGACAGCATCAGCGCGATGCCGCCATTTCCTGAGGTTGTGGGGACGCTCCAGCAGCTTAAAGCGATGGGGTTCAAGTTGTGCATTGTCTCCAATACCGACGATGACGTGATTGCCGGCAATGTTGCGCAGTTGGGCGGCGCGATTGATCGAGTGATCACTGCGCAGCAGGCAGGCGCCTACAAGCCCGATCGCCGTCTGTTCGACTACGCCCACGAGCAGTTGGGCGTGAACCTCGACCAGGTCGTGCATATCTGCGCCAGCCCGCACCTGGACCACGCGGCCGCGCGGGATATCGGCTTTCGGTGTGTATGGATCGACCGTGGCACCGGCCGCCAGTTGCTGCGGGACTACACGCCTGATGCGATTTTGCCGACGCTTGACCGCGTGCCTGAGCTGTTCACGTCCGTGGGGTGGTGAGGCCTATCGAAATCACCCGACGCGCCACGATCCAACGGTGGGAGCGGGCTTGCCCGCGAAGGCGCAGTGTCATTCACTGAATCGGTCAGCTGATACGCCTTCTTCGCGAGCAAGCCTGCTGCCACATTGGGGGCGTGTACAGGCAGCACTTTATGGGTCCAGCACCCCGCCGCTGTAGCTGTCGGATAGACGCGTGCCCGTAAATTTGGCGACGACCGAACCTTGCGCCACCAGGCGCTCGCGGTGGCGGGTCACCATGCGCCCGGCTTGCGCGGCGTGCAGTATTACCTCCGACGTCGGCTCACCGGGCCTTGCGATGATCCGAGCGAAACGCTGGCCTTCCTCGACCTCATCGCCGAGTGCTTTTTCGAACACCAGTACACCGGCACAGGGCGCCAGAAGGGTCTCCATGCAGCCCATGTCCACCACTTCTCCCTGCCATTCGTTGATGGCCGCCACTTCATCGATCACGCCATTGATGCACAGCCACGCCCATAAGCCATCGGCGTCCTGCCGCGCCAGCGCATCGCTGACATCAGCCTGGCCGCGCAATTCGACAGTCGCCGCCAACTGTGGCGCCGCGTGGTTGATGAGGGTTTCTTCAAAGGAGCCATCCCCGCCGTCATCCCAGACGATCACCACGTCCACCTGCAACGCCGCCGCCAGCGCCAGGCCTTGCTCCGGCCAGAAACGCCGATGGATGTAGAGGTAAGGCAGCGCCTCATCATCGGTGTGCAGGTCCAGCACCAGGTCGGCGTCGGCGGCTAACTGCACCAGGCTCTTTTGCCACTGCGCCAGGTTGGTCGCCGGACGCTCCATGGCCAATGAGTGGTCGAAAGCGCGGTTGAAGTTCTGCCCGGTGGCGTCGTGAAAGCGCCCCAGCAGCCGGCCCTGACGAAATTGGCCGATGCCGAACGGGTTCGCCTGGGGCACAACAGTAACAGTGCCGCGCAGCCGCCCTTGAGCCTGGCAGGCCTGCAAACGCGGGAGCAACTGGTGCAGCACATTTCATCGGCGTGCACGCCCGCCTGCAAGTGCACCCTGGGCCCGCTGCCGTCGCCTTCGAAACGCCAGGCGCCGATGTGCAGCGGGTTGCCTGCATCGCCCTGAACCTGCCACGAAAGGTCATTTGCCATGCCTTGCCCTCCTCTCATCATTTGATCGCTAGAGATTGAACACGTGTTCAACTAACCTGAGCGCTCTGGTCATCAACCCAAGGCACTCCCGTGACTGTCGACCCTCCCAAACTGCGCCGTGCCGACCCCGACGAACGCCGGGACTTGCTGATCGCCGCCACACTCACCAGCCTCGCACGCGACGGTCACGCAGGCATTTCCGTGCGCCGGATCGCGGCCCAGGCCGGGGTATCCGTGGGCCTGCTCAACCACCATTTCGGCAGCATCGATGCGCTGATCGCCGAGACCTACCACAAGCTGGCCAGTGAGCTGACCAGTGCCCTATGGGCGCAAGTCGAGCAGGCCGAAGGCGCCGCCGCACGGCTGGATGCGTTTCTCAGCGCGTCCTTTTCGCCACGGGTGATGGACCCCGACCTGCTCGGCGTGTGGGTGGTGTTCTGGAGCCTGATCCGCCACTCGCCCCATGTGAACCAGTCCCACGAAAACAGCTACCGCGCCTACCTGGCGCTGATCCAGCAACTGCTCAACGACCTGGCCCGCAGCGAAAACCTGGTGATCCACGACAGCCACCTGGCTGCCATCGGCCTATCGGCGATGCTTGACGGGCTCTGGCTCGAGGGGTGCCTCAACCCCGGCACGTTCAGCCCCGCCAACGGCTTGCACATCTGCCGCTGCTGGGTACAGGGGTTGCGTCACGGCGCATTCGGCGCCGACCACGTCCTGTGATTCAGGGTGGCGCGCGCTGAGCATCGCCAAGGTGCCGCTGAGCGCAATCAGCACCGCACCGATGATCAGCGACACATCCATCGAGGTGCCCCAGATCAGGCTCGACAACACAAACGCCCAGATCAACCCGGTGTACTCGAACGGCGCGAGCAAGGTCGCGGTGGCGCGGCGGAAACTCGCAAACAGCAGGAATTGGCCAACGCCGCCGACCAGCCCTGCCGCCAGCATGCCCAGCCACGCGGGTGTCGGCGCCGGGGTGTGGGTCCACGGCAAGGTCACGCCCATGCACACCACGAACACCGCATTGGTGATCAGCATCTGCTCGAGTACCGAGGTAGTCGGGTCGACCTGGCGCAGCTGGATATAAGTGAACGCCCAGCACAAGGCGGCCGCCAGGGTCAGCGCGATGGGCAGCGGGTCAACCATGTGGCTGGGACGACAGGCAATCACCACGCCGACGAAGCCGATGAGCAGCGAAACCCATTGGCCACGGCTGGCGCGCTCCTTGAGGATCAGCGCTGCGAGCAGCGTGACCATGATCGGAGCGGAGAAATACAGGGTGGTCATTTCCGCCAGGGTCAGGTCTTTGGCGGCGGTGTAATACAGCACCCACGCCAGCAATGACAACAGGCCGCGAATGATCAGCAGCTGGCGACTGGCCGAAGTCCACGCCCGGCGCAACAGGCCCATGCGCCCGGCGATCACACACGCCCCCACCACCACCAGGCTGCGCCAGAACAGAATGCTGAATACCGAATAATCAGCCACCAGCCATTTGATCACGGCGTCCTGCAACGCCAGGAACGCGTAGGCCAATGAGCACAAGGCAATGCCTTGCAGCGCGCGGTTCTGCTTCATCCTGCCGACCTGCGCAGCGGCGTGCCGCGCCGTTCGGCGATGGCGTAGACGCCTTCGATGAGGAAGGTCAGGCACAGGTAGACACCGGCCACCAGCAGCAGCGGTTGATAAATCTGCAAGGTCTGCGCGCGTACCACGTTGGCCGCGCCCAGCAGGTCGACCACGGCAATCGTCGAAGCAAGCGCAGTGGACTTGAGCAACATCACCGTCTCCCCGGCCAGGGTCGGCAGCAGCAGCCGCATCGCGCGTGGCAACCGCACCCGCAGCAACGCCTGGCGTGTGGTCATGCCAAAGGCAGACGCGGCCTCCATCTCGCCCTTGGGCACGGCCAGCAGGCCGCCGCGGATCACTTCGCCCACATAAGCGCCCATCGACAGCACCAGGGCGAACACGATGTACCAATAGCCGTCGCGCAGAAACGGCCACAGGAAACTGCTGCGCACCATCGGGAACTGCGCAAACAGGCTGCCCAGCCCGTAGTAAAAAATGTAGATCTGGATCAACAGCGGTGTGCCCCGCAGCACGCTGGTGTACGCCAGCGCACCCCGGGCCAGCCACTTGCGCTTGGACAAGCGCGCCAACGCCACCAGCACCGCCAGGGCGAAGCCGAGCACTGCCGAGATCGCCAGCAGCGACAAAGTCGTCTGCAACCCCTTGGCGATCAGCCCCGCGTAATAGCTTATCCACTCAGGCATGGCGACTCACTCGACAACCGGCATCCAGCGACGAATACGTCGCTCCAGGCGCCCGGACAGGTAGTTGGAAGCCAGCGTCACCAGGTAATACAAGGCGGCGGCCGTGAGGTAGAACAGCAAATACTGACGGGTGGAACCGGCCGCCTGCTTGGCCGTGTACAGCAGCTCGTTGGTGCCGACCACGCTGATCAAGGCGCTGTCCTTGATCAGGTTGATCCACAGGTTGGACATGCCGGCCAAGGCGTACGGCGCCATGATCGGCAAGGTCACCCGGCGGAACAGGCCAAACCCGCTCAGGCCAAACGCCCGCGCCGCCTCGATCTGGCCGTGGGGAATGGCCAGGATGGCCGCGCGGAATATCTCTGAGGCATAGGCGCCCTGCACCAGCCCCAGCACCAGGATCGCCACCAGCGCGCCGCTGATGTTTACCTGTTCGAAACCCAGCCATAGCATCAGCGCGTTCAGGCCCATGGAACCTGCGTAGTACAGCAGCAGAATCAGCAGCAGTTCCGGCACCGCACGAAACACGGTGGTGTAACCGCGCATCAGCTGTGCAACCGGGCGTGGCGCGCTGAGCTTGGCGCAGGCCACCACCAGGCCGATCAGCAACCCCACCGCGAAGGCGCCGGCGGAGATTTGCAGGGTCATCCATAACCCTTTGAGCAGCGCGTTGCCCCACCCTTGTTCGCCAAAGCTGAGAAGGTCGAGCATCTTATTCGGTCTTCTGCGCGATGGGCGGGTACGGGCTGTCGCAGGTCTTGCTCACAAACGCCGGAGTCTCGCCGCGTTTGCACGGGCTGACCGACAGGCCGAAGTAATGCTGGGCCAGGTCGTCATAGTCCTTGCTCACCAGCAGCTCGCCGATCGCCTTGTCGAGACGGGCCTTGAGCGCGGTGTCTTCCTTGCGCAAGCCCGCACCCACGCCACGGCCGATGATCGGGTCGTAGGGCACGCTGGCGATATGCGCCAGGCCGCTGGCTTCGGGGGTCTTGACCATCATCGCGATGGCCGTGTCGTCGGCCATCATGTAGTCGATGCGCCCGGCGATCAGGTCGGCGTTGGCCGATTCCTGAGTGTCGTAGTACTTAAGGTCGGCGATGTTCTCGTAGTACTTTTTCAAATAATTGGCGCTGACGGTGGAGATCTGCACGCCGATCAGCTTGCCCTTGAGGCCTTCAGGCGTGATATCCACCGTCGCGCCCTTGGGCCCTGCCACGCCCAGCAGCGAATCGTAGTAGGCACGGCTGAAGGCGATCTGTTTTTCACGCTCGTCGGTAACCGACATCGAGGAGAAAATCACGTCGATTTTCTTCGCCAGCAGCGACGGGATGATGCCATCCCAGGCCACTTCCTTGATCTGGCACTCGGCTTTCATGCCTTCACAGAGTTTGTGGATCAGGTCCACTTCAAAGCCGGACCACTCCCCGTTGCCGCCTTTGACGGTAAACGGTGGATAGGGTTCTGCCGCCACCGCGAACACGATGGGTTTCTCTGCGGCCTGGATAAACCCGGCGGCCACCATCAACACTGCACTGCTCAACCACGTTGCCATGCGTCTGGATTTCATGATTTGCCCCGTCTTTTTTGGCGTTAGCGAGTTTGATGCGCGTTGACGAACTGTCGACAACGTTCACTGCGTGGGTCGATAAACACCGAGTCCGGCGAGCCGGTTTCCTCGATCATGCCTTGGTGCAAAAAAGCCACTTTGGAGGACACATCCCGGGCGAAGGCCATTTCATGGGTGACCAGGATCATGGTGCGGCCTTCTTCGGCCAGCGAGCGGATAACGCGCAGCACTTCGCCCACCAGTTCCGGGTCGAGGGCCGAGGTGGGTTCGTCAAACAGCATGACTTTGGGGCGCATGGCCAACGCGCGGGCAATCGCCACGCGTTGTTGCTGGCCACCCGAGAGAAACGCCGGGTATTCGTTGCGCTTGGCGGCAAGGCCGACGCGGTCGAGCAAGGCTTCGGCGCGCTCGATGGCCTCCGCGCGGCTTTCGCGCAGCACCTGGATGGGCGCCTCGATGAGGTTTTCCAGCACTGTGCGATGGGGCCACAGGTTGAAGTTCTGGAACACCATGCCCAAGGTCGAGCGGATGCGCACCAACTGCTTGGCATCGGCCACCAGTGGCGCGCCGGGAAGACCGTAATTCAATTTGATGCTTTCGCCATCGACATGAATGCTGCCCTGGTCGGGCACCTCGAGCATGTTGATGCAGCGCAGCAAGGTGCTTTTGCCCGAGCCGCTGGCGCCGATCAGCGAGATCACCTCGCCTTCGTGGGCCGTGAGGGAAATACCTTTGAGCACCTCGATATTGCCGAAGCGCTTATGCAGGTCGACGACTTCGATCATCGTTCTGGCTTGCGCCGGCTGCGCCACTTCGGGGGTCGGTGCGGCGGCGATACGCGGTTCAGCGACCCGCCTGGCGACAAACCCGGCGATGCGTCGGCAGGCCTCGGCAAGGCGTTCTTCACCCAGGGTGAAGGACAAGCGCACAAACCCTTGGGCCGGCTCACCAAAGGCGGCGGCATCGAGCACCGACACGCCCGCCTCGCGGAACAGCCGCCAGGCAAAATCCAATGACCCCAAGCCCGTGCCGCGCACGTCCACCAGCACAAACATGCCGGCTTGCGGTGCCTGCACCTTGATGCCCGGGCAGGCACTGAGGCCTGCCACCACCAGATCGCGGCGGCGACGGTAGATTTCGCGCATGCCCACCGTCACCTCGTCATGGGCCAACACCGCCGCCGTGGCGGCTTCCATCACAAAGCCCGGCAAGCCATAGAGCATGCTCAGCACCAGGGTTTCGGCGTGCACGATCATCTGCGGGGCGGCGATGATCCAACCGATCCGCCAGCCGGTCATGGCGTGGGATTTGGACAAACTGCCGATCACGATGCAGCGCTCGGCCATGCCCGGCAACGCGGCAAGGCTGTGGTACTCGCCGTCGAACACCAGGCTTTCGTAGACCTCATCGACCACCACCCACAGGTCGTGGGCGATGGCCAGATCGGCAATGGCTTGCAGCTCTTGCGGGTTCAGCACCACACCCGTGGGGTTGTTCGGGTTGGAGAAAAACAGCGCCCGGGTCCGAGGCGTGATCGCAGCGCCGAGCCGTTGCGCATCCAGGCGAAACCCGGACTCCGGCGAACACGGCACGCGTGTAAGCGTGGCGCCGCTGGCCTTGAGCGTGGCTTCGTAGGTGACGTACATCGGGTCGAGCACCAGCACTTCATCACCGGCTTGCAGCAGGCACAGCGAACTGATGAACAACGCGTTCTGCGCGCCGGGCACGATGATGACGTTTTCGGCGCTCAACGGGCGGGACAAGGTCTTGCTGTAGCGCGCGGCAATCGCGTTGCGCAGCGCTGTACGGCCGGGGATTTCGGTGTAGTGAGTGTCGCCCTCGCGCAAGGCGCTGACGGCGGCGTCGGTGATGAATGACGGGGTGGCGAAGTCAGGGTCGCCGACGCTGAGAATGATGACGTCTTCGCCCTGGCTTGCGGCGTTGAACGCGGCGTGATGGATGTCCCAGGCGGCTACGCCCTGCCCTGCAATTCGTTCAACGAAGGGGGAAAACCGCATGCCAGAGCCTCTCGTTCAAGAAGAAAGCGCGAACCCGTGCAGGTGCAAACGGGTGGATGCGGTCAACATAGTGCAAACTGAACAGTCGTTCAATGGGTAGGTTCAGGCGGGTGTCGTTTATCGGTTAAAGAGGTCGCGAATGAAGTGACCGGGTGTAGGTCGCCCAGTATTAGGCCGGTTCAAATGCAGCTCAGCGCGTGTTCAAACCCATGCGGGTACTGGCGTTGCCCAGGCGCACACCGCTGCCGTATGGGATCGCCGCAGGGGCGACAGCGACGAGCAGGAACAGCGAGGGCAACACCGTCAAGCGCAGGCAGGCAGGTCCGAAAGGGGTCAATGTGCATTCATCAAGTCACAGCGATAGTCCTGCAGCTCACCGGCCGACCCCAGGTTGAGTTCGGTCAACGCCAGGTGCGTGGTCAGCAATACCAGGCTGCCATCGGCGCGCGGTGTCATCAGCAGGCTGTACTGGCTCATGGCGTCGCCTTGGGCCTCGACATACTCACGCAGCAGGGCCAGCGGGTCCAGCGTATCGGCGTCCGCCGCCGTCAGCGTGCGGGCGCTGTAGGTGTGCCCCTTCAGGCGCGTCGGCAGCACCTGCCACTGCGCGGTGAGGTCGTTACTGTGCCGGTTCAGCGCGGCAAACACCTCCGGGCGCAGGCAGGCGATGTGCACGTGCAACTGGTTTTGCGAGCGGCCGTAACGTGAGTTGATCGCCACCGAGAGAAACGCGTCCGGAATCGGCTGTTGCAAGCCGTCGGACAACACACTGCGATGCCGCCAGGCCTGGGCAAAGTAATGCGGCAGCAACTGTCGACCCAGCGCAGGGTCTTCAATGCCGGTGACCTTATCGACCGGAATCAACACATCATGCAGCGGGCCATTGCGGTCTTTGAACAGCGTGTAGCCACGGTCCAGGTCCACCGCCAGGCACGGGCTGGGGTTTTGCTGCTGTTGCTGATGGGGCACGCATTGCTGGCTGACGATATGCCATAAAGCATCGGGGTTGCCCCGCCACTGCCAGGCGCCGACCAGCGCAAGCACACACAGCAAACCACCAGCGATCTTGAATACGGTACCGCGCTTCATGCAAAAAACCTCAACGTACGGGGATGTCAGTTATTTTTCTCGCTGACCTCCCTGTCGCTAGGGCTAACGTTTAGCTGGGGCCATAAATTCCGGGCCAATCGGATCTTTTATCGTGCTGGCGAGAATACGGTCGATATGTGTCAAGTCGCCGGCGCTCAGGTGCCAGCCGAATGCCTCGTCGAAGCCCTTCAACTGCTCCGGCCGACGGGCACCCCACAGCGCGATGGTTGGGCCCTGGTCCAATACCCAACGCAGTGCCAGGGCCAGTACGGATTTGCCATGGCATTCGCGGGCATACACGTCCAGTGCCGCCACCGCCGCCAGGTACTGCTCGAAACGCGGCGCCCTGAACTTGGGGTCGAGATTGCGTACGTCGTCGCCCGCAAAGCGGGTGGCCGAATGCATATTGCCGGCCAGCAACCCTCGGCACAGCGGGCCATAAGCCAACACCACCAGCGAGTGTCGCTTGGCATACGGCAGGATGTCGCTGTCAATGGCGCGCTCGAACACGTTGTACGGCGGTTGCACCGTGGCCAGGGCCGTGTGACGACTGAACTCGTCCAACTGCGCACTCGAGTAGTTGCTCACGCCCACCGCCAGTATCTTGCCTTCACGGCGCAGGCGCTCCAGCGCCTCGGCGGTTTCCTGCTGGGCCACCAGCGGGTCGGGCCAGTGCACCTGATACAGGTCGATGTAGTCGGTCTCCAGGCGTCGCAATGAATCCTCGACCTCTTTGCGAATGCGCTCGGCCGTGGCATTGCGGCGCGGGGTGCCGTCTTCCCACTGCAGCCCGGCTTTGGTAGCGATGACCGCCGAGTGACGTACGCCGCGCAAGGCTTTGCCGATCAGCTCCTCGGACAGCCCAAAGCCATACACCGGGGCGGTGTCGATCAGGTTGATGCCGCAGTTCAAGGCATGGCGCAGGGTCCTGATCGACTGTTCGTCATCCGCGCCGCCCCACAAGTGTCCGCCCATGGACCAGGTGCCAAGGGCAATCCGCGAGACCGGCTTGTCTATGCCAGAAATCCGGATGGTCTCGATGCGCATAAAAAAATACCCCTGCCCACAACATTGCTTAGAAAAGCAATTACTCTAGATCATCCGAGGTTGAATAGGGCTCAACGCCGCATGCAACCGAACTCCCATAAAAGAGGCTTGAAATGGCTGCTTTCAATCGTTCCGAACTGGCCGACCTGAATGTGTTCATGGCGATCATCCGCCGTCGCAGTTTCCGCCATGCCGCCCACGAACTGGGGGTGACCACGTCGGCGTTGAGCCACACCATGCGCAACCTGGAAACCCGCCTTGGGGTCAAGTTGCTGTACCGCACCAGCCGCGCCGTGGAGCCCACCGACGCCGGCACCCTGCTCGCCGAAAAGCTCAGCCTGGGTTTTGCCACGATCCAGGACGGCCTCGACACCCTCGAGCTGTACCGTGAAGCGCCGATTGGCCGCCTGCGTCTCAATGTGCCCAGGGATGCCGCGGTGCTGCTGTTGGCGCCGATCCTCGGCGACTTCGCCACCGCCTACCCGCAACTGCGCCTGGACCTGATCGTGCAGGACGCGATGATCGACATCATTGCCGAAGGCTACGACGCCGGTATCCGGTATGGCGCGACCGTGCCACAAGACATGGTCGCGGTGCCGCTGACCGGCCCGTTGCGCTGGATCGTGGTCGCCTCCCCTGCCTACCTCGCACGTCACGGGACGCCACAGGTTCCCAAAGACCTGCTGCAACACGCGTGCATCCGCATGTACCTGGGAGACAAGACCACTTACAAATGGGAACTGGGCAACGGCCCGCGTCAACAGCGCATCGACGTGCCTGGCCATTTCAGCGCAGCCGACACTGAAACCATCGTCAATGCCGCGCTGCAAGGTGTGGGCATTGCCTACTGCCTGTCCAACCGCGTGCAACAGGAACTCGCCGACGGCCGTCTGGTGGAAGTGATGCCCGACTGGGCCTGCCTGGGCGAACCGTTGTGCATGTACTACGCCAGCCGCCGGCAATCGCAGCCAGGGTTGCGCCAGTTGATGGACATGATTCGGCTCAACACCATCGGCTCGCAATTAATGCAAAGGCCTTAAGCCTGTAAGGGGTGTCAGCCGTTGATGTAGCCGAACCGACACCCCTGGCATCCGAGCATGAAGGCTGACATCAGGGGTAAAGATTATCGCCGCCAGGCGACGGAATCGCTGCACGCACTACTGCCACAAGGGGAGGCCACGCCACTGTGCCGTGGCGTATTCCCTGCCCAGGTGACAGACTTTATGACCCGTATTTCCAACCCTCACGCTGCGCACGTGCAGCCAACGCAGGTTCCTGACAGCAGCGTTGCGCCGCCCAGGCTCACCTCTGAGCCCGGCGCGCCCATTCAGCCAGACATCGAAGGCACCCGGGCCCACGGTGATCGCGAGCTGGCGGCTCAATACGGCGCTGCACTGCGCGGCGCAACCGGCGTGACCGCCCGCGATGCTGACCAGAAAATCTGGCCCATTCCCGCGCATTCAACCTTCGGCCAGTGGTGGGCGCAGCTGGCAAACGCCTTGCGATCACCGGACGTGGCCCAGTGGATCCATGACAAGGGCATAGACAGCCACTCGATCAGCCTCAACCCGGCGTCGGGGCGGATTCACTTCACGCTCAAGCGCTACCTGGATCCCGCCCAGACGCTGCACACGCTGGGGCTGGACGACAGAGACTGGGGCGCCATCAGCGGCCCGGTGCTCCAGGCGGCACGCGTCATCGCCGCCGGCCAGGCAGATGCGACCTTCACCCTGCCGGGCGCTACAAACGAGCACATCGCGCCCTTGGCGCTGGTGGGCAACTTTTATAAAGAGCCGCCCCACCTTTCGGGCTCGGCGCTAACACAGCGCGCCGACGTACTCAGCCGCGAGCGCCGCTTCGCCAGGCTCGACCCGGTGGTTTTTTCCGACGTGGTGGAATCGCGCAGCGAAGGTGCCCTGCAAAGCCAGAAATCCGTCGTCGACGATACGCACGCGCAGCACCAGGCCGCAGCGTCGTTACGGTACTTGTCAGCGCAGTTGAAAGACGGCACGCGATCACATGCCGACATCGCCGATGAGTTACAGCAAAACACCATTCAGCTGGGCACCCACAGCACGTACCGCAGCGATCACACGCAGGCGTGGGCCGAGGTCAGCCTCAAGCGGTTCCTGGAAGATAACGGCTGGGATGTGCCGACCAGCCGCGAAGCCATGGACAACCTTGCCCAAGCAATCACCACGCCACCGCCCAATACCCCCACCCACGGGAACCTTGGCGGTGCGCTGAGCTGGCCGCAACCCCTGGATCAGCGCAACCAGCGGCTGTTGAGCAGCGGCCTGTACGCAGGCGGCTTTGGCGACATTGATGTGCGCCCGTTTAACAATGTCCTGGAGTACTTGCTCGACAACAGGCCTCTCACGCCCTCAGCGCTGAGCCAGCCGCGACGCTTACTCGACGAGTTGCTCAACACGCCCGGAGGCAAGGCACTGGGCGAGGCCATTCAGGCCAGCTTCGAGGCACGGTCAATCAAGGGCAGTGCCACCGATTGGCTACTGGCGGCATTGAACGTGGAGCGTGTCAGCCTGACCGATCCGTTTGGCGTTGCGCGGCCAGACACGCCACTGAGCATTGAAGGTTACACGCTGTTCTGCGCCGAAAACGCCGGCAAATCCGCGTCTACGATCATCAGCGAGATGGAAGAACACCTGGTGGCCACCGGGCGAGCGTCCTCCCCGGCCACCGCTTGCGTGCTGACTCACCTTTTGCTTGCCAGCCGGGCGCCGGCGCTTCTGGTCAAGGACATCCCCGATCAGGTGGCCGTGGGCACCCACAGCTGGGTCAGCTTTGCCACGGCGGTCGCGCGCATCGAGGCAAAATCGCCAGGGGCAACGGCAGCGATGAGCTATGCGCGCGTCATGCTGGAGGGCAGCATTGCACCCGTGACCGATGACGAGCGCCGCATTGAATACGCCGCCCAGCATGAAGCGATCAAGGACTGGGCCGTTGGCAATGGCCTGCACTACCCGACCACCGATGCAGCCATGGCCCTGGTGCGTCAGCGATTCAGTGCCCAGGTCAATGAGTTGAGAGAGGCTGCCCAAACGCAGATCGGCGAGATGCCGACCACAAAAGCGCTGGCGCTGGCACAGCTGAAACTCGCTTTGCCGGCGATGGACCCGAACCTGTTCGAAGAAAAATGCATCACCTCGCAGCCCGCCAGCAGGCACTTCCCGGGGCCTTACTCGCTGCTGGATCTGTTTATCGATGGCAGAGCCCTGCTCGGCGCGCCCGACTCGTCCGATGATTGGGGCCGGGCCGGTCGCGCGGCTGCCAATGCGGTGACGTTGGGCAACGTCACTTTGCCCACGGATGGCGCGCCGGGGGCTTGGGTAGCGTCCTCGCATGCGATCAACATCAACGCCGCTCTGGCGACGCTTAAAGACCTGCCGCGTCCGCAGGATGCGTTTGATGAAGCGTTTGGGGCTTACGCCAGCCGGGTAAAAAAGACCACCACTGCGCAACTCAAGCACTTGATCGCCAAGCTGCCGCTGGAAGACCGGCAAAACCTGGAATTCGGCAAAATAAGCGTGCGCAAGGAAATTGAATACAGCCGAGACGATCGCCGCGTTGCAGAAGGCGTTCTACTGGTCGAGACCCAGCGCAATGGCAAGGCCATGACCTATGCAGTCGACCGCCTCAAGGGCACGGTGACCCGGCGGCCGGGCCAGACCTACAAAGCGTACCCACCCGCCGGCGGTTGGTATCCGTCACCCGGCAAACGCTACGATGCCGTAAAGCCTGCGGGTGAATACTCATCGGCCCTGCTGGATGAGCGCAAAGGTGCGCACACCGTGCCTGATAGCTTCGCCAGTGACCGAACCCGGTACATGGCCGATGCGCTGATCGAAGACATCAACCTGCCCGCAGTGCACCGCAGCGCCAGAGGCGTGACGACGTTCGACACTGAAGTACCGACCTATAAGGTGGTTGAGGACGTAGCGCTGAATCTGATCCCGTTCAGGTCAGCCATCAAGCATTTCATCGACGGCAACGCGAAGGACGGTATCGTCGATCTGGCCTTCGATATCTTTGGTTTCGCGGTGGGCCTGGGGGCTGCGGCCAAGGGCGCGAAAGGCGCATTTGCCGGCGCGTCGGCCATCTCCAGGCTCGGCCAGACGTTCAAGATTGTCGGGCGTGCGGCGGTCGGCTCGCTCAACCCCCTGAGCGGGGTGGATGACCTGGCGCGCGGAGTCGCCAACGGCGTCCGCAGCTTAGCCGGCGCCAGCTATAAGGGCCTCAAGCACCTGCGCGGGTCTTATCGCAGTGTCAACCTGCTTGAGTTGGCGAAAAAGCCCGATATCGCGCAAGGCACCTTCAGGGCCTCCCACCGCGCGCAGAGCACCCCAGCGCTGGCCACATTCGATGAGGCGACCCAACAGTGGTATGCCGTTAATCCGCGCACCCAACAGGCGTACGGCAAACCGCTGGAAAACTTTGTCGTCGACAGCCCCAACTCAAACGACGCCAGCAGCCTGCACGCCCTCGGCGGCGATGACCTGGTAAAGATCGCCGATCGGCAGCAGGGTCTGGCGGCAAACGGCACGTTCAAGGTCGGGCAACACACTGTTGAAGGTCATGCCGTGCTGTTCCAGGGTCACTGGCACCAATACGACGCGGTAAAAAAATACCCCTTTGGCCCCCCGCTCAAAGACTTCACGCCCAAGCGCCTGGCGGCCAGTGGCGAGACCCGGACACTGGACGCCAACCTGCGCGGTTATGAAGCCAGACACATCGCCCCGCACGCGCTGTCGACCAAGGGCTTGCAGGGCAACGTGTACGTAGGCCGCAGTAAAAAAGAATATGTAAAGGTCGACGGAACACTTTATGAGTCACGCTTGAAGGATGGCCAGCGAGTCATCCGGCACCCCAATGGCACGGGGCCAGACATCGCCATCAGGGACCTCGGTGTGTCCGGCTGGGAACCCACCTCCAGGTCCGCCCGGCTGCTGGGTGGCGCTCATGACACCCCCACGCCCTGGAAGTTTGGCGACAGCACTTACGTGGTCCCGATGGATGACATCGACGTCGTCGAACATGCAGCCACGCCGTTCAGGCTCAATCACAAAGGCGCCGAACACAGCGTCATCTTCGACAGTTCGGCCGGCGCGTGGAAACTGACCCCGCTCGCCACCGGTATCGATGACACGCCCGCGAAGTATTTCTGGCGAAGTGCCAAGGGCAAGTGGCAACGGGGAACGCTTGATGAGTTCAGCAAAGCTAAAAAGGCCGACGCGCATCAGTACACCTTTATTGATGTCTCACCGCCGTCGGTGCTGAAGCTGCCAAACGAGGTGAAACCGCTGCCCAAGGCGCTGCACTACTTTTGGGCCGGCCAGGAAATACCGTCGCACCTGGCCGACAACATCGCCAGGAACGCCACTCAGGCGCCCGGTTATACCTCCATCCTTCACGTCGATGCCGACAGCCCGGCGGTGTTTCAACGCATAAAAAACACGCTGGAGAGCAAGGTGCCCGGCGTGAAGATCGTGAACCTGCATGAGGACGAAGTCTTCAAGCAGCTCAGGCGCGGCGAAATGTACGACTACTTTCGGCAGGGGCAAGGCAAAAACCTGGCGGCCGCCTCGGACGTTGCCCGTTATCCCATCATGAACAAGCACGGCGGTGTGTACCTGGACACCGATGACGTCATTCAAAAAAACATCGGCACCGACGCATTGCTCGCCGGCGCTGACGATGTTCTGCTCGGCGCGCCGGTCGTGCATAGCCTGACCGACTACACGCCGTTCTATAACACCAGTAACTTCGCGACACGCCCTGGCAACCCGGTCCTCGAGGCGATGATCACGCAGATGAACCAACGTTTTAAAGCCAACAAGGTGTACTTCGCGGCCAACCGCCCCACTGCCACGAAATCCGCCAATGGCCGGGTGCACTACACACCCGAATTCAGCGCATATGAACGCAAGATATTCGAGACCGCAGGCCCGAATCTGTTCAATGACATCCTCAAGTCGAAACGGCCCGACCTGTACGACCTGGGTTTGGATGGATTAGCCAAAGAGTCCAAGCTGGTCGACGGCAGCCTCGTCTCGTCCGGCCCTATCGTCGACATTGAAAACGACGTGCTTGGCGTCTACGCCAGCAAAGGGCTTGCGCCACCGGATCATCTGCGTGAGCAGATACAAAAAATCAAACACCACTACTACCCGCTTCGCTACCGGTTCAACATCAGGATCGGCGCCGATCATTCGTGGATCAACACCTGATCCAACAACTTTGAACCAGTACCGGGTCGTGGTCCTCCAACGGCTACAAACCACGGCCACGGTGCACGTTCGATGACTTTTATTCTTTGGTTGGCCGTACTCGGCGCGGTATTGCTGACCCTCGCCCTCACCTCCTCCTACCTGCGCTGGATGCCGGTGACGACCTCGGCAGTCTGCCTGTTGCTGGGCATCGCCATCGGCCCGCTGGGCATGGACCTGCTGCAGATGGACATCAAGGCTTCCGCACGCTGGATGGAGCACTTGACGGAAGTGGCGGTGCTGTTTTCGCTGTTCGTCAGCGGCTTGAAGCTGCGCCTGCCATTGCGGCATCGCACCTGGCGCATTGCGTTTGGCATGGCAGGCCCGGTGATGTTGCTGACTATCCTGGGCAGTGGCCTCGCGCTGCATTACCTGTTCGGGCTTTCCTGGGGCGTTTCGCTGCTGGTCGGTGCCATTCTTGCGCCGACCGACCCGGTGCTGGCCGGCCTGGTTCAGGTCAACAATGCGCAGGACTACGACGCGCTGCGTTTTGGCCTGTCGGGCGAGGCCGGCTTGAACGATGGCACGGCGTTTCCGTTTGTGATCTTTGCGCTGTTATTCATGCAGCACGGCGGCTTTGACGGTGACTGGCTGGGCGGCTGGGCCCTGAAAAACCTGCTGTGGGCCGTACCGGCCGGGTTGCTGATCGGCTACTGGATGGGCCGGGGCATCGGCCGCGTGACCCTGTGGATGCGCATCACCAATGAAGACAGCACCTTGTCACCCAACGATTACCTGACGCTGGCGTTGATCGCCCTGGCCTACGTGGCGGCCGAGGCGGTGGGCGGCTACGGCTTTTTGTCGGTGTTCGCCGCCGGGCTCGGCTTGCGCCAGGCAGAGTTCAGGTCCACGGGCAATTCGCAGACACCCTCCGAGCACTTGGCATTGCCGGTGGTGGGCCATCTGGAGGTGGAACCTGCGCGCGCGCTCCAAGGTGATGTCAGTGAACTGCAAGACACGCAGATCGCCGCCGGTGTGATGATGGGCGACATGCTTTCATTCGGCAGCCTGGTGGAGCGCTCGATGGAGGTTTTCCTGGTGACGCTGCTGGGGATCATTCTGGTCAGTCATTGGGACTGGCGCGCGCTGCCGGTGGCGGCGCTGTTATTTTGCGTGATTCGGCCGGCGAGTGTGCTGGCGGTGCCCTGGGGCAGCCTGATCGACTATCGGCAGCGTGGCTTGATGGGCTGGTTCGGCATTCGCGGGATCGGCAGCATCTACTACCTGTTCTACGCGCTCAACCATGGGTTGATCGGCACCAGCAGTGCGGTGGCGGTGAACCTTACGGTGTCGGTGATCGCCTTGAGCATCGTCGTTCATGGCCTGAGTACCCAGCCGATGCTGGTCTGGTATGAACGACGTGCCAAGGTGAAAGCTCAAAAGATTGCAGCTCAGTCCTGATTTTCGGTATGACCTACATCGGCCGCGTCATCCAGATCGTTCAGCGGCACTTCTGCATCATCCATCAATGAGCCCGGGTCTTCGTTGCCCGGGTCGTTGAGTTCTTCGTCGTCTTGTTCTGACATGACCGTCTCCTCTAACCGCCTTGGGTATCGATATCGGCATCCGTCTCAGGCTTGGCTTCGGGCTCAGGCTTGAAGTCGGGGCTGTAGTCGTTTTCCTTGGCTTTTGGATCGCTGGCAGGCTTGGGGTCTTTAGGCGCGTCGGCGCCAGTGCCCGGCGCCGGCTCTCCACCATCGATGGCCGGGTCGTTGCGGTTGCTGACTTGCGGATCGTTGCTTGTGTTCATGGGGGTCACCTCTTCGCAGTTTCGGAAAACACATCCTGCGTAAAGGTAAGGTCCCGCGCAGGACGATGAAGTTCCGCCGATTTAAGCAGCAGTGCTCAAGACACAGGGTTATCGATCTGGATGTAGAACGCGTAGACGCCCAGCAACAGCCAAAACACCATGAACAGCCACGGCGCGCGCATGGAAAATAGCAGCGACTTGCGATAGCCCTTGTGCGACGACTCGGTTTCGCAAAACAGCGGCGAATCGTCATAGGCCATGCCCATGACCGGCTCGCTGCGCAGCAATTCGCTTTGTTTGTAGTGCCAGTGGTCGATGATTTCGTACGCGGCGCGGATCCCCGGCCAGGCATTCAGGGAACTGAGCACTCCCAGGGAGGCCAGGAACACCGGCACGATCAGGGTGAAAAACTTGCCCCATTCCGGGTTCAGGTTGCCCATGCCGGAGACAAAGGCGATGACCAGAAACGACTGCGCCGTCAGGTAGGCGTCGGTGCGGTTGGCCAGGATGGAGGTTTCGTACTGGATTTCGCGGCGATAGAAGTCAAGTCGGTCCTTGGGCGAACCAAAAATCTTGGCGTTGTGTTCACTGTGATCGTCCAGCGCTGCTTCGGGGGTGTTCGGGGAGATGATTCTGGGCACGACGGTGCTCCACAAGATTGCGAGTCTCATTAGAAGAATCAGGCAGCGGTGAAGTTCAAGTTTGTTCATGCACCATTGTGGAACAGGCCCTGCACCCTTGTAGTGAGCGGGCTTGCCCCGCGTTGGCGTGCGCAGCGCGCCTGCTTTCCCTGGGGGCCACGGCGCAGCCCAACGCGGGGCGAGGTGGCTGGCCACAGCACGCCCCGCTGCCACCATCAGCCCGCTCGCCGCAGGATTAAATCAACACAATCCCCGGTTCCGGCACACGCATTGCTTTATCCATTCATCTGCCCGGATTCAGGAGCATTCGTTACCCCCCGACCCAGAGCCGACCCCATAAGAAAGTAAGGACCAGGCCTGTTGGCACGATCAGCCACGGGCTCATAAAAAAATGCGTTTTTTAAAGCGGCAGTGCCACCCAAGCACCCCTGGGCACTGACAAGGTACTGGAATGGCTCGATCTTTCTTTGATGAAATGAATGACGCACATGGCGTGTGCCGTGCGCATTATCAGGATTTCTCCCGCTGGCTGGCCAACACGCCTCCGGAACTGCTGGCGCAAAGGCGCCGCGAAGCCGATTTGCTGTTCCACCGCGCCGGGATCACCTTCACCCTCTACGGCGACGAGCAGGACACCGAGCGCCTGATCCCCTTCGACATCATTCCCCGCAGCATCCCCGCCACTGAATGGAGCGTGATCGAACGCGGCTGTATCCAGCGCGTCAATGCGCTGAACATGTTCCTGGCCGACATCTATCACGACCAACGCATCATCAAGGCCGGGATCATTCCCGCCGAACAGGTGCTGGGCAACGAGGGTTATCAGAAGGCGATGGTCGGGCTGGACCTGCACCGCGACATCTATTCGCACATTTCCGGGGTTGACCTGGTGCGCGACGGCGACGGCACCTACTACGTGCTCGAAGACAACCTGCGCACCCCCAGCGGCGTGAGCTACATGCTCGAAGACCGCAAGATGATGATGCGCCTGTTCCCGGAAGTGTTCGCCAAGCAGCGCATCGCGCCGGTGGACCACTACCCCAACCTGCTGCTCAAGACCCTGAAAAGTTCCAGCCGCCTCGACAACCCCAACGTGGTGGTGCTGACCCCGGGCCGCTTCAACAGCGCCTTCTTCGAACACGCCTTCCTCGCCCGAGAAATGGGCGTGGAACTGGTCGAAGGCGCCGACCTGTTCGTGCACGACCTCAAGGTGTTCATGCGCACCACCGACGGGCCCAAGCCGGTGGATGTGATTTACCGGCGAATCGACGACGCCTTCCTCGACCCCAAGGCCTTCAATCCCGATTCGATGCTCGGCGTGCCGGGGCTGGTTGCCGCCTATTGCGCCGGCAATGTGGTGCTGGCCAATGCAATTGGCACCGGCGTGGCCGATGACAAGTCGATTTACCCGTACGTGCCGCAGATGATCCGTTTCTACCTGGACGAAGAGCCGATTCTGCAAAACGTGCCGACCTTCCAGTGCCGCAAGCCGGATGAACTGTCCCACGTGCTCGCCCACTTGCCGGAATTGGTGGTCAAGGAAACCCAGGGCTCGGGCGGCTACGGCATGCTGGTCGGCCCGGCCTCCACCGCCGCCGAAATCGAGGACTTCCGCCAACGCATCAAGGCACGTCCCCACGCCTACATCGCCCAACCGACCCTGAGCCTGTCCACGTGCCCCACTTTCGTCGAAAACGGCATTGCGCCGCGGCATATCGACCTGCGCCCGTTCGTGCTCTCGGGCAAGGAAACCCGCCTGGTGCCCGGCGGCCTGACCCGCGTGGCATTGAAGGAAGGCTCGCTGATCGTCAACTCGTCGCAAGGCGGCGGAACCAAGGACACCTGGGTGGTGGAGGGCTGAGTATGTTGAGTAGAACCGCCGCAGATCTGTACTGGATGTCGCGTTACCTGGAACGCGCCGAAAACCTGGCGCGCATGCTTGAAGTCAGTTACTCGCTGTCGCTGATGCCCCAGGCCGGGCACAGCGATGGGCTGGACGAACTGGCGATGGCGTTGCTCAGCAGCGGCACCCTGGAGAATTACCTGGAGCGTCACAAAGAGCTGGACGCGACGCTCATGCTGCACTTCTTCGCCCTCGATGAAGAAAACCCCGCCAGCATCTACAACTGCCTGCGTGCCGCGCGGGGCAATGCCCACGCGGTACGCGGACGCATTACCGCCGACATGTGGGAAAACCTTAACGCCACCTGGCTGGAAATGCGCAGCATCGCCGCCGGTGGCCTGGCGCGGCACGGCATCAGCCACTTCTGTGACTGGGTCAAGCAGCGCTCTCACCTGTTCCGCGGCGCGACGTCCGGCACCATCATGCGCAATGACGCATACCGGTTTATACGCCTGGGCACCTTCGTCGAGCGCGCGGACAACACCTTGCGCTTGCTGGACGCGCGCTATGAAATGTTTGGCGAGGAGTCGGAAGAAGTCAGCGACTTGTCGGCACGCGGCTATTACCAGTGGAGCGCCCTGCTGCGGGCGTTGTCGTCGTTTGAGGCCTACACCGAGCTGTACCCGAATGCCTTGAATGCGCGCTCGGTATCGGAGTTGCTGCTGCTGCGCAGTGACGTGCCGCGTTCGTTGCATGCGTGTATCGAGGAGCTGAGCCATATCCTCGCGGGCTTGCCCGGCAGCTATGGGCGCACGGCGCAGCGCCTGGCGGCGGAATTCGAGGCGCGCCTGCGCTATACCGGGATCGACGAGATTCTGGAGGACGGCTTGCACAGCCGCCTGACGGACTTTATCGACACGGTGCGTGAGCTGGCACGGGCGATTCATAGCTCGTACCTGGAGGTGGTGTGAGTTGCAGTCACTTAACTGTCAGTTCGGGTGATTGACCCTGCTCAGGTGCCGCTCTTATGTTGGGCAGGTGAAAGGCCTTCCCATCCCAAGAACAGGTACAGCGCATGTCCGAACTGACACTGACCCCCGCCGCCGCTCAGACGTTGCAACGCTGGCACGCGATGCTGGCCGGGCGCGATCTGCAATCGCTGCCCGAACTGCTGGCGCCTGATGCCGTCTTCCGCTCACCCATGGCCCACACGCCCTACCCTGGCGCGCCCGTGGTGTCGATGATTCTGAACACCGTGATCACGGTGTTTGAAGACTTCAAGTACCACCGTGAACTGGCCACGGCCGACGGGCTCAGTGTGGTGCTGGAGTTCAGCGCGCGGGTGGGCGACAAGCAGCTCAAGGGGATTGACCTGATTCGTTTCAATGAATTGGGGCAAATCGTCGAGTTTGAAGTGATGGTGCGGCCGCTGAGCGGGTTGCAGGCGTTGGGGGAAGAGATGGGGCGGCGGTTGGCGCCTTATCTGGCAAAAACCAAAGGTTAAAAACGTGGGAGCGGGCTGGCCCGCGACAGTGGTGGTTCAGTTGCATCGATGGTGACTGAACCACCTCCATCGCGGGCCGGCCCGCTCCCACATTGGTTTTGCGTCGGTTATTGGTTTTTTACCAGTACGGGTTCTGCGCGGTATTGGTCCGGGAACAGCTTTTTCAGCTGCGCCACTTTCGGTAGGTCATTGATCACGATGTAGGGGTAGGACGGGTTCTCGGTGAGGAAGTCCTGATGATAGGACTCGGCCGGGTAAAACGCCTTGCCCATCTCCACTTTGGTCACGATCGGCTTGGCGAAGGCCTTGGCAGCGTCGAGCTGCACGATGTAGGCCTGGGCGACTTTTTGCTGCTCGGCATTTTGCGCGAAAATCTCCGAGCGGTACTGGGTGCCACTGTCCGGGCCCTGGCGGTTGAGTTCGGTGGGGTTGTGGGCCACCGAGAAGTAGATCTGCAGCAGCTTGCCGTAGCTGACCTTGCTCGGATCGTAGGTCACCGACACCGACTCGGCGTGGCCGGTGTCGCCCTCGCTGACCGACTCGTACTGCGCCGTGTTGGCCGCACCGCCGTCGTAGCCGGACACGGCGTTCTTCACGCCCTGTACATGCTGGAACACCCCTTGCACGCCCCAGAAACAGCCACCGGCAAACACCGCGGTTTGCAGGTTGCCGGACTCGGCCGGCAGGTCCAGCGCGGGCGGCGCGATCATCACCGCGTCATCGGAGGCGCCGAAAGAAAAGGCCGAGCTTTGACCGACGAAGGTGGCGAAGGCCAATGCGGGTAAAATTTTGAGAAGCCTCATAAAACTCACTCCAGAGCGCGGTCGAGTGTGGAAGCTGGCTTGCCTGCTCCCACATTGATTGGGTTTTCACTTCAGGATTGATGGGTCAGCCGAAGGTGAAGGCATAAGCCGCCACGTGCGGGTCGAGAAATTCGATGCTGAAGGTGCGGTCCTTGACCCCGGCAGGCTGGCGCACGAGCTGATACAGGCGTTGCTCGGTCACCGTGCCGCTGCCATCGGGCGCCACATCCGTGCCGTGGGCATTGCCCGGCGCTTGGCCGTCAATCGTCACCTTGAAACGCACCGGCTTGCCATCGGCACCCGGGCCCAGCACCAGGTGCAGGTCACGGGCATGGAAGCGGTAGACGATGCGCCCGCCAGCCCGGTCGAGGGTGGCTTGCTGGCCGCCGACATTCCATGGGCCTTCCAGGGTCCAGTTGTTCAGCGCCAGGGTGCCGGCTGCCGGGTAATTCACCACGGTGTCGGTGCCCAGGGTACCGGTGGTGACGAAGTTTTCCGCACGCTGGAAGCCCAGGTAGGTTTCCGGCGATTGCACCTCGTTCATGTCCGGCGCTTGCTGCACGCCCTTGGCGTCGGCTTCGATCAAGCCACCGGCGACGTTGGTCGCGCCAGCCTCACGCAGCAGTTGTTGAATGACGCGTTCGGACTCGGCGTAATCGCCCTCACCAAAGTGGTGATAGCGAATCTGGCCCTTGGCATCGGCAAAGTAGTGCGCCGGCCAGTACTGGTTGTTGAAGGCGCGCCAGATTTTATAGTTGTTGTCGATCGCCACCGGGTAGGTGATGCCCAGATCCTTCATGGCCTTGGTGACGTTGCTCACGTCGCGTTCAAAGGCGAATTCCGGGGCGTGTACGCCAATCACCACCAGGCCCTGGTCGTGGTATTTCTCGGCCCAGGCTTTGACATAGGGCAAGCTGCGCAGGCAGTTGATGCAGGAGTAGGTCCAGAAATCCACCAGCACCACTTTGCCTTTAAGCGCTTCGGCGCTCAGTGGCGGGCTGTTGAGCCACTGCACTGCGCCGTCCAGCGTCGGCAAAGACCCTTCGATGGGCAGCGAATCGCTGTGGTTGGCCGCCGCCATCATGGCTCCGCCCGCCATCATCGCGCCGCTCTTCTGTTCGGGCTTGGCGCTGAGTGTGTCCACCAGGCTTTGTTCCAGGCCGCCGGTGGAGGCTGTCGACAAGCGCGACAGCACCCCGGTGTCCAGGCCCAGCGCGATGGCGGCCACGCCGGCCAACATCAGTGCACCCAGACCGCGGCGCAGCCATTCGCCGGCGCCGAGCGACTTTTTCATCAAGCCAAATACTTTACCGCCGACCAGCAGCGCCAGCGCCAGTGACGTCGCAGCACCGGCGGCGTAGGCCAGCAACAGCAAGGTCGTGCCGATGCTGGCGCCCTGCAGTGCCGCGCCGGTCAGTACCAACCCGAGGATGGGCCCGGCGCAGGGAGCCCAGAGCAAACCGGTGGCCACGCCGATCAGGAACGAGGCGCCCGGACGCGGTCTGGCGTCGGCTCCAGCGGCTTCGGACAGGCGACTGCCGGCGGCCACCAAGGGCCGCGTCAGGCGCTCCGACAATTGCGGCAGCAACAGCGTGAGTCCGAACAGGGCAACGCACAGCAACGCGAGCCAGCGCCCGTATTGATTGACTTGCACCACCCAACCGCCGCCCACTGCCGCCAGCGAGGCCACCAGGGCGAACGTCACCGCCATCCCCGCCAACAGCGGCAAGCCACTGCGCATAAACGGCTGCCCGGTGCGAGCGAAGACAAAAGGCAGAACAGGCAGGATGCACGGGCTGACAATTGTCAGCACGCCGCCCAGATACGCGAGAACCAGAAGCCACATGGGATCGTCCCTTATAAGTATTGATAAACATCGGCTTAAGCCGCCGTGAACGTCATGGCCGCGCCGTTCATGCAATAGCGTAGGCCGGTGGGTGCAGGGCCATCGTCGAAGACGTGCCCTTGGTGGCCACCACAGCGGCGGCAGTGAATTTCCTTGCGCACCACGCCAAAGGAGGTGTCGACGTGGCTGGCGACCGCGTTGTCCAGTGGCTGCCAGAAGCTTGGCCAACCGGTGTGGCTGTCGAACTTGGTGGCCGAGGAGAACAAAGGCAGCGCACAGCCGGCGCAGGCGAAAGTGCCTGTGCGGTGCTCATCGTTGAGCGGGCTGGTGTAAGGCCGTTCGGTGCCCTCCTCGCGCAGAATGTCGAATTGCTCGGCACTGAGCAGGCTGCGCCACTGGGCCTCGGTGTGGTTGACCTCGAAGGTTTCCGCGGCTTCGGCGTCGGTGACCAGGTTGAGCTGTTTGAGCAGGCCGCCGGCCAGGACGGCGACACCCAGGCCGCCTGTGGCTAGCAGTATTTGTCGGCGTGAATACATGGGATTTTCCTCATGGATGACGGGCGCTGATCGTCTGGCTGGAGGGCTGGTGTGGCGAGCGGGCTCGCCACAAAAACCTGTCGTGTCATAACCAGCGCCCCTGCATTGAGGTCATCCTGGGCCCTGGGCGGTCGCGAAATCCTCACGCAGAGTTAAACAATTCGTGATAACTACACTGTTGCAAAACCCGCACAATGCGCGAACTACAAGCGAAGGTTTTCAGCATGGATCAGCCCAAACGTGTCCTGGTGGTCGAGGACGATGCCCATATTGCCGACTTGATTTGCCTGCACCTGCGCGACGAGCAGTTTGAGGTGGTGCACAGCGCCGACGGCAATGAAGGCCTGCACCTGCTCGAACAGGGCGGCTGGGATGCGCTGATCCTCGACTTGATGCTGCCCGGCGTCGATGGCCTGGAGATCTGCCGGCGCGCCCGCGCCATGACACGCTACACCCCGATCATCATCACCAGCGCGCGCTCCAGCGAGTTGCACCGCATCCTTGGGCTGGAGCTCGGCGCCGACGATTACCTGGCCAAGCCGTTTTCGATGCCCGAGCTGGTCGCACGGGTCAAGGCGCTGCTGCGCCGCGTGGATGCAATGGCGCGCAACCTGAAGATGGACGCCGGCAGCCTCGACCTTGGCCAGCTGTTCATCAACCCGCTGACCCGCGACGCGACCCTGCAAGGCCAGCGCCTGGACCTCACGCCGCGCGAGTTCGACCTGCTGTATTTCTTCGCCCGCCAGCCGGGCAAGGTGTTTTCGCGCATGGACCTGCTCAACGCGGTGTGGGGCTACAGCCACGAAGGCTATGAACACACCGTGAACACGCATATCAACCGGCTGCGCGCCAAAGTCGAAGCCGACCCGGCCAACCCGGTGCTCATCCTCACGGTGTGGGGCCGGGGCTACAAGTTTGCCGAGAGTGCATCATGAAACTGACCCTGACCCAGCGCCTGTCGGTGGTGTTCGCCGTGCTGCTGGTGATCTGCAGCGGCACCTCGGCATGGCTGCAGGTGCGCTCCAACCGCATGCATGAACTGGAAGTGGTGCAAGGCCTGTCCCGCGACCTGGCGGCGCATATTGCTCGCGACACTCAACTGATGGACGCCGACGGCCTCAAGCCCGAGGCGGTACGCAACCTGTTCAGCCAGTTGATGCTGGTCAACCCGAGTGTCGAGGTGTACTTGCTCGATATTGACGGACGTGTGGTCGGGAATGCCGCGCCCAGCGGGCACTTGCTGCGCGACAAGGTCGACCTCGCACCGGTGCGCCGATTCCTCAGCGGCGCGATGCTGCCGATCCTCGGCGATGACCCGCGCAGCGTCGATGGGCACAAGGTATTCAGCGCGGCGCCGCTCAAGGCCAACGGCCAGCAAACTGGCTTCCTGTACGTAGTGCTGCTGGGCGAAGCCCATGATGTGTACGACGCCAAAGACGCGACGGGCATGGCGCTGAAGATTGCCTTGTGGTCCATCGGGTTGGTCGCCCTGCTCTGCCTGTTGGCCGGTTTAATCGCCTTTGCCTGGATCACCCGACCGCTGCGCCAGCTCACCGACAAGGTGGGCCGGTTCGACATCAACGGCGCACCCAAACCCACGCAAATCAATACCCCCGAACTCGACAGCGGCGATGAAATCGCGGTGCTCGACCATGCCTTCGTACAAATGGAAAACCGCCTGGGCGAACAATGGCGCGCCATCACCCATCAGGACCAGGAACGCCGGGAAATGGTCGCGAATATTTCCCATGACCTGCGCACGCCGTTGGCGTCGCTGCACGGCTACCTGGAAACCCTGTCCCTCAAGGACGCCAGCCTCAGCCCCGACGAGCGCCGCCGCTACCTGGGCATCGCCCTCGACCAAAGCCGCAAGGTGGGCGGGTTGGCCCAGTCACTGCTGGAGCTGGTGCGCCTGGAACATGGTTTTGTGCAGCCCGTGATCGAAGGCTTTTCCCTGCCCGACCTGGTGCAAGACATCTTCCAGAAATTCGAACTCACCGCCGAAGCCCGCGCCATTACGCTCACCGCCACGCTGCCGCCACAGGTGCCGACCGTGCTGGCCGACCTGGGCCTGATCGAACGTGTATTGACCAACCTGCTCGACAACGCCTTGCGGCATACACCGGTAAACGGCGAAGTCGAAGTGATCCTGGCACCCGAGGCTACTTGTGTGACGGTCACCGTCAGCGACAGCGGCCCGGGCATCGACGTGCCGCTACGCGAAGGCTTGTTCCTGCGCGCTTTCACCATCGGCGGCGCGCGCCGCGATGGCGGCCTGGGCCTGCGCATCGTGCACCGTATCCTGCAATTGCATGGGCGCGACATCCAATTGGTGGAGCGCCCAGGCCATGGTGCGACCTTCAGGTTCTCGCTAGAAACGCGAGCATCAGCGCGTTGACCCGCTCGGCCTGTTCGTTCTGGATCCAGTGACCGCAGTTGGCCAATACCTGCTGTTGCAGGTTGGGCACTGCGTCGGGCATGCGCTTGAGGGTGTGAGCTTCAAACACGCCGACCGGATCACGGTCGCCAATCAAGAATAATGTGGGTTGCAGCACGCGCTGGCCGGCGAGGAACTCGGTGCGCTGCCAATTGCGCTCAAAGTTGCGATACCAGTTCAGCGGGCCACGAAAACCGCACTTGCTGAAGGTGTGCACGTAAACGCCCATGTCCGCTTGAGTACACCACGTTGGCAATGCACCGGGGGCCGAGACGCCGTCGAACAAAGTGGCGTTGGCGGGCTTTTTCTGCAGGAACACGTCCTGATCCTGCATGAACAGCCGCAACGTGCGTTCGATGTCGGCATCCAGCTCCCGCTCGGCTACGCCCGGTGCCTGGAAATACAGGATGTAGTTGAAGCGATCGACGTAGAGCTCGCGCATGATCTCGATCACCGGGCGCCGCGCACGTCCGGCAAACGGCACCGACATCGTGATCAAGCGGCTGACCCGCGCAGGCTCCAGTAACGCCAGATGCCAGGCCACCACGGCGCCCCAGTCGTGGCCGACCATCACCACCTGGTGATGACCGAAATGGTCCATGGCCTGCTGAATATCGGCGCACAAGGTCAGTAACTCGTAATCGGCGACCTCGGCAGGCGAACTCGATTCGCCGTAGCCGCGCATTTCGGGCGCGAACACCCGATACCCGGCGCCGGCCAGCGCGGGAATCTGCTCTCGCCACGAGTGCCAGCACTCGGGAAACCCGTGCAGCAGCCAAATCGGCTGGCCTTGCTCGGGCCCGGCGATGTGGACGCTCAACTCAATACCGTTGACCTGAACCTTGTCATGCTGGATATCGCTCATCACGGGCTTCCTTGTGATCGTTGGTGTGAAGGTTATGCAGGGAGCGCTCGCGGTATTCGCGTGGGGTGCACTTCATCTGACGCTTGAATGCGCTGCTGAAGGCGCTGTCCGACTGGTACCCCAACGCCTGGCCGATGCTGGACACACTGCTGCCGGAGGTGTTCAAGGCCTTTATCGCCAAGTGCATGCGCCAGCGGGTCAGGTACTCCTGAGGGGCCATCCCGACCTGCTGCTTGAAGCGCAAGGCAAACGTCGAACGGGACTGATTGGCAATACCGGCCATGTCACTCAAGGTCCAACGCCGCGCCGGTTCGGCGTGCACTTGCGCAAGTACCGGTGCCAACCGTGGGTCGGTCAAGGCTGCCAACCAGCCTCGAGTGCTGGCACCCAGGGAAGATTGATAGAGCCGCAGGATTTGCACCAGCATCATTTGCGCCAAATGCTCGGTCATCAATGCCGCGCCGAGTCTTGGGCCGGCATATTCGAGGGCCAGCCGCTCCAGACACCAGCGCAACACACCGGCCTGTTCGGACCTGGCGCTGATACGCACCACCGGCGGCAACCCATCGAGCAACAAACGCGCCTCATCGCCGTAGGTGAACAGCCCGCCAATCAGAAACAAATCCTGCGCGTCGCCCACGCGGGCGATGCCGCCCACCGCCTCGCGGTAAACGTCACGCGCGTCAACGCCCTCCGGTGCAAGGTTGCTGGACAATCTCCATGGGCGGTTGTGTGTCAGTAAAAAACAATCGCCCTCGCTCAAGGCGATGGGCACCGGCTCGCCCTTCACTTCCAGCCAACAATTTCCCTCCACCACGGCATTGAACTTGATGCCCTGCGGCGCCGGAAAATTCACCGCCCACGTGCCGCCGGCCTTCAAGCCCGCGAACAACGTGCGGTGGCTTTTCAAGAGGGCCAATACCTCGGAGAGCGTATCCATACTAAAAAGCTCCGGACGATCGCGATAGAAACACGGACTTTAGGGTATTCCGCGTCCGACCTTCAACGAAGAACATAGCCCTACCCCAAACGGAGAACCGCCATGACGCGCAAACAAGCCCCCCTCAACAGTGGTTTTGATGCCAGTACCACCGCGCTGCAAGCACTGGCCGCTAAAGACTTGCGCGGAATTACAGCCATCGTCACCGGTGGTTACTCCGGAATTGGCCTGGAGGCCACTCGCGCACTTGCAAGTGCCGGGGCACAGGTGATCGTCCCGGCGCGTGATGTGCAAAAGGCGCAGCGCAATCTGCACGGCATACAGGGCGTTGAACACGCCCGCCTGGACCTGATCGACGCGGCGTCAATTGAGCGCTTTGCCCAAGGGTTTATTGCGTCCGGGCGGCCATTGGACCTGCTGATCAATAGCGCCGGGATCATGGCCACGCCGTTGCACAGAAGCGCCGCCGGCCTGGAAGCACAGTTCGCCACCAACCACCTCGGCCACTTTCAACTGACCGCCCGGCTGTGGCCGTCCTTGTGCAAGGCTAACGGTGCGCGCGTAGTGTCGGTGTCGTCTCTGGGTCATCGCCTGAGCCCCCTTCATTTCGAAGACCCGCAGTTTGAACGGCGCGCTTATGACAAATGGCTGGCCTACGGGCAATCAAAAACCGCCAACGCACTGTTTGCGGTGGCGCTGGACACACGTGGCGAGGCCCACCACGTGCGTGCCTTTTCAGTGCACCCCGGCGAAATTCTTACTGACCTGGTTCGCTATCTGGACAAAAAGGACTTGGCGTTCGTCGGCGCGCTGGATGAACACGGCACTGTGCGTGCGGCCAGCCATTACAAAAGCCCCGCACAAGGCGCCGCGACGCTGGTGTGGTGTGGCGTCAGCCCGCAACTTGAAGGCATGGGCGGCCTGTACTGCGAGGACTGTGAAGTCGCCACGCCCACTCAAGATCACACCCAGCGCAGCGGCGTTCACGCCTGGGCCATCGATCCGGAGCAAGCCGAAAAACTCTGGGCGCTGAGCGAACAACTGAGCGGCATCACGCTTGAGTGACGGGCGCCCACCAGCGCGGCAACAATTGACGAACGCGCGCTTCGCCAAAGCGGTCGTCAATCAACATCACCACGCCCTCATCCTGCTGGCTGCGAATCACGCGCCCCGCCGCCTGCACCACTTTCTGAATGCCGGGGTACAGGTAGGTGTAGTCGTAACCGGACCCGAAGATCGACGCCATGCGCGCTTTCATCTGTTCGTTGATCGGGTTCAGTTGCGGCAAACCCAGGGTGGCGATGAAGGCGCCAATCAAGCGTGCGCCGGGCAAATCAATGCCTTCGCCAAACGCACCGCCCAGCACGGCAAAGCCGATGCCTTGGCTGTGCTGGGTAAACTGGTTGAGAAAACCCTGCCGCTCGACCTCGGCCATGCCGCGTGACTGCAACCACAGCGCCACCTGCGGGTGGCGCTCGGCCATTAACTGCGCCACCTGCTGCAGGTAATCGAAGCTCGAGAAAAACGCCAGGTAGTTGCCGGGCCGTTGCTCGAATTGCCCGGCGATGAGCTCCACGATGGGTTCCAGCGAAGCTTGGCGGTGCACAAACCGTGTGGAGATCGCGTCGACGATACGCACCTGCAATTGCTCGGCCTTGAACGGCGATTCCACGTCGATCCACGCAGTATCCGCTGGCAGGCCGAGCAAGTCGGCGTAATAGTGGCGTGGGCTCAGGGTCGCGGAAAACAGCACGCTGCTGCGCGCGGCGGTCAGCCTGGGCCGAATGAATTCGGCCGGCACCACATTGCGCAGGCACAGGGTTGAAGCACTGCGCTTGCCACCGAACTGGCGCTTGCTGATATCAAAGATGAAGTGTTCGTTGAACAGTTCGGCGACTTTGGCAAATTGCAGCGCTTCGAAATAAAACGCCTGCAGGTCGCCGCTGAGGGCTTCGGGGTGATCGTTGAAGTAGTCGCCCAGGGCGCTGGCGCAGAGGCTCAGCGCCTGCAGCAGTTTTTCGGGTTTGTTGGCGTAGGCCTGGTACGGCGCGAGCTGGTCCTTGTGCAGGGCGTTCCATTCGCGGTTCAGGCGTTGCAAGGGTTTCTTCAGCGGCTCGGGTGCGCTGTCGCGCAGGGTCTTGAGGCTGTATTGGTCGAGGCTGGCGCTGTACATCGAACGCGCGCGCTCTACCAGGTTGTGGGCTTCGTCCACCAGCACGGCGGCGCGCCATTGGTTCAACTGGGCCAGGCCGAACAGCATGGCGCCAAAGTCGAAATAGTAGTTGTAGTCCGCCACCACCAGGTCGGTCCAGCGCGCCATTTCCTGGCTCAGGTAATACGGGCAAACGTCATGGGCCAGCGCCACGTCGCGCAGGTTGCGCTGGTCCAGCAGGCGCACCTTGGACGCGGCCGTGCGCGCGGCCGGCAGACGATCGTAAAAGCCTTTGGCCAACGGGCAGGAATCGCCATGGCAGGCTTTGTCCAGGTGTTCGCAGGCCTTGTCCCGCGCCACCAGTTCGAGCACGCGCAGGGGCAAATCGGGGCTGCTGTCGTAAAGGACTTGGGCGGCGTCCAGGGCCAGCTTGCGGCCCGGCGTCTTGGCGGTAAGAAAAAACACCTTGTCCAGCTGCTGCGGCGCCAGGGCCTTGAGCAGCGGAAAGATCGTGCCGACGGTTTTGCCGATGCCAGTGGGCGCCTGCGCCATCAGGCAACGGCCGGTACTGACGGCTTTGTAGACCGACTCTGCCAGGGCGCGCTGGCCGGGGCGAAAGTCGGCGTGGGGGAACGCCAGGCGCTGGGCGGCGCTGTTGCGCGCGTCGCGGTGCTGCATTTCCAGTTGGGCCCAGCCCAGGAACAACGCGCACTGCTGGTTGAAGAACCGTTCAAGGTCGGCCGCTTCAAAGCGCTGGTTGAGCAGGGTTTCGCCCTCGCCGACGATGTCGAAGTACACCAGTGCCAGGTCGATTTCACCAAGGCCAAGCTTCTGGCACATCAACCAGCCGTATACCTTGACCTGCGCCCAATGCAGTTGACGGTGGTTGGTGGGCTGGGCGTCGAGGTCGCCGCGATAGGTTTTCACTTCTTCCAGGCGATTGCTGTCCGGGTCGTAGCCGTCCGCCCTGCCCCGTACTTTGAGCTGTTGGTATTGGCCTTCCAGCGCGACTTCGTTCTGGTAGTGCGCGCTGCGCCGCGACGCCACGGTGCGGTGGCCGACGATACCTTCCTGCGCGCTGGGCGACGGCGTGAAGCGCAGGTCGAGGTCGCCGACCTTGGCCGTGAATTCACACAGCGCGCGCACCGCAACGCTGTAGCTCAAGCTGACTGCGCCCAGCGCACATAACAGACGGTGACCGGCATCTGGTACTCGCCACAGAACTCCAGCCAGCGCAGCTGGTTGTCCTGCAGGCGGTCGCCGGGGCCCTTGACCTCGATCATGCGGTAAGTCTTTTGGGCGGGCCAGAACTGGATCAGGTCCGGCATGCCGGCGCGGTTGGCGCGGATGTCCAGCAGCAAGCGTTCAAACCAGTAGCGCAGGTGTTCGGCGGGCAAGCAGTCCAATGCTTGCTGCAGCAGGTCTTCACTGAGCAGGTTCCAGAACACAAAAGGCGACTGGATGCCCCATTTGTCGACGTAACGCTGGCGGATGGTGGCCTTGTAACGCTCATCGCCAAGCTGCTCGAAACATGCCGCGAACAACGGCGCGCGGCGCTGATGGAAATCCTCACTGTGCAAGTCCACCGGCCCGCGCTGGAACGGGTGGAAAAACGAGCCGGGCAACGGTGCAAAAATCGCCTCCCAGCACAACAGACCGAACAGGGAGTTGATCAGGCCATTCTCGACGTAATGCACTGGCGCATCGGGTTCACTGAGGTGCGCCTGCACGCAGTACTCCACTGACATCAGCGGCTGCGGCACCTCCAGCGCCAGATCCAGACGCGTGACGGGCCGCGGCTTGGCCTTGGGCAACGCCGGCTCCCCCAGCTTGCGCCGCAGGCGTGGCAGCACGCGCAGCAGGTGTTGCTGTTCGGCGGCGCTTTCCGGAGCCTGTTGCGCGGCGCACGCCAGGGCCATCGCTTGCGGGTAGTCCTCCTGGCGCTCCAGCACGCGAATCAGGCGTGAGCGGGCGCCGGGATAGGCGCATTGGCGGTAAATCCGTTGCGCCAGGTCCAGTTCGGCGCTGCGTTCGCAGTACTGGCCGATCTGGAACAACAGCTTGGCGCGACGCTTTTCCAGCCACGGGTTATCGGTGCACAGCGTAGCGATTTGCGCGAGTACGCCGTCCAGTGCTTCCCCCGCTTCAAAGGCCTGCTGGCATTGATGCAGAAACAGAAAACCGACGACGTCGTCACGGGTGCGCAGGCCGCGGGACTCGGCGCAGAACTCGACTTTTTCGTAGGTGTAGATGCCAAGGTCGGCCAGCACGAACTCTGACCAGTCCTGGTGCAGATTGCCAAAGAACATCAGGCGCAAGCGGTCGCACAGGTCCATCACAGTGAGGCTGTACAGTGCATCGCTCAGGTCCGGGCACCACTGGGCAAAGCTGCGCTGCTGCGTAAAATGCTGCGTCAATGGCGCCAGCCAGTCGGCTTTCTTGGCTTTGGGTTGATCAATCCAGGGTTTGAAGGCAGCAAGGACTTCGCCTTTTTGCAGCACGGCGAACAGCTCTTCAACGCACAGCGCGCCTTGATCATCGACCCAACCCTGCTCAATCAGCGCCAGGGCGGCCGAGCGTGTGCAACCAATCTCGAGGTAATTGAGCTTGCTTGCGCGAAAATGCACGCCCTTGCGCATGACCATGCGCACCAACAGCGCCTGTGACGCTTGCGGCAACCTGTCAAATTGCTGAATGAAATGCTGTTCGTCCGCATCAAGCAAATCTGCATAGCGCTGCACCAGCCAGTGCAGGACTTGGCGGAAGTTGTGCAGGTAATACAAGGGATTTTCGAGGGGGTTGGCCATGTCGCGCGCTGATCAAATACTGGTTATGCATACAGAGTGCCGTCGCGCACCCGTTGTTGCAATCGGTAATAGATAAATGGCGCACGCAACTTTTCTAATAAAAAGGATCAGATAGCTCAGTTGATGGCGTAACATTTACGGCCCGCACCCATAGGCTGCGGGACTTTTCAGGGTTAAAGGTAAGGGTTATGAACATGAAGAATTTGGGTCTGCCGCTGGTTGCACTCACTTTTCTGCTTTTGGCCGGTTGCTCAACGCAAACCGTGGTGACATTGCAAAATGGTACGCAGTATCTGACCAAGGACACCCCTAAAACCAAGACGGCCGACGGCTTCTACGAGTTCACCGACATCGCTGGCAAGCATGTGCGCGTCAAGGCCGATGACGTAGCGACGGTACGCAAGGAAAACTGATAAAAAAAGCCCCGCAGATGCGGGGCTTTTTGTTGCAGGTTCAGTACCGGTAGTACGGGTGGTAATACGGGTGATAGTAGGGATGGTAATAGTACGAGTGGTAGTACGGCCGGTAGCAGCATGGGCCCGGATAGGCCGGGTACACCGCACACCCGCCCAACCCCAGCAGTACCAGGGCGCACAGCAGCAATCGAAGTCGGGACATGCTCAGCTCCTCACATGACGCGCGAAACATCTCGCAGGTGCTGATTAAACGCGTCAGGCGCACGTAATCCGTCGCAAGGCTGCGCCGCTGATCAATGAAGATTTATTTACCGAAGGATTTTTCCCGCCTGGGCGTTTAACCGATAAGCCGCTTTTATTTTCGAACGCGGCACAACGGAGGAACGACGGCCATGGCACTCATGTCCCGCACGGTACGCGCTCTTTTACTGATTCCCCTGACCCTGGCGGCCCTGGCCTGCGCGCCAGCATTCGCCGACACCCTCATCATTCGCCAGCCACCGCGGGTGATCGTGGTGCAACCACCGCCACCGGTTTATTACGGGCATTGGGGCTACGCGCCACGCCCTTACTACTACCCACATCACTATTACGGTTATGGCTATGGCTACCCCCACCGGCCCAATTGGGGCGGTGGCTGGCGGGGGCAGCACTGGCACTGATCGGTTGCGTGAGTAATCAGCCGATCACCACGCCCTCCGTCCACAGCCCGCCATGCCCCACGCCGACCAGCGTCACCGAGTCGGCCCCAAACGTAAGCACCGTATCGGCGCCGACCACCTTCGCGTGGTCACGCAGGTCGGTGCTTCCTTGCACGTCCTTGAACACCAGTTTGTCGGTGGGCTGGTAGCCAATCACGCGATCATTGCCAAAGTGGCCGCTGAACAAAAAGGTGTTGTGCCCGCTGTTGTCGCGGATCGTGTCGTTGCCTTTGCCACCCTCGATAAAGTCCGCACCGTTGCCGCCCTGGATCAGGTCGTTGCCGTCGCTGCCGATGATGAACGTGTTGCCCTTGTGGGGCTCGGCATTGCGGTTGAGGTCCTGCACCCAGGTGTTGGCCCGCGCCGGATCGGACAGGTTGGCAACAATCACCGTGGAGTCACGGGTCATCTGGTCGTAGAAGCCGGACTCGAGGATGCGCGTCATGCCATCGCCGTACGCCGTCGGCAAATGCGAGACCCAGGTGGGCAGGTTGACGATGGAAAACGGCAGCACATTCCACAGCGTCGAGGCGTAGTGGTCGTTGAAGCTGACGATGTTATCGGTGGTGGACTCGTGGGGTTTGTCGTGCACGCCCAGCGACGACAGGTTAAACGACGAGCCGTCCAGCGCGCGGAACACCGGGTCGTTTTCGTAACCGATATTGAGCACCTTGTCGCCGGCACTCTGGGTCGGCGAGGCATAGGCAACATAGTTGGCGTCCTTGTAGAACCCCGCCCATTTGTGGTTGCTCAAGTCCGCCATGCTGTTGACCGCCAGCCCGCCCAGGCTGTGGCCGCTGACCACCACGTCCTTGCCGGTCAGGCCATGGGCACCGGCGTAGTCGGCAACATTCTTGAGCAAGCCGCCGAAGGCTTCGCCGGCGTAGTTTTTCGCGTAATCCTTGGGCCCCAGGGCCGCGAGCAGATCGCTGATCAAGTCGCCGATCGAGTCGCTGATCAAGGTTTCCCGTGGCCCCGAAGTGCCACGAAAACCGATGCCGATTTCGAGCAGCTTGCCGGCGTCATCGTATTTGCCGAGTACCTCGACCTGGGCCGTGGTGTAGCCGGCTTTTTCCCCAAAGAAGGTGCCACGTGCATCGACCTTGCCGGCGTAGCCCAGGGCACTGGCGCTGATCGGTGTCCAACCGGCTTTCTGCACCGCCTCAAGGGCGGCTTTTTCTGAATCCGGGTTCCACGGGATGCCAGGGATCACGCCCTGGGAATCCGTGCTGCCGAGCAGCGCACCGACCAGCGTGGCCGGTAGCCCCAAGCCCAACCCGTTGTGCTGGTAGCCCACGGCAAAGCCGTTATCCAGGTTGTGATAGGAATACAACGTGATCGCCATGGCATCGGCGAACAACGTTTTGGAACCCTCGGTGCCAAGGTTTTTATAGTCAAAGATACCCATGGTAGTGCCTCTCTGTTGTTGGATTTGTAGAGAAAGCGAAAACACGTTTCAGCGACGGGCCAGGTGTCCGGTGGGAGCTGGCATGCACCCACCGGACACCTGGCCCGCATGCGAAGGTTATGAAACCTTTAGAACGCCCAGTCGAGGCTCACCCCCACACCGTGCACTTTGTCCTTGCTGGCCAGCAGGCCGTTGTAGTCAAAGTTCACCCGCGCCTCTTTGCTCAAGGCAAGGCTCACCCGCGCGCCCACCAGTGCGGCATCGCGCACCATCGGCGCGCTTTCAACCGCGAACGACGGGCTGCCCGACGCGAACGCCAGGTGCTGCTCGGAATCAGTGCTGCTCAGGTTGTGCTGCCAGCCCAGGGTGCCGGACACCTCCAGTTGCTGGTGATCGTTCACATTGAAGGTCTTCAATGCACGCATGCCCAGGGTGCTCAACACCACATCGCGGCTGTCGTCGTGGCCTTTGAGCGCGGCGGCGTCGCCTTTTTCGGTAAAGCCATCGGTGTCCAGGTGCACGTAAGCCAGGTTGGCGAAAGGCTCAAGGGCCAGCGGTTGCAGATTGACGCGGTAAGCCGCTTCGCCAAACACCTGCGTGCTGCTCGCGTCCACTTTGACTTTCTGCTTGCCGGCCACATCACCGTACTGCAGGTCGCGCTTCACATCGGCGCGATGCCAGCTGTAGGTCGCTCCCCCGCTCAAACGCAAGGCACCGATCTCATGCCCGGCGTAGGCGCCAAAGTGGTAGCTGTCGACCGAGGCACGTGAGTGGGTGTCGTTGCCCATGTTCAACGAGGTGTCGCTGTAGCCGGCGACCAGACCGATCCGGGTCGCCTCGTCCAACGCACCGTCAACGCCCACAAGCATGCCGCCCAGCGACGTGGTGTAGCCCGCCGTGTCGCTGCGGCTGTCGGTTTTGCCCCAGGCGCCCAGGGCCTTGACCCACACGTTGCCACGGCTGTCGAGGGTTTCGCTGGTAGCGCCCATCTCGCCATTGCGCAAGCGCTCGCCCACGGCTTCACGCACGTAGCGGCTGTCGTTGACCAGCGCGCTCTGCAACGCCGGGTAGATTTCGCCGGACAATTGCTGGAACGCGCCCTGCGCCGAGGCCGCCGTCGGCGCCAGCAACAGGCTTTCGTATACCGCGTTGCCCGCGCCCAACTGGTCTGCCGCCGCGGCGACCGCACGTTGGTTGGGCGTGACGGCCACACTGGCGAAGCTGTTGGTACGCGCCACATCCAACTGCACACCGTTGGCGGCATAGTTCAACGTGCCACCGATAAACAGGTAGTTGGGCAGTACCGCACCGAAGCTACCGGTAACCCCACCTGCGGCTTGCAGGATGTTGTACTGGCGACCGATCAGGCTCTGGGCCTGCGCGTTTGTCAGCAGTGTCGGGCTGTTTTCCAGGGCCAGGGTCACGGTGCCGCCATTGAGTGTGGCCGTGCCACCGGCGACGATGCGATCGCTGCTGGTCGGCGACAACTCGACCGCATAGGTCGAGCCCGCGTCGAAGGTGACATTGCCAGCCACATTCAGCGTGCCGATGGAATTACCCGGCGCCACGGTGCCGCCGCTTTTCGCGGACAGCGAGCCAATACGCCCCGAGCCACCGACCACGCCGCTCTGGCTGACGGTGACGTCGGAGGTGACCGAGCCATTGATCGCCAGCAAGCCCTGATTGACCAGGGTCGGGCCGCTGTAGGTGTTGTTGCCGGTCAGCACCAGTGCACCGATGCCCTGCTTGGTCAGGCCGCCGTGGCCGGAGATGTTGTTGCTCCACACGTCCAGCCCGCAGTGCACGTCGGTGCACAGACGCTGGGTCGGTTTGCCGGCATCCACCACGGCGCCGATCCCTGGCAAATTCGCCACGAACTGCCCGTTGCCATACGCACCGTCGATGCGAAACTCGGCCGGGATATCAGCGCCGGTAATGAACATTCCCGGGCCGTTGACCGCCTTGCCCAGGTTGATCATGCCCCAGCCGTACAGCGCGTCGATGCCTGGCGCGCCGAGGTCGGTGGCGGTGGTTTTGAGCACGGTGGAGACCTGATCGCCGCTCATGTACGGGAAGCGTTCCATCAACACCGCCGCAGCGCCGGCCACGTGGGGTGCGGCCATGGAAGTGCCATTTTTATTGGCCCAGTCGGTGGTGAGGTTTGACAGATCGGTGCCGTTGATGATCGAGCTGAAGATCTTGGTGCCCGGCGCCGACACGCAAAAGCTTGCCGCGTACCCGCAGCGCGACGAGAACGTACTGATCACATAAGGATCAGCGCTGGCGGTGTCCGGGTTTTGCTGCAAGGCCGCCACCGACAGCCAGTTTGGCGCAATGTCCGGCACGAAGTAGGCCAGGCCCGACATCGCATCCGGGTTGTTGCGGTTGTAGTCGTTACCGGCGGCAAAGATGGTCAGCACGCCGCTGCGGGCCGCGTCGATTGCGCCTTGATAAGCCCCGCCGGCAAGCGTGCCGAGGATCGGCCGGATAACGTTGAACTGCGCCTGCGCTTCATTGACCGTGAAATTGGGGAATGCCGGATCGCGGCCGCCCTTGGCGTACTGGTCACCGATACCGATGCCCCAGCTGTTGTTGATGATGCGCGCGCCATTGGCGACCAGCCCATCCCAACCGGCTTTGTACACCGCGCCGTCGTTGCCGAGGATGATCCCGTCTTCCGGGCCCGGGTCGCCGTTTTCGGCGCTGAGGATTTGCGCATTGAACGCCACGCCGTGCATTGGCCCACCATCGCGATTACCTGCGGCAATGCCGCCGACGTGGGTGCCGTGGTTACCCAGCTTGCCGTTGGAGTCTTTGGATGGCGTGCCGTCATAACGGAACGCATCGCCCGCCTTCACCGGAATGTAGGGGTCGGTGTATTGGCGAATGCCTTCGGTGACAATGGTCACCACCTTGCCGGGGCTGTCGAATTCCGGGTGCTGCGCGTACACCGGCTGGTCGAAGATCCCCAGCTTGACGCCCTTGCCGGTGTAGCCCGCGGCGTAGGCGGCATCTGCGTGCACCGCGCCCAGGCCCCAGTCGGCCTTGAATTCATTGCTGCGCCAACTGGCCGCGTCGCCCAGCTTGCCCGCTTCCACATAGGGTGCGGCCTGGGCGGTTCCCAGGCTTGCCAGGCAGCACAGCAACGCGCCGTATGGCACGCAGCTCAAGGCCTTGAGCGGGTAGCCCGGGCCGGTGTGAGTGGCGGTGATTAACCCTGACTTGCGTTTGTTCACGGTGACCTTCCTTAGTTTTCTTATTGCCGGTATGTGAATCACTTTTCTGCAGCGTCGCCTGTCTAACGTGGGCGCTGGCGTGCCAGCGCCCACAGTTCTTGACCTGCGTTGCTCTCTAGAACTGCCAGTTGAGGCTCAGCCCCACGCCCTGGGTTTTCTCGCGGCCACCCAACTGGCCGTTGTAATCCAGGTTGACCCGTGTGGTCGGGCTCAACGCCAGGCTGGCCTGCACGCCAACCAGCGCCGCGTCACGTAGCAACGGCGAACTGCGCACGGCAAATGACGGCCCGCCGGCAACAAACGCCAAGTGTTCTTCGGATTCCACCGCCGTGAGGCTGTGCTGCCAGCCCAGCGAGCCGGACAGTTCCAGCCGCTGATGGTCATTCAAAGGCAAGGTTTTCAACGCGCGAAGGCCCAGGGTGCTGAGCACCGCATCACGCCGGTCACTGCCACGCTCCAGGGCTGCGGCGTCGCCTTTTTCGTGGAATGAGTCACTGTCCAGGTGCACGTAGGCCAGGTTGGCGAACGGCTCCAGCGCCAGCGGTTGCAGGTGAATGCGGTACGCCGCCTCGGTAAACAGCTGCGCCGTGCGTGCATCCAGCTTGGTCTTTTGCTTGCCGCTGACGTCGCCGTATTGCAGGTCGCGTTTCACATCACCGCGATGCCAGCTGTAGGCGCCGCCGACGCTCACGCGCCAGTCACCCAGTTCCCGCCCGGCATACGCACCGAAGTGGTAACTGTCGATGGACGCCGATGAGTGCGTGCCACTGCCCAGGTTCAAGGAGCTGTCGCTGTAGCCAGCCACCACACCCACGCGGGTCTGCTCGTCCAACGCACCGTCCACACCGGCCAGCAAGCCACCGATCGAGGTGGTCGAGCCTGCGGTTTCGCTGCGGCTGTCAGCCTTGCCCCAAGCGCCGAGGGCTTTGAGCCACAGGTTACTTTCGCCGCTCACCGGTACATGGCGCAGCCGCTCACCCACAGCATCACGCAGCTGCAGGCTGTCGTTGATCAGCATCGCGCCAATCGCTGGGTAGACCTCGCCGGACAGTTGCTGCAAGCCTTGCCGAGCGGTTGCCACGGAATCGGACTGCAACAGGCTTTCATACACCGGGTTGCCCGCGCCCAGTTGCTCGGCAGCGGCGGCGACAGCGCGCTGGTTACGGGTGGCGGCAACGCTGGCAAAGGTCGCACCGTTGCGCCCCACGTCCAGTTGCACGCCGTTGGCCGCATAGTCGAGGGTGCCGCCGAGGAACAGGTAGTTGGGCAGCACTTGGCCAAACTGCCCCTGGATGCCGCCCGCCGCCTGCAGGATGGTGTATTGGCGGCCGATCAGGCTTTGCACCTGGCTCTGGCTCAGCAATGTGGGGCTGTTTTCCAGCGCCAGGGTGACGGTGCCGCCGCCCAGTACGGCTTTGCCACCGGCGACAATGCGGTCGCTGCTGGTCGGGGTCAGTTCCACCGCATAGGTGGAGCCCGCGCCCAGGTTCACATCGCCCGCCACCTGCAAGGTGCCGACCGAATTGCCCGGCGCCACGGTGCCGCCGCTGTTCACCGCCAAGGCGCCGATTCGCCCGGAGCCGCCGAGGGTGCCGCTGTCGTTCACCGTCACTGCCGAGGTCAGCGAGCCGTTTACCGCCAGCAGGCCGCCATTGACGCTGGTCGCGCCGCGGTAGGTGCTGTCGCCGCTGAGCAGCAAACTGCCGGCGCCGGATTTGATCAGGCTGCCTTCATACACGCGGTTCGCGGCGGCTTGATCACGGGCGGTGCCGATCGCGTAGTCAGTCTGGTCCTGCTGGCTGGCAGTTGCGCCCACGCCGTTTTGCCAGCCCTTGTCGATCAGGGTTTGCTGCCAGGCCGTGTGCTCGGCGCGGTCTTCGGCCTGGCGCTGGAGCAACGCCTGGTCGGTGATGCCGTTGCTCCACACATCGCCCTGCCCGGCCGCCAGGTTGACGTTCATCGAGCCGAGCAATTGCCCCGGCCCGTGCATCGCCCGGCCCAGGTCCGGCACGCCCCAGCCCACGGTGGTATTGGGTGCCTGAGTGATCGAGCCGTCGAGTTGCGTGGCGGTGGTCAACAGCACCTGCAACGCCTGCTCATTGTTCAGGTACGGGTAGCGTTCCATCACCAGCGCCAAGGCGCCGGTGGCGTGCGGCGCCGACATCGATGTGCCGGACTTGACCCCATAACCGCCGCCGGGCACGGTGCTGTTGATCAGCGCGCCCGGGGTGGAAATACACCAGTATTTGGCGATGCCGCACTTGTTGTATTTCTGGTTATTCGCCTTGTCCAGGCCCGAAACGGCCAGCCAGTGGCCTTCCAGCTCCGGCTGGAAATAGGGCAGCGCCGAACGCACGCTGGCATTCGCGTAACCACTGTTGCCGGCGCTGAACACATTGATCACGCCGGCCTTGGCCACATCCGCTGCCGCATCCAGCCAGGTGCCCTGGTTGTAATGCTGGGCGTAGGCGGCGTGCAGGCCGTCGAGGGTCTGGTAGCTGACGTCCGGCGGCTGGCTGCCCCAGCTGTTATTGATGGCGCGCACGCCGGAATCCACCAATGCGGTGTACACCGCCTTGAAGTATTTGGGGTCCGGGGTCGGGCCAAACAGGAAGCTGTCGTTGGCGTTGGTATTGCCCACATAGACTTGCGCGTTGTACGCCACGCCATGCATGCCCACGCCATCGCGCGCCGCGCCCATGGTGCCGGTGACGTGGGTGCCGTGGGAGTCGTTGTTGGGGTTGAGCGCGCCGGTGGTGCTGAACGCGCCGCCATTGACGTAAGTGCCGGTGGCCGTAACCGGGTGGAAGCGGTCTTTGGAGGCTTCCGGGTGATCGGTATCGAACCCGGAGTCCAGCGCGCCGACTTTTACCCCGCTGCCGCTGATCCCGGCGGCGTAGGCCTCATTCGCCTTCATGCGGTCCAGGCCCCAGTCACTCTGGAACTCGGCCGAACGCCAGCTGGCGGGGTTACCCAGTAAACCGGTCTCGGTGTATTGCGCCTGTGCCGCAACGGACAACAGCAGCAAGGAACCTGCGGTAAAGGGTTTGAAGCGTGATGAATCGGTGATCATCTAAACCATCCTTATTGTTTTTATAACTGCTCATTTCACCGGGCCGAACGCCTCGTCGACTTTCGCCAGGTCGGTGTCGCGCAAGTTGCCCGCGTAGTAGTGCAATTTGGTCCAGGCCATCAAATAGTCATAACGCGCCTGGGCCAGGTCGCGACGGGTGCTGTACAGCTGCTGCTCGGCGTTCAACGCATCCAGGTTGACCCGCTCGCCGCCAAGGATGCTCTGCTTGGTCGATACCACCAGCGCCTCGGCCGAGGTCAGGGCTTTTTGATACGCGCGCAATTTGCTCACCCCGGACAGGCACGCGCTGAACTGGCGGCGCAACTCGATCAGGGTTTCGCGCGTCTTGCCTTCCAGCTCGTACTCGGCCTGCTCCATGCCGCGGCTGGCTTGGCGGGTGGAGGCCGAGATACCGCCACCGGCATACAGCGGCACGCTGACTTCAATGCCGATGGTGTTGGTGTCGTAGCGCTGGTTGTAGGTGTTGCCGCTGTCGGACTCCTGTTTGCGCGAGCTGGCATACGCGGTGATCTTCGGCAGGTGCCCGGCGCGGTTGCGCTCAACTTCATAGCGCGCCACTTCGACGGCCTGGCGTTGGGATGCGAGGGTTGGGTTATTGGTGATCGCCAGTTCATGCCAGGTGTCGTAGTTGGCCGGCGTCAGGGTGAAGGCGGCGAAGCTTTGGTTCAGTGGCGCCAAATCCTGGATGTTGACGCTCTGCACACCGATCAACGCGCCCAACTCCCTCAGCGACGCGTCCTGCTCATCCAGCGCCTGGATCTCTTCGGCAGTGGCCAGTTCATAACGCGATTCGGCTTCGAGGATGTCGGTGCGCGTGCCTTCGCCCTGCTGGAACAGGTGCTGGTTTTGCTGGAACTGCTGCTCGAAGGCCTTCTTTTTGGCGCGGGCGATGTCGATCTGGTCCTGGGCAAACAAGGCCTGGGTGTAATAGCTCAGCACCCGCACCAGCAGCGCCTGGCTCTTGTCGCGAAAGCTTTCATCGGCGAACAACGACTGGGCCACGCCCTTGCGGTAGTTGGCATAGGCTTCGTAGTCGAACAGCGGCTGTTGCAGGCTGAAGGTGGAGCCATAACTGTTGTAGTTGCGGTCGTCGCGGTAGTTGCCACCGCGCCCGTCCGGCAGGTGCGCCTCAGAGTTGTTGCGGCCCTTGTTGTAGTTGTACGACAGCTTGGGCAGCAGCCCGGCGCGGCCGATGGTGCGGTTTTCCAGGCCGGCGTCGCGCTCCTTGATCGCGCCGAGAAACACCGGATCGTTGCGCAAGGCTTGCTCATACACATCAAACGGGCCCATGGCAGCCTGGGCAGAGCCACACATCAACAGCAGTGAAATGAACACAGGTTTCATGCTCATTCCTCGGTCAACGCGGAGCCGGCGCGATCCAGCAACGGCTTGAACAGGTAATTGAGCAACGAGCGCTCGCCGGTGCGCACGAACATCTCGGCAGGCATGCCCGGCTTGATCACCAGGCCATGGAGTTTCTCCAGTGCGGCCTCGCTCACCGTGGTGCGCAGCACGTAGTACGGCTGGCCGGTTTTTTCATCAAGCATCTGGTCGGCAGAAATCAGGCTGACTTCGCCCGGCACGCGCGGGGTGCGGCTCTGGTTGAAGGCCGTGAACAGGATATCCACCGGCAAGTGCGTGCCGACCTTGTCCACCAGGTTCACCGGCAAACGCCCTTCGACTTCCAGGCGTGTGCCCTGTGGCACGATTTCCAACAGGGTTTCACCGGCACGCACCACGGCGCCCTCGGTGTGCACGCTGAGGTTGACCGCAATGCCATCGGCCGGGGCGTTGATCTCACTATGCTGCAGGTCGAAGCCGGCCGAGGTGAGCTGCTGCTCCAGGGTCAGGCTGCGCAGCTGCGCGTCGGCCAGTTGGCTGCGCACCTCCTTTTGATATTCCTCGCTGTGCTGCTGCAACTTGAGCCGTGATTCAAGAATGCCCTGCTCTACGCGGCCGCTTTCGCCGGCGTTCTGCGCCAGGTCCTGTTGCACCTGGGACAGTTGGCGCTGGTAATCGAGCAAGCGATTGCGCGGGATATAGCCGTTGTCGGCCAAGGGTTGCAGGTTGGCCAGTTGGTCACGCAGGGATTGGGCCTGGGCGGACAAGTCGCTGCGAGCACGGCGCATGCCATTGAGTTGCGAGGTGGCACCGTCGATATTCGCGCGAATCCCGCCCTGCTCACGGGAAAACGCCTCGCGGCGGCTGCTGAACAGTTGGCGCTGGCCTTCCAGCACCAGGGCCAGGGCCGGATCGGGATTGGCGCTCAGCTCGGCCGGAAAGGTGATGCTGGAGCGGTTATCGCGCTCGCTCTGCCAGCGCGCCACGCTGGCCCAGGCCATGCGGTACTGGGCTTGCAGGGATTGCACGTCGGCCTGGTTCTGGGTCTGGTCAAGGCGAAACAGCGGCTGGCCTTGTTTGACCACCTCGCCCTCCTTCACCAGAATCCGGCTGACCACGCCGGGGCTGAAGGTTTGCACGGCTTTGCGCTTGCCCGACACCACCACCGTGCCTTGCACCGGGATGCCTTGGTCCAGAGGCGCCAGGCTGGCCCAGAGAAAGAAGCCGCCGGCGCCGACGATGGTCAGCAGCCAACCCATTTTTACGAAAAAACCGGCATCACGTTGCTCAAATGTAAGGCTGCTCATGCGCCTGGATTCCTTCCGGCTTGGTACTGACGGCTGAGGCTCACGCCGGCCTTTTCTCGTGGTGCTTCCTGCTGCTGGCCCGACAAGGCGCGCAGCACTTGCTGGCTGGGGCCGAAGGCCTGCAAACGGCCTTCGTTCAGCACCAGCAATTTATCGGCCTGGGCCAGCGCCGAGGACCGGTGCGTCACCAGCACCACGCTGCTGCCCTGGGCTTTCATCTGCACGATGGCACTGGCCAGCGCGGCCTCGCCGACGGTGTCGAGGTTGGAGTTGGGTTCATCCAGCACGATCAAGCGCGGCCCGCCGTAGAGCGCGCGGGCCAGGGCCACGCGTTGTTTCTGGCCACCGGACAGGCCACCGCCGTTGTCGCCCAGCACCGTGTCGTAACCCTGCGGCAGGCGCAGGATCAGCTCATGCACACCGGCTTGTTGCGCGGCCTGCACCACGCGTTCCGGGTCGGCGTCGCGAAACCGCGCAATGTTGTCGGCGATGCTGCCGCTGAACAGTTCGATGTCCTGGGGCAAATAACCGATATGAGGGCCAAGGTCGTCACGGTCCCAGCGATGGATATCGGCGCCGTCCAGGCGCACCGTGCCGGCCAGGGTTGGCCACACACCCACCAGCACGCGGGCCAGGGTGGATTTGCCCGAACCCGACGCGCCGAGCACGCCCAGCACTTCGCCCGCACCGAGGTTGAAGCTGACCTGATGCAAGGTCGGCACGCGCCGCCCGGGCGGGCCCGCGCTGACTTGCTCGAAACTGACCTGACCGTTGGGCGCCGGCAGCGCCATGTGTTCGACTTCCGGCGGGAATTCGCGCAGCAATTGGTCAAGCCGCTGGTAAGCCAACTTGGCCGAGCTCCACTGCTTCCACACCGCAATCAGTTGGTCGATGGGGCTGAGCACGCGGCCCATGAGGATGGAACCGGCGATCATCATCCCGGCCGTCATCTCGCCTTTGATCACCAGAAAGGCGCCCAAGCCCAGCACCAGTGATTGCAGGCACAGGCGAAAGGACTTGCTCAGCGAGGTGATCACCGAGCCGGTGTCGCTGGCCTTGTTCTGATAGCCGAGAAATTGCGAATGCACCGCGAACCAGCGCTTGCGCAACGCGCCGAGCATGCCCATGGCCTGGATCGTCTCGGCGTTGTGCAAATGGCTGGTGGCCAACTGGGTCGATTGCTGGGAAAACGCGCCCGCCTCGCCCAGCGGTTTTTTGGTCAGGTATTCATTCAGGCACGCCAGCGCGATCAGCAGTACCGCGCCCGCCGTTGCCAGCACGCCGAGCCACACGTTGAAGAGGAAAATCACGAACAGGTAGATGGGAAACCACGGTGCATCAAAGAACGCGAACAGCGCAGGCCCCGTGATGAATTGGCGGATCACGGTCAGGTCGCCAAGGGATTGCCCGGCGTGCCCCTCACCGCGTTGCAGGTTGCGTTCAAAGGCGGCTTTGTAGACGCGCAAGTTGAAGCGTCGCTCTAACTGACTGCCGATACGGATCACGATAAAACTGCGAATGACTTCCAGCGTGCCGATAAACGCAAAGAAGCCGACGACCATCAACGTCAACATCACCAGGGTGGTTTCATTCTGGGAGGACAACACACGGTCGTACACTTGCAGCATGTAAATCGACGGCACCAGCATCAACAGGTTAATCAATGCGGTAAAACAGCCGATGCTGATCAAAATACTCTTGTATTCACCCAACGCCCTGAATAAGGGCGCAACCGCATGGGACTTCGCCATATCTTCTGATCTTCCCTGAAGCGAATTACGCGCACTAGTTGCCCAGGCCCCACAGTAGGGCGGCCAACTATTAAAATCGGGTTATATGCTTATAACTTTTAATTAAGGTGTTCGTTGCAGGACAACTTCGGGGATTGAAGGCGTCTGCCCTTTATATTCGCCGTCTTTTTCACGGTTCAAATGAATAATGCCGGTGCCCTGGGCGTTCATCAGCCAGATGCCATCCGGGGTCGGCAACCAGGTCAGCGGTTTATCGCCCAGCCATTGCGCGGCGCACGCCACGTCACCGGCCAGCGCGTTCGGCTGGTCCAACAGGTCCAACGCGCACACTTGATCCTGCTGGTGCAACTGCCAGTGGCCGGCCAACTGGGCGGTGGTGGGTAAAACGAGACTGCTAGCCATTGCGTGGGCTCCTGCCGACACGAACAACACCTGTGAAGCACAGGCGATCAAATGAGAAAAACGCGGCATGTTCTGCTCCATCATAGAGCGCGGCGCCGGAGCGCCGCGCGCTTTACATCACGCTACGATGTCGCTGACCGCAGCCTGGCCAACGGTGGTGACGAGGAAATCCGCCACGCCGTGCCCGGAGAAGTCCACGGCCAAGGTGCCCAGGTTGGTACCCGAGGCATAGCTGAGTACAGCATCGCCGGCATGCCCGGTAAATGCGTTGACGAAGCTCAAGCCTGCACCTTTGGTGATACCGGACAGGTCGATCTTGTCCGAACCCGAGGTGAAGTCGAAGATCTTGTCAGCAGCACCCGGCTTGGAATCGGAAGTGGCACCGTACACGAAGGTATCGTTGCCGGCGCCGCCCCACAGTTGGTCCGCACCGCCACCGCCGTAGATGATGTCGTTGCCGGCACCGCCTTTGATGAGGTTGGCTGCATTGTTACCAATGATCAGGTCGTTGCCCGAGCCGCCGAAGGCGTTCTCGACAGTGACGCCCTTGGCGATGGACACGTTGCCCACCAGGCCGCCAACGTCGGAGAACGAGGCCTCATTGAGGTTGATCTTCTGGTTTTGGGTAAAACCGGAGAAGTCCAGGGTGTCGTTGCCACCACCGTCCCATACCGAGAACACCAGCTTGTCGGCATTGGACGTAGCGCTGTAGAAATCACGCCCGGTGTTGGAGTTGAAACCGTAGGTGGTGTCGCCGGCGCGGGTGCTGTAGTTGGCACCGTAGAGCTTCTGGATTGCGGCGATGTCGTCGATCAGCGGGCCCGACGCGTAAGCTTCGACGCCGCCTTTGGTGAAGTTCTGGTTGGTGTTGCTTTCGCTCCAGTAACTCATGACGCTGTAGCCACGCGTGTCCTGTCCATAGTCCGCGTCTTTGTACGAAGGGTTGCCGGTCCCGGCGTTGTAGTCGCCAGGGTGAGCCAGGCCCAGGGTATGGCCGATTTCGTGGGTCAGGGTCTGCCGGCCGTAGTTGTTCACGTCCGGGGTCTTGTTCGGCGTGTAGCTGCTGTTGGTCAGGTACCACGAAGTGCCGTCGTAGCCTGCGCCGGTGCCGGGCAGGTAAGCGAAGGCAGCCGCGCCATCCTGGCCACCGCTGTAGTTGCCGAAGGTCATGTGCGTGTCACCGCCCGAGGCGCTTTCGGTAAAGCTCACGTTGGCGACATCCGACCAGGATTGCATGGCCAGTACGGCCTGTGCTTTCTGCTGGGCGTTGAACTGGCTGAACCCGGAGATACCATGTTTGTTCAGGGTGGCCGAGGAAGCCGAGGTGAGGAAGGTGTAGGTCAGATCGATCTTGCCGTTGTGATTCACATCCTTGTACGAGGCGCCATCGCGCAGCAGGTGGTCCGCTGCCTGGTCCACGGAAAAGGACGGTTTGCCATTCACCGTGAGGTTGCCGCCACGGTCATACAGATGGCTGAAGCTATCGATTTGCGAGTAAGCAGTGCTGGCTTGCGCGGCAGAAACAATAGCTTTGTCTTTTACTTTTGACATAAACGTACTTCCTTGTTTGCAAGTGCATCAGTCTTTGGTCGATAGGAACCCCGCGGGCGAGATCGTCCTATCACTCGCCTCTTTTGAAGGCGTATCGAAACTGACACAACTTGAAATCTTTCGTCTACAAATATTTCCGCAGCGAAAATGTGACGTGGATTCAACTTAAGGAAGTCGCGGGCAATGTTTATTGGGGGCCATTGCATTTGCCCAACGGGCGCAGACCCTGTGTTATTTAAATATTAAATAGAAGTAAAGCCGCTCAAGTTGAGCGGCGCACTTGGATAATGGATCCAATATATTGTCACGGTGTCATTGGCGACATTAAAGAGCCACTACTTACACTATTAATTATTAGTTGCCCCCTATTACCGGGACACACTCCAGCCGGACCTCGCCAATGCCTCGAGCAACGTTTCACCCGCCAACCCTGGCACCGTGACCCCCTGCTCCGTGGTCATGTCCTCACCGGCCAGCAGGGCATTGATGATCGCCTCCTCCACGGCTTCTGCCGCGGCCGTGAACAGCGGTGAGATGTGATCGTTGTTGACCATCTGCAACGCGGTGCTCAGTGGCGAGCCTTTGCGCCCGTAATCGGCTGGCGGCAGATCGCGGTTGCCGGTGGCGAAGGCCAGGAACAGGTCGCCGCTGGAGTCCTCGGTGCCGCCGCCGGTGCGCGCGATGCCGATCGAGGCGCGTTGCGCCAGACGCCGACACTGATGTGGCAACAACAGTGCGTCGGTGGCGATGATCACCACGATGGAGCCCATGCCTGGCGTGCCACGCGTGGCGAAGGGGGATGCAATGCCCATCAAGTGACGACCAACCGGGTAACCCTCCACCCGCAGCTCCTGGCGCTTGCCGTGGTTGGCCTGCACCAGCGCGCCGACGGTCCAGCCGCCCTGCTCGGCCGGCAATCGCCGCGAGGCGGTGCCGATGCCGCCCTTGAACTCATGGCAGATCATCCCGGTGCCACCGCCCACCGCTCCTTCCTGCACCGCGCCGCCTTGGGCGCTATCCAGCGCCTGGCGCACATGCTCAGGCTTGACGTGCTGGCCCCAGATGTCATTGAGCAGCCCGTCGTAGGTTTCCATCACCACCGGCATGCACCAATACACCGCCGGGTCCGCCAGGCGTTCACGCTCCAGAGCGATCAAGGTGTCACGCACCACGCCGATGCTGTGAGTGTTGGTGATGGCCACTGGCGTGGTCAGCAACCCCGCTTCGCTGATCCATTCAAGGCCGGTGGCATCGCCATTGCCGTTGAGTACGTGGTACCCGGCAAAACACGGTTGCTGGCGCGCCTCGCCGTCGCGCGGCTGGATCACGGTGACGCCGGTCCGCACTTGTTTGCCGTCGATACACGCCTTGAGCGTACTGTGACCGACCCGAACGCCCGGCACATCGGTGATGGCGTTCAATTCGCCGGGCGTGCCCAGCCCCAACGTGATGCCGATTTGACGTGCACGCATAGCCACTCCTTACCTGTAATTGCGCGAAATGAGGCTGACGGTAGCGCCTGCCGGCCTGTCAGCCAATGCCCCTATTGGCGTACTCCCCTTGACGGTATTCGCCAAAAGCCGAACCCTTGGCCAATCTTTTGAGGGCGGGAGCCTGTGACATGAGCCTGTTCAAAGAGGTCGGCCTGCACGCAGGCCTTGGCCGCACCGTCGCTCACATCGGCACCGAGCGGTTCTGGAAGCAACTGGTGCTGTTGCTGCAGCAGTGCCTGCCCTTCGATAACGCCCTGGCCATTGTTTATCCACTGGCGGGGCCGCCCCAGGCCCTAGAGGAATACGACGCCCTGCCGAGCAGCAAGCCGGCGTCGATGCTGGCCTACCTCAACGGCCTGTATGTGCTCGACCCGTTCTACCAGGCCTGTCGCGAGGGTTATGCCAGTGGCGTGTACCGGCTGGAGGAAGTCGCGCCGGACCATTTTCGCCAGAGCGATTACTTCCTCAACTACTTCCACGACAACGTGCTGGAAGACGAGGTGCAGTTCATCCTGCAGGTGCCGGGTACAGGGACATTGTCGCTGTCGCTGGGCATGCAACGGCGCTTCAGCCTCGAGGAGACCGGGCTGATGACCCTGCTGGCGGCCTGGGTGTTGCCCCTGATGCAGCAACATTGGCAGCAAAGCGCCCAACGCGCGCCGACGATGCACAGCCAGGTCAGGGATGCGCTGAACCAATTCGGCACTGGCGTGCTCTCGGAGCGTGAGCTGGAAGTGGCCCGCCTGGTGCTGCGCGGCTTCTCGTCCAAGGCCATGGCCGAGCGCCTGAAGATCTCGCCGGACACGGTGAAGGTGCACCGGCGGCACCTGTACGCAAAGCTGGATATCTCGTCACAGCCGGAGCTGTTTTCGTTGTTTATCCAGTCTTTGGGCCATGATCTGGAAAACCCCTGACGGCATGCACGGTTGTGCCGAGCCGGCGCGTTCCAGCTGGCAGGCTTATTGTGGCGCGCAAGGCTACCGTGCCGAGCTGGGTTACTGTGGCGAGCGGGCTTGCCCCGTGTTGGGGCGCGAAGCGGCCCCAGTTGGCATGAATGCGGTGTATCAGACAGTCTTCAGCGGCAGGTTTTGGGGCCGCTTCGCAGCCCAACGCGGGGCAAGCCCGCTCGCCACAGGAAGCCCGCTTCTCACAGCAGGTCTTTGCCACAACAGCGCCCTGCCACAACAGGGCCTTGTCACGGCAAGCCTGCTCGCCACAGCGGCTAAGCCTATCGCCCGGTACGAATGGTGTTCCACACCCGCGTACGAACCCGGTCGATGTTCAGCGGCATCGCTTCGAGTGCAAACAGCTTGCCCATCATTTCCGGGCTCGGGTACACCTTGGTGTCGGCTTTGATCGCCGGGTCTACCAGGCTGTCGGCTGCGGCGTTGCCGTTGGCGTAGTGCACGTAGTTGGTGATGCTGGCCATCACTTCCGGGCGCAGCAGATAGTTCATGAACGCATAGCCGGCTTTTTCGTCAGGCGCGTCGGCCGGCATGGCGACCATGTCGAACCAGATGGCGGCGCCTTCCTTGGGAATGTTGTAGCCGATGTTTACGCCGTTCTTGGCTTCCTTGGCACGGCTCTCGGCCTGCAGGATGTCGCCGGAAAAGCCGACGGCCACGCAGATGTCGCCATTGGCCAGGTCAGCGGTGTACTTCGAAGAGTGGAAATACGCCACGTACGGCCGCACTTTCATCAGCAGGTCTTCAGCCTTCTTGTAGTCTTCGGGCTTTTTGCTGTGGTGCGGCAGGCCCAGGTAGTTAAGCGCCGCCGGCAGCAGTTCCGGGCCGTTGTCGAGGATCGCCACGCCGCATTTTTGCAGCTTGGCCATATTTTCCGGCTTGAAGATCAGGTCCCAGGAATCCACCGGGGCGTTGTCGCCCAGCACGGCCTTGACCTTGTCGATGTTGTAGCCGATGCCCGTGCTGCCCCACAGGTACGGGAAGCCGTGCTGGTTGCCCGGGTCGTTGTTTTCCAGGGCCTTGAGCAATACCGGGTTGAGGTTTTTCCAGTTCGGCAACTGGCTCTTGTCGAGCTTTTTCAGGGCGCCGCCCTGGATTTGCCGGGCCATGAAGTGGTTGGACGGAAACACCACGTCATACCCGGATTTGCCGGTCATCAACTTGCCGTCGAGGGTTTCGTTGCTGTCGTACACGTCGTAAGTGAAACCGATGCCGGTTTCTTGCTGGAAGTTCTTGGTGGTGTCCGGCGCAATGTAGTCCGACCAGTTATAGATCTTCACCGTCTCGGCGGCCTGGCTGATAGCGGCCACCAACATCAAGGGCAACAGGGCAATGGCTTTCATGGTTCGATTTCCTGGCGGTTTTAGGGCTGTTTTTATGGCAGGCGATCAAGGATCAAAGCGTTACAGAATCAATACATAGGTCTTGCGCACGGTTTCCTGGATATCCCAGATTCCGGTGCTGTTGGCCGGCAACATCAGTGCATCACCGGCTTGTATGTGGACGATTTCACCGTTATCGGGCGTGAAGGTGCAGCGGCCCTGGATAAAGTGGCAAAACTCCTGGGATTTGATCTGCCGACGCCAGCGCCCCGGCGTGCACGCCCAGATGCCGGTTTCGACGCCGTCGCCGCGCTCAACACTTAAGGTCGAGGCCACGGCGACGGGTTCGCCCAAGGGCACGGCCACCGGTGACGAGTCCGGCAAGTGGGCATTCAGCGTGTCTTTGAATTGAGTGATGCTCATGGGTTTTCCCGTGTGAGTGAAACGTCTTAGTGCATGAAACCTTCCATGAACCCGGCCACGCCGGTCGCCAACTTGCGGCGCCAGGGCGCGGTATTGGGGTTGGCCAATACCTGGTCCTCATGGACGAAACTGCGAATGATCGCGTTGTAGCCCAGCCAGCGGCACGGCTCGGGCTCCCAGGCCTTGAGCGCGTCCAGGCCACGTTCGCGAATCACCCAGGGCTGGGTGGTCAGCGGCGTGTCGAGGCCCAGGATCAAGTCGGCCAGGGTGCGGCCACCCAGGTTGCTGGCGCCTACGCCCTCTCCGCCGTACCCACCGGACAGCGCGATGCCGGTCTTGTGGTCACACAGCATGTGCGGTCGAAAGTTACGCGACATGCCGAGGTTGCCGCCCCACGAATGGGTAATCCGAACCTTCTTCAACTGTGGGAAAAGTTCGCCGAACAGGTAGCGACGCAGTTCCACTTCGCTGTCGGTCAGGTCAAAGTTGTGGCGCAATTTACCGGCGAACTGGTAACCGCCACGCGCGCCGAACACCAGGCGGTTGTCGGCCGAACGCTGGCCGTAAGTGACCTGGCGGCTGCTTTCGCCGAATGCCTGGCCGTGGCTCAAGCCGATTTCATCCCAGGCGCTGGCGGGCAGTGGCTCGGTGGCGACAATCAGGCTTTGTACCGGCAGTTGATAGCGACCCAGCGGCGGCAGCGTGGTGGCATACCCCTCGACAGCCGGCACCACCCAGGCGGCCCGCACACCCGCCTTGGCGGTGCGCAGGCTGCCGGACTGCCAATGGGTGACCGGGCTGTTTTCGTAGAGGGTGACGCCCATGCTCTCCACGACGCGCGCCAGGCCACGCACCAGTTTGGCCGGGTTGATCGTCGCCACATGCGGCGCGTAGATGCCGCCATAGGGTTTGGCGATACGGACCTGTTCGGCCAGTTGTTGCGGGCTCAGCCAGCGGTAATCGTCCGCCGTCAGGCCTTGGGCGTAGAGTTTTTCGAGGTAGCGGCGCAGGCTGCCTTCCTGCTCGGGGTAGCGCGCAGCACAGTACAGCGCGCCGCCCTTGCGGTAGTCGCAGTCGATGCCCTCACGGGCCAGCACTCGCGCCACTTCATCGGGAATCCCGTGCAGCAGGTCAAAGGAGGCGCGGCGTTGCTGCGGGTCAAGCCCGGCGAGCAGGCGATCTTCGCCGAGCAAATTGCCCATCAGCCAGCCGCCGTTGCGGCCAGAGGCGCCAAAACCTGCGGTTTGCGCTTCGATAATTGCAATTTTCAGCTCAGGTGCCTGGCGTTTCAGGTAATAGGCCGTCCACAGGCCCGTGTACCCGGCACCGATGATGGCCACATTGACGTCCAAGTCATGCTCCAGCGCCGGCCGCGCCAGCAGCGGGTCGTCCAACTGGTCCATCCATAAACTGATATTGCGCCATGCCGGCATGCCAAGCTCCCCTACCTCGTTTCGATAGGCTGGATCCTAGAGCGCGCTGTTATGGGCTGTCTTGCGCGCGTGCACGCAGAGAAATTTGTTTGACGTAGGCCTTGGGCGACTGGCCGGTGTGCTGGCGAAAGGCACTGTAGAAGGCTGACAGCGAATTGAAACCGGCGGCGAATGCCAGGTCATCGACTTTGATCGGTGGCACGGCGTTATCCAGCGCCGCCAGCAAGTGTTGAAGCCGTGCCTGGTTGACGTAGCGATAGAAGCTCTGCCCCAGCACCTGGTTCAACAGGTAGGAAATCTGATTGCGACTGTAGCCGCATTCCTTGGCAACCCGTTGCAGGTCCAGTTCCGGGTCCAGATAGGGTTGCTTGAGTTCGAAATACTGTTGCAGGTCATTGGCCATGTGCCCCAATTGCTGGGGCGACAAGCCCAGGCGGCTGACCGTGGGGCGCATGGCCGGGGTCGCCTGTTCGTGCACCAGTGACGCGTATTCGTTGACCCGCCAGATCAGCCCGTCGCGCACAGTGATGGCCTCGCTGGTGCGAAACGACACCAGGCCCTGGCCGCCCCGCAAGGTGATGCGGTACTGGATGAACGCGGTGTCGCCGTCGGCACGAATACGGTCGGTGTGCTCAATGGCTTCATCGGCGCCACGCGGCATGCTGGCTTGCAGGTATTCACGCAGTTCGGCGTAGGCGATGACGCGGTTCTGGAAGAAGTCGTGGTACTGGATGTCCGGGTGGTAATAGGACATCACGCCATCCAGATCACGATGGCGCCAGCACAGATGGTGACGCAGCACCAGATCGCCCGTGGCTTGGGTGTGTTGGCAATCATCGTCCGGGGCGGTCTGCGGCATGGGCGGCTCTGTTGCGGGTAAACCCTGGAGAGTGCCGAATTTCAGGGCAGCCTTCAATGGTCAATTGGCGCTTCCGAATAATGGCCTTTTGCCTAGTTTGTAGTAGGACATGACCCACATCAAGTTATTGAAAAAGAACTGCCCAACGGGCCTAAAAAAGTCACCTTGCGCTTGCGAACGGATGTTATTTTGAAAGTCTTCGATGCCCTGGCCAGTGACGGTCATGGCCCCTGCCGCGAGCTAAAGGAAGCGCTCAATGAAGAAGGTGGGCAACATGAATAAAGTGACGTTTCCCAACGCTTGCCAGCTGATGCGCTGGCATTTTCACCCGATGGGCTTTGAGGGGAGCATGGACGCCCCCGGCAGCATGGTCGCCCGCCTGTTTGATCGCAGCAGCGGCGAAACGTTGATCGCGATTGCCGGCATTCCCTGTGCCACCGTGATGAATGCCGCCGATGTGGAGCGCATCATCGAAGCGGTCGAAGATGAGCTGGAGTGTTTTGTGCCGCCGCTGTCCTTGCGGGCCTGATCTCAGGTTATCAAGCGACGTGTAGCTAATGTGGGAACGGCTGCGGCTTTCCCACATCACGTTGCACTCACTGGCCGCGCTGATCGTCGAAAAACGCTTTGTTGCCATCTACCCGTTCCGAAGCCCTGGGCACATTCACGCCCTGGCCTTCCGGCTTTTCCACGAACCAATAGCAATGGCTTACAGCGCGGGTGATCCCGACATAGGCCAGGCGCAGCACTTCGTCTTTTTGGGCAGAGTCATACGGTTCGCTGTCACCAGCCTTGCCCAGGCCAGCCATGCGGTAGACCTGATTCTTGTAAGGCGAACTGGTCACATGCTGACAATCACCGAGTAGAAATACCGCATCGGCCTGTAGTCCTTTGGCGCTGTGGTAAGTCAGCTGTCTCAGCCTGCGGGCCGGCAGCGGCAAGCTAGAATCAGCATTAACTACAGGCTGAATATGCTCTTGAATCAATAACTTATCGCTACTTTTTCGATAAAGCATTAACACCGATTCGCCTCTTTGGTAGTGCGCCAGCAACTGCCGACCCAACGCAGCGTCGTCGCGCTCAAGCACCGTCACGGGTACCAATGCCCTGGGCGCCCCACTGGCCTTGGCTTTCTTGCCGGGGATTGCAGGGGCGGCGCGCACAATATGCTCGGCGGCGTCGATGATGTGCTGGTGGCTGCGGTAGTTCTCACTCAGCATCACGCGGGTGGTGCTCGGCGACGGGAATTCGGTGTTGAATGCCATGAAGTATTGGGGCGAACTGCCGCGCCAGCCATAAATCGACTGCCAGTCATCACCGACACACAGCAAGGATGAGCGCTGTGCGCCTCGGCCCACGTGCATCGCCGGGCCGCGACTACGGATTTCCCGCAGGCTGGCGCGAATCCACGACACGATCTGCGGTGACACGTCCTGAAACTCGTCGATCATCAAGTGCGACATCGGCCGCAGCAACGGATCGCTGAGCAGCTTGAGATTTTCCGGGGTATTTTCGCCGAACAGCGAAAACATCCGGTTGTAGGTCATGATCGGCGGCGTTTGGTCGAGCAGGTGATCTTCCAGGGCTTTCCAGAAGATGCTCAGGGCTTCAAAAAACAAGCGGTCGGGATCGTCCTTGGCAAAGCTCATCTGGCCCACGGCAGTCGGCACGTCCAGGCCGAGGTTCTCGATGAACCCGGCAGCCATGACAAAGCTGTCCAGCAGTGGCGCCGAGGCGAGTTCGCCTTTGACCTTGTAATCGAAGCCCGGCCCTGCGGTAGCATCGCCGGCCAAGCTGCTTAATAGCCGCTTGGAAGATTCGTAACTATCGAGCCAAATCATAGGCTTACGACAGAAAGCTTGAAACAGGGTGCGCTTTACTGCCCACTCGGCACGCACCGAAAGCTTCGAATTAGGCCGGCTGATCTGGGCGTTTTCGCGTGAATCGAAGCCCAGCACCACCCTGGCGTCCAACTGGGGAATATAGCCGTGACAGTGAAACTGCGCGCCATTGATCTCAAAAGTCTGACGGCTCGGCTCAATGCCCTTGATCGGCCACGCGCCCGCACGAAACCACAGGTCTTCGATGACATCGCACAGTTCTTCATCACGCTTGGCGGCCAACTCGGTGACGGCGATGCGCTTTTGCACATCCGGATGATCACGCTCCAGCTCCTTGAGCTGCAGGCCATGACGGGCCAAGGGTGCAATCAGTTCACGGAAACGCTCGTGCCGGCCGTGCAGCCGGTGGTAGCAGGCATTCATCTGTTGGCGCTGGGCATCGCCGATGCGCAGGTCGAATGGGTTGCTGTCCGCGTCCTCGACGCCACTGCTGAGGTTTTCGAACGCCTGCAGCCGTTCAAAGCCAGGCAAGCTGCGTACCATCGGCAAGATGCGCGAGTGAAAGGTACGCACCACGGCCTGGGCTTCTTTGCTGCCAAGGGGTTGGCCCCACAGGCTGAGAATTTCCATGAGCTTGTTGATGAAGTCCTTGCGCGACTCGCGGGTGAACGTCACCACGGTCATCGAGCTCAGTTCAAAGCCCAGATAATGGGTGAGCAACAGGATCCGCAGCACCAGGGAGGTGGACTTACCGGCGCCCGCACCGGCGATCACCGACGTCGAAGGCGTGTCGCTGAAGATCATTTTCCATTGCGCGCTGCTCGGCTGTGCATGGGCTGGCAGTAAGCGCGCCACATCCGCCTTCATGCGCTTCTTCACGTCGGCGCTGAGCGGCAGCCGCCAGTCGTCGAACAGGCTGTCATCCACGCCTGGCGCCTTGTGCTCTTCGGGCCGGAAGTCACGGATCAGCAATACCTGGCGGCCCTCTTCTATTCCGTCAGCCTTGCCTTCGCGATAGCCATATTCCACACCGGCTTCGTGCCCGCTGCGAAATCCGTCAGCCTGGCCGTGCAGCCAGGAAAACCGATGCTGCGCACGTAGACGCGTCAGGCCGTGGCCAAACAAGCGGGCGGCCAGCCGTTTCAGCAGCGGCATTTCTGCCAGAGGACGAAGCTCAGGGGGCAAATCAGGCGTTTGTTGCGGCACGCGGACTCCAGCGATGAGGTTGGTTTTGGCGAAGGCGCCATGGTCGCCGGAATCGGCGCTCAGTTCCAGCCAATTGCTTTGACGTCATGCAGTTAGGCGATGAAGTGAAAGTTGAAACGCCTGTAACCAATCGAATTATTGGATGAGAATCCAGCAATTTTTACGCTTTTTATCGATCATGCACTGCTGGATCATGGTCCCCATCAACAGGAGACTCTCATGCTCGAACTTCGACCTTTCAACACGCTGGGCGGCGCCCATCATGGCTGGCTTGACGCCCATCACCACTTTTCATTCGCCCAATACCACGACCCCAAGCGCATGCACTGGGGCAACCTGCGGGTATGGAACGACGACATTATCGCGCCGGGCACGGGTTTCCCGCAGCACCCGCACCGCGACATGGAAATCATCACCTACGTGCGCGAAGGCGCCATCAGCCACGCCGACAACCTGGGCAACAAGGGCCGCACCGAGGCCGGCGATGTGCAGGTGATGAGCGCCGGCACCGGGATTGCCCACAGCGAATACAACCTGGAGGCCACCCCGACCAAGATTTTCCAGATCTGGATTATTCCAAACGAAGCTGGCTTGCCGCCTTCATGGGGCGCCAAACCCTTTCCCCAGGGAGATCGCGGGGGCTTTGTGACCCTGGCCAGCGGCAAGGCCGGTGACAGCGAAAGCCTGCGCATCCGCGCTGATGCACGTCTGGTGGCGGCCAACCTGAAAGCGGGCGAAAGTGCCGAGTATCGACTGGACAGCGGGCGCCGCGCGTACCTGGTGCCGGCGACGGGCGTGATTGAAGTCAATGGCTTGCGTGCGCAAGCGCGAGACGGCGTGGCGGTTGAGGATGAGCAAGTGTTGCGGGTGACGGCGCTCGAGGACAGCGAGATCGTGCTGGTCGATCTGGCTTGAAGGGACTTTCGTTAACCTGAAAATGTGGGAGGGAGCAACTCCCTCCCACAGCCGATATGGCGTGATTACTGGCTGATTGCGCCGTCGACCAGCACCTGCGCTTCTTCTACCAGTTGCTTGAGGTGATCCTCGCCCACAAAGCTCTCGGCGTAGATCTTGTAGATGTCCTCGGTGCCCGATGGGCGCGCGGCAAACCAGCCGTTTTCGGTCATCACCTTCAAACCGCCAATCGCCTGGTTATTGCCCGGCGCATGGCTGAGGATCTGCTGAATGCTTTCCCCGGCCAATTGCGTGGACGTGACCTGTTCCGGCGACAGCTTGCCCAGCAAGGCTTTCTGCGCCGGGGTGGCCTTGGCGTCGACGCGGATCGCGAAGGGCTCGCCCAGCGCATCGGTCAGGCCACGGTAGATCTGGCTTGGGTCCTGGCCTTTGCGCGAGGTCATTTCCGCCGCCAGCAGGGCCGGAATCAAGCCATCCTTATCGGTGCTCCACACAGTGCCATCCTTGCGCAGGAACGAGGCACCGGCGCTCTCTTCGCCGCCAAAACCCAGGGAGCCTTCAAACAGGCCATCGGCAAACCATTTGAAGCCTACGGGCACTTCGTACAGACGACGGCCGATACGCGCGGCCACGCGGTCGATCAAGCCACTGCTGACCACGGTCTTGCCCACGGCTGCATCGGCGCGCCAGTCCGGACGGTTCTGAAACAGGTAATCGATGGACACGGCCAGATAATTGTTCGGTGCCAACAGGCCGCCGGACGGCGTAACAATGCCGTGTCGATCGTGGTCCGGGTCGCAGGCGAAGGCCACGTCGAACCGCTCCTTGAGGCCGATCAAGCCTTGCATCGCATAGCTTGAGGACGGGTCCATACGGATCTGGCCGTCCCAGTCGACGCTCATGAAGCGGAAGGTGGAATCGACTTCAGTGTTCACCACGTCCAGGTTCAAGCGGTAGTGCTCGGCAATCGCCGACCAGTAGCGCACCCCTGCTCCGCCCAGAGGATCGACGCCCAGGCGCAAATCGGCGCTGCGGATGGCGTCCATGTCGATCACGTTGACCAGGTCGGCCACGTAGCTGTTGAGGTAATCATGGCGGTGCGTGGTATCGGCCTTGAGCGCCTGGGCGTGGGTGATGCGCTTGACCCCGGCGAGTTTGTTGGCCAGCAGTTCATTGGCCTTGGCTTCGATCCACTTGGTGACGTGGGTATCGGCTGGGCCGCCATTTGGCGGGTTGTACTTGTAGCCGCCACTTTGCGGCGGGTTGTGCGACGGCGTGATGACGATGCCGTCGGCCAGGCCCGTGGTGCGGCCGCGGTTGTAGCAGATGATGGCGTGGGAAATGGCCGGGGTCGGCGTGTATTCATCGCCCTCGGCCAGCATCACGTGCACGCCGTTGGCCGCCAGGACTTCCAGCGCGCTGGCACCGGCCGGTGTCGACAGCGCATGAGTATCCAGGCCGACGAACAAAGGACCGTTGATGCCTTGGGCTTCGCGATACAAACAGATGGCCTGGCTGATGGCGAGTACGTGCCACTCGTTGAAGCTCAGCTCAAACGAGCTGCCACGGTGGCCGGAGGTACCAAAAGCCACACGTTGGGTGGAGATCGCTGCATCAGGCTGGCCTGTGTAGTAGGCCGTGACCAGTCGCGGGATATCCACCAGCAACTGAGCTGGCGCCGGCTTGCCCGCAAAAGGACTGATAGTCATGCATGAACCTCGAAAAGAAGGATTTGGAAAAAACGACAGTTTACTGAGAGTTGGACTACTACGCGACGGTATCGATCCTACAAAACCCAGAGAAATTTCATGCATCTAGCCCGTTTGTGCCTGCCGCAGCGCATCAGCCAGTGCCGCCAGCGCAACGTCCAGGTTGGGCTGCCCATGAAAGGTATGGCTCAAACGCATGTGCTGATGGTGCAGGCCGCCGACACTGAACAACTCGCCGGGCGCCACCACCACTTGCCGGGCCAGTAAACACTGGAACACCTGGCGCATGTCCACTGCCTGGGTCGAACCCAACCAGAAGGTAGCGCCGCCGGCAGGCATGCGATAAGTCACTTGATCGCCCAAATGCTGGTCGAGCAGCAGGCTCATTGCCCCGGCTTGCTCACGCAGCAACTGACGCAGGGTACGCAGGTGCTGATCAATTTGCCCGCTCTGATACAGGCGGGCAATCGCGCGTTGGCGAATTGACGACAACCGGAACGAGCGCAGCAGAAACTGGCGCTGTAATTGGCTGCTCATGTGCCGAGACAGCGCGTAGCCATACGGCGCTTCTGGGCCGAGAATTTTCTCGAAGGAGGAGAACACCATCAGCCGCTCCGGGTTCACCAGATCGCGCAAGGCCGTGTGGGGCGGTTTGAAACTCAACTCCCCGCACGTGTCGTTCTCCAACAGCCAGCACCCATGCTGGTCGAGCAATTGCGCCACCTTGAGGCGATCGCGCAGGGCCATCGCCACGCCGGAAGGCTGGCTGACCGTCGATGAGAGCAGCACCAGGCTCACGCGCTCGTCGCGCAGCAGGCCTTCGAGCGACACCAGGTCGAGGCTGCCGTCCTGCGCCCAGGGCAATTCGAGCAGGCGGATGCCGGCATCCTGCAGCAGGCGCAGGATCAGCCAGTCGCAGGGCGACTCGATAATCACCGTAGAACCGGGCAGGCCGAGCACCTCGATGAGGATATCAAGCACCCCGCGCAGGTCGGCACCGATATACACGTCGTCGGCGTGCCAGCAGCGCGTCGGCGACGAGGTGTAACGCGCCGCCAGCGCTGCGCGCAGCTCCCACACCCCACATGGCTGGGACCAGGGCTGCAAGTGGTGCGGGTATTGGCGCACCAACTCCCGCTCCAGGCGCAACAGCGTGCTGTCCAGCGATGCCAACAAGGCAGGTTCATCGCCACTGAGCACTACCATGCCCGGGCGTCGCGCGGCCACATAGAGGCGCTCGAGCAAATCCCCGCTTGGCCACGTCGAGGCGCCGCCGGCAAGCGGCCAGGCGTAATAGCCTGACTTGGCCACTGAATACACCCGCCCCTCTTTCTCCAGCAGCGAATAGGCGTACTGGATGGTGGAGATGGACACGTTCAGGCGCTGGGATAACTGGCGCAGAGACGGCAGCTTTACCCGGCTATCGCTGCTGACCTCGTCAATCAGGTTGATCATGTAGCGATACACCGCCTGATAGGCGAAATCCACCTGCCGCACACCACGCAGCGTCATCGCCCGGACAGCTGCAAGGCCATGTCGGCACTGGCCATCGACCGTTCCTGACGGCAACCACGAGCGGTACTGCCGCGGCCGCCGGGCATTGGCCGCTTGCGGTACAGATGCTGAAGCAACGGCAGCGGCAGCCCGCTGGCGTCGGTTACCCATTGCTGCAGCATCTCGGCAGCGGGCTTGCCCTGCAGCACTTTGTGCAGTTCCGGCAGGGCCACCAGCATGCCCGAGTGGCACTGGCGCAAATAACCTTCCAGCCGCTCACCGTGGTGGATAAAGGGCGAAAACAGCAGGCAGATCAACTGGCCCTCATCCAGGCCGAAAAACTGCTGGGCGTGCTGGGCCGATATGGCGCGCCCTTCGCGGCTGACGGCTTGGGTGATCAACGCTTCGCACACTTGCCGACGACGCAGGTAATTCGCTGCCTGCAGCATGAACCCTTCGACGCCCGCTTCGTAATCCAGCGCCCTCAGGCTCTCGGCTTGCAGGCCTCGCAGGTGCGCCATCAACATCGGATTGGCAAAGGTCGGATGACTCAGATGAAAGCCCAGTGGGTCCGGGTTATAGGCCATGAACTCGGTGAGCAACGGTGCACAAGCGCGGTCAATGCCGTCCAGCAGGTCGGCGATACCGATGTACGCGAGGTGGCGGTGCCCACCCGGGCTGGTGTCGCTCTTCGCCACATAGTGCTCGCCGTACAAGTCACGATAAATGTCATCACTCCACTGATCCATGCGCGCGAACAGCCCATTGAGCGTGGCAGGCCTGCCCGCAGGAACCTCGACGCCTGCGGCCTGGGCGGTCTTTTTCAGCCAGGCCAGCAACTGGCCCTGCTTGCGCGCGCAATCGCCGCTGACCAATGCATGCACGCCACCGTCCCAGGCGGTGACGCGCTGGTAGAAGTCGCCCAAGGCCAGATAGGTCTCGTTGCACAGTGTTGCGCGAACGTCACCGGAGGACAGATGCCCCATCATCAGCATGTTGCGCTGGCTGACCTCGCGCCCAGTGGCGGAGGCCGGGCGCTGGTGGTTGAACGGCAGCACCTGGTGGTTTTCCACCATCAGCAGCTCAACCCGTGGGTCGTCGTGAAAAAACAACTGGCTGTAGCCGCGGTGAAGCGTGTCAAGCGTGCCTTGGGTCATGCCGCTGTGACGCAAGGTGGCCACGCGCAGTTGGAACGTCCTGGGGGCGCGGCCGGCGATGCTTAATTGCGCGGCACGCAACAACGCCAGGGTGTAGCTGCTGACTTCACCGCCGCCATGGGCCACCAGCACCTTGTAGTCGCCCACCTGCTCCATACCGCCAGCGGCAACCACAATCCGCTGTATCAACAATTGAAGTGCTGTACGTTCTGCACGATTGAAGTGCCCAATGAGCCGTTGCAGTACTTGCTGGTAAACATAATTCATAGCTTGTTCGTGAATAGCGCTCATAGCTCTACTACCTGAGTTGAAATATCAGTTTCAAGCAACTACCGAGACGTATTGTCCGGTCTATTGCATCTGTAAGAAGGGGTGCCCGCGCTACCGTGTTCGCGATAAATAAACACTAGCACTGTGCAATTAATCGACATGGAATATGCACCGGAGCGCAGTTGGAGCATCCGTTGCGCCAACAGGCCGTGCGTGAGGCGTCCAGGCCGTCAATGCGGCAATCCTAGGAATGCTCTGACGGCCCCCTACACTCATTTATCCTTAAACTAGAAGATGAATCTGACACATAAAAAGCTTCTAACTTTGACCTCCGCTGATTTATCGATTGAGGCTCGCCTGGAAAGTACCCGCATCCTCGGGCCCAGGCAGTTGCTGCATTATCACGGGGAGTTGCAGGCAGCCCCTGTTGGGGTATCAGAGTATCAATCATTACTCGGTCCTTGAGTTGAACGTGAAGACTCAATTATCAGGACTGGAATAATGATTAACAGATACAGAAGCCGGTCGAAAACCAGTTCAGATAATTATCCGTTGCGGCGTAAATGGCGCGCACACAAAGACGCCGCGCTGAAAATCAGGGCGGCGGCAGGGGCAAAGGTATCGTTTACAGGACCGAAAGACGCGCGCGCGTTTCATCCAACGCGCGGGTTAAGCCCTGCTAAATGGCGCATTTGTCTCATGCGCCCAGGGCCCGGATGACTCATTTGCGAATATTCCTACACCTCAAACAGCTTCAACCTGCAACGCAACGCGTTCGCGACACGGGCATTCGTCCATATAGCGGTGCGCTTCCACGAACTGATTGAATGGAAACACCGTCGTTTTCAGCGGCACCAGTACGCGGTCGGCCGTCAGTTGGTTGATATCACGCAGCGCACGCTGCAAGGCCACCTGATCCTGAATGATGCCCAGCTCCGGCTTGCCGGTGAAGTTGCCGATGCAATGCACAAAGAACTGAATGTTCTTCTGGAACGCTGCGCACGCCGGAAACGGTGTCTGGTTGCCGCCTTGCAGGCCATAAAGCACCAGGCTGCCACGCGGTGCCAGCACGTCACCGAGCAACGACATCTGCGGGCCGCCCAAGCCATCGAACACCACGTCAACGCCGCGGTTGTCGGTGAACTTGTTGACCTGCATGAGCAAGTCCTGTTCTTCGGTGACAATCACCTTTTCTGCCCCGAGGGACAGCAGGTACTCACGCTCTGCGCTGTCTTTGGTCGCGGCAATCACCCGCACACCCAGGGCTTTGCCCAGTTGTACGAACGAGGGGCCGGCGCAGTGGCTGGCGTCGGTCACCAGGGCAAACTGGCCGGGTTTGACCCGCGCCAGGTCCACATAGGCAAAGTAGGCAATCAGCAGCGGCGTGTAGTGCACGCTGGCTTCAATCGGGCTCAAGACGTCCGGGTAACGGGTCAGGGCCGAACGGGGCAGGACGATCTGTTCGCCATACACCGGGTAATCGTTAGGGCTCTCGGCCGGAAAGCTGGCCACTTTATCGCCCACCGCCAAGTCGTCCACGCCGTCGCCGAGGGCTACAACCACCCCGGCCATCTCATGGCCGAGGCCGGATGGCAGACGTGCATGGGAAGACGCCAGGTTCTGGCGCCACAAAATGTCGTACCAACTGATGCCAATCGCGTCGACACGCACCTGCACTTCGCCCGGTGCGGGCAGCGCGGCTACATGCTCTTCGCACTTGAGCACCTCGGCCGGACCAAACTTGTGAAAACGGATCGTGCGGGACATCGCAAACCTCGTCAAAGTAACCTCTAATGCCATGAACTCTATCTGGGCTTTCCAGGTAAGACCACCGGTCGCCGTTAATAGTCGACATGCCTGTCATTGATTCCGCAACTGAGGAATGGACCCCAGATCTTGTAGGAAAACTCAATTAGCCGGTGCAGAGTACCAGCCTTTCCCCGTAAGATTCATGCCGGTCATTGTTTACATGTGGCCGCTCTCGTCAAGCTCGCTGACTCTTCCAGGACACAAGATGAACCGTAACGACCTGCGTCGTGTCGACCTTAACCTCTTGATCGTATTCGAAACCTTGATGCATGAGCGCAGTGTGACCCGTGCTGCCGAGAAGCTGTTCCTTGGCCAGCCGGCCATCAGTGCGGCGTTGTCGCGCCTGCGTGGACTGTTCGATGACCCGCTGTTTGTGCGCACCGGGCGCAGCATGGAGCCGTCCGCCCGCGCTGTAGAGATTTTCGCCCTGCTCTCACCGGCCCTGGACTCGATTTCCACCGCCGTGAGCCGCGCCGCCGAGTTCGACCCGGCCACCAGTACGGCCGTGTTCCGCATCGGTTTGTCGGACGACGTCGAATTCGCCCTGCTCCCCCAGTTGCTCAAACGCCTGCGCGCCGAAGCGCCGGGCATCGTGCTGGTGGTGCGCCGGGTCAATTACATCCTGATGCCGGGTCTGCTGGCCTCCGGCGAAATTTCCATCGGCGTGAGCTACACCGCCGACCTGCCGGCCAACGCCAAGCGCAAGGTCCTGCGCCGCAGCCTGCCGAAACTGCTGCGCGCCGACAGCGTGCCCGGCTCGCTGAGCCTGGATGATTTCTGCGCCCGCCCCCATGCCCTGGTGTCGTTCGCCGGCGACCTGAGCGGGTTTATCGATGAAGAGCTGGAAAAACTCGACCGCAAACGCCACGTGGTCCTAGCCGTGCCTCAGTTCAACGGGCTGGGCACATTGCTGGCCGGCACCGATATCCTGGCCACCGTGCCGGACTACGCCGCCGAGGCGCTGACCTCAGCGGGCGGTTTGCGCGCAGAAGACCCGCCGTTGCCCGTACGCTCGTTCGAATTGCACATGGCCTGGCGTGGCTCGCAGGACAACGATCCGGGAGAGCGCTGGTTGCGCTCGCGGATTCAGATGTTTTTTGGCGACCCTGAGAGTCTCTAAGCATCGTCACGAAGCCAGTTCATCCTGATCACTTCTGCTTTTTGATAGACCATGGAAGTCCATGCACTTCCAGGGAATTGCTACGTTCGAAGGTATATTTTAGGGCATGCTTGGGATGGTTTGAAGCGGATGCCCCCAGCCTCACGTACTACAGTCCCCTCTCGAAAACTGCCCCATTACTCTGCGCAAACACCGCTGAGTGAAGGTAGGCCGATGAGATGCTCCTCTGCGCCCAAGGGTGGGAGCAACCCAGTGTTCCAGCGCAATAGTGGACAGATCAACCACCTGTACCGTGAAATAGGAATACTCCAATAAGTCCTGTCTAGCGTCCCATAGGAAAACGGCATGTATAACACCTGGTTATCCATGTAGGATAAATCCGAAGGATAAGTCATCTATTTGGTCTTTACAGCGCGGTACCGGCGAATAAGAATGAACCCCCCACTCACGCCCCACCCTGATTCATTCAACCTGAAAAATAATTTTCCGGAGAATACAGAATGGCCAGCGAAAATAACGCCACGAGAATTTCTACCGCTTATTCCTCGACATCGGTGAATCGCGCCCTCAACTTCAATCGCGATTACTTTCGCCTCAGGGATTACTATGAAACATGGTCTACTGATTATGACAATGATGTGTCCGAAGAGAACTATTGCGGTCCACTCGTAATCAGCGACCTGCTGACATCGCTTCTTGGCAACGCAGACACAAACAACAGAAAACCTCGTAGTGCTTTACGCATCATGGATGCCTGCTGCGGGACCGGGTTGGTGGGGAAACAACTGACCCAACGAGGTTTTAGCACTATAGACGGTTGCGATCTGTCACCGGCGATGACACAGTTGGCGCGTCAGACCCAAGCATATGGGGCGCTCTACGGCGGAGTGGATCTGACCGAACACAACACGTTAATTGCGGACAGCGGGTATGACGCAACCTTGTGCTGCGGTGCGTTCATCGAGGGTCACCTGCCCATAGAAGCCATTCACGAACTTATTCGCATGACTGCCCCCGGCGGACTTTTACTGTTTAGCACGCGATGCACGTTCTATGAGGCAGAAAACTTCGCGGACCTGTTGGGCAGTTTAGTCGCGACAAAAAAACTATCCCCCCTACCGTCACTTATGAATGCTCCTTATTTAGACGAGGTACATGCTCACTACCTAGCATTTAGAATTACCCGATAAGGGGGCTCGAGCATGGAGGCCTTGAATCGCATTTCACTTGAAGTGCTTGAATCTATTGATACGCCGCGCGAAGTACGACGCCTACGTGAAACCTGTATTAAGGACGGTTTCTTTTATTTAACCGAACACGGTATAAGTCCGCTGCTTATCGATCAGGCGTTTAGTGCGGCGCGACAATTCTTCGCGCTGCCGCTGGAGATCAAGAATCATTTTTCCCAAGACCACCAACAGGTCAGCCCCAGAACTTGCCGGGGTTATGTACATACCTTTGGCGAAACATTGCACGCCCCTACCGGTCCCGATTGTAAACAGCACTTCGACATGGGACGAGAGGCCGCCCTGTGCGAAAAACCTTTCACAGGTCCGAACTTGCTACCCGACGAGCAAATAGCTCCCGGTTTCGCCAAGGCGATGCTGGCCCTGCAAGACCAAGTCATGCACCTAGTGGTGCCTCGATTATTACAAGGACTGGCGCTTGCCCTGGGGTTGGACAAGCTGTTCTTCGAGCCCTTCTTTTCTGATCCGGTGCTGATACAGCGTGCCCTGTACTACCCACCACTGCGCAGTGGCGCGGGCAAACACACGGACAACGGCATATTCACCTTGCTGTTCCAGGAGGCCGGTGATGCCTGCGCGCTACGCGCTTTTTCCCAAGGACGCTGGATCGATGTGCCGCCTCGCGGGCACGAAGTGGTGATCAACCTGGGGGACATGCTGATGAAGTGGAGTAACGGCCTCTTTACCAGTACACCCCACCAAGTCATTCACCGTGCGAACAGTGGCAGGGTATCGCTGCCGTTTTTTGTGTACCCGAACGTGGACGCCAGGTTCAACCCTCTGGGCAGCGACCAGGTCGTGTCGTGCCAGCAAGTCATGCTTGAAAACTTCAACTCAATCTGGGTAACCGGCCAGGGTGCCGGCAGGGCACGCGAACTCGCTTGACCCCACCATCAGGAGGAATCGATATGCAAGCTGCCAAGCCGAAAGTCGGCTTCATCGGTACCGGCAATATGGGCCGTCCATTGATAGAGCGTCTGCTGAATGCGGGTTATCACGTCCAGGTCCATGATATCGACCCCGCGCATGCTGGACCGGTGATCGAGTTGGGCGCTTTCTGGAAAGACACCCCTGCCCTGTGCGCCCACACATGCCAGATTGTGGTGACATGCCTGCCGCTACCGCACCACGTGCTGGAAAACATGACGGGGGAGCACGGCGCTCTGGCGGGAATGGCCGAAGGTACGGTCTGGATCGACACCTCCACCACCGACTATCACAACACCCAACATATCGCTGAATTGGCCAGGCAAAAAAATATCTTCAGCCTGGAAGCGCCCGTCAGCAACCTGTCACATATGGGCGTGGATTTTGCCAACGTATGCTTCTACATCGGCGGAGATGAACGCGGCTACCCATTGAGCCGGGTCATGCTTGACACCATGGGACGCAAGTCTTTCTACGTGGGAGAGATCGGTGCCGGCCAATCGGTCAAATTGCTCACCAACCTGCTGTTCTACACCGCCACCGTGGTATGGGCCGAACTGCTGGTCATGGCCAGAGCCAACGATATTCCGCTCCACTGGCTGTGGGATTACGTGAAAGTCTCGCGGGGAAACTGCTTTGTCAGCAACCAACTGACCCCATTCATATTCGACGCCAGCTACGATCATTCCTGCACGTTGGAAATCACCGTCAAGGACACCAGCCTCACCGAGGCATTGGCCGATGAGCTGGGGGTGGCCATGCCGCTGGGACGCATCGTCGCGCAGCGCTACCACCAGGCTGGGACGCTGTTCGACAGCCAGGACAATCACGTAAAGGTGGCCGCCATGAGCGAGCGGGAAAACGGACTATCCCTCACCCTGCCCGATTTTCATGCGCCTTCGCCCTATGGCGCCAACCGCGACTATCGCCACAGCGGCGTTGTGATTGAGGACCCCCTGGGCCGCATCACTCCGGCCCTGGCACAGACGTTTCATTCGGGCCTTGTATTCACCGACGACAACAAGATCAAGCTGGCCTCGCACCTGGTGGAATTCCTGGCCTGCATCAACAAGGTCATCCTCGACGAGGCCTGGCAAATCGGTCGCGCAATGGGTCTTTCGGACACGCTGATCGAGCAGGTGGTGAACTGGAGTTGCGGCCCCAGTTGGGTTGCCGAACACCTGGATAGCTATGAACCTTGCCTGGACAGTATCGCAGCGGTTGGCGAACTCCAGCAGGCACTGCAACTGCCCGTCATTGAGCAAATTTTTCACCAGTCGATTCTGGGCTTTCCCTCCCCTGCCCGCGCAGTCGGGCGTGCGGTGCGGCAGGGAGCGTTCGCACCATGAAAATCACCTCCATCAAGGTCTACCAGCTGGATATACCGCTCAAGAACAAATACAGCCTCAGCGGGGGGCGACTGCACTATGACTCACTCGACTCCACCATCGTCCTGGTCACCACGGACAGTGGCCTGGTGGGCGTCGGCGAGAGTTGCCCTTGGGGCGCCACTTACTTGCCTGCCTACGCCAAAGGCGTGCGGGCCGGCATAGAGGAATTGGCGCCGCACCTGTTGGGTGAAAATCCACTGCACCTGGATCAGATCAATGCACGCATGGACGTGATGCTTCCGGGTCACCCCTACGTGAAAGCTGCAATCGACCTGGCGTGCTGGGACATCCTCGGCAAACACTGCCAACTGCCGGTATACGCATTGCTTGGCGGCCGGTTCCAGGCGTCGATAGCCTTGCAAAGCAGCATTCCCACCGACGATACAGAGCAGATGGCGGCCCATCTGGCCTTGGCTCGCAGCGAGGGTTATCGCACCCACTCCTGCAAGGTCGGCATCGGGGTGGAGGAGGATGTGGCTCAGATCCAGCGCCTGCTCGAACAGCGCCTGCCCGGAGAGGTCATCACCTTCGATGTCAATCGTGCCTGGACGGTTTCGGAGGCCGTCGCCGTAATGAACAGCGTGGAAGACCCAACAGTGTGCTTCGAACAGCCCTGCGAATCCTTGGAGCAGTGCCGAGCGGTGCGGGAACTGACACGCAACCCGATCATTCTGGATGAGTCCATTGTGACCCTTGGCGACCTGGTACAAGGCCAGCGCCAGAACATCGCCCAACTGATAGGGTTGAAGATTGGCCGCGTGGGAGGACTGACCAAAGCCCGACAGCTTCGGGACTTCTGCATCTACCACGGCATACGGATGAATATTGAAGACGTCGGCGGCACCCAGGTCAGTGACAGCGCCGTTATGCATTTGGCAGCTTCGACCCCTGGCCGCCTACATCGTGCCAGCTGGAATTGCTGCCGACACCATGAGATGCACGTGGCCGAGGTGGATTTTGAAATCAGCCAAGGCCGTGCCTACCTGCGTGACAGCCCAGGCCTGGGGCTGACGCTTGACTCCCGGCAGTTCGAGCACCCCGTCGCCCAGTACGGATAAATTTCACTGTCCTTCCAACTGATCCATGGAGGTTCCATGACCAGCGTCCCTTCCGCGTTGCACCTGGCCCGCGGGTTCGACATCGACCCTTTTGCTTCTTTTACCTTGCCTAACGAGCATTACATCGACAACCAGTTATTCGATCGGGAAATGGAAGCGGTGTTTGCACGTACCTGGCAATACGTCTGCCACTCATCCGCACTGCCCAACGCGGGTGACTACCGAGTGCGTGACCTCGGTCGGCGAAGTGCGCTGGTGGTCCGTGACAAGGACGGTACACTGCAGGCCTTTCATAATGTCTGCCAGCATCGTGCGCATCGACTGGTCGAGGGCAGCGGCCATGTGCCCGGGTTATTGACCTGCCCGTATCATGCCTGGGCCTACAACACCCGAGGAAAGTTGATCAGCGCGCGTAAATCCGAGCACATCAAGGACTTCAGCACGGATCAGATTCAACTCAACCCGGTACGCCTGGAGGTGTTCTGCGGTTTCATCTTCATCAACTTCGACTGGAATGCGCAGCCCATGCAGGTCCTGCTGCCTGGGCTCGACGCATCGATCCGAACCTTCTCGCCAGCCCCGGAAAAGCTGTTTCACGCCTATTCCAAGGAATACGGCGTGCAGTCCAACTGGAAGGTCTCTGTGGAAAATTACTCGGAGTGTTACCACTGCCCGATGTGCCATCCCACGCTCTCGACGGCAACCCTCGACCTGAAGAGTTATCAGCTAGCGATCCACGAGCATTATCACGCACATATCAGCAGCGATAGTGGCGTCAACCAGGGCTATACGATGAAGCAAGACTCGGCCCGATCGCGCGAATTCGGCGCCTGGTACCTGTGGCCGAACTTTTGCCTGGAGGTCTATCCAGGAGGGTACATGAATGTGTTGCATCACCTGCCGGTCAGCGTGGACAAGACACTGCAGGTGGTTGAATGGTTTTGCACGGCAGCAACTCCCTCCCGGGAAGAACAGGAGGTCATCGACTTCGTCGCCGTGATCCGTGAAGAAGATATCCCCTTGTGCGCCAGTGTGCAGCGCGGCCTGAACAGCGACGGCTACCAACAAGGTCGCTTTATAGTTGACCCGGCACTAGGGGCCAACAGCGAACATGCCGTGCACGACATTCAGAAAAAGACCCTGGCCGCACTGGGACTGCTGTACACGGACGACGAGGCGTCAGTCTGCGAACGATGAATTCAACCATTCCAGCACGTGGCGAACTGACGGGCTGAGGGTTTCATCACGCCACTTGTACACGCTCAGGGCTTCAGGGAGGTGTATCGATTCGGAAAAAGGCCGTACCAGGTCACCACTGGCGAGCATCTTTTCACTGGTCCGACGCCACCCAAGGGCAAAACCCAGGCCTTCGACACACGCCTGCATCATGACCGGATAACTGTCATAGAACTTACCCTTGAGTTCTCCGGGCCTGATGTGAAACTCCCCCAGCCAGTCGCTCCAAGTGCTCCAGTACTGAGGCGTGGCAACGTGATGCAGTAAAGGCAGATCCACCAAGGTTTGCAAGGTCAGTGGGTGATCGCCCAACGAGGCCAGGTAGCCGGGACTGCACACAGGAAACACGTCATCACTCAAGGTCAACAGCCGTGTGTGATCACCGGATGGGCGCCCCGAGGTTTGGATGGCTATATCGAATTTTTCCGCTGTTTCGGTAATCGGTTGGATGGATGCATTGAGGCGAACTTCCAGGTCAGGGTACTTCCTGTGCAAATGCGTGATATTGGGCATCAACCAGTAAAAGGCTTCGCACAATTGAACCTCCAGGACAATTTCACTGTTGTCTCGTCCTGACTTCAGGTCTTCGGCGCGTGAAGCAATGCCCAGGAACGCCGTGCGCACCGCGTCGCGAAACTCGGCGCCCGCCTCGGTCAGAAATACGGCGCGATTTCTACGCGTAAATAACGCGACGCCAAGGAATTCTTCCAGGGATCGTATCTGTTTACTGATTGCAGCCTGGGTGAGATGCAACTCATCCGAGGCTTTGGAAAAACTTTCCAGACGCGCCGCGGCTTCAAAGGGAACCAGGCTGGAAAGTGGGGGCAGTGAGCGTTTGAAGTTATCCATAATTTTCATTCCTCCTGCGTAACCATAAGTCACTTTAAATGCAATACGAGCTCAACCAGAATCCTCCAGGTCGATCACATCAGGATCCATCATGTCTGCAACCACAACCGTTACCGCCGCTGAAAACCGACAAAGCATCCTCATCGTCGTAGGTTCGGTGTTCCTGTTGTCAGTGTCAGACGCTCTTATCAAGGCCACCAGCGCCGAGACATCGATGTGGCAGCTCTACGTGATTCGCTCGATCCTGGCCATCGGCATGCTCGTCGCCTTGTTGATGTACCGCCGCGGCACAACGCAGCAACGGCCGCTTTCCCCCTTGTGGATAGGGACAAGAAGCCTGCTGCTCGCCCTGATGTGGATCGCCTTTTACAGTGCCCTGCCCTTCATCAGCCTGACCATAGCGGCATTGGCAATCTATACGACACCTTTGTTTATCGCTTTGTTCTCTGCTGTCACCTTGGACGAGCATGTCACACCGCGAAAATGGGTGGCCATTCTGGTGGGGTTCGCCGGGGTGCTGGTCACGCTCGCGCCCAGTCAGGCTGATTTCAACCTATGGACGCTGCTGCCCGTGCTTGCTGCGATTTTCTATGCCCTCGCCGCGGTCGTGACCAAGGGCAAGTGCGCCAATGAGGTGCCGATGCACCTGGCCCTGGCGCTGAACATCGTCCTGTTGTTGATGGGGCTGGTCGGCAGCATTGTCGTCGCACAGACTGGCCCTCACCTGCCGGCCAACGAGGGCCTGCGATTTCTGGTGGGCGGCTGGTCGCCAATGGCGATCAGCGACTGGGGCGTGATGGTCGTGCTGGCGATTCTAATGGTATTGGTCAGTACCGGCATCGCCCGGGCCTATCAAATCGGCGAGACCTCGATCATCGGCGCATTCGATTACACCTACCTGATCTTCGCGATTGCCTGGGGGGCGTTGCTGTTCAATGAAGTGCTCAGTGGCCGGACCGCGGCCGGTCTGGCCCTTATCCTGATTTCAGGCTTCATCCTGCTGAAAAAGCCCACCGCCACGCGCTGAACGCTTCACATGCACAGGCCTTAACAAGGAGCTGTTTATGCTGACGTCATCTGATTCCCTGCCCAATGTGATTCTGTGGGCGGTTTCCCGCAGCCGCTCTACCGCTTTCGAGCGGGCCGTGATGCAGCATCCGGACGTCAGGGTGTTGCACGAAAGGCTCTCCGAGCCTTTTCTGGCCAGGCATTTTCCCGAAAAACATGCGCTGATTGAGCGCACCCGCCGGATCAATAACGGGCCGCCCGGCATTCCCGGTTACGCCGAGGCGATGGCGTTGCTCGGCGAACGTCCAGCACGACCGCACCGCTTGCAATTCTCCAAGGAAATTGCTTACTTCGTCGACTTCGACTCGATTGATAGCACGTGGCTGGCGCAATTCAGGCATGTGTTCCTGGTCCGCCAGCCGCGGGATGTGATGCGCTCGCTGTATCGCGTCAGCCAGAGCGGTGGCACCACCTATTTCGATGCGGATGAATCCGGCTTCGATGAGCTGGCTCGTATCCATGAGCGGGTGCTCGAACAGTGTGATGCCAGTCAGGTGCTCTACCTGGACAGTGATGAGGACCTGATGGGGGATACGCGAGGCACTCTGGCGCGCTTTTGTGATTTCGCCGGTATCGACTTTTCGCCTCGCCTGTTGAGTTGGGCACCGGAAAAGGTCGAACAATGGCAATTTTTCCAAGGCTGGCATGACGATGCCGAGCGCTCCTGCGGTTTCGCCCACGTCGCGCATCCCGAAATCACGTTTCCGGATGCCGTCGAATGTACGGCTCGGGACAAGCAACCCCTCTACAACTTTTTCCATCTGGCAGCCGCCTGGCAACGCGTGCCCCCCACGAAGGATCACCTTGCCTGCCTTCATGAACCGGCGGAGGCACATCTGCGCGTGCTGTTGCTGGCATCGACTAGGCAGCAGCACCTGCGTGCGTTGCAATGGGCAGCGCAATTGCCTGGCGACTACGCCGTTTGGCTATGGAGCAGCCCCGCAGCCTGCCATTTCGACGCAATCATCCGCGAAATCGAGCAGTTGCAGGACCTGCCCCTAGTGACGCTGACGACCTCTGGTGACCCGGTGTCGCTTGAGTTCGTGCGCCGTCTGAGTCATCGCCAGCTGTGCCTGATCTGCCCCGACAGCCCGCAGGCACGCCACACCGAGGTCAAGCTGATCATTGTTGATCGAGATAACCCGGCGATGGATGAAGTCGGCCCACGGATTGCCCAGTACCAGCGGGCGGCAGCTCAATACAGTCGCGAGCTGCAGATCAGGACCCAGCGTCCTGACGCCCCAGCCCACACAACAACGCCGTCCTGGCACATGCAGCTGCGTCAGTTGCTGCGCGATGCCCCGGACAGCACGGTCGCAGCAAGCCCTCAACGAAGCCTGAGCGCCCGCGATCTGAATGCCCAGGCGTGCACGCTGGCTGAGCGGCTTTTGCACAGTTGCCCGCACGGCGGGTGGGTGGCTATCCGCCTGGACAAAGACCTGCGCACGCTGGTGACCATGACCGCCTGCAGCCTGCTGCGCTGGCCTTACCTGGACATCCCGCAATGGTACGGCACCGACGCGACCGCGAACGTCCTGGCGAAACTCGATCCAGTGGTCGTGGTGGGCGATACGCTTACTCTCCAATCCTTGGCAGGTCGTTATCGCACGCTGCTGCTGGACCATCTGCCGGAGCGCTGCGACGCTGTACCAGAGCTTCGGCCGCAGCCATTCGGTGATGTGGCCTATGGCTTGCTGACCTCGGGTACGACGGGTATGGCAAAGGTCGTCACAATTGGCGAACACGGTCGCCTCGATTCACTCGCCTTCTGGCGTCAGCATATCCGCCGCGGTGATCGCATCGGCCTCAATGCCTGGATGACCGGCTATGTCTACTACCCTATCTTCAGCGGCGCGGTGGCCTGCTTGATTCCGGACGCCATGGTGCTGGATCCCCACGCCCTCACAAGTTTTATCCAGGACAGTCGTCTCTCTCAATTGATGATCACCCCTAGTCTGGTGGCAGGCCTGCTGCAAAACGAACAGGCATTCCAGCAGGCGTTTGCGAACGTGCATACCCTGTGGCTGAGCGGCGAGCCGCTACCTGACGCAATTCGCGAACAGCTCAGGCATTGCCTGCCCGACTGCCAGGTGCTCGATCTGTATGGCTCAAACGAAGCCGGGGACGTTGCCCTAGTCGGCCCGGAAGGCCGCCTGCACTTCACCCCCGGCACCGAAGCCTTCGTGCTGGACTCGACACTACAGTGCGTTCGCCTGGGCAGCCCTGGCGAACTCTACGTGTACACCCAGGGACTCACGCCGGGTTATCTGAAGGACGATACGGCCGACCAGGCGGCCTTCGTATCCAACCCGCTGGCGCCGACCCGGTCGGACCTGGCCCCGCAGCTGCTGCGCACCGGTGATAGGGTGCGACTCAGCGAAAGCGGAAATATCCACCTGCTGGGCCGCAGCAGCACGCATCTAAAATTGCGCGGGTTCAAGGTATTCAGCACCGATGTGGAACGCATCCTGGTTGCTCATCCCGAAGTACACACGGCCTTAGTCACCACGCGCGGCCGCGGGCTGGACCTGCAACTGGTAGCCTTTGTCGCTCCAGCGGATGCCGAGCACCCACCCCATGCCAACACGCTGCGGCAATGGGCGAGTCAGCACTTGCCGGCCTTCAGCGTTCCGGTGGCCTATTTCCTGACCCCATCGATCCCGGCCGGCGCCAGTCAGAAGCGCCTGAGTGCGAACATACTGCTGCAACTGCCTCTGGTTCCTCTGCCGGATGACGAACCGCCACTCACGCCCCTGCAATCTCGGGTCGCAGCCTTATGGGGCGATTGCCTGAACCTTCAGGGTGTGACTCTGGGCCCCGACAGTGACTTCCTCGACATGGGCGGCAGCCTGTTGCTGTTGGAATTGATAAACCTGATCAACCGGACTTTCCGTTTCGAGCTATCCGTTGCCGATGTCACCCGCGACGCTACCCTGGCGGGCATTACGCAGCTGATCGCGCTTGAACTTCAAGGCGAGCCCGTCCTGGAGGTCCCCTTCTCTGTCGAAACCGAAACCGAGCGTTACCTGTCCAGGCTGCAAGCGCCTGTTTCGCATGTGCCTCCACGCGAGGCACGGCGGACAATACTGGTTACAGGGGCCACGGGGTACCTGGGACGGATGATCGTGCGTCAGCTGCAACAGGCCGCGGGGGTGGAACGCATTCTGTGCCTGGTGCGGGCCGAAGACACGGCCCACGCACAGCAACGGGTTGCGGATCTTGGACCAGTGGAGGCTGTGGTTGCGAACCTGAGCCAGCCCGGGCTAGGCCTGTCGCCCGAGGATTACCGTCGCTTGTCTTCGGAGGTCGACTGCATCATTCATTGCGGTGCCGAGGTCAACTGGCTCAAGCGTTATGAACGCCTGGCCGAGACTAACGTAGGCGGAGTCCTGGAAGTGCTGCGTCTGGCTGCCATGGGCGGTGCTGGCGTTGTCATCGCCTCGACCTTGCCTGAAAAGGTCCCGACCACCGGCTACAACCGTGCCAAGCTGGTTGCCGAAAGCGTGGCGACAAGGTTCCGTGAGCAGACCGGCATAGATCTGGACATCCTGAGATGCGGGGACATCAGCGCCCCCATCCGGGCCAATGCCTGCGACCGCATCAACCCCGACGACTATGTCGGACTGATGATTCGTAGCTGTCTTGCTCTCAAGGCCTGGCCGGCGGAAAGCGACTGGTCGCTGAATCTCACGCCGGTGGATCATGTCGCACGGATCTTCGTGCACTGTGCCCTCGGCGAATCGACGACCCACTCGACGTCAATCCACCACCTTTACAACCCAGAGAGCACCCGCTGGGAACAGATCTGCAGTTGGGTCCAGACACTCTTGGGGACGGACCGGTTCACCGCACTCCCCCTCGCACAATGGCGCGTCAGACTCGAAGCCCAGGCACCCGGCAACGCAGTGCTGCAACGCACGTTGCTGATCCTTCCAATGATCATCGAAGACTTCAAACACTTCAGTCATCCGGCCCCGTTGCAAATCGCGCAGCTGAAATGCCCGGTGATCGATGCCGAATGGACGCAGCAGTACCTCACGGCACTCAACCTGCACACAGGAGAGACCCCATGACACAGACTACCACCGGATGGGCGGCCCATAGCCCAGGCTCGCCATTGGAGCCCTTTACGTACCCCCGCCCGGATCCGGGCCCCAATGAAGTCGAGATCCGGGTCACCCATTGCGGCGCCTGCACGAGCGACCTGCATTTGATCGAAGGAAACTGGGGAGAAGCCTCTCAATACCCGCAGGTGTGTGGTCATGAGGTGGTCGGAAAAGTAGTCCGCAGCGGGGCCTCGGTAACGGGGCTCGTCCCGGGGCAACGGGTTGGTGTCGGCTGGTACAAGGGGGCATGCCTCGCATGCGAGTGGTGCCTAAAGGGTGAAGAGCAGCATTGCCCAAAGGTGGTGCCTACCTGCAGCGATGGGCACCGAGGAGGTTTCGCGGACTTTTTGACCTGCGACGCACGGTTCGTATTCCCCATCCCCGATGCCATGCCCTCGGCCATGGCGGCCCCATTGTTTTGCGCGGGACAGACGGTGTTCACCGCACTGCTGCGTGGCACTCGTCCGGACATGCAGGTCGGCGTGCTGGGCATCGGGGGGCTGGGTCACCTGGCCATTCAGTTCGCCGCCAAGTTCGGGTGCACCGTGACCGCGCTGTCTAGCTCCGAAGACAAGAAATCCCAAGCCATGGAATTGGGCGCTAGCCACTTCTACACCCTGGACCCGGACACGCTGAAAGCCCAGGCAAACACCTTGGACTTCCTGTTGGTGACGGCTTCCAACGATCAGGACTGGGAGAGCGCCATCGCCTTGCTGCGCCCGCGCGGCACCCTGTGCTTTGCAGGCATGCCCAACCCGGTCACCCTAGATATCGCGGCGATGACCTACAAAACTCTGACGGTCTCCACCGCCAACGTTGGCGGGCGCCACGACATGCTGCAGATGCTGGCGTTTGCCAGCGTGCACCGTGTCTGGCCCCTGGTCGAAACATTCCCGGCGACAGGAATCAACCAGGCCCTGGATGCACTGCGCAACAACCAAGTGCGTTATCGCGCCGTCGTCGAGTTCTGACCCACACAAGCTCCACGGAGATACCTCATGCCTTCTTCGCTGGCACTACCGCCAACCGTCCCGGTGCATTCGGACCTGGTCTCCCACCCCTTCGAGATCGGGCGTCAGGAGCATTCCGATTTGAAGGGCCACCGTTCGCTCCTGTTGTGGTTCACCGGCATGTCCGGCGCAGGCAAGTCGTGCATCGCAAACCGGGTCCAGGCCAACCTGCACGAGCGTCAACTGCATACGTGCCTGTTAGACGGTGACCGGCTTCGTCAGGGCCTGACCGCCGACCTGGGCTTTGCCGATGAAGATCGCAAGGAAAACATCAGGCGCACCGCTGAGGTGGGCAGACTGATGGTGGATGGGGGCGTGATCACCTTGGTGTGCCTGATCTCACCGTTCGAACAAGAGCGTCGCATGGCCAGAGCGCTCTTCGCCCCCGACGATTTCATCGAAATATTCATTGATGCGCCGCTGGCAGTCCTGGAGCGACGCGACCCCAAAGGGTTGTATGCCAAGGCGCGTAAGGGCCTGATCAAGAATTTCACCGGTATCGACTCCCCCTATGAACGGCCTCTATCCCCCGACATCTTGATCGATAGCGCAACGACCTCTGTCGAGCAGGCCGCGCACACCATCGAAGCATTCCTGCACAACCGTCGGTTCTGGAATTGACCGTTACGTTCATCACGGGGCAACCATTATGAAGACGCTGGTTATCGTTGGTGCTGGCTTCAGCGGTGTGGCCACTGCGGCACAGATTCTGCGCAGCGCAGGTACCAAACTGCGCATAATATTGGTCAATCGCACGCGGGCCATGGCGCGAGGGCTGGCCTACGGCACCAACAGCCCTCTCCACCTATTGAACGCCAACGTTGGAAAAATGAGTGCGCTGGATGATGATTCCGAAGACTTTTTGAGGTTCTGCAAAAGCCGGCATCTCAACGTCGAGTCTACCTCGTACGTCAGTCGCAGCCTGTATGGCAACTACTTGAACGATGTCCTCGACCGCGCTGAACGATTAAATCCTGGCGTGCAGTTGTCACGGATTGTCGCGGAGGTCATACAGGTGCAACCCTGCGGCGACGGCGCCCGGCTCAAGCTGTCGGATGGGTGTACCCTCGAGGCGGATCATGTGGTCCTCGCCTTTGGCAACTTCCCTCCCGCCGACTGCTGCAACTTGAACAAGACCCTACGTCCGCAGACCTACGCGCATGATCCCTGGAATCCTCCCCTATGTCTGGCGTCCGATCCAGACACCGCGGTGCTGTTGATCGGCTCCGGCTTGACAGCGGTCGACATGGCGCTGCAGCTGGTTCAAAAAGGCCATAGCGGCCCAATCCATTTACTCTCTCGGCGCGGGCTCTTGCCCCTGGGCCACTCACCGGAGGCCATTGCCCCCCTTAGCGCCCCTGTGCACCTGGGACGAGGCTCACCTCGACAGCTGATGGCGACACTGCGCAAGCGGGTCAAGGAACACCAGCGCAGAGGAGGCGATTGGCGAGCCGTGGTCGACAGCTTGCGTCCGTGGATACAAAAACTCTGGTGCGCGATGGATACCCCGCAGCAGCGACAATTTCTACGACATGTCCAACCTTGGTGGGACGTCCACCGTCATCGTTTGGCACCCGCCACTTTCGAACATTTTCAACGTCTTCTGGAAAGTGGACAACTGGCCGTTCATGCCGGCAGGTTGAGCAATGTGGCGCTGCTGGGCAAAAGCTTGATTGTGGACTTTAAACGGCGCAGCGGTCAGGCAACTGAATCGCTCAAGGTCAGCAGCATCATCAATTGCACCGGCCCCAACCTTGACGTCCGGCGAGTCGATACCCCCTTGGTCAACAACTTGCTGGAGCAAGGGCTTCTTAGCGCCGCCCCGTGTGGCTTCGGGATACTTGTGGACGAGCAATTGCGCGTGTTGGATCAGCTGCATCAACCGATACCTTGGCTTAGCTATGTGGGGCCCATGCTCAAGGCGCAGTATTGGGAAGCCACCGCCGTCCCTGAGCTTCGGCGCTTTTCGTTCAAATTAGCCACGCGCATGGCCACCCTGCTGACAGATTTACCGGTTAGCAGTGGGCAAGATTCCCGGTTGCGCGTGACGCCTCAAGGTGGACCCGGCGTTGCCACTGACCTAAAAAGCACTCCGCATGCTGGAGGGTGAACGTAGCCCTGTCGGCAACTGCCGTAGAGGCAGTCCGGCTACCGGCCATCCCCGCGCGAAAGTACATTGAAGACCACCCCGTACGGCCTCGATATCGTCAGCGCGTCATTCGTGAACGCTCATATACGCCACACGAATTGGGGCAAAACCGGGGGCATATCTGAAATTTTGCTGCTTGAAAGCAGTGCTCTAGAGCCAAGTCAAAATGTTTTTTGGGGACCCTGAGAGTCTTTAGGCGTCGTCTGGCAGGGTCCATTCAGATGCAAGGCTATAGGCGAGCTGCTCTCCAGCAGCTCCAACCCCGACAAGCGAAATAGCTGCTCCACGCCCCCAACCCAGTTGCGACCAGCATCTGCACTGACCAATGATTGAGTGCCGGAAACTGCAGGGCCTGGGCCACACCTAGCAGATAGCGTGTGATGAAAATGCCAAGGATGACCAGTAGTGGGACCCAACTACCGCGCATTACCAGTCGACCCGAAGCCTTTTCCCTTGTCACGAAGTTGGCATCCATAAAACGCGAGGCGATCGTACCGATAGCAACAAGGCCAGCAAGCCAGAACCCAAAGCCGGCGCCCCAATAATCGGTGTACTGAAACACTCCCGCCACCGACAACATCAGCATCCCGATGGGGAGCAGCAAAGCGAGACTGAACCGCACCTGTCGCGTACGTGTCTGCATCAGTCCCAATACGCAAAGAGCGAACAATAAACCAAATACCCAATGCGGGGTGTAGCTGAGGATTTCCAGCACGGTCAGTTTTGCAGCCGGGACATCGGCAATTGCGGGCACTACGCGTTTTCCAGACAGAGGGATCTCGTCATCGGGTGCAACAAAAGCAAGCAGCCCAGACAACAAACGCTCATGCACGACTTTGCGGTCCACTCCCGCTTTGTCGGTACAGAGCGGGATACCGTTGATATTGTCGTCATAATGGCAAACGGAAAGAAACACAAAGTGCCCCTCGTTGCCTTCCAGCAACAGGGTTTTTGCATCCGGTATGGCCGACGCATAGCGAGCACCGTGATGGCTCCACGGCAGGAAGTCATCGTGCAGCGCCCCCACCACCAGTGCTGGAATATGCGAACCCGCCATGGACTGCTCAACCAATGCAGGGCCCAGGGCGGGGTCAAGCAATACTATTTTTCTGACCCGCGGGTCGCGGTAGCTGCCGTTGAACAACGCGATATAGGCGCTTGGTGCTCGCTTGATATCCAGCGCGTAAAAACACGAACGATCAACACCGTCTGGCAGGGACTCGCAGTACTTGGCGAACGCATGAAGATCAAAGCGTGCTCCCGCCAGAAGCGCGGCAGTCTGGCCGCCGGCGGAGTGACCAATGACGATGGCGTCGTCCCAGGCGACGCTTTTTTTAAAGAGATTCAGTTTGGCCAGGGCATCCAGCACCCGCGACACATCCAGCGCCCGCTCCCACACCATACCCGTGGCACGCAAGCTCTGTGTGTGCTTCCCGTATACCCGGGATTCACCGAAATGATTCAGACCAACGACAATGTACCCCTTGGATGCCAAGCCATTACCAACCCAGGCGTAATCGTCTGACGCCCCCATGCTGCCATGTGAAACAACGATGACTTTATGAGTAATCGCTGACTTATCAAGGCACAGCTCTTGCGCACCTGCGGTGCAGACGCCTTCCGGATACCAAATAGCCACATGCATCGGACGCTCAGCATTCAATGCATCGAGGTCTCTCTGCACTTCTCGGACCTGCCCGCTGCACACCATCGACAGCAGTGGCAGCATAAAAACTGCCAGCAGGGATAACCACCGCCTCACCATATCCATCCTTGATATCAAAAAGATCGAGAGAGCTTTCAGCCCTAGCCTGTCAATCAAACTCAGATTTTGGAATCTGAGATTGACTGGCAACCTATTTTGCCGACGGTCTCGTTACGAAATGACGATACAAACCTTACCGTTATCAATGCGTAGGTTCGTAGCACTCCTTCGGAATGTTCAAGCAATGGGTCATTGCGCGACACACGTCCTGACGCGAAACACGCTGGAGTGAGTGCGCAGATGCGCTTGTATGGAGAACCACAGTCGGCTGACGACGGAATTAGCTGTCGATTATTGCTAGAACGCGAGCCCAAAGCAGCCGAGGTTAATGGCACCTGCTTTGTTGGCGTTCGCGGGTAAATCCGCTCCCTCAAAGTTCGCGTCAGCCTTGGACAAAAGAGGAAGACCACTGCGCTCAAAATGAATCGCTCTTGGTTTCGTAGATACCTCCAAGCCCAGCAAACCAATTAGGCGGATGCAAATATTAGGTTGAACACAGTCGATCGGAGTAGCTGTTCTCGACCGAGAGCGGATTAGCTGGTCCTTGATGCGCCCTGCCCCCCCGCCAGATCCGATGAGGAGTTACACTGAAAGCCATCGACGACCACCCTGCTCCGCCTCAGAGATCGCCAATCTCGATCGCCCGCATATCCCGCGCTACTGGGGGCAAAACTGGGGGCATATTTTAGTTTTTCCGACCTGAAAATACTGCGATAGAGCCAAGTCAAAATGTTTTTTGGCGATCCCGACAGCCTCTGACCACCACCTGCAACCCCCTCACTCAACCAACGCCATCTTGCGCGCCACAGCCCATGGCGCCATCAGGCGTTGCGGGGTCTGGCACGTCTTGCGTTTGAACACGAAGTTGCGGCACTTTTCGGCGAACTGTTGGCGGTTGTGCACCATGTCTTGCTGCATGTGTGCCAGTTCGTGTTCGCGACAGCGTTCAACCTGATCCAGGTCCATGGTTGCCTTGCGTGCGCGCGCCAGCACGTAGTGCTCATCGTCGAGCGCGCGGGTGGCTTGTTGCATAAGCCATAGGCCAAACGCCTGTGGGCACCGTGGGCCGATGGCCTGAACCATGCCGTAGTGCTGGGCCTGGTGGGCACTGATCGGCAGGCATTCTTGCGTGAGCCGGTGCGCCACTTCGCTGCCGACGGCACGTGGCAGGCTGTAGGTCCAGTATTCGGAGCCATACAAGCCCATGGTTTTGTAATGCGGGTTGAGTACCACGCCCTCACGGGCAAAAACGATGTCGGCCGCCAACGCCAGCATGAAGCCGCCGGCTCCGGCACTGCCGGTCAGGCCGCTGATCACCAGCTGCCGGGCCGTGAGCAGCTCCTTGCACACATCGTCGATGGCCTGGATGTTGGCCCAGGCTTCCAGCCCAGGCACCGCGGCGGCTTGGATCACATTGAGGTGCACGCCGTTGGAAAAGCTGCCACGCCCGCCCTTGATCAACAACACGTGGGTGTCCCGCGCCTTGGCCCAACGCAGTGCAGCCACCAGACGCTGGCATTGCTCGGTGCTCATGGCGCCGTTGTAGAACTCAAACGTCAGTTCACCGACAGGCCCTGACTCTCGGTAGCGAATCGGTTGATAGGCCTGTTCATTCCACGTGTGGCTGGCGAGGGTGCTGTCCAGCACGGGAATGCCTGCGAGTTTCTCGGCCAGCACGTGGCGGGCCGGCAACTTGAAGGTCTCCTCCCCAGGCTGGGCTTTGCGCTTGAGCGAGCCGATCCACAGGCTGTGATCACCGGCCGCCTCCAGCACCGCGTCGTCCTGTACCGCAAGAATGTCTCCCGGAATGCCGTGGCGTGAGTCCAGGTGCGCGTCGTACACGTAATACTGCCCGCCCCTGATGCTCGCCAGCACACCGGGCTGGCCATCGGCGGCGTCAATGCTGCGTTTGATGAAGCGTGCGCAATCGAACCAACTGAAGCTGCGGTCGGCCTGGGTCATGTTTGGCTGCAATCGCCCGATGACATCGGGCTGCGTGTCATCAAGCGGCGTCGGGACGAAGCCCCGGGCGAATTTTGCCACCACGTCGCGGATGCAATCGATGGCTGCGTCACTCACCCGCCCGTTGTACAGCTCGGATTTGCGCACATCAGCCGGCATGTCGAATTCACGGGTCGACCAGATCGGCCCGGCGTCCATTTCCTCCACCGCCTGCAGGGCGGTCACGCCCCAGCGGTCGACCTGCCGGGTGATGGCCCAGTCCAGCGCGCTGGCGCCCCGGTCGCCGACGATTCCCGGATGGATGATCACGACCGGGCGTTCCGGGTTGGTCCACAGCTGCTGTGGCACACGGTCCTTCAGAAACGGGCAAATCACCACATCGGCGCCTGACGCCTCGACCTGCTCGCACACCGTGGCGGCATCGGTGAACAGCACCACGCTGGGCGCGTGACCTGCCTGGCGCAAGTCCAGCCAGGCGCGTTGGGTCAAACCGTTGAACGCCGACGATAACAACAGGATCTTCAATGACCGCATAGCTGACTCTTCCTTGAGATACGCGACCCGAGGCACTCATTGAGCCCTCCCTGGCCTTTGATGGAAGCATAAGGTTAGAGGCGCTGCCAGGCAGGGCACCTGATCAGGATCAATCTTGTGTCAGCCAATCGCGCATTCGTGCCAGCCGCAAAGCCACTGATTATTCGAGTGAACTCAAACCGGCAATCAGCGCCTCCAGCACCACGCGAACCCTGGGCTGGTCTTGCCGGCTTTTGACCCAGGCCAGGTTGACCTCAAACCCCGGCGTCGCCAGTTGCGGCAGTACCTCGACCAACGCGCCGTCCTGCAACTGTTGCTTGACCAGCCAGGATGGCAACTCGACGATACCGCAGCCCGCCAGTGCGGCCATCACCAGCCCTTCGCCATTGCCTACCACCAGTTGCGGCGTGAGTGGCCTGTGCAGTGTCGTGCCCTCCTCGCCGGTGTAGCGCCAAGGGCTGATGCGTCCATCCACCCAGCCATAGGCAATGCACTGGTGCTGCTCCAGGTCGCGGTCGGACAACGGCGTGCCATGGCGAGCCAGGTATGCCGGCGATGCACAAAACACATGCCACTCACGTGTCAGCCGCCGATGCTCCACCGTGTGCGGCCAGGCGTGACCGTCACCAATGCGCAGTGCAATGTCCACGCCCTCCTTGAACGGGTCGATATGGCCGTCAGAGAAGGAAATATGCGGCACCACCAACGGGTGCGCCTGCAGCCACGGCAGAAGAATCGGGAGCACCTGCACGCGCCCGTATGGGCCTGGCAAGTCGATGCGCACGCGCCCGCGAGGCTCGGTGTTTTCGGCTTGCAGCGACAGCTCGGCGTCTTCCAGATCGGCCAGCACCCCCGTACAGGTACGCAGAAACGCGGCACCGGCATCGGTCAACGCCAACGTGCGCGTCGTGCGTTGGAACAGTCGCGCGCCCAGTCGCTTTTCCAGCCTGGCGATGCCTTTACTCACGGCAGACGCCGTCAGGTTCATTTTCTCGGCGGCCGCCGTGAAGCTGCCGTACTGCGCGACGCAGACGAACACATCGATACCCTTCAAGCGCTCGGAGGAAAACATACGCGGCCCTTATTCATGAATTCAGTTCGTGGCTTTTGATAAAAAGCATCCTAAATCAGAATTCAGATCAACAGTAAGCTGCGTCGATCCGGACGAGCGACTTGCGACGCTTGCACCTTATAAATGGACGATGAGGCTCGAATGCTCGCCACGCTGAAAAAATATCCCGCCACCCTCAATCTGCTGCTCTGCGCTTCATTGGTGCTAACCCTCGCCCGGGCCATCACGCTGCCCTACCTGGTGATTTATGTATCCGGCCACTTTGGCTTGAGCATTGCCGAGGTCGGCCTGGTGATCGGCAGCACGCTGATCATCGGCTCACTGCTGAGCCTGTATGGCGGTTTCCTGGTCGATAGCCTCTCCAGTTACCGGCTCATCCTTACGGCCTGCGCCGTCTTCACGGCAGGTTTTCTCGGCGCCTTCATCGCGTCTGGTCTCGGGCTGTTTTATGCGTGCCTGGTGGCAATCAACCTGGCCTATGCCGTCATCGATATCGCGGTGAAAGCCGGGTTTGGCAGCCTGCTTCCCCTTGACCAGCGCAGTGAAGTGTTTTCGATCAAGTACACGCTGACCAATATTGGCTACGCCGTCGGGCCGTTCCTCGGTGCCGGCGTGGCCGCGCTGGACACCAGCCTGCCGTTCCTGCTGTCGGCGGGACTGGGAGCCGGCTATTTTTTTGTCTACTTCGTGTGGGGCGACACAGGCCTGGCAACAGCCGAGGCAAACCGGCAAACCACGCCATTTTTGGCCGTCGGCAAAGTGCTGCTGCGCGATTACCGCCTGGTGTGCTTTACCTTGGGCGGGGTGCTGAGCGCGGTGGTGTTCGGCCAGTTCACCGCTTACCTCTCGCAGTACCTGATAGTCACCAGCAACCCCCAGACGGCCTACCGCATTATCAGCAGCGTTGTCGCGACCAACGCCCTGATGGTTATCTGCCTGCAATACAGCCTCGGCAAACGGATCACCCACAAACACCTGAACCTGTGGCTCGCCGCTGGGCTTAGCCTGTTCATCGTCGGGCTGGGCGGTTTTGCGCTGTCGACCACGCTGACGGTGTGGGTGATCGCCATGGCCATCTTCACCGTGGGTGAAATCATCGTATTCCCGGCTGAATACATGTTTATCGACACCATCGCGCCGGACCCTCTGCGGGGCATGTATTACGCCGCGCAGAACCTCAGCAACATCGGCGCAGCGTTAGGCCCGGTGCTGTGTGGCGTGATGCTGGCGACGCAACCGGCCCACCACATGTTTTACATGCTGGCGCTCTTCATCATCGCCGGCGCAGTGCTCTACGGTTTAGGCGTGCGCCTGTCAGCTGAGGCAAAGCCTGAAGCGGTGACGTGAGCGCACATTGAGCGCCTGGGCAGACTATTTGATCGGCTGGGTCAAAAGCGGTCCTGGCTGTCTGCCTAGAATGAGTGCTCCTTTCCCAGGCAGACTTGAACATGAAACTGACCAGCAATGCCTTCGCTGACAACACCGCCATCCCCGGCGAATACGCCTTCGCCATTCCCGAGCCGATCCACCACTATGCGCTGTCCAGCAACCGCAACCCGCACCTGGCCTGGACGGATGCGCCGGCGGGTACCCAATCCTTCGTCCTGGTGTGCCACGACCCGGATGTGCCCAGCGTCGGCGATGACGTCAACCAGGCCGGCAAACGCGTGGCGGCGGACTTGCCCCGCGTGGACTTTTATCACTGGTTGCTGCTCGACATTCCTGCCGACACCCGCCAAATCAGCGCCGGCAGCCACAGTGACGGCGTCACGGCCAAGGGCAAAACCGGCCCGCAAGCCGCGGACGGCCTGCGCCATGGCTTGAATGACTACAGCGTGTGGTTCGCCGCCGACCCACAAATGGCCGGCGATTACTTTGGCTATGACGGCCCTTGCCCACCGTGGAATGATGAACGCCTGCACCACTACATTTTTACCCTGTACGCACTGGACGTTGCGCGTCTGCAGGTACAAGGTGCACTGAACGGCGCCGCTGTGCTGGCTGCGCTGCAAGGCCATGTCCTTGCCCAAGCCAGCCTGACCGGCACTTATACCCTGGCCCCCAAAGAGCTGCTGCGCGTTGACTGAACCGCTCACTGCATTGCCCGCCCAATGGCTGTTGCCATCGGGCGAACGGCTGCCATCCCAAGGCGTTTGCAGCGTCGCCCGCCCTCAGCTGACGCGCAGCCACCATGCGCGCGACTTTCGCTTTTTCGAAGCGACGCTGCTGCTGGTTACTGCCGGCACGCTGCTGATGGAGAATGCCCACGGTCGTTGGGCACTGGACGACAGCGCGAGCCTCATGGCCGTGGCCAAGAACACCCAGCTCAATGTCAGCAAGGCGCCGCCCGCCTACGGCTCGCCTTATACCGCGCTATTGCTGACCTTCAGCCCGGCACTGATCACCGAATTCCATCAACGCTATGGGCACGTACTCGCCGCCACCCAGACCGTCGGCAGTTGCACGCTGGCCGCGCTGGATGAACACCTGAACGACTCGCTGCAATTTTGCCTGCGCGGGATCGAGTCGCCCCAGGTCGGCGGCGTGCAGCAAAGCCATCGCGCGTTGGGCTTGCTGCTCGCCCTGTACGAGCGCGGTATTGTCTACCCGCGCCCCGCGGCTGCCGGGCTGGCCGAACGGTTGACGCAACTGCTGACCAAAGCCCCCGAGCACGCCTGGACCGCCGCGCTCGCCGGCCGTGAATTGGCGGTGAGTGAAGCCACCTTGCGCCGCCGGCTGGCGGATGAGGGCGTCAACTTCAGCACCTTGCTGACCGATATCCGCATGCACCACGCGATGATGCTGTTACAGACCACACACCTGGGCGTGTCGCAGATTGCCGACGCGTGCGGGTATCGGTCGCTGTCGAGGTTTTCGATGCGGTTCAAGCATCGGTTCGGGTTTTCGGTGCAGGCCATTCGGTAGCGACCAACACTCAACCCACAGCTTCATCCCGCAACGCTTTCGCGCCTTCCCTGGCGCGACACGTTCAACGCCACCAGCAGCGCCAGCGCCTTCGGCCGCTTGATAAACCGCCACAGCGAAGCATGCGCCACGTCCGGCTGTGTGTCCCTGGCGGGGGCCACGTGCAACCAGCCGACGCACACCAGGCTCAGTAACGGCATCGTCGGCCTGCGCGGCGCCCTGTTGAAGGGCAACCAGGCTCGCCTGTTTGCAGAGTGCGCGATCGTGGCGCACTCCGACCCTGCCTGCGAATACGACGAAACCTGCATCAAACTGGCCGGCATGCGTGCGGCGCTGCAGCGCTGACTGCGCGCCCGGTGCTTGAATCAAGACCTGTGCAGGCCTACCCTGCACACGGAAAACTCACCCTCCGAGTCAGGAAGACCTTACATGTGGGACGGCAGCGTTACTTTTGGCGATTCATGGGCCGGTTACATCGGTCGCGCGGATCAGAACTCTGCCCATTCCCATGTCGCCATCCAGCTGTGCATCGGCGTGCACCAACCGGTCACCCTGGAACTGCCCGGCCAGTTGATCCGCGCGGCCGGGGTGATCATCGGCCCCAACGTCGAACACCGCGCCGTGGCCGACAGTCATCCGGTGGCGTTTGTGTACGTCAATCCGGACACACCACTGGGCCGTGCACTCAACGCATTGCTGCAAGACAACGGCATCGCCCTGGCCAGTGACGAACTGCTGGAGTGCTTTCGCCGTACCACGTCCCTGCCCCAGTTTGTCGACGCGCTCGCGCGTTTGCTGGCGATTACGCCGCCCATCGACCAACGCCTCTATAAAGCCTTGAACATCCTGCGCCTGGACCGCGACGGTCCCGGTTCCGTCAGCCGCGCCGCCAATGCGGTCGGCCTGTCCAGCCCGCGCCTGCGGTGTGTGGCGACGCATCAGATGGGCGTTTCCCTGTCCCAGTGGATCATCTGGAACAAACTTGAGCGCGCCTCCAAATCCCTGGCCGGCGGCGCCAGCTTGTCGGACGCGGCCGCCGATGGCGGGTTCTCCGACCAGGCGCACCTGGCGCGCATGATGCGCCGCATGATCGGCATGACCCCGCGCACGGCGGCCAAGGTTTTGCGCAAGACAAGCGTTTCGTTCAAGACGCGGTGATATCAAAAGGCCAATATCGATCGCATCTTATTCGCGAAAACGTTAAGCGCTGACTGCCTTCCCCCAAAGCACGTCAGCGCCACCGAAAGTGAATACAAGAGTGATCGCCAGGGGCCCGTGTGCCTGGGATTCGGCGGAACGCACCGTTAATTCTTTCGATGAGTCCGCAGGAAGCGTCCTACATGTCAGAACAGCAAAAATTAACCGTCCTTCTCACAGGAGGCTCGGGCGTACTCGGCGAGTCACTGATCGACTGCCTGGCAGAGGACTTCAACCTGATCTGCCTGGCGCGCAAAAGCCGCATCCGCCACCCGCAGGTGCAAGTGCTCAGCGGTGATATCTGCCGCCCCCGGCTGGGGCTGGCCGCCGAGGATTATGAAGCGCTGCTGCAGCGCGTCGACTGGGTCATTCACGCCGCAGCGATTACCCGCATGGATGGCGACATCGACCAGATCTTTTCGGTCAATTACCTGGGTACCGAGAACGTCGTGCGCTTTGTGCAGCAAGCCAAGGTGCCGCTCTACCACATCAGCACCGCTTTCACCCACCCGTGCGACTACTACGAAGGCGTGCAGGCCGAGACGCCGTATGAAGTCGCCAAGCGCCAGGCCGAGACGCTGGTGCGTTCTTCCGGCATCGACGTGTCGATTTTTCGCCCGTCAATCATCATCGGCAATTCCGACACCGGGCACATGCCCAACTTCCAGGGTTTTCACATGACCATGGGGCTGATGATGTCCGGCGTGCTGCCCATCGTGCCCTGCCCGCCTGCCGGCTACATCGACCTGATTGCCCGCGACGTGGCGGCGCAGGCGATTGCCAACGCCTTGCACCGGCGCTTGATCGGCGCGGACTACTTCCTCACCAGTGGCCCACAGGCGCTGGACCTCACCGGCCTGCTGGACCTGATGTGCGAGTCCATGCAAGCCCAGGCGCAACCCTTCACACGGCCTCGCTGCATGGCGCCGGACATCTATGAGCGCCTGATCCGCCCGGTGTTTCTGCCTGCACTGACCGGCGCCGTCCAGGCCGCACTGGGCCGCGCCAACCAACTGTGCCGCTATGCCTGCCTGCGCACGCCGCTGCCCACTTCGTTGCCCGAGTTGCTCGGCGAGCCGGCCTTCAGTGCGCGCGACGTCAGCCGCGAATTGCTGCTGTCACTCAATCACCTGGCCCCCAAGCTCGGTGCCTTGACGCGGATGCTTAAACAGCCGGTCCCACCTGTTGCAGAGGCATCCGTTGCATGAACTCGCACCTGACAGAACTGGAACCCGCCGCCGACGCCGAACAGATTGACCAGTATTTTCGCCAGCATGTGAACTCGGGCTATGCACGCCTCGCGTCCTTGATGAACCTGCCGATCGAACACGCCAGCCGGGGCGTCTACATCTATGACAGCCAAGGGCGCCAGTACCTGGATGCCGGTGGCTATGGGGTGTTTTTCCTCGGCCACGGCCATCCGGTTGTCGTGGAGGCCGTAACCCGCCAACTGCAGCAAAACGCGCTGGCCAGCAAGCTGTTGCTCAACCCGCAACAAGCGTTGGCCGCGCAGGCGTTGGCAGCACGCTGCCCGGGTAACCTGGACTATGTGTTCTTTTGCAACTCGGGCGCCGAAGCCACCGAAGCCGGCCTGAAACTCGCCCGGCTTAACGGCTGCCGTCGCACGCTGTCGACGCTCGGCGGTTTCCACGGCAAGACCCTCGGCGCACTGGCCGTCACCGGCCGCGAAAGCTACCGCGAACCGTTCAGTGGCCTGCTCAGTGAAAGCGCATTCGTGCCGTTCGGCGACAGCGCCGCACTCGAACAGCAACTGCTCGCCTCGCCGGAAAAAGCCTGCGTGATTCTTGAGCCGATCCAGGCCGAAGCCGGCGTGATCCTGCCGCCACCGGGTTACCTGACGCGGGTACGCGAGCTGTGTGACCAGTACGGCGCCGTGCTGATCATCGACGAAATCCAGTCCGGCCTGGGCCGCACCGGCCATTGGTGGGCGTGCGATCGGGAACAGGTGGTGCCCGACATCATGCTGGTCGGCAAAAGCCTGTCCGGCGGCTGCGTGCCGGTCAGCGCCATGGTCGCCAGCGCGGCCATTTATGCGCCGTTCAACCGCAACCCCACGGTGCACACCTCGACCTTTGGCGCCAACCCGCTGGCCATGGCGGCCGTGCAGGCCACGCTGCAGGTGATGGTGCAAGAGGACCTGGTGGCGCGGGCGCGGCTGATGGGCCAGGACCTGCACGCACGTTTCAGCGCGCTGTTGCAGCGCATGGGCCTGGCCGAGCGCGTCACGTTGCGCAGTGCCGGCTTGCTGCTGGGCTTTGAGTTCAGCGACGCCTCGATCGCCGCGAACATGGTCATGGCCCTGATCGAGCAGCACATCATCGTGTGCCACTCGCTCAATGACCACCGCGTCGTGCGGCTTACACCGTCGCCGCTGCTCACCGCCCAGGACTGCAACTGGTTGATCGAGGGATTCGCCCAGGCGCTCACCACCTCTGTCTCACCCCTTTGATCTTTGGAGTTATCCCATGCAGGAAGTCAATGTCCAGGCACATATCCCCCATGCCTGCGCTGATGAAGTCTTCGCCGTGATCAGCGACTTCAGCCACTACGTCGAGCTGTGCGACTCGGTGCGCAATATCACCATCAACAAGGTCAGCGACGACGTGTCGTTCACCTCCTGGGAGGTCAACTTTCACAGCGGCATTCTCAAGTGGCAGGAGCGCGACACATTCAACGTTCAGACCCGCGAGATCCACTTTGAGCAAATGGCCGGCGATGTCGATCACTTCTCGGGCACCTGGCAAGTCCTGCCCGATGGCAAGGACGCGATTATCACCTTCACCTCGCGCTTTGACCTGGGCCTGCCAATGCTCGCCGACATGCTCGACCCCGTCGCGCAGAAGGCCATTCGCGAAAACATCCACTCGATCATCACCGGCCTGTTCCCGGCGAGCTACCTGAAGGCCTGAGCCATGTCACTGTCATTGTTAAACCGCTCGCGCGCCTTGCTTGACCGCTACGCCCCGGAGTTTGACGCGCGCCTGGCCGCCCTCGCCTTCGCCGAACGCGAAGCCCCCGAGAGCAGCGTCATCGCCCTGTTCAAACAACACGGTCCGGTCGGGCTGCTGGTCAACCGCGCCGCCGGTGGGCTGGGTGCAGGCATCCTCGATGCCGTGCATGTGCAGATCGCCCTGGGCGCGCGGTCGCCCTCGCTGGCGGTGGCCAGCACCATGCACCAGTTTTCGGTGGCGAGCCTGTTGGCACTCACCCAAAACGGGGGCGGCGCCGAAGGTCTGTTGCTGGCGGCCGTTGCACAGAATCGGTTGTTGCTGTCCTCGGGGTTTGCCGAGGGCAACTCGGGCGCGGGCATCCTCGACTCGAACATGCAGGCCGTGCACACCCCCGAAGGCGTGTTGCTCAGTGGCAGCAAAAAACCCTGCTGCCTCGGCCGGTCGATGGACCTGCTCACCGCCAGCTATACCCGCCAGACCCCACAGGGCGAAGAGCTGATGGTGGCGTTGATTCCCGCCAACGCGCCAGGCATCAGCCGCGCGCCGTTCTGGCAGAACAACGCGCTGGCCGCTGCCGAAAGCATCGAGGTACGCCTCAATGAAGTGCTGGTGCCCGAACGCATGCTGTTTTCCGCCGGCTACAAGCACCTGTTGGGCGACGTGCAAACCGTCGGTTTCATCTGGTTCGAACTGTTGATTTGCGCGTCCTACGTGGGTGCCTGCGCCGGCCTGATCGAGACGGTGACCGACGCAGGCCGCTGGACCGCGCATCACCGCGTGGACCTGGCGGCCAACCTGCAATTGGCAATCAGCGCGCTGGAAGGCGCGGCGCTGGATATCGAGCGCAATCCCCAGGACCTGCCGAACGTGCTGGCCCGTCTGCTGCTGGTGCGTTATGGCATCGAGCAGCTGCTGACCGAGCTGTCGGACCAGGCCCACGCGATGCTCGGCGGCATGGCATTTATCACCAGCAACCAGAGTTCGAACGGGTTGATGGCCTGCCGCGGCCTGCAATTTCACCCGCCGGCGAAGATCTCGATGGCGAGCAACCTCGACACCTATTTGTCCCACTCAACCTTCAGCATCGCCGGAGCGCACCCATGAACCTGCTCGGAAAAATCATCGTCATCAGCGGCTGCGCGCGTGGCCTGGGCCATGCCGCCGCCCGCACACTCAAGCAACAAGGCGCCACGGTGATTGGCCTGGACATTCTGGCGCCACAGGAACCGGAACTGCTGGATGGGTTTTATCAGGTCGACCTGTGCGACCGCAGCGCGCTGGCGTCGGTGATCGGCGCTATCTCAACCGATTTCGGCGACATCGACATCCTGGTCAATAACGCCGGCACGCTGACCCTGGAACGCGGTGAAACCGGCGTCACCGACGAAGTCATCCGCGCAGTGGATGTAAACCTGTTTGCACCATGGCAATTGGTGGCCGGGTTCTTGCCGGGGCTGCTGCGCAAACGCGGCAAAGTGGTCAACGTATCCTCCCTCTTCGCCCTGGTGAATGCGCCTTATGTGGCCGCGTACGCCGCCAGCAAACGCGCGCTGAGCGCCTATTCGGACGTGCTGCGCATGCAGTATCGCGGGCAGCTGGATGTGGTCACGGTGTACCCGGGGTTCATCGATACGGCGATCCACTTGCCGGCCCAGCGGGTGGGGCTGTCGGTCAAGCGCCTGGTGACCTTCAAGCGCGGTGACAAGACGCTGCTGTCTCTGGAAGAAAAGCTGGATGCAGCCTCTGACGGCCTGGTGCGCGCCTGCCGCACACACGGCTTGCGCAATCGCGGGCTGACCTTAATGGGCACGCTGGCCATGTACACCGCGCGCATCGCGCCAAGTGTGGTCGACGCCTTTATCGCCTTGCGCCTGCGCACGCTCACACGCGGCGGGCACCTGGCGCTCAAACCTGAACTGATCGAGTAACGCCTCGCCAATGGCCAGACAACTGCACCCCAAGCCCCAGGTCCGTCTCGACCGCGCCTTGTTCAAGGCGCGCACGGGCGAGTCGCTGCTGATCATCGCTTACGCCGTGTGCCTGTACCTGCTGCCCCTTGCCCTGTTTGTGTGGGTGGCAAACACGGCGCCCACCGTGTGGGTGCTGCTGTGTTCGCCCTTGCTGGTCGTGGCCGGGTACGGATTGTTTCTGCAAGCGATCCTTGGGCATGAAGGCTTCCACTTCAACCTGAGCGGTAACCCGATGCACAGCTGCTACCTGGGCATTCTTACCAGTTCGCTGCTGCCGGGGTTCTGCGTGACCGGTTACTTCGTCGACCATTGGCAACATCATCGCTACAGCAACAGCGCCAAAGACCCGGACTACCGGCACTTCTCGCGCTATCGCACGCTGGCAAGCCGCATCGCGCTGTCGCGTTTGCTCGCGACCTCGAACTACCTGCAAGCCACCGTGCGCCTGGCGTTCGGCCCACTGAGCAGTCCTTCGCTGCTGCCCTTGAGCGCGGCGCAGGTGCAACGGCTGGCGCGCTGCAACATCGCCTGCCAGGTGGGCTGGTTGTGCGTGTACGCCGTGGCGCTGTGGCAGATCGACGGGTTGCTGCTGGGGTTTTGCGCGAGCCTTGCGGTGGCGTTCCTGGTCTCGGCCTTCAATGCCTATCAGGAACATGCGTTCAGCGAAGGCGATGAAGCACCGCCAGCGCGCTCGCGCACCTCGCGGCTGTGCACCTGGCTGCACGCCGGCGCGAACTTTCACCTGGAGCATCACTTTTATCCCGCGGTGCCGTGCTGGCGCCTGCCAAAAGTGCACCGCCAACTGCTGGACGCGGGCTGGTACACAGACCGGCAGTACTTACTGGAAAAGCACTTCGTCGCGTCCTTCAAGTACGCCACCCGCCGCCATCCCTACCGTGGAGACACGGTAAACGACTGAACACTCACCCAAACATTCCGAATGGATTTCCCGCCTGAAGACTCAGGCTGCAGGAGCATGTATGCCTTTTGATATCGACAGCCACATCGAAACCGAACGCAAGCAGTTATTCAGCCACCCGCTGTTCGCCACTATCCGCACGGTTGAAGACGTGCGCACGCTGATGGAATTCCACGTGTTCGCCGTGTGGGATTTCATGACCTTGCTCAAGCGCATCCAGCGCGATCTGACCTGCGTCGAGTTGCCGTGGGTGCCGCCGGTGCACATCACCGCCGCGCGCTTGATCAATGAAATTGTGGTGGGCGAAGAAACCGACGAACACCCGGACGGCGGCTTTATCAGCCACCTGGACCTGTACCTCACGGCAATGGATGAAATCGGCGCCGACAGTTCGGTGTTCCGGCGCTTCCTCGCTGCCATCCAGGCCAAGGTGCCGCTGGCCAGGGCCCTCAACGACCGCGACATTCCGCTGGCCGCCAAAGTGTTCATGTGCCAGACCCTCGATGTGGCGCAGCACGGCTCGACCGAAGCGGTGCTGGCGTACTTCTTCTTTGGCCGTGAAGACATCATCCCCGACATGTTCGGCCGCCTGCTGTCGCAATGGTCGGTGCGTGAAACCGATGTGCCGATGCTCACGTATTACCTCAAGCGCCACATCGAAATGGACGGCGACGATCACGGCCCGGCGGCCAAGCGCATCATCGCCGAAATCGTCACCACGCCCGCGCAACACCAACACATGATCGAAAGCGCCAAGACCGCGATCAACTCGCGCATCGACCTGTGGGATGGCGTGTATCACTTCCTCCAGGAAAAAGCGCAACACGCCACGGACCGCCCTGTGCGTCAGGTTGAACACAGCGTCTGAGCCTCGCATGAACACAGGGAGTAGGACATGACCAAAGGCAAGCTTATAAAAATGACACTGTGCGTCGCCGTGGTGGGTGGGTTGCTGCTGCTCGGCTGGCAGCGCTGGCAGTATTCCAGCGCCTACGTGAGCACCGACAACGCCGAACTCGACGGCGTGATCATCCCGGTGCGGGCCAAGCTCTCGGGTGTGGTGATGAGCGTGCCGGTGATGGATAACGTCACCGTGGAAAGCGGCGACCTGCTGTTTCAGATACGCGACAGCGAATATCAATACCAGGTGCAGCAGCGCGAAGCACAGTGGCAAGCCTTGCTCGCCGCCGCCGGACGCAGCGGCAGCCCGGGTGCGCTGGACAGTCAGATTCTCGGCGCAGTCGCCATGCGCCAGGCCGCGCAAGCGGCGCTGGCGCAGTCCAGTGCCAACCTGGAGCAGGCGCGCAACGACTACCAACGTGCCCGGCGCCTGGGCGCCCAGGGGGTGCTGAGCACTCAGGACCTGGAGCTGGCCAAGGCGCGTTTCGACGCGCTTAGCCATGCCCAGGAAGCGGCCCGCAGCAATGCCCAGGCCGCCGCGCAAAGCACGCTGGCCAACAAGGCCGAACTCAAGGTGCAGGACTATCGGATCGCGGCGGCGCAAGCCGAACTCGAGCAAGCCCGCATCAAATTGCATGACGCCCGCCAGACTGCGCCGGTGCGCAGTATTGTCTCGAAAAAAGAGGTCGAACCCGGCCAGTTCGTGGTTGCCGGCCAGAAGCTCTTGAGCCTGATTGCCACCGACCCGCTGTGGATCACCGCCAACTTCAAGGAAACCCAGGTTGGCCGCGTGCGCGTCGGCCAACACGCCAAGGTCACGGTGGATGCGTTTCCCGGCCACGCCTTCGACGGCGTGGTCGAAAGCCTGGCACCGGCGACCGGGGCGAAGTTCTCGCTGCTGCCCCAGGAAAACGCCACGGGCAACTTCACCAAGGTGGTGCAGCGCGTCCAGGTGCGGATCGCGCTCAAAGACGTGCCGGATGACTACAAGGCCGTGTTGAGCCCCGGCATGAGCGCCTTTGTCGAAGTCGCCACGCCACACAACGCCAGCCAAACGCTATGAGGTCGCCGTACCTGATTGCGTTCACCGTGACGCTGGTGTCGATGATGGAGTTGCTGGACGTCACCATCGTCAACGTGGCGATTCCCAGCCTGATGGGCACCTACGGGGCGTCGGTCGACGAAATCTCGTGGGTCTCCACCGGCTACGTGGTGGCCAACGTGGTGATTCTGCCGGTCAGCGGCTGGCTGTCTGCCTGGTTCGGGCGGCGCCGGTATTACCTGGTCTCCACGGCCGTGTTTGTGCTGGCGTCGGTAGGCTGCGCGTTCTCCGCTGAGCTGTGGCAACTGGTGGCATTTCGCGTGCTGCAGGGGTTGGCGGGCGGCGGCTTGCTGGGGATTTCCCAGGCGATCATCTACGACGTGTTCCCCAAGGAAAAGGTCAGCAGCGGCATGGCGCTGTACGGCGTCGGCGTAATGATGGGGCCGACCCTTGGGCCGACGGTCGGTGGCTATCTGATCGACACCTTGTCATGGCACTGGATCTTCCTGATCAACGTGCCCATCGGCGCCGTGGCCCTGTTGCTGTGCTGGCTGTGCATCGGCGATTCGGCCAACGAGCAAAAACCCAGCAGTGTTGACTACAGCGGTTTCTGCCTGTTGGCGCTGGGGGTCGGCAGTTTGCAGATCCTGCTCGAGCGCGGCGAGCATTGGGACTGGCTGGAGTCCAACTGGACCGTGGCCTGCCTGTTGCTCAGCAGCTTTAGCCTGGTGGGGTTTTTCTGGTGGGAACGGCGCGCGGCCAACCCGATCGTCAACGTCGCGCTGTTTCAGAACCGCGAGTTCCTGATGGGCTGCATCTGCGCATTTTGCGTGGGCTTCGGGCTGTACAGCACCTTGTTCATGGTGCCGCTGTTTTTGCAGACGTTGCTGGCGCAAAGCGCGTACCAGAGCGGGCTGGTGATTTTCCCCGGGGCGGTGGCCAGCGCCATCAGTACCTTGGTGATCGGCAAGCTGTCCCAGGAAAACAAGATCGACGAACGCGTGTTCGTGACCTTGGGCATCGTCATGTACTGCTACGCGATGTTCCTGCACACCCAGTTCACCCTCGACAGCAACCCGGACACGCTGTACTGGCCGCTGGTGATCCGCGGGCTGGGCCTGGGCATGATCTTCGTGCCGCTGACCAACCTGGCCATGCGGCGCCTTCCGTTGACGTTGATCTCCGGTGCCTCGGGCGTATTGAACCTGATGCGCCAACTGGGCGGCAGCGTCGGCATCGCCATCGCTGCAACGCTGCTCACACGGTTTTCGTGGGAGCGCTATCGGCTGCTCTCCGAGCACGTGACCGAGTCCAGCCTGATCGCCAATGGTTGGGGCGGCGTGGAATCCAACCCGCTGTTCCTCTCGCTCAGCCTTGCCAGCCATCAACAAGCCCTGGCCTTGATGCCCTACCTGCAAGCGCGTGAACAAGCGCAAATGCTGGCCTTCAGCATGCTGTTCGGCACCTTGGGCGCCGTTATGGCCATTGGCATTCCCATGGTGCTGATGATGCGCAGAAGCACCCTCAGCCGATAATTTTTTTGTGGAGCACCTACCCTTGCGTATTCCAGGGCTGCATCTAAAACACCTCACCCTGCTCACCTGCCTGGGCGGGCTTGCCCTCGCCTGCTGCCCGACCTACGCGTCGGCAGAGGACTTGTACCAGCTGTATCAAAAAGCGCTGAGCCACGACATGAAGTTCGCCGCCGCCCAGGCCCAGCAACTGGCCACGGCGGAAAAAGAACCGCAAAGCCGCGCCAACCTGCTGCCGGACCTGTCCGTCACGGGCGGCGCCGCCTGGGTCGATGCCGAGGATTCCAACGATTACCACCGTAACCGCAACAACACCAATGCTTACGCGGTGGTGCTCACTCAGCCGCTGTTGCGCTGGCAGAACGTGATCGCCCACGACCAAAGCAAATTGCTGATCAGCGCCAGCGAAGTGCAGACCGAACAGGCGCGCCAGGACCTGATGCTGCGCGTGGCCCGCGCCTATTTTGAGGTATTGCTCAACCAGGAGCTGTTGAACACCCGCACACAACAACTGCAAACCTTGCAGGAGAGCCAGCACCGCACACGGCGTTTACTGGCCGACGGCGCCGCTACCGCCAATGCGCTCGAACAGGTGCAGGCCAAGTACGACCAGGCCTTCGCCGAGCAGATTGCCGCACGCGGCGCGCTGGACATCGCCACCGAAACGCTGACCCAATTGACCGCCGCTCAGGCGCGGCCGTGGTCGGGCAAGGAGCCGCAATTCAGCGCCCCGGTGCCTGCGGCCATCGGCGAATGGGCAAGCACCGCGCAACAAGGCAACCTGGCCGTGCAGCGCGCGCAGATCACCCAGCGCCTGGCCGAAATGGACATCGACAAGGAACAGGCCGGCCACTTGCCGACCCTCGACCTGATCGCCGCCCACGGCCGCTTTGCCTCGGTGGGTGGCGATGTGTACGACGTCACGCTGCCGGAAAACCGCTATAACCAGACCGTGGTCGGGGTCAAGTTGAGCGTGCCGCTTTACGGCGGTGGCCGCACCAGCAGCCGCGTGCGCGAAGCCCATGCGCTGCAAAGCAAGGCCCTGGATGAGGTTGAAGACGCGCGCCGCACCGCCGGGTTGATGGCGCGCCAGGCGTACCTGCAAGTCACCAGCGGCATGAGCCAATACCAGGCGCTCAAGCAGGCGCTCAAGTCCAGCCAGGTTAACCTGGCGTCGGTCACCCACGGCTTTGAAGCCGGCTCACGCATCAACACCGACGTGCTGGATGCGCAGCAGAAAGTCACCGACACCCAGCAGCGTTTGGCCCAGCAGCGCTACAGCATCTTGCTGGCCCAATTGAACCTGCTGGCCTCCACCGGCAACCTGAGCGAGGTGCGTTTGCGCGAAGTCAGCCGCCTGCTGGACTGAAAAACCGCGCGGGCGTTCCTTGCAGCCCGCGCAACAGTCTTTTGTCATCACTCCTATTGATAGCTCCCTAACGAAACCCGCATCCTAGAGGGCTAATCTCGCGCTTATATCATTCCGAATGATAGTTACCTTTGCTTCATTCGATTCGTGACATAGCACCTCGCCGCGCATGATCCGCCCATCTCAATACATTGGCGGATGCACTTCATGGAACAGTCACTCAAACATTTGCGCTTCCCCTTGGCGATTTTGGCCGTGGTGGTGATGAGCGCATGCGGCAAGACCCCGGAACAAGCGGCCGCCATGCCTCCTGCGAAAGTCAGTGTGGCCAAGGTGCTCGAACAACCGGTCAACGAGTGGGACGAATTCACCGGTCGCCTGGAAGCTCCGGAAACCGTGCAGATTCGTCCGCGCGTGTCCGGCCAGATCGACCAGGTGGCCTTCACCGAAGGCGCCCTGGTGAAAAAGGGCGACTTGCTGTTCCAGATCGACCCGCGTCCGTTCCAGGCTGAAGTGCGCCGCCTCGAAGCCCAGCTTGCCCAAACCAAAGCCGCCGCCACCCGTAGCGATAACGAAGCGCAACGCGGCGACCGCCTGCGTCAGAGCAACGCGATCTCCGCCGAACTGGCCGACTCGCGCACCACCGCCGCCCAGGAAGCCCGCGCCGCAGTGGCCGGGATTCAGGCGCAGCTGGACCTGGCCAAGTTGAACCTGAGCTTTACCCGCGTGACCGCACCGATCAGCGGCCGTGTCAGCCGTGCCGAAATCACCGCCGGCAACCTGGTGACCGCCGACGTCACCGCGCTGACCAGCGTGGTCTCCACCGACAAGGTCTACGCCTACTTCGACGCCGATGAGCGCGTGTACCTCAAGTACACCCAGCTGGCGCGCGAAGGCCGTCGTGGTGCAACCACTCCGGTGTACCTGGGCCTGTCCAACGAAACCGGCAACCCGCACCTGGGCCAGATGAACTTCGTCGACAACCAGGTCAACCCGGCCACCGGCACCATCCGTGGTCGCGCCGTGTTCGATAACAGCAAGGGCGAATACACCCCGGGCCTGTATGCACGCTTGAAGCTGGTCGGCAGCGGCACTTACTCCGCCGTGCTGATCAACGACGAAGCCGTCGGCACTGACCTTGGCAAGAAGTTCGTGCTGGTGATGGACGGCGACAAGCCTGCGTATCGCTCGGTGGAACTGGGGCCGAAGATCGAAGGCCTGCGCATCGTGCGCAGCGGTTTGAACAAGGACGACACCATCGTCGTGAAGGGCTTGCAGCGTATTCGCCCGGGCTCGCCGGTTGCGCCGGAAACGATCCCGATGGCCAGCAAGGAAACCCTCGCCGCCTTGGCACAACAACGACAAGCGCTTGAAGCCAGCAACCTGGAGCAAGTGGCGCCGGATAAAGCCGCGCCCAAAGTTGCCAGCGTCGCGACTCCACGCGGTTAAGGGATACAACTCAAGATGAATTTTTCCAAGTTCTTCATTTCGCGGCCGATCTTCGCAGCGGTGCTGTCGCTGTTGATCCTGATTGCCGGCGCGATCTCGCTGTTCCAGCTGCCGATCAGCGAATACCCGGAAGTGGTACCGCCGACCGTCGTGGTACGCGCCAACTTCCCGGGCGCCAACCCTAAAGTCATCGGTGAAACCGTGGCCGCTCCGCTGGAGCAAGCCATCACCGGCGTCGAGAACATGCTGTACATGTCCTCGCAGTCGACCGCCGACGGCAAACTGACCCTGACCATCACCTTCGCCCTGGGCACCGACCTGGACAACGCGCAGGTACAGGTGCAGAACCGTGTGACACGGACTCAGCCAAAACTGCCTGAGGAAGTGACGCGCATCGGTATCACCGTAGACAAGGCGTCTCCCGACCTGACCATGGTGGTGCACATCACCTCCCCGGATCAGCGCTACAACATGCTCTACCTGTCCAACTACGCGATCCTCAACATCAAGGATGAGTTGGCGCGGCTGGGCGGCGTGGGCGACGTGCAGTTGTTCGGCATGGGCGACTACTCCCTGCGTGTGTGGCTGGACCCGAACAAGACCGCCTCGCGCAACCTGACCGCTACGGATGTGGTTACGGCCATTCGCGAGCAGAACCGCCAGGTGGCGGCCGGTGCATTGGGCGCGCAACCTGCACCCAATGACACCAGCTTCCAACTGTCGGTCAACACTCAGGGCCGCCTGGTCACTGAGGAAGAGTTCGAAAATATCGTGATTCGTGCCGGTGCTAACGGCGAAATCACGCGGTTGAAAGACATCGCGCGGGTTGAGCTGGGTTCCAGCCAGTACGCCCTGCGTTCGTTGATCGACAACCAGCCGGCTGTGGCGATCCCGATCTTCCAGCGCCCCGGCTCCAACGCCATCGACATCTCCAATGAAGTGCGCGCCAAGATGGCGGAGCTGAAACAGAGCTTCCCGGAAGGCATGGATTACCGCATCGCCTATGACCCGACGGTCTTCGTGCGCGGTTCCATCGAAGCCGTGGTTCATACCCTGTTTGAAGCACTGATCCTGGTAGTGCTGGTGGTGATCCTGTTCCTGCAGACCTGGCGCGCGTCGATCATTCCGCTGGTGGCAGTGCCGGTTTCGTTGATCGGTACCTTTGCGGTGATGCACCTGTTTGGCTTCTCGCTCAATGCGCTGTCGCTGTTCGGACTGGTGTTGGCGATTGGTATCGTGGTGGACGACGCCATCGTGGTGGTGGAGAACGTCGAACGTAACATCGAGTTGGGACTGGAACCGTTCCCGGCCACTGAAAAAGCCATGAGCGAAGTGACCGGCCCGATCATCGCCACTGCGTTGGTGCTGTGTGCGGTGTTCATTCCGGCAGCGTTTATCAGCGGCTTGACCGGGCAGTTCTACAAGCAGTTCGCCTTGACCATTGCGATTTCGACGGTGATCTCGGCGTTCAACTCGCTGACCTTGTCCCCGGCCCTGGCTGCCGTCTTGCTCAAGGGTCATAACGCCCCCAAGGACCGTTTTTCCAAGGCACTCGACAAGGTGTTCGGCGGCTGGTTGTTCCGTCCGTTCAACCGATTCTTCGAGAAGGCCAGCCATGGTTACGTCGGCACCGTACGCCGGGTGATTCGCGGCAGCGGCATCGCGCTGTTCCTGTACGCCGGGCTGATGGTGCTGACCTGGTTGGGTTTCGCCCATACCCCCACCGGTTTCGTACCGGCCCAGGACAAGCAGTACCTGGTGGCCTTCGCGCAATTGCCGGACGCCGCGAGCCTGGACCGCACCGAAGATGTGATCAAGCGCATGTCGGACATCGCCATGAAGCAGCCGGGCGTGGAAAGCGCGATCGCCTTCCCCGGCCTGTCGATCAACGGTTTTACCAACAGCCCGAACAACGGCATCGTGTTCGTGACCTTGAAGCCGTTCGATGAACGTAAAGACCCGAGCCTGTCGGCCGGCGCGATTGCCGGTGCACTGAACGGCAAGTACAGCAGCATCGAAGAAGCCTACATGGCGATCTTCCCACCGCCGCCGGTACAGGGCCTGGGCACGATTGGCGGGTTCCGCCTGCAGATCGAGGACCGTGGCAACCTGGGTTACGACGAGCTGTACAAAGAAGTGCAGAACGTCATCACCAAAAGCCGTGGCGTGCCTGAATTGTTCGGCCTGTTCACCAGCTACACGGTCAACGTGCCGCAGGTTGATGCGGCCATCGACCGTGAAAAAGCCAAGACCCACGGCGTGGCCGTCAGCGACATCTTCGACACCCTGCAGATCTACCTGGGTTCGTTGTATGCCAACGACTTCAACCGCTTCGGGCGTACCTATCAGGTCAACGTGCAGGCCGAGCAACAGTTCCGCCAGGATGAAGACCAGATCGGCCAGCTGAAAGTGCGTAACAACAAGGGCGAGATGATCCCGCTGGCGACCTTTATCAAGGTCAGCGACACCTCGGGCCCGGACCGCGTGATGCACTACAACGGCTTTATCACCGCTGAAATCAACGGCAACGCCGCACCGGGCTACAGCTCCGGCCAGGCCCAGGCCGCGATTGAGAAGCTGCTGAAAGAGGAACTGCCCAACGGCATGACCTACGAGTGGACTGACCTGACTTATCAGCAAATCCTCTCGGGCAACACCGCGCTGTTCGTGTTCCCGCTCTGCGTACTGCTGGCGTTCCTGGTACTGGCCGCCCAATACGAAAGCTGGAGCCTGCCACTGGCGGTGATCCTGATCGTACCGATGACGCTGCTGTCGGCCATTACCGGGGTAATCATCTCGGGCGGCGACAACAACATCTTCACCCAGATCGGCTTGATCGTACTGGTGGGCCTGGCGTGCAAGAACGCGATTCTGATCGTCGAATTCGCCAAGGATAAACAGGCCGAGGGGCTCGACCCACTGGCCGCGGTACTGGAAGCCTGCCGCTTGCGTCTGCGCCCGATTCTGATGACCTCGTTCGCGTTCATCATGGGCGTGGTGCCTCTGGTGTTGTCCAGCGGTGCCGGTGCCGAGATGCGTCATGCCATGGGTGTGGCGGTGTTCTCCGGGATGATCGGCGTGACCTTCTTCGGTCTGTTGCTGACGCCAGTGTTCTACGTACTGATCCGTCGCTATGTGGAGCGCCAGGAAGCGCGCAAAGCGGCCAAGGCCTTGAAGCTGGAGACACAGCAATGAGCGTGAAAGTATTCCTGCCGAGCTTGCTGGTATTGGCGCTGAGCGCCTGTGCCGTGGGCCCGGATTACAAAACCGAGAAACTGGAGGCGGCCAACATCACGGCCGCCGCCGACACCAAAAGTTATGACCACGCCAAGTACGAAGGCATCTGGTGGCAGCAGTTCGACGACCCGACCCTCTACCAACTGGTGACCCAGTCGTTGAACGGTAACCGCGACTTGCGCGTAGCCTTTGCCCGTCTGCGAGCGGCGCGTGCAATTCGCGATGACGCGGCCAACGACATCATGCCGGTGGTCACCAGCCGTGCCAGCAGCGACGTGGGCAAAGGCCAGATCCCGGGCCAGACCACCAAGCGCGTCAACAGCGAGCGCTACGACCTGGGCCTGGACATGGCCTGGGAAGTGGATTTGTTCGGCCGCATCCGCCGCAACCTGGAAGCCAGCGATGCTGACCAACAGGTTGCCGAAGCCGACCTGTACCAACTGCAAGTCACCATGATTGCCGAGCTGGTGGACGCCTACGGTCAACTGCGCGGTGCGCAATTGCGTGAACGCATCGCCCTGGACAACCTGAAGAACCAGCAGGAATCGCGCACCATTACCGTCAGCCTGCGCGATGCCGGCGTCGGTGATCAGCTCGATGTAGAACGCGCCGACGCACGCCTGGCCGCGGTTGAAGCCAGCGTGCCGCAACTGCAGGCCGAGCAAGTGCGCGAGCGTAACCGCATCGCCACCCTCCTCGGCCAGCGCCCCGACAAGCTGACTGTGGACCTGAGCCCCAAAGACCTGCCGGCGATTGCCAAGGCGTTGCCCATTGGCGACCCGGGGCAGCTGCTGCAGCGTCGTCCGGACATCCTCAGTGCCGAACGCAAACTGGCGGCCGCCACCGCGCGTATCGGCGTGGCCAAGGCCGACCTGTTCCCACGGGTCAGCCTCAGCGGCTTCCTCGGCTTTACGGCCGGACGCGGTTCGCAGATCGGGTCTGCCGCAGCGAATGCCTGGTCCCTCGGCCCAAGCATCACCTGGGCGGCGTTTGACCTGGGCAGCGTGCGAGCGCGGTTGCGTGGTGCCAACGCCGAGGCCGATGGCGCCCTGGCAACCTATGAGCAACAAGTGCTGCTGGCGTTGGAAGAATCGGAAAATGCTTTCAGTGATTACGGCAAACGCCAGCAGCGCCTGGTCTCGCTGATCCGTCAGAGTGAATCAAGTCGCGCCGCGGCCGACCTTGCGGCGATCCGCTACCGCGAAGGCACGGTGGATTTCCTGGTGCTGCTTGACGCGCAACGTGAGCGTCTGGCCGCTGAAGACTCCCAGGCCCAGGCCGAAGTGGACTTGTATCGCGGGATTGTCGCGATCTACAAGGCGCTGGGCGGTGGGTGGCAGCCGAGTACCACGATTGCCAGTGCCAAGTGATTTGACTTAAAGAGCTCCTTTGGTTGGTCGCATCCAGCCAATTTTTAGCCCCGTGCCGTCATTCGGTCGCGGGGCTTTTTTTTGCTCGCTTGTGGTGTGTGCATATCCGTTATTTCGCTCAGGGCTGCTATTGGTTCCGCTCTGACAGCGGCTCACTTTTGAAAAGCGCAAAAGTAAGCAAAACGCTCTTGCCCCACCACTCGGCACCTCGCCTAGGCTCGGTGTGCCCTCACGCAGGCTTTGGACCAGCGTGGTTTAACGGGGCGCCTAAGATCAAGATCAAAAGCAAGAGCACAGCGGCCTACCGGCCGGCTTGAGTGTTGAAGAGCAAAATCAAAAGCCAAAGCGGGCACGGTCCACTGTAGGAGCTGGCTTGCCGGCGGTAGCATCGCTTCGGTGTATCTGGAAGACCGAGTTGTCTGCATCGCAGGCAAGCCAGCTCCCACAGAAAAGCAGAGCCACCCCACCCGTAGCAGCTGTCGAGCGCCAGCGAGGCTGCGTGCTTTTGATCTTGATCTGCGGGCCCCGTCAACCACGATGGCCGCAAGTAGGCACGGTGGAGCGGGTAAATCGGCAAGGATGCCGATTTAGCCGCGCCGGGCCATGGATGGCCCGTCGCGGCGACCCGCGCAAGCGTGCCGGAGTGCGGGCATGCCGAGCCTAGGCGAGGCACCGAGTGGTGGGGCAAAGCGTTTTTTGGTTACTTTTTTAGGCGTTTGTAAAAAAGTGACCCGCTGTAAGAGCGGAACCATAAGCCGCCGTTACCTAAATAACGGATATGCCCCCTCAAACCACTACCGCGCAAGCACCATGGCAAAATACCCAAACACCGTGAGCAAAATGCCCGACACCGCATACGCCACAGGAAAACCGATCCAGGGCACGCTGCTGTCGATTTCCTTGGCGGCCTCACGTGCCGGCCCGGAGTGGCTGCGCGCGCCCGCCACGCCGCCCATGAGGATTGCCGGGTTGATCTTGAACACATGAAACCCCACCGCCCAGACGATAAACGGCGGAACGGTGCAGGCGACAAAGCCGAGTACAAAGATCTTCAACGCGATGATCGGGCTGATTTGTGAAACCAGGTTGGCGCCAGCGTTCACTCCCACAATGGCGACAAAGAAAATCAGCCCCATGTCTTCAAGAATGTTGCGGGCGGCGTTGGGTGTATTACCAAAAAAGCGCACGCGCGACACCAGCGACGAGACGATAATCCCCGACACCAACAAGCCGCCCGCGTTACCCAGACCCACCGCCGCACCGAACGCCGGCACTTGGATCAGACCGATCAGCAACCCCAACACCATGCCCAGTGACAGCGTCAGCAAATCGGTCGCGGTACTTGGCCGCCCTGCCTTGCCGAGTAACGCCGTGGCTTTGTCGATGGCGGTACGCAAGCCGATCAGGTGCATCACATCCAGGCGTTGCAGGCGTGTTTCCAGCCCCAGGGGAATGGGCGCGCCGCCGCGTTCGATGCCCACCAGCTGCACCTGTCCGGCAATCGATGACTGGCTGAACTGCTTGAGCTGCTTGCCGATCGCATCACGGTGGGTCACCAGAATCACCGCCTCATCCAACGGGATGTTGAGCGCCCGGGCGTCCGGCACTTCCGGCCCGATCAGGCCCATGTGATCGGTCAGCGCATCGAGGCTGCCCCCCAGGGCAATGATATCGCCCAGCTGCAGCACCAGTGCGGGGTCGGCGCCAAGCAACTGATCGCCGCGCTCGACATTCTCAATCTGGTACAGCGCAAATTGCTGGCGGAACTGCGCGATGGTCTGCCCCACCCATTCACTGTTCACCAATCGGTACGCACGCAAGTCGAAAGGCCGATAGCCACTGAGCCCGGCGTCATCGACATTGGGCACGCCGTGTTCGACTTCATACGCCTTGGCTGCCGTGCGTGCATCCACCCCCCACCAGCGCGGCAGGTATTTGCAGATCAGGATGATGCCGACCGTGCCCCAGATGTAGGTGATGCCATAGGACAACGCGATCATGGCCGTCGCGGCGGCAACCGTAGTGCCCGGCGGCAGCGGGACGACGCCGGAGGTGAGGGCTTGCTCCGCCGAGCCGATGGCCGCGGACATGGTCTGTGAACCAGCAAGAATACCGCCAGCGGCGCCCACCGGCAGTGACAAGAGCTTCACACCCAGCACCACGATGCCCAAGCCGAGGAACGACGACAGTATCGCCAGAAAGGTGAATTTCAGCCCATCGCCCTTGAGGCTATTAATAAACGAGGGCCCCACGCGCAGCCCGACGCCGTACATGAACAGGTAATAAAACAGGCTTTTGGTGAAGTTATCGAGTTCGAAATGCACGCCGTAGTAAGACGCCCAGGTCGCAATGGCGCAACCGATGACGATGGCCCCGGCCACCGCCCCCAAGCCATACCCCTTGATGGTGCCGCGCCCGACCCAGACGGACAGGCCGACCACCAGGAACAGCAGAATATAGGGGTTGTCGTGCAGAAAACTGAAAATGGCAGTCACGATGATTCGCACCCGGCAAGGCAAACACTTAAGGCACCGGGCCTCAAGGCCCGGTGAGCGTGAGGTGTGTCAGGCCAGGTTAGGGGTGTCTGCCGGGATCACGGGGTCGGCGATTGCGCCGTGGCTGAAACTCGGCCCGGCGTCGGAATTGGCCACCGGGTTTTTCTGCAGATACTCGATAGCCTTGCGCAAGTCATCAAGCAACAGCGCCACCAGGTCGCGGCTCACGCCATGGCGGACCAGAATGCGTTGCACCACGATGTTCTGGCGGTCTGAAGGCAGTGGGTAGGACGCGATCTGCCACCCGCGCATGCGCACGCGCTCGGACAGGTCATACAGGCTGAAGCCATGGTCGATGCCGTCCTTGAGCTTGTAGCAGACCGCCGGCAGCCCGTCTTTGCCGTCATACACCAATTCCAGCGGGGCAAACTTGCCGATTTGCGCGGCCAGCCACTGCGCCGTGTCGGAGCAGGCTTGTTGAATACGCGTGTAGCCGTCGCGCCCCAGCCGCAGGAAGTTGTAGTACTGGGCAATGATCTCACCGCCCGGCCGGCTGAAATTCAGCGCGAAGGTAGCCATGTTGCCGCCCAGATAGTCCACGTAGAAGATCAATTCTTCCGGCAGATCTTCGGTCGAGCGCCAAATCACCCAGCCCACGCCAAGCGGCGCCAGCCCGTATTTGTGGCCCGAGGCGTTGATCGACTTGACCCGTTCGATCACAAAATCCCATTGCAGCGTTTGCTGGATGAACGGGGCGATAAACCCGCCACTGGCCGCATCAACATGTATCGGAATGTCCAGGCCGAGGTCGCGCTGCATCGCGTCCAGCTCGGCGGCCAGCGCGGCCACGGGTTCATAGATACCGGTGAAAGTCACGCCCAAGGTCGCAACCACGCCGATGGTGTTCTCGTCGCAATATTCCCGCAGGTCGGCCGGCAGCAGGCCCAAGGCATCACCGCGCAAGGGCACTTCACGAATTTCCACGTCGAAATAGCGGGCGAATTTTTTCCAGCAGATCTGCACCGGCCCGCACACAAAGTTCGGTTTGTCAGTCGGCAGGCCCGCGGCTTCGCGGCGTTTTTTCCAGCTCCACTTCAGGGCCAGGCCGCCAAGCATGGCTGCTTCGCTGGACCCTGTGGTCGAACAGCCCACGGTTTGCCAGGATTTGGGCGCGTGCCAGAGGTCGGCAATGATGTGCACACAGCGGTTTTCAATCTCGGCGGTTTGCGGGTACTCGTCCTTGTCGATCATGTTTTTGTCGAGGGCGTCGGCCATCAACTGCTTCACTTCGGGCTCGACCCACGTGGTGCAGAAGGTCGCCAGGTTCTGGCGCGAGTTACCGTCCAGCAACAGCTCATCACGCACCAGGTTGTAGGCTGCCGACGGCGTGGTCGAGTGGTTCGGCAAACGGTACTTGGGCAAGGTGTGCTGGGACGAACCGCTCGAATACACGTCTTCGATGGCTTGGTCTTGGGTTTCTACGGTTTTGTGAAGTGCCATGAAATCCTGCTCTTGAATGAGGGAAATGGCGTAGACGTTGATCGCGACAAGTGCCGATCAGGCTGCGTCAGGAGACAAGCGATGGAACGGTTGCGCCGACTATCACACAAACGCGAGCGACGGAAAGTGACCTGGGTCATTGAAGCTGCGGGTAACGGCTTGCACAGGCCACGCAGCGTTCCAATGACCTATTGGCTCACCGCTTCGTTCAATATCAAGCTGCGGTAATGCCCGGGGTTGGACCCGGACCACTTGCGAAACGCCTTGTAGAACGAACTGGTGTCGGCGAACCCCAAGCGCCCGGCGATTTCGGCGAAGCTGACCTGTGGCTCTGCCAGCCAGACAATTGCCAGCTCCTTGCGCACGCTGTCTTTGAGCCCCTGATAGGTCTGGCCTTCATCCGCCAGGCGGCGACGCAGGGTCGACGCCGAAATACACAAGTTGGCCGCCAAGCCCTCGGTTTCCGGCCAGGTATCGGCGGGCATCTGGCGTAGATCGTGCTTGATCCGCGTGGCCAGGCTATCCGGGTCGCGGTACTTGACCAATATGTTGGCCGGCGCATGGGCAAGAAAGCGCTTGAGTTCTTCCGGGCTGCGCTTGATCGGCAGGTCCAGGCAGTCTGCAGAAAAGATCATGCGCGTGCGCGGCCGATCAAAACGCAGGTTGTCAGAGAACATCACCCGGTAATCGTCGTAAAAGTCCGGCTGCGCACAGCGCAGCTCAATCGCAAGGATCGGGATGCGCCGGCCGGCCAGCCAACAGGCGACGCCGTGCACAATCATCCAATAGGTGAAGTAGGTAAACGCGCGTTTGGGCGCAGGTTCCGCCAACACGATTTCCGCCAGGCTCTGTTGGTGCACCAACTGCGCGGGCATTTGCTCAAGCATCAGGGACAGAAACCCCAGGCCGGTTTGCAGGGCCGCGCCCAGATTGGGTTGCGCCATGGCGGCGTGGCACAGGAACGCCAGGCTGCCGGACTTGAGCTTGCGCGGGTCCATCCCAAAAAATTCATCATCCGTGCGCCGCGCCAGCAACCGCCACAAGCGCGCGTAAGCGGTGGCCGGCACGCGGGCACCGGGCTGCTCGAGCCAGGCCGGATCAATCCCGACCTTGCTCAACGCTTCAACCGTCGCCGCCCCCGGCGCGCAGCTCTGCAACAGGGCTTCGCGCACGAGGTGGATGGAAATGCTGTCTTTTTCCGACATGGGAAATGGGCTTATCGGCTGTACATGAAGATGGGGTGCATCATAAGGGCGGTTGCGATTCGCCACCACCGTTCAGCCGCAGTTCAGCAAAGCGCAACATTCCCTGTTTAGTAATGAGTATCATTATGTTACAAATTAGCATCCTATCCAGTCATGATGCGGTGCCGAATGCTCGTTCCCTTTCTAATCATGCTGCGCGAAGGCATTGAAGCAGCATTGATCGTTGGCATCATAGCCAGTTACCTGCAACAAACCGGCCGCGGCCAGTGGATGCCCGCAGTATGGATCGGCGTGTTCCTCGCCGCTGCCCTGGCCCTGCTGGTAGGCGGCGGTCTGGAGCTGGTCAGCGCCGAATTCCCGCAAAAACAACAGGAATTGTTCGAAGGTGTGGTCGGCCTGGTGGCCGTCGGCATTCTCAGCTCGATGGTGTTCTGGATGCGCAAAGTAGCGCGCTCCATCAAGCATTCCCTGCATGAATCCCTGGACAACGCGCTGGCCGGCTCCAAGCATCAGGTGATCGCGCTGATCGCCATGGTGTTTTTCGCCGTGGCCCGTGAAGGCCTGGAGACGGTGTTCTTCCTGCTCGCGGTGTTCCAGCAGAGCGAAGGCCCGGGCGCGCCGATTGGCGCCCTGCTCGGCCTGATCCTGGCGATCGTCGTCGGTTTCCTGATCTACACCGGCAGCATGCGCTTGAACCTGGGTGCGTTCTTTCGCTGGACCGGCTTGTTCATCCTGGTGGTTGCCGCCGGCATCCTCGCCAACTCGGTACAAGCCCTGCACGAAGCCGGGGTGTGGAACCACCTGCAAACCGTCTTGTTCGATTTCAGCGCGACACTGCCGATGGATGGCCCATTGGGCTCGGTGCTGGCCGGGATGTTCGGCTATCAGGATGCACCGACCATCAGCACCCTGGGCGCGTATCTGATTTACCTGGTGGTGGCGCTGGTGATGTTCTTCCTGCCATCCGCCCCACCCAAGCCTGTCGCTAACACCTCTTCCGTTTCCAGCCAGTAAGGACCGTCTCTTGTCCAACCCAACCCCTCAACCGGCTCTGCCTTCCCGCGCCCTGCGCTGGGCGGTGGCCGGCTCGGTGGTCGTGATGATCGGCGCCGGTGCGCTGTTCTATTACGCCTCGCAATTGGCCGCCGCCAAACGTCAGACCAACCACAATGAAATCGCAGTGACCATCCATGGTCACGCCTGCGAACCCAACGCGTTGACTGTGCCCGCCGGGCACGCGAGCTTTCGCATCATCAACCGCTCCGACCGCGCGGTGGAGTGGGAAATCCTCGACGGCGTGCTGGTGATCGAGGAGCGCGAAAATATCGCCCCCGGCCTGAGCCAGGTGATCAACGCCAACCTGCTGCCCGGCGACTATGCAATCACCTGCGGGCTGTTGAGCAACCCGCGCGGCACGTTGCACGTGACGCCGACGGCTGAGTCCGACGCCCAGGCCAAGGCCAAGCCGTCGATGGTGGCGTTTATCGGCCCGCTGTCGGAGTTCCGCGTGTACCTGAGCGGCCAGGGCAGTGCGCTGGTCAAGGCCGTTACGGCGCTGTCGCAGGCCATTGAAGCCGGCGACCTGGCTCAGGCGCAGGCGCTCTACGTGCCGGCCCGTGAGGCCTACCAGCGCCTGGCGCCGGCTTCGCAACGCCTGGCCGAGCTGGATAACGCCATCAACGCACGCGCCGACTACTTTGAAAAACGCGAGCAAGACCCGGCGTTCAGCGGCTTCCATCGCCTCGAATACAGCCTGTTCCAGCAGCACAGCCTGGAGGGCCTGGCCCCGATCGCGCAACGCCTGGTCGCCGACGTCACCACGCTCAAGCAACAACTGCTGGCCCAATCGCTGCCGCCGGAACAACTGGTGAGCATTGTGGTGCGCAACCTCAACAGCCTGGCGGATGTACGCGCCGCCAGCGGTGAAGAGGAACGCTACAGCCACATCGACCTGAATGGCTTTGCCGCCAACCTGGAGGCCGCCCACAAGGTGGTCGAGCTGATGCGCCCGCTGCTGACCAAATCCGCAGCTGACCTGCTGCCGACAATCGACGGCGCCCTCGCCGCCTTCGATACCGAGCTCAATGCGTTGAAAGTCGACGGCCAGTACAGCCGCTACGACAGCGTCACCGCCGATCAGCGCAAGCAGATCGCCGACAAGGCCAAGGCTCTGGCCGTTGCACTCGATGGAATCGACCCCGCCCTTGGCCTTTCCGGCCTGCAGTGAAGACGACCTACTACATGAGTGATTCAGAACAGTTTTCCGCGCAACGTCGCCGTGTCCTGTTGGGCATGGCGGCCACCGGCGCCGCGATTGCCGGCAGCAGCTTGAGCTGCCCGGCCATGGCGGCTGCGGCGGCCGAGCAAGTCACCACGGCACCGCGCAGTGACAAGACGCAGGACCACCACGATTTTTTCGGCAAGCACCAGAGCGGCATCGTCACCCCACGCCCGGCGTGCGGCATGCTGGTGGCATTCGACGTACTGGCCACTGATCGCGAAGACCTGGAGCGTCTGTTTCGCACCTTGAACGAGCGCATCAGCTTCCTGATGACTGGCGGCACCGTGCCGCAGGTCGACCCGAAACTGCCGCCTACCGATTCCGGCATTCTGGGCCCGGTGGTCACGCCGGATAACCTGACCATCACCGTGTCCGTCGGCGAGTCGCTGTTCGATGAGCGCTTCGGCCTCACCGCCGTCAAACCCAAGCGCCTGAGCCGCATGGTCGGCTTCCCCAACGACGCATTGGAGCCGGCGCAGTGCCACGGCGACCTGAGCCTGCAGTTCAGCTCAAACACCCCGGACACCAATATCCACGCCCTGCGCGACATCGTCAAAAACCTGCCGGACCTGTTGCTGGTGCGCTGGAAACAGGAAGGCAGCGTGCCGCCGCAGGCGCCAGCCAAACCCGGCGAGCCTGCGCAGAGCGCGCGCAATTTTCTCGGTTTCCGTGACGGTTCGGCCAACCCGAACTCCAACGACGACAAGGCCATGGACCAGATTGTCTGGGTGCAGCCCGGCAGCGACGAACCCGCCTGGGCCGCCAACGGCAGCTACCAGGCCGTGCGCATCATCCGCAATTTCGTCGAGCGCTGGGACCGTACCCCGCTGCAAGAGCAGGAAAGCATTATCGGGCGCATCAAACCCACCGGCGCGCCCATGGATGGCGACAAGGAAACCCAGGTTCCCGACTACAGCAAGGACCCGGAAGGCAAGCTGACCAAGCTCGATGCTCACATCCGCCTGGCCAACCCGCGCACCCCGCAGACTCAGGCCAACCTGATCCTGCGTCGGCCGTTCAACTACTCCAACGGCGTCAATAAAAACGGTCATCTGGACATGGGGCTGTTGTTCATCTGCTACCAGGCTGACCTGGAGAAAGGCTTTATCAGCGTGCAAACCCGGCTCAACGGCGAGCCTCTGGAGGAGTACCTCAAGCCAGTCGGCGGCGGGTATTTCTTCACCTTGCCAGGGGTCACCGGGCCTGCGGATTTCATCGGGCGCACGCTGCTCGCTGCAACGCACCCTCAAACCACTGCCAACACCTAAAACAAACCAGAGCGGAAAAACGTCCCATGAAGAAGTCGACTATCGCGTTGTCGTTGTTAATGACCCTCTCGCCGCTGGCAGCATTCGCCGCTACCGCGCCTCTGGACCTGGTAGGCCCGGTGTCGGACTACAAGATCTACGTCACCGAAGAAATCGGTGAGCTGGTCACCCAGACCAAGGCGTTCACTGACGCTATCAATAAAGGCGACCTGGCCACCGCCCAGAAGCTCTACGCCCCGACCCGTGTTCACTACGAGTCCATCGAGCCGATCGCCGAGCTGTTCAGCGACCTCGACGCCTCGATTGACTCGCGCGTTGACGACCACGAAAAAGGCGTGACCGCCGAAGACTTCACCGGCTTCCACCGCATCGAGTACGTGCTGTTCTCCGAGAAGAGCACCAAAGGCCTCGAAGCGCTGACCGCCAAACTCAACACTGACGTCAACGACCTGAAAACCCGGGTTGACGGCCTGACCTTCCCACCTGAGAAAGTGGTCGGCGGTGCTGCTGCCCTGCTGGAAGAAGTGGCTGCCACCAAGATCTCCGGTGAGGAAGACCGTTACAGCCACACTGACCTGTATGACTTCCAGGGCAACATCGACGGCGCGAAGAAAATCGTCGACCTGTTCCGTGGTCAGCTCGAGAAGCAAGACAAGGTCTTCCTGACCAAAGTCGACAAGAACTTCGCTGCCGTAGACAAAATCCTGGCCAAGTACAAAACCAAGGATGGCGGCTTTGAAACCTACGACAAAGTGAAGGAAAACGACCGCAAGGCCCTGGTAGGCCCGGTCAACACCTTGGCTGAAGACCTGTCGACCCTGCGCGGCAAGCTCGGCCTGAACTGATAAAAAACCCCAGGCCCTGCACTTGAGCCAGTGCAGGGCCTGGGGCCTATTCAGCGTAGCGTCGGGTTTGCCCTCTTAGACGGCCAATGGGGTTGTCGATTTGAAGTCTGGCAGCGGCGTGGCATCCGCCCTCCCCGTTTTTGGATTGATCGCATACCAGAAGCCATTGACCCTGGACGCGACCACGGCGACGCCCTGGCTGGTTCCAGCCACGCCCGTCGGCGCAGGCGCGGGTGCAGGATCCCACCCGCCCGCCAACCAGTAAGCCCTCAACTTCTCCTCAACGGTGAGCAAGTGTGGCGCGGCCTTGCCCAGCATCGAAGCACTGGGAGCCAGATGCGACAGTTTGAACAGGCCCTTGATAGCGGCATTTACCAATTGCGCATACCCGTCCGCCGGATTCATCACCGCACTGGAGAACAACGCCGATTCCTTGACGAAATTGAAGGCCCTGTCGCCAAAGCTCGCCACCGGCTTTGTCCAGGCAATTTTGGGCCTGGCCGGCGCCACAGTGCTGCCCAGCCGGCGAACCAGACCGCCTACCGGGTTGGGCGTGAGCGTCTTGGCCGTGCGCAGCAATGAGCGGGCCTGGCCTCCCGCGCCGATAACCAGCCCGCCCACGTCCAACGACAAGGCAAACAGGCCCTTGCCGATATTCCCGTCCGCAAACTCCTGATAAGCCCCCACGAACGGCACAAGCCCCTTCAAGATGGCCTTGTCACGACCCAGGACTTCCCGCTTCTTTTCCAGCGGCAGTGTGCCCTCGGCCCGTTGCAGCAGCGCGTCGTCGCTTTCATATAAATTACGCTCGGCAATCAGCGTCACGATGCGTTGCGTCTTCGCCGATGCAAAGGTGTCCGTGATGACACTTCCCACTGCACCACCGGCCGCGGGCGTGTCGCCGACAATCGGATTGCCGATGCTTTCAACGATGACTCTGGATGAGACATTCGGCCGGGGCACGGTGCCTTTCAAGTAGGCGTCAAAGTCCACATTCAGCTCGAAACCTGCGGTGAAGGCGGTCGTGTAGATCCCGCTCAATCCCAAGGGATTGGGCTTGCCGGCAAGCACATCGCCCAGCCGCAGGTTATTGGGGAGGTCGGTGCGCTTGGTGATCCTGCCATTGGCAAACACTTCGAAGTAACACACCGCCTTGCCCAGTTCGACCCTCATCAATGTCCCTTGCCGCCCCCGGACCGCCTCTTTATCCGCATCGGTCTGCTTGACCGGAGGCAGCCCCGTCTCCCCTCGCACGGTGAACAACCTGACCACGCTTTCGGGGTTGTTCAGAAGCTGACGATCGGGCAGCGGGAGCTTGGCAAACATGAGTTTGAGCTGGGTTGCGTAAGCTTTTTTGAGCGTCGCGGTGTGCGCATCGACTGCGGTTTTCAGCAGGGCCTTCAAATCGGGCAGCCTGCGAATTCGTTCATCAAGTTCGGCGCGTTTGTCGGCGGGCGCCTCGACGTCCAGGTTGAGTTGATAGGGGCTGGATCGGGGCCGGACCAACCTTTGCGGCATGTCGCTTCTGAGTACCCACTTGCCAGGTATCAGGTCGCCGGTCATGTACGTTTCTACAAGCGAGCGTGTACGCGGTTCGGAAATGGGCAGGTTGCGTCGGGCGCTGACACCGGCAATCAATACCTTCATGCCCTCCAGCTGGCTGGGCGTGCTTGGCGCAAACACCTTGAGCAACTCCCGGAGTGCAATCGCCTTGCGCGCCGGTACCTCTGCCACGGCGTTCATTGCATCGTTGACCTCCTGGCGCTGTCTGAAGAACGCCTGGCTGGCTTTGTTGATCGCCGACCGCGGGTGTTCTCCTCCAGCGGCTGCGGGAATCACACCATTGAGCACCGCCCAATCCAGCAAAATCTTCATGGCGCCCAATTGCATCAAGGTGGCCTGTGCTTCGCTGGTAGGGGCCAGCGCAGCCAGATCGCTGATGTGTGCCTCGTTCATCATGCGGCTGGTCCCTGGCGCCTTGAGCTCCGCCATCTCGCACCCCAGGCGCAGTTCCATCCAGGCAGGCGTGCCGATCCGTATTTCCTTGGGCACCTCCTGGACGAGAAACTCGGGCGCCACCCGAGCCAGACGGATCTGGGCCGCCAACACCGCAAGTTTTGGCTCAAGCCCTCGTTCAAGCTGCAGGTGTTTCTCCAGGTCCCGACGTACCGCAGTCAACGTGCGGCCCATATTGCCCGGTTGGTAAAGGCTATAGCCGCCAATGTAGCCCGGCGCTGCAGGGCCATCCGGCTCTGCGTGCAAGGTGAGCGCGGCCACGGCCAACTGTTGGCGAACCGTCTGGGGCGTTGGCGATTCCCGCCACTTCAGAACATAAGCCAGGTCATCACCAAAGTTCAGCGCATCGGAGCTGCCGAGAAATTTTTCCAGGTGTTCAGCCGGATGCTGTTGCAGCGCCTCAAGAGTGGTCTGACCAAGGTAATTGAAACGGCTCACGGCCGAGCCACTCAGACGCTCGCCAGCCTGGGCCTTAAGGATGGCTTTGTCGCTCGGGGTCAATTGGCCGGGGCACCACGGGGCCTGCAAAAGCCCGGAGTAATCACCGAGCGCCGGCGCGGGCGGCAAGGCGCTGCGCAGCCACCGCACCATGTTGCGCGTCTCGCCAGCGGTCCGGGGTGAGCCCAATCCCTTGTGGTCCAGCATCTGGCGGATGTCGTAATAAGGCACCGAGTACAGGGCGTTTCCACGCGACTGGCTCATGTTGACCAAGTGGCGCAGTTCAAGGTCGATGCCGCGCTCGCCAGTGAGGCGGCTGCTCAGGTCTATCCACTTCCCCTGCGGGAGCCGGTGTTCGAATTTGCCTTCGGAAACCCGGAACGGCTGCCCTGGCCAAAACAGGCCCTGGCGTTGCAGAGGCGTGCGCACGGCAGGCAACTCGGTGAACCTCTGCAGGCTCGCCCGCGCCGCATGATCGCCCATCACCATCGGTGAGCTCGCCGACGGTAGCACCGGCTCTTCTGACCAGTCCCACGGCGTATCGTCAGGCGCGTTCTTGACCTGGTTTTCCAGATAGTCGGCCAGGTAGGCACGTTCATCCAGGTCACCGATCGCTTGTCGCACGCCCTCCACGCGCGTGCTGATGAGCCGATACTGGTCGGCGGGCATCACCAGCCCGGTGGTCTGCAGCTGCGTCATCAACCGCTCCCGGTCCCCAGTCCAGACCGGCTCGGGCAAACCGTAAGCCTGCAGGACAACGGAAGTGGGCACCCACGACTCACCCTCCGCCAAGTAATAAATACGCTTGTCGGCCGGGTCCAGCACCTCCCTGATCAAGCGCAGCTTCGCGCTGACTTGCCACCATCCGGAATCGTCCGCGGTGCTGAATGTAACCGCGGTGCGCACGCCGTCGCGGTTGATGAAACCGCTGATACTGTCCTTGTGCAGCCTGAGCCCCTGGGTTTCCAACCCCTTGCTTTTGAACCAGGACTGCAGCTCCGGCTGGGCCAGGACGTGCCGGTAAACGTCCAACGCCGCCGCCATGGACGTCCCCTGCGGGACCTCGACAATGGAATAACCCGTGTGCATCGAGCTGAGCAGGTCGTTACCAAACGCGGCGTCAACAGACACACGGTCCGGGTTTTCGGGGCGTGAGGAAGGCAGAGTCCAGTGGGGAGGCGATGGTGGCAGGTTGTTGCTCAGGCCGGTGATGGCCGAGTAAATGTGCGCAAGCGTACTGGGTGACCCCAGCCCGGAAAACGCCAGGAACTGACGCGCATCATAAACAGGCTGCGAGTACAGGGTGTTGCCAATCGGCCCGGTCATCTCGACGAGTTGCTTGAAGTCGCCCTCAAGGGCACGGATAGCGGCTTTTTCGGCCGGGCTGCCGCCTGCGACGACCTTGCTGATCTCATCCTGCAGCATACGGCCCAACGAAAACCATTGAGTATCACGCTGGCGTATCTCCAGGTCGCCCTCAAAAACCCGGTAGATGTTATCGCCGCCGCCAAAGCCGATCTTCTCGATAAATGTCTTGAACGCTGGCGACGCCAGCCATGCGATAAAGCGTTCGCGAGGCAGCCGGCTGTTTTGCGCCAATGTCGACTCAGGCTGAACCATTGCAGGCTGGTCGCCCAGGTTGAGTGTGCCCTCCTCCTTCGCGTCCCTGATCAGGTTCTGCAGTTGAGACGCCAGGTTCACCCGTGCGTCAATGTCAGCGTTTTTTTGCTGAAGTTCACCGAACTGCTGGCGCCAGAACAGGCGTTTTTCGTCGGTTATCGCGGGCCAGCCCGCGCTCTTGAGCAGCTCGCCCAACGGCTGTCTTTCTTTGTCGGAATGGGGGGGTTCTACGCCGTAGAAATGAAAAACCGCGTCCAAATCACGGAACGACGCTTTTTTCCTGCCGGGCAGCAATACCCCGAAAGGGTCAGGCGACAACTTGTCGGCCGCCTCGGTCACTTTCGCCCCGACCTCGCCCCAGCCTGATCCGTCTGCAGCGGTAAACCTGCGCCTGACCTTTACACCGTTGACCGACAGGGTGCCTTCCACGCCATCACTGAAAACACGCACCGTGGCCACGTCCACGCCATTGGCCTTGAACCAGGCCTGCACCTGTGGCGCCCATGCGGCATTGCTGAGCGCGTCAATAAATGGCCGGATCGAGGCGTTACGCGCAAAGGGCTGGTCTTTGATGTCGCCAGTCATCAACCAGTGAATGAGGGTTTGTTGCAGTTTTTCATCCGCCCTGCGTGCGTCGACGTCCTGCGGAAAGCTTCTGCCTGCACGCTCAGCTTCGGCCGAGTGGCCAGTACTTGCCGATGAGTTTTCGCGCTTGTAGCGCAGTGCGGCCTGTTCAAACCTGGCTTGTGTCAGTTGCCCGTCCAACCGGCGTGGCGCGCCTGCCAATGACGCATGTTCAGCGTTGCGGGAACTGTCCTGAGGGGTGGGCGCGGCCGGGGAAGCACGCGGTTCAGTTGCACCGTGTAGGCCTGATGGGACAAATGAAGGCGTGGGCGTACGAATCAAGGAAATGGTCAACATTTCAAGCTCTCTTCACGTTTGACCGCAAGAGTTCTAGTCCTTAAGAACCGTCGACAAAAAGACTACGAGAGAACCCGAAGGCCAGGTGTAGGAGAGTTCTCAATCTGTCGCTGAACCTAGCCTGGCGGGCGAGCAGCCGGACTTGAATCAGGCCCGGCTGCTGCTTTGTGCCATGAGGGCTTACAAGATGCGGTAAAGCAGCCGCTCGATGCGCACCCGGCTGACCCGTCGCAGGAACTTGCCGACAGCCGGCGGATAGTCCACCAGGGTCTGCAGCTGCTGATACCCTTCGATGCGCGTGGTGTGCTGGAAAATCTGCGCCAGTTCGGTACGCCGCGGCTCCAGCCATTGGCCGCGCGGGTCATCGATGAGCAAAGCGTTTTCCAGGTCGAGTCGGAACGCTCGTGGGTTCAGATTGTTGCCGGTGAGCAAGGTGTAGCGCTGGTCAACCCACATGCCCTTGAGGTGATAGGTGTTGTCGCCGTCGCGCCACAGGTGCAGGTTCAACTGGCCGCTGTCGATCATCGGCTGATGGCGCTTGGCGAAACGGCGCAGGCTGATTTCATACAAATAAGGCAACGCCGCGATCACCTTGAACGGCTCGCTGGGCGGGATGTAAAAGTCGTTGGCGGTTTTGTCGCCAACAATGATGTCGATCTTGACCCCACGCGCCAGGGCGCGATTGATTTCACGGGTCACCGGCAGTGGCAGGTTGAAATACGGCGTGCAGACCGTCAGCTGATGCTGGGCACTGGCGATCAACTCAAGGATCACGCGGTTCAGAGGGTTGTTCTTGCCGACGCCGAGCAGTGGGCTTACCAACAGGTGGCCGTTGGGCAACAGCCCCGCAGTGGTGTCATACGCCGCATGCTTGAGGCGGCTGCGCAAATCGCCGATATCGTTGCGCAGGCTGCGGGTGGTAGGCGGGTTCGGCAGGTCCAGGCGATGCACGGCCTTGGAGGCAATCAAGCCGTGCTCCAGTAAATGCTGCATCGAGTCGGCCAGCGCCTGGCTGTGGATCAGGTGGTAGCGGTCAAAACGGTACTTGTCGAACTTGTGCAGGTACACGTTATTCAAGCTGGCGCCGCTGTACAGCACGCTGTCGTCGATCACAAAGCCCTTGAGGTGCAACACGCCGAACAGTTCGCGGGTCTGCACCGGCACGCCGTACACCGGCACTTCGCTGGCGTGGCGTTGGGTCATGGCCTGGTACCAGGCACTGTTGCCGGGTTGCTTGCCTGCGCCAATCAGGCCGCGCTGGGCGCGCAGCGAGTCAACCACCACGACGATGTCCAGCGCTGGCCGTGCAGCCTTGGCGGCGTGCAAGGCATCGTAGATCTCCTGGCCGGCTTCATCCTGCTGCAAGTAGAGCGCAACGATGTAGATGCGCCGCGTGGCCTGGGGGATTTTCTCCAGCAGGCAACGGCGAAACGCATCGGCGCCGGACAGCACGTCGATCGACTCGGGAGACAGTGGGAAACCACGCAGTTTTGGCAACAGGGAGCGTTTGAAGAACGACGGCATAAGGCTCGCAATGGGTCGAATCCGAAGAGGCCCCGAGCTTACACCATGGGGCAGCTCAGGTCTCGTCGCCCGCGATGGAAAAAAGTTAATTGACCATGGAGAACGATCGTTCTACTGTGCGCAGCATGAATGAATTAATCAGCAACGATACCCGCGATATTATCCTCGATGTCACCGAGAAGTTGATCTATCGCCATGGCATCGCTGCCACTGGCATGGACTTGCTGGTGAAAACCGCAGGCGTCTCGCGCAAAAGTATTTACCGGTACTTCGCCAATAAAGATGAATTGGTGATTGCCGCCCTGCACCGCCGCGATGAGCGCTGGATGCAATGGCTGCGCAGCGAAGTCGAACGCAGTGAAGGCAGTGGAGAACGCCTGCTGGCGCTGTTCGACGCCCTCAAGACATGGTTTGGCTCGGCAGACTTTCGCGGGTGCGCCTTCATCAACACCAGCGGTGAAACCGGCGACCCGCACGACCCGGTACGCCTGCTGGCCAAGGCGCATAAACAAAAACTGTTCGATTACGCACTGCAACTGTGCAAAGCACATGGCACCCCCGACCCTGAACAGCAGGCCGCGCAACTGCTGATCTTGATCGACGGCGCCATTACCGTTGCCCTGGTGATGGGTGATTCAACAGCTGCTGATAATGCGCGCTGCATGGCGCGAACGTTATTGCAACTTTGAACGCATCAACTGAGCAACTTTCGATACACCTAATTGTTTTCAGGAGCTGCCCATGTCATCCAAGGCACCGTCATCCGACGCAGACGTTCGCCCGCCGCTGCCACCGTTCACCCGCGAGTCGGCCATCGAAAAGGTTCGCCTGGCCGAAGACGGTTGGAATTCCCGCGACCCGCACCGCGTATCGCTGGCCTACACACTGGACACGCAATGGCGCAATCGCGCTGAATTTGCGCACAACCGCGAAGAGGCCAAGGGTTTTCTGACCCGCAAGTGGGCTAAAGAGCTGGACTATCGGCTGATCAAGGAATTGTGGGCCTTCACCGGTAACCGTATCGCCGTGCGCTATGCCTACGAATGGCACGACGATTCCGGTAACTGGTTCCGCTCCTACGGCAATGAAAACTGGGAATTCGACGAAAACGGTCTGATGGCCAACCGCTTTGCCTGCATCAATGATTTGCCGATCAAGGCGAGCGACCGCAAGTTTCACTGGCCGCTGGGTCGGCGCCCGGATGATCACCCGGGGTTGTCCGACCTCGGGCTTTAGCCGGTTGCGACGCGAAATGTGGGAGCGGGCACGCCCGCTCCAGCATTTAGTCCTGATTCAGACCGACCCGATACAGCACACCATTATCCTCATCAGTCAGCACATACAGAAACCCATCCGGCCCCTGCCGTACATCGCGGATGCGCGCTTTCAAACCTGCGAGCAAACGCTCTTCATGGATCACCTTGTCGCCGTCGAACTGCAAGCGGATCAACTCCTGGCTGGCCAGTGCGCCAATGAACAGGTTGTGCTGCCACGCCTTGAAGCGGTCGGCGTCATAAAATGCCATGCCACTGATCGCCGGTGATTTCTCCCAGACGTGATGAGGCGCCACGGTGCCTTCCACTGTCTTGCCCTTGGCCTCGGGAATCGGTGTCAGCGAATAATTGATGCCGTGGGTCGCCAGTGGCCAACCGTAATTCTTGCCGCGCTCGATGATGTTGATTTCATCACCACCGCGTGGGCCGTGTTCGTTTTCCCAGATGGTGCCACTCCAGGGGTTCAACGCCAGGCCTTGCGGGTTACGCTGGCCGTAGGACCAGATCTCGGGGCGTACACCCTGTTGGCCAACGAAAGGGTTGTCCTCTGGCACGCGGCCGTCCGGGAAGATCCGCACCACCTTGCCTTGCAACTTGTCCAGGTCCTGGGCGGTCGGGCGATCATTGTTTTCACCCAGGGTCACGAACAGGTAGCCATCGCGGTCGAAGGCCAACCGCGAGCCAAAGTGATTGCCGGTGGACAGCTTGGGCTCCTGGCGCAGGATCACTTTGAAATCCTTCAGGCCGCTCAGGTCATCCGCCAAGCGCCCGCGTCCGACGGCAGTGCCGGCCTTGCCACCCTCGCCGCCGCCTTCGGCGTACGACAGGTAGACCATGCGGTCCTGCTTGAAGTCCGGCGACAGCACCACATCCAGCAAACCGCCCTGCCCTTTGGCCCACACTTGGGGCACGCCGGTCAACGGTGCAGAAAGCTTGCCGTCGGGGCCGACAAAACGCAGATGACCTGGGCGTTCGGTCACCAGAAAGCCTTGCTTGTCCGGCAGAAACGCCACTGCCCAGGGATGGTCGAGGCCTTTGACGATTGGGGTCGCGGTGATGCTGCCTTGTTCGCTCGGGAATTGCTGGGCATCGGCGGCGTAAACCGCTGCCAGTGGCAGCAGCGTGGTTGCGCAAATAGCGGCTAGAAGGGTTTTGCGTAGCAACATAAGACGGAGTCCTTACCGGCGATTGCCGTTGGCATCATAGGTGGGAGCTTTGGTTTCGGTTGTGGGACGGCTCGGGGCGGCCTCACGTTTGGGATAGCGATTGCCAATGCCGCCGTTTTCCACGGTGGGTGCGGGGCTGGTCGGCCCGGTCTGAATTCCCCGTGTTGCCGGCGCATTCGGCTGGGTGCCCTGCATGCTGTTGGGGTTGGCCCGATGAATAGGGCTGTTGTTGGAGTCGTAGCTGCCAGGCAGGTTTTGCGCCTGGGCCAATGGCGCGAGCGCCAGGCCCAACGCCAATACTGCAAGGTGACGCACACAGCTGTTCATGACAAAGCCTCTCTTGGGCGAGTGGTACGTGCTTTCGATAACACGCTACGCCTTGGGTTCGGCTTTCGACACTAAATTGTTTCTCATGAGGTGTAACACAATCTGTCCGCGCATCTGCTCGCCGAAACTTTTCCCGGCGCCTGTGAGTCACCAGAACACAGTCTCTTCTCAAGGAATTGCAGGCATGCCAAGGGCAATCTGGAAAGGCGCGATCAGCTTCGGCTTGGTCCACATCCCGGTATCACTGGTCTCAGCCACGTCTTCCCAAGGCGTTGATTTTGACTGGCTGGACAAACGCAGCATGGACCCGGTCGGCTACAAGCGCATCAACAAGACCACCGGCAAGGAAGTCACCAAAGAGAACATCGTAAAGGGCGTAGCGTTCGAGAAAGGCCGCTACGTGGTGCTCAGCGAGGACGAAATTCGCTCGGCGCACCCCAAGTCGACCCAGACCATCGAAATCATCGCCTTTGTCGCCAGCGACCAGATCCCGCTGCAAAACATCGACACGCCCTACTTCCTGGCCCCGGATAAACGCGGCGGCAAGGTCTACGCACTGCTGCGCGAAACCCTGAAAAAAACCGGCAAGGTGGCCCTGGCCAATGTGGTGCTGCACACCAAGCAGCACCTGGCGGCGTTAATGCCGCTGGAGTCGGCGCTGGTGCTGGTGATGCTGCGCTGGCCTGCCGAAGTGCGCAGCCTGGACGAACTGGAATTGGGCAGCGACGTCACCCAGCCGAGTCTGGCCAAAGGTGAGCTGGACATGGCCAAACGCCTGGTGGAGGACATGAGCGCCGACTGGCAGCCCGACGAATACCGCGACAGCTTCCAGGACAAAATCATGGCGTTGGTGGCCAAGAAGGCCAAGGCCGGCAAGATCGAAGATGTGGAAAGCCAGGAAGGCAGCGAAGAGCGCAAATCGGCGGATGTCATTGACCTCACCGAATTGCTCAAGCGCAGCCTGGCCGGCAAGCCCGCCGCCAAGCGCGCGACGAAAAAGCCTGCCGCGAAGAAATCCGCCAAAAAGGCCTCTTGAGCCCGCCATTTGCTGGAGAACGACATGGCAAAGCCCCTGAGCGAATACAACCGCAAACGTGATTTCGGGATCACCGCCGAGCCCGCCGGCAGTGCGCCCGCGGGCAAACGCAAAGCCTCGGCGCTGTCGTTCGTGATTCAAAAACACGACGCGCGAAACCTGCATTATGACTTTCGCCTGGAGCTCGACGGCGTGCTCAAAAGCTGGGCGGTGCCCAAGGGCCCCAGCCTGGATCCCACCCAGAAACGCCTGGCGGTCCACGTTGAAGATCACCCGCTCAGCTATGGCAATTTCGAGGGCAGCATCCCGGCGGGGCAATATGGCGCGGGCGATGTGATCGTGTGGGATCGCGGTGTCTGGCAGCCCCATGAAGACCCGCACAAGGCCTACGCGGCCGGCAAACTCAAGTTCACCTTGGTCGGTGAAAAACTCTCCGGCGACTGGGCCTTGGTGCGCACCCGTCTCAAAGGCAGCGGCGACAAGGAACAGTGGCTGCTGATCAAGGAAAAGGACCAGCAGGCGCGCCCTTCCGATGACTACGACATCGTCGAGGCCGAGCCTAAAAGCGTGCTCAGCGACGCCTCGGTCGGCAAACCCAAAGCGCCGGCCAAACGCCAAAAGGCCGCGGCCGCCAAAAAAGCACCCGTCGCCAAACGCGCTGACGCCCTGCCCGAGCAATTGGCCCCGCAGCTGGCGACCCTGGTCGATCGCGCGCCCGAAGGTGACTGGCAATACGAAATCAAGTTCGACGGCTACCGCATGCTGGCGCGCATTCGTGACGGTGACGTGCGCCTGTTCACCCGTAACGGCAATGACTGGACCGACCGCCTGCCACGTCAGGTCAAAGCCCTGCAAACCCTCAAACTCAAGGACAGCTGGCTCGACGGTGAAGTGGTCAGCCTCAATGGCGAGGGGTTGCCGGACTTCCAGGCGCTGCAGAATGCCTTCGACATCGGCCGCAGCCTGGACATCGTGTATTACTTGTTCGACGCGCCATTTCTCGACGGCCAGGATCAGCGCAGCGCACCGGTGCAAGAGCGCCGCGCTGCGCTCAAATCCGCGCTGTCCGCGAGCCGCAGCAAACTGCTGCGGTTCTCCGAAGCTTTCGCCGCCAACCAGCGCGACATTTTCGAGAGCGCCTGCGACCTGGCGCTCGAGGGCGTGATCGGCAAGCGCGTCGGCAGCCCATACGTGTCGAGCCGCAATGCCGACTGGATCAAACTCAAATGTCGCTTGCGCCAGGAGTTCGTGATCATTGGCTACACGCGGCCTCAGGGCTCGCGCAGCGGCTTTGGCGCGCTGTTGCTGGCTGTCAATGACGATTCCGGGCTGGTCTATGCCGGGCGCGTCGGTACCGGGTTTGATCAGGCATCGTTGAAAGCCATCTATGCGCAGCTCACGCCCCTGGAACGCAAGACCTCGCCGCTGCACAAACCGCTGACCAGCGCCCAGGCGCGCGGCGTGCATTGGGTGGAACCTCAGTTGGTTGGCGAGGTGAATTTCGCCGAGTGGACCCGCGAAGGCGTGGTGCGCCAGGCATCATTTGTTGCGTTGCGCACCGACAAGCCGGTGGCGCAGATCATTCACGAGTTGCCGCGCAAGGCCACATCCGTCACCAAGGCGGCCCCGAAGGCAAAAAAGGTCAGCAGCGGCGTGAACATCACGCACCCTGACCGGGTGATCGACAAGCAGAGTGGTACGCAAAAACAGCAATTGGCCGACTTCTATCAAGGCATCAGCGCATGGATTCTGCCGTTTCTGCAGCACCGACCGGTGTCGCTGCTGCGCGCGCCCGAAGGGATAGAGGGCGAGCAGTTCTTCCAGAAGCATTCCGAGCGCCTGGCCATTCCAAACATCAAGCAGTTGGACCCGGCACTGGACCCCGGTCATGCGCGCCTGCTGGAGATCGACACCACCGACGCCCTGATCGGCGCCGTGCAGATGGGCACCGTCGAGTTGCACACCTGGGGCGCGACTGTCGACAAAATCGAGACCCCTGACCTGTTTGTGCTCGACCTTGACCCGGACCCGGCGCTGCCGTGGAAAGCCATGCTGGAGGCGGCGCAACTCACGTTGTCGGTTCTTGATGAGATTGGGCTGCAAGCGTTTGTCAAAACCAGCGGCGGTAAAGGCTTGCACCTGGTGGTGCCGCTGGCGCGCCGGGATGGCTGGGACAGCGTCAAAGCCTTCGCCAAGGCCATCGCGCAGTTCATGTCCGCGCAGTTGCCAGAACGGTTTACCGCGACGTCAGGGCCGAAAAACCGCATCGGCAAGATCTTTATCGACTACCTGCGCAATGCGCGCGGCGCAAGTACGGTGGCCGCCTATTCGGTGCGCGCACGGCCCGGCCTGCCGGTATCGGTACCGGTGAGTCGAGAGGAGTTGAACGGTTTGCGCGGCGCCCAGCAGTGGACGGTGGCAAACCTGCATGAACGGTTGGATAAACTCAAAGCCGACCCGTGGGCCGGCTACGCCAATCGGCAGAAGATCACCAAGAAGATGTGGGACAAACTGGGCGCGAAACCACCCGCGTGATGCGCGCCTGTGTGGGTGTCAGATAAGGATAAAGATCAGCGCCAAACCCGCGAAGATCGCCCACTTTTCCAAGTAGTAGCGCGCGCGATTGCGCTTTTTCAGCTCTTTGCCGCGCAGGCGGATCTTGTACAGGCGGGTGAACGCGCGGTTCAGGCCGCCGGTCTTGTCGCCTTCATCATTGGGTGAACCGGCGGCTGCCATCACGTTACGGCTGAACCAGCGGTTGAACGCCGCTGCCCAGCGGTATTTCATTGGCCGCTCAATGTCGCAGAACAAGATGATGCGGTTCTGCTGCGTGGTGTTTTCCGCGTAATGAATGTAGGTCTCATCAAACATCACCGGCTCGCCGTCGCGCCAGTAATAGCTCTCGCCGTCCACATTGATGTAGCAGCCAGGATCGTTGGGCGTGTCCAGGCCCAAGTGATAGCGGTAGGAGCCGGCGTACGGGTCGCGGTGGCGCACCAGCTTGGAGCCTGGTGGCAGCTCGGCGAACATTGCCGCCTTGATCGAGCCAATGCTCTGCACCAGCTCGGTGGTGCGCGGGCACAGCTTCATCGCCGACGGGTGGCTGTCGCCGTACCACTTGAGGTAGAAACGCTTCCAGCCCGACTTGAAGAACGAGTTGAAACCCACATCGTTGTACTGCTCGGAACGCTTGATCTCGCCCATGCGCATCAGGTTCTGGCCTTCCTGGCGGATTTCTTGCCAATGCTCTTGCAACGGGCTCAGGTCGGGAAAATCGCCGGGCGACAAAAAGGGACGGCTTGGCTGCTTGGAAAACAGGTAAAGGAAGCAGTTGATCGGCGCAAGGAACGTCGAGTGATCGCTAAGCTGGCGGCCCAGCTTGTGTCGCACCCGGCCACGCAGGTGAACATACGCAATGGAGGCAACGTAGAGAGCAACAATGATGAGTTTCAAGGGATTCGTCACACGTCAGAAGAGAACAGGCTGCTCCTGCGTGCCCACAACGGCCGAGGATATATAAGCAGCACCTGAAATCACGATTACACATAGGCGACTGGACGGGTTGGTTACAATCCGGACCAAGGCCATTGGCCGTTATTTAGCCACAGTTTGTAACCAAAGGTTAACTAAGAATTGTGAAAAGCTGTCCACAGACCGGCTCGGAGCCATCGTGGGCCAGCATTGACGCTGGCCCATTGACAGTCGCGCTTACGGCAGCGGCTGATCGTCCGTAGGCTCACGGCGTGGGCGGCGAGCGGCCTCTTGGGTCGCATACAGCTCAGCCTTGCGATGCGTCAGCACGAAGTGACGGATCAATGCAGCCAATACGCCCAGGAACAAGCCGACGACCAGGCTCACCGCGACAATCAGCAGCTTTTTCGGCTTGATCGAGGTCAGCGGCTCCTGAGCGCGACGGTCGATGGACACCAGCTTCAGGTTGCTCATGTCGATATTGAGGCCTTTCAAGCGCGCGATTTCGGCTCGCAGCGGCTCAACGTCTTGCAGGAAGATGTCCTCATTCCCACGCTTTTGCAAAACTTCAACCTCACGGTTGGTTTCAAGCAATTGCAGTTCTTTGCCAATCTCGGCGATGCGGCTATTGGTGAAGTCATCGCTGGTGCGCTGTTGCAATGCGGTTCGCTCGGCTTCCAGCGCCTCGGTGCCGAGGAAATACAAAGGAATCTTCTGGTTGCTGATCTCGGTGCGTACCACCTGGTTGGAACCGGCCCGTGTGGTGTCGGCCATGGACGATGGCGTCGTAGGCTTTTTGATGCCCATGGATTTGGCAATCGAGATCGCTTCGGCCAATTCTGCCAAGCGGTCGGTGCGCTCCATTTTCATCTGCAGGCGCAGCCCGCTGAGTTCATCCTGCAAGCGGGCGCGCTTGACCCGGTCAGCTTCAAGCAGCGTGGCGATCTTCGATTCCTTCTCGGTATCGTAGTTGGCGCGGGCCGCGTCAATCTTGCCCCTGAGCTCGGTCAAACGGTTATTGACGATGACCTTGAGGTCGGCGCCGACCTGCTCACGCTCCGCCGCGACGGCATAGTCGACAAACCCGTTGAGGATCGCCACGCCGTCTACATCCGCTGGGTATTGCATCTCCAGACGCACATAACTGCTCAACGAATCGGACTTCTTCGGGTCTGGCAGAATCAGGTTGATCGAGTTGCGGTTGAAGTCTTCAAAGCTCTGCTCAAGGCTTCGCCCTGGCTTCTGAAAGGCCTTGAACAGTTCTTCGTGGCTTTTGAAAAAACCCAGGCGAGCCCCATAGGAATCCAGCTGGGCGCCGACTTTTTCCAGCGCATCGGCGGGCGGCAACTTATAAACCTCGGAGCGATTCAACGCATCCAGTTCATTGATGGCCGCCGGGCGCAGCACACTGCTGACCTCATATGTCTTGGGAGCAAGCAGTGCGTAACCCGTCCCCAGTATCCCCGCAAGAATCGTACAACCCACTATCAGTTTTTTTTGCCGCCAGATGGCTTGGAACAATTCAAACAGATCAATTTCATCTGGCGTTGCAGGTGAATTGAGCGGAGAAGTTCGATTCAAAATGAGAACACCTTAATATGACATTAAAAAGCCACCGCCCCATTCGAACTCGAGCACAGGCTCTAATGACGAAGAGACCAGGGACAACGCCTTGGCACAGTGACCAACGGCACTCAGACCACACGCTAATGCGAAAAATCCGACGCAATTAGAGATTGTTTCTATTTCATGTCGATGACGACGCAGGGCCATCGTGAATGTATGTCCGAGAATGTCATAAGCGTAGTCAATAGTTCAGTGAATCTCTGCTCGATAACGCATAAAGCCCTTTTCGGTACATTTTGGCCAGCACGCGGTTACAATTTGCCCTGTTCAATTTTCGGCACTCAGGTGCTCACCCTCAATCCAGCCCCTGCAACAAGGAATGTGCATGCACTCTTTCTCAGATCCGGACTATCAATTTCTTCAAGGCGCTTGGGAGCAGACCGCCCTCGAAGACAGTGGCGTACTCAACCCTGCCGACGCGCATAGCGCGCCGGGGGCAATCACGACCATTGCCGGGGACACGTTCGAGGTGAAAACGACCCAGGGCGAAGTACTGCTCGCAGGCCGGTTTACGCTGGACAGCAGCACGGCGCCCAAAAGCATCACCTGGGTGGATGCCATCGGCGAAGATGCCGGCAAGCCACTGCCCGCCAGCTATCGCCTGGAGGGTAATGACTTTGTGTTTATCGCCGCCGATGCGGGCATGCCAAGGCCAACGGTATTCAGCACGGGACCCGGGCAAACCATGCGCACTTTTGTGCGCAAAGGTTGATCCGCCCCCATCCGAACTTGCGACATGGTTTTCACACGGCCTTCACTTTCCGGCCTATAGGGTGAGGCCTACCTACTCCAGTGAATCACTTGGCCCGCCTCTCCTCGCGGGCCTTTTTTTGCGCGTGGGAAAACCGCTCAGGCGCAACGCTTGGTGGCGGTCAAGGTGAAACACAGCGGCAATTGGGCCGGCTGATGCGCGTACTGCTCGTAAAGTTCTTCGCGGTTGCAATGCGGGTATTCCTGCAGGTGCTCGATCTGCAGTTGCGCGGCAATTGCGCCACTCACCACGCTTCCCAGGGTATGCACGTACCAATAGGACGTCGGACCGGCAACCTCGCCCTGCCCTTCGTAGACAATCGACTGCTGCAGCACGAACGGATCGCGCTGAAAATATGAACTCGCCGGCAGCAAAGGGTTGGCAGCCCTCGGGTCAAATACCTCCAGGAAGGGATGAGTTTCGTAGACCACCAGCGTGCCGCCGGGTTTGAGGGCACTTGCCACATGGCGCATGAACAGCGCCACATCGGGCATCCAGTTGAGTACGCCAATGGTCACCAGGGCGACGTCGAAGCGCCCCAGCAGAGGTTCGGGCAGGTGATGGATATCGGCTTCAATGAACTCGGGGTTATGCGGCGACACTTCGGCCAATTCCCGCGCTTGTTGAAGAAACGCCCGGGATTGATCGACGCCCACCACACGGCGGGCACCCAGGCCGAGCAGCGACAGGCTTTCACGCCCGTTGTTGCAGCCCAGCTGCACCACGTCTTTGCCGGCAACGCCGACGTCTTGCAGCAACGCAGTGATCGTTGGATCCAGGCACGAAAAATCCGCCTGGGCGACCGATTCCAGCAGCGTCTTCCAAGTGGCGGTGTCTTTGTGCAGCCTGGCGGAGGCGTCCCAGGCGTCCTTGTTATGAGCAATCGCCTGTTGGGCTGAGGGCATGTCCATGTGCTTCTCCAGATCGTTACTACAACGGGCTTCGGAAACTAAGCCAATTGCCTGTCAGATGAAACCCTCTGAGGCGGCGAAACTTCTATTAGAGCCCGTAGGTCACTAGCCCAATGAGTCTCCAGCCCCTGAACACTCTTAGCGAAGACAGCGCCGTGGCCAATCACTCCGACCTGCGTAATACCCTGTCCCTGGATAGCCTGAATTTCTTTCTGGCCGATGTCCGTGACGGGCTCGGGCCTTACCTGGCGATTTACTTGCTGGCGGTGCACAAATGGGAGCCCGCCAGCATCGGCGTGGTCATGACCCTGGCGGGCATTGCGGCTTTGATCACCCAGGGTCCGGCGGGTGCACTGATCGACCGGACCCGCAGCAAGCGCGCGGTGATCGCTGTGGCCGCCCTCCTTGTCACGGGCAGCTGCCTGCTGCTGCCGTTCGTCAGCGCGTTCAGCTGGGTGGCATTGACTCAGGCGGCCAGTGCCGTAGCCGCCTCCGTGTTCGCGCCGGCGATTTCGGCGATTTCCTTGGGCATTACCGGGCCGCGTGCCTTTACCCGCCGCACCGGGCGCAATGAAACCTTCAACCACGCCGGCAATGCCGTGGCGGCCCTGCTGGCGGGCGGTCTGGCGTATCGGTTCGGCCCGGTGGTGGTGTTTTACTTGATGGCCTTTATGGCCGTGGCCAGTGTCGTGGCGGTCAGCTGTGTCTCGGCGTCGGCGATTGACCACGAAGTCGCCCGGGGCTTTGATCCTGCGCACCGCAGCGATCATGAACAACCCTCCGGCGTGAAGGTGCTGCTAAGCAATCGCCCGCTGCTGCTGTTTGCCATCTGCTGCGCGCTGTTTCACCTGGCGAATGCCGCGATGCTGCCGCTGGTCAGCCAGAAGCTGTCGCAGATCAACCTGCAAATGGCCACGCCGCTGACTTCGGCCTGCATCGTCGCCGCGCAGTTGGTCATGGTGCCGATGGCCTGGCTGGTGGGCATAAAAGCTGACGTGTGGGGGCGTAAACCGTTGTTGCTGGCCGGTTTCCTGATTTTGCCGCTGCGTGGCGTGCTATATACCCTGTCCAGCGACCCGTACTGGCTGGTGGCCGTGCAGATGCTCGACGGCATCGGCGCAGGGATTTTCGGCGCGCTGTTCCCGGTGATCGTCAAGGACCTGACCCAGGGCACGGGTCGTTTCAACGTCAGCCTTGGCGCGCTGTCCACCGTGTTTGGCCTGGGCGCGGCGCTGAGCAGCAGCCTGGCCGGTTTCGTGGTGCAACAGGCCGGTTACAACGCGGCCTTCCTGACGCTGGCGGGGGTTGCGGCGGCAGCGCTGGCATTGTTATGGCTGGCGATGCCGGAGACATTGGCGAAACCATCGCTCGCGCGCATTACAACTGTCGCCTGACATATGCGACAATGCGCGCCAAATTCCAACACACATCCAAAATTTTCTGCTCAGCGACCGGGTTTCGCGCCTTGATGTCGCTGTTGACGCATGCCTGAAGGCTCCTGCCGCCACGCTCGCAACCCATTGATAGGTAAAGTAATTGATCTCCACAGCTAACATCACCATGCAGTATAAAATGCAGCCCAGTGATTACTGCTGATCAGTGTTTACTGGGCGAAATCGTCATGAGTAATCAGCGATAACGCACCGAATCACACCCGCTGGTTCCACGATTGGTCCCAGCGGGGGTAATTTCAGCCCATGCCGAAAATGCATAATCCTTCCTCCGGCGTCCTGCCGAACGAAAACTCCTCCTCTTGTAATGTCAATCGAACTACCCATACTTTCCCATGCTCTATCGGGAGTCGCCTGGGCCCTCCAGGCCAACCTCAGGGAGTGGAATATGTCTGATGATCTGAAGAACCGTGGGTCTCAAGATCGTGCTCAGGTGAACACATCAGAAGCTTGGGAGCTAAAGCACTGGACGAAGGAGTTAGGCGTCACGGAGCAACAGCTCAAAGATGCAGTGAAAGCTGTAGGCCCGATGATTGCGGACGTTCGTAAAAAGCTCGGCAAGTAGAATCAGGCGCGCCCAGCGCTTGCGGGGTGTGTTCAATTTCTTTGCAACGTCTTGAGCCAACATTCAGCAGCGCACCGATGCCCCCCCCCCTTTACGACGTTCGCCTCACGGAGAAACACTAATGCCAAATTCAGATTTGATCCCTTCCCTGCTCTCGAAACTCTATGAAAACCAACTCGCTCTTGAGGCTTCTATCTCGGAGCTATCGAACTGGGTGGAACAGCGCGGCTCCACCGAAGTGGCTGAGAATGTCCGCGGCGCCCTAGACACCCTCGATCACAACCAAGACTTCATAAAAATAACCTTAGCAGTCCTCCTGGCTCCGGATTGAACGCCTCTCGTCGCCTGAAATCGCGTCGTGCTTAGATCTCGATTACTGTATGAACATACAGCATTCGGATTTACTCACCATGCACTCTATCGACGAAGACACCTCAACGTGGCTCGGCTGCCCTACGCCCCTGGAAATGTACAAGCATCAGTGCGCCCTGCTCGAGGACGAGCTGAACGAAACCTTAAAGCGGTTAAGTGGCGCTCGTCGGAATATTGCTGGGCTGGTTCAGATGAGCGATGGACTTGCCACGCGTTTAGCTGAAGCACTGGCATACCTCAACGTTGCCCGCATCGAAATTGATGATCTCAAAGAACGATGCTCAGAGCCCTCTATCCTCGGCATCAAGCTGGTCACCGAACAGCGCGACTATTTGCTGAGGGAGAATCAGCGTTTGCTGGCGGAACTGAGGGCGCCTCAAGAGCGCCCGGTTCGGGACGCTACTTTGAAAGCACTTTGAGGCGCTCCTCAGTTGCGTTGTCGAAGATGACGTAAAGCTGTTCAATAGTTTCGTCTGCCACCGCGCGCGCCGACTCCAAACCCAATACGAACCCGTCGGCCCGAGCGCCTGCTTTGGCCGCCACAATCATTGAGCCCGCCATTGCAATCTGTGCCAACAGCTTATCCGCGCCTCGTTCGATCCTGGCGCTCAGAATTACACCATCCATATCAAATCCTCTGAGAAATATCTGGCAGCAGGCGCGTCAGCCCAGCTCGTCTACATACGCGGCCTGCGCTTGCTCTACCAGCTCACGCCACTCGCCGCTGTCGATAAGGCCTTTCTGTTGCAGATCATCAGCCAGTGAGAGCCGCGTTTCGTAGCGATCCTCTGGAGTGGCTGAGATGAATTCAGGATCAGTGCGCAAGGCGAACCACGCCTCCATCGCGTTGACTTGCTCAATGTTGATCGTCATGACGAATACTCGAGGTCAGTGTCTACAGTGTAGAGATTGGCCAGCGCCCAGCTGTTCAGCAGGTCCGACAAGCGGAGAGCATCATGTGCGGGAGACTTGCTCAGTACCGGGGGGGGGAGGCATGACTTTGTGGCAGGGTTGAACATGCCTAATGCCTTGGTGAACTCTGTCGGTGATTTGCCCGTCGAGCGATACAACATAGCACCGACAACCCAGGTCGCCCTGCACCACCTGCAGGGCCATCTGCTGCACGCCGACATGGTGCGCTGGGGATGGCGGCCAAACTGGGCCAAGGAAAGGGCCGCACCGATCAATGCGCGCATCGAGAAAGTAGCCCATGGACGGTTCTTTCGTGCGATCTGTCCGCACCGGGCAATCACACCCATTGATAGCGGCTGCGCTTGTCGCGATGGCCGACTGCACAGACGCTACTACCACGCCCCCGGCGCTTTCCGTCTGATCAGGGACAGCGCCGGCGGCCCAGTTCGACCACGCCACAGGCACCCTGAATGGATCGCCGAACGGATGGGACAATCAACCGGCAACATGCTCCTCTAGCATCATGGGGAATGGATTAACGAGGATGGGCCGGACGCGGTGGGCGTGCTACAGCTGGCGCTAAAGCTTCCGGCGACGCCAGTTTTACACTTGACGCCTTAAATCCCTATGACTGGCGCAAAGGACCACTGCAGTGCGGCTTGATCAGGTGCGCAATGGTTCTCGTATCGAGCGCATCGGCACAAGCCGCGCCCAGGTATCGCCCAGACGAATCGAAAGCGTCCGCTTACTATCTTTGCCGGCAGTGCTGCCAACCACCACCTCACGTATCACGTGTTCAATGACTAAAGCTTTAGCGTGTCGGGTTGAAGCCTCCTCGATCAAGCGGTCAGCTCCCGGCGCCGCGCCGCAGCTGCGTCCTCGACCGCAATAAACAGCGCCTCGATGGTCGCCGTGGTCAGCGCATGGGCTGCATCCACGCCTTCTACAAAACCTTTAGCGCGCGCCAGGGCCAGCTCCAGGGCGTGCAAATCCCCGGCACGCGCCTGGCATGACAGGTGGTTTTGCATCTTGGTGCGCAGCCCAGCCGGTAGGCTTATCGCGTCCAACTGCTGGCTGACGTTCATCCCGCCACTCCATGCACTTCGGCTAATATTGTGGCCAATTCGCGCAACGGGTACTGAGCTTGAATCAGCTCGCTGCCTGCGCAGTGTCGCACCGGGTCATCAGCATTACTCGGCCATTGCGGGGCCAGGCATAAACGGCAGCGTACCGCTTCTTCGCTCATGATCCATCGCTCATTCCACAGGCCTAAAGCAAAATCAGTACACACGTCGGGCGACAGCGGGCTAGAAGCAGGACACTGAACCTTTATGTATTCATCCATGCGGATTCGAACCCTTTAATAAGACGGTGCTGGAATTCCCGCCCCTGCTCTGGGGATAAGACCTCGCCCGCGATCAAACCGTCCAAAAAACCGATCAACTGGTTATACAGACTGGGCGGCGCCCGCTCAGTCAAGGACTGGATACGGAACGCCTCTACGTGGTGACGCACTCTAAATAAGATGTACTCGGGGTCTGCCAGGGTCATGAGGTCGTTGAAAAATTGCTGGGCGTTATCGATGGCCAGTGGATGAGTGAGCGGCGCGTACATAATTATTGGTGCCTTTGTAGATGGACTGCACGTCGAAGCAGTTATGGCGAAACTGGTAACGCAGTCTAGGGCTGCCTGGCTGCCTGCGCCGATAAAAAACGTCCCCGTCAAGTCAAGACGTGCAGCCCCTTTTTATAAGTGGATTATTGGTAACGCCTAACTTGGAGAATGCCATTCATGGTGAATCCTCCGACACAGCCCTCAGAATCTTTGCTAAATCCCGCAACGGATATTGCATGTTGCCAATTTCACAGCCATCGGAATGGACCATCGGAATTTGAGCATTGCTGGGCAATTGTGTGGCAAGGCAGTAGCTGCAGCGCACGGCTTCGTCACTCATAAGCCATTTATCATTCCACAGTCCGAGTGCAAAATCGGCCGTCGTTGTGTCGGCCACTGCCGGCGGAAGATCTCGATTTAGGGTCATACTCCACCTCGCCATGCGCTGGACAGCGTTGCCATTCGTATTCGGGCAACCAAATTTTTCGGGGAAGACTTTGTTATCGTTCAGCCACGCAAAGACCTGGCCACATGCTCGGACGATCTCTGGATCAAGTCCCCACACATCGGCAACGGCGGAGCGAACATGTCTTCCGGCGTTCCACAAGGTGAACAGAAAACTGGCTACCGTACGGCCCTGCCTGGTGTCCTTCTGAGCGGTTAATAGCAGTCGCTCAAGTGCTTGTTGAGTTTCGGGATCGAAAGTAAGTGACACGGCGTAATTCCTTTTTACGTGATCGATGGACTTACGAAGAGCTACTGCGGGGGTAGCGGGTATCCTGCCTGAGGCCGACTTTCCATTCAGCTATCAAAGCCCTACCTTTAACATAGATGATTGCAGCGACTAACGCGATAGGCCTCAGCGATGCATAGAGCCCACGCCGCTTCGGCCTGTCCGCCAGAAGGTAGCACAGATTAAATCGCTGATGGCCACACCATAAACACCGACTTGTAATGCCGCAGCGTGACTGGTGATAGTATCGGTGGCGTAGATTGTGTGGGCCAAAGCCGACGCCGAGGGGCGCCAACCGATGCTGCTGGCAATTGACGCATGCACTGATGGGCCCTGAAAGAATATGCACACTCGTTGACAGGTGAAGTGAATAATCTCCACAACTACCAATCCATGCAATAGAACTTGGATACCAGAGACTAAGGTTGACTAGTATTAGTGGGTCAAGGCTTCGTAAGCCCTCACCAATTTTCTGAAATAGCCCCCTGTACTACACTGGAACGTTCTACCGCACCGTCACTTGAGGCCCTCGCGGATTTCCCCCATTCACTTTTCGCAACCCATCTGCCCTAAAATTGGCGTTTTGAGAGCCCCTTAGACTCCAAGCACGCTCAACTGCAGACATAATGGGACCTTCGATAGAAATTTTTGATTGATCCGTCCGAGGTTAAGGCCGATAGATAAATAACTGGCAGCGTCGCTGGTTTTTTCCCTATGGAGTCACCATGAATCTACGTTCCATTAATATCGCTCCCAGATCCGCTCTCTGCTTCGGCCTTATCACTATGCTTGTAATTGCACTTGGAGCCTTTTCGTACATACAGCTCGGAAAATTGAGAGGAACAGAGCAGGACATTGAAAATAATTGGCTCGCAAGTATACAGACTGCTGACGATATACAGATTGCACTTTTGGGCGCGCGTTTAGAGAGCATTCGCTTACTAGCCACTTCGAGCCTAGAAGAAAAAGCGACAGCTTCAGAGCACCTCCAGGACGCGCAGAATACACTTAATAAGCAAACCGAATATTATCGAAACAATTTAATATCCGATGAAGACGAACGAGCGAAATTCAATGAAGCCGCTACGACGATGGAGAAATATATAGACGGGCTCAAAACCATACTCGAATTAGATGGCACGCAGCATGAGAAAGCAGTTCAATTTGCAAATACTGAACAGCGTGAGCGCGCCAACGACTACCAGACTAAGCTTACAGCATTGAGAGATCACAACGTCAAAGGAGCAGCTACAGCAGGGACTACAGCGACGGCTGTGTACTCACACAGCATTACAATCGTCGACTCGGTGATTGGTGCATCATTAGTTCTTACCATATTTCTCGCAATTGCACTTACCCGAAGTATAGTTCGCCCTATGAACTCCTCTGTAAAGATGGCAGAAGAGATCGCAGCAGGCGACCTTAGGCTTGCTCTTGAGGTAACCGGAAATGATGAGTCCGCAAGGTTAATGCGAGCGCTCAATACAATGCAAGGAACCTTGCGTGATACCATCAGCGAGATATCTGAGGCTGCCACGCAGCTTAGCACTGCCGCAGTTGAGATGAGCTCGATAACAGAAGGCGCAAGCTTTACCCTTCAGCAGCAAAATAGTGAAATCGAACAGGCTGCAACTGCGGTGACCGAGATGAGTGCCGCGGTTGATGAGGTTGCTCGCAACGCTATTTCCACATCAGAATCAGCTCGTGAATCCAACAAAGCTGCAGCGGCAGGAAACAATAAAGTTGGTGAAACACTCAAAGCAATGCGCAGCTTAACGGACAGGATTGAGATCACGTCCGAACAAGTACAACTGCTAGCTGGACAAACGCAAGAAATAAGTACAGTTTTAAGTGTAATTCGAGCAATCGCGGAGCAAACCAATCTCCTAGCGCTAAACGCCGCTATTGAAGCTGCTAGAGCAGGTGAACAAGGAAGAGGATTCGCAGTGGTTGCGGATGAAGTTAGAGCTCTTGCTCATCGAACCCAAACTGCAACTCAGGAAATCGAACAAATGATTTCAAGCATTCAGGCAGGTAGTGCGCAAGCTGTAGAATCGATGATTAGTAGCACCCATGAGGCGCATAGCACTAGGCAAACGGCTGATGAGGCTGGCCAGTCGCTCAAAGCTATCACATCAGCTGTTCAGCTGATCGATGATCGGAATCAGCAGATCGCGACCGCATCGGAAGAGCAGGCTCATGTAGCAAGAGAGGTAGATAGAGCCCTCATAAGCATTCGAGAACTCAGCGTTCAGAGTAGCGAAGGAACCCATCAGACCCTTCTAGCAAGTAACGAGCTTTCGAGACTTGCAATATCACTTAATCAGATGGTCGGTCGTTTCAGAATTTAAATACCAAACCTACCGTAAGCCCTGCCATTTAATTTAATCGGCTATCGCCCTGAGATATGCCTGACCCGCGCGCAGGGCGATCAGTCCGTTATCCCCAGCGTCGGTGATGGCGATAATTCGTTGCGCATGCGCTGGGTCAAGTTGGGCTCGACGGGCTGCATGAACCACGCTGACGGCGCCGGCGGCGGCAGGCACGTTGCAGCCACTGGCTGGATCGTCGGCAAGGAGGACTGACAGCCGCACATCAGCAGTGGCAAGGCGGTCGCGCAAAAGAGCCTGGTTGCGTTGAGCATCGGATAGTTCTCGAGTGTGTTGTTGGTCTTGGGCCGCGAGTTCTTTTTCGATGGCCAGGCGCTTGTCCTGTTCGGCGCGGGCCTGGGCCGCTGCGGCATTGCTGATCGCGGCCAAATCATCCTTGTGCAGGCCAGCCTGCTCGGCAAGCTTCTCTCCCATTCGCCAGTCCTGCACCTGCCAGGTCACGCCCACGGCGCCGGCCATCAACACCAGGATCAGCAGCACCAGACTCGCCAGTTTCTGCACCGGCGTCATGCCAGCGCCCGCCGCACGCCTTCCGCCAGTACCGCATCCGGATAGGCAAACCCGGCATTTTCGTGGTGGATGATCGCCTTGACGAAGCCGGACATCACCACCGGCTGCGTTAGGTCAACCTCGGCGCCAGGGCGGGTGCCGGTGTTCGCCTCGACGGCACGCACGTAGGCTGCGGTGTCGTTCTCTACAGCCGGCGCCCAGCGACTGATGATCGCCTTTACCGTCTTCAAGCCATGCTTTCGCTGATAGGTCAGCAGCACCTTGCCCAGGGCGCGGATGCCGTTCTCGGGCGTATCGAACCGGGCGAACCGCTTCTCGATCTGCGGATCTGGCTTGAGCTGGCCTTGCCACTGGTTGGCTGGGTTGTAGTCGATGTTGCCGGGGTTGCGGTTGCGCACCCCGCGGGTTTCGGTGATCGGCATGCTTTTCTCCAGGCGAAAAAAAACCGCTCAATGGCGGCCGTGTTGTTCGGGCTTCGGTCAGGATTCAGGAGCGACGGGATCTTCCTCAAGTTGAGTTACCTGCGGCATCTCTACCGGTGGGGCGTCAGGCACCAGGATGTGCAAAGTGATCATGTGCTTCAGGTCATACGGCTTGTCGTCCTTGGTCACCGTCACCACCAGCACGCCATCGGTGAACTGAATGTCCACGTCGGCCCGCGAGTCCACCTGGTTGACTGTGTAGCCCCAACCCTCGTCTACCGGTGGAAACGGCACCATGCCCTGGCACCCGGCGATGTGATAAACGCCAACCGACTCGCGCGATGACTCGATCACGCCCGCACCGTTTGTAACAAAGTCATAGGTCGCGCCGGTGGCCCCGAGTACGTTGATTGCTGCTCTTGCCATGATTAGATCGCCTTCAAGGTGCCATCAGCGGCACGAGTGGTGTTGCCTT
>NZ_CAWOAW010000014.1:1829594-1854002 GCF_963879675.1 Pseudomonas sp. Larv2_ips
AGTGTTTCCCGAGTTAGAAATGCGCAAGGCGGTATTCGCGTTATTTCCTGACGAATCAATAGAGGCTATGTTCGGTGGCGCAACCGAACCAAAACTCAGGCCAATCGTACTATTGGCGGCCTGATTTCTCAGAGCACCAAGATTGCTGCAGGCCTGCGCCTGCGTAGTGGCCGCAGTTCCGCCTTTGAAGATAGGCAGAGTGTCGTAATTGCCCGTCGTGCCCAGCGCCGCCAGCTTCGGCCCGAACTGGTTGTTCAGGTTATTGAAGGCATCGGACAGCATTTTGTCGTAGCCCTGCACCGGCATGATTGCGTAGGGAGCGCTGCTCACTGTCGGCCCTTTGTACGCGGGTAGGATCGAGATAACCGTGGAACTGGCGACGTTGGCTACCTCGTAGGTCGCACCGTCTGGACCAACGAATGAGTCGCCATTCCGGCTGCTGGCCGCGAAATCTACGTTCGTGCCGACGACAGTGGTGCTGCCGTTCTGTACAGCAACTGTTCCGGATCTTTGCCAAACCATATTTTTCTCCAGACAATAAAAAACCGCTCAAGGCGGCATAGGTGGATGGCACTAACTCAGGTTATAGGTTTTGCAAATACTACAGGTACGAAGAGCGACGTAACATTTGTCACACCTACAGTAAAAACTACAACCCTATTGTTAGTGTAATCCCAAGTGCAATACAACTTAGCCGAGCGAGTATTAGCAGCACTTACATCCATGCCAATATTATTAATCATCATATAATCACCGCCATTCAACGGAGACGGCGCCGTAAAGTTTACTTGCGTCGTGCCTTGGCCCGTTTGGCTTGAGCCGATAAAAGTCCATGTTGAGATTGTTCGGGTGAACTGAGCGCAAGGCGTCCCACTATCGAACAAAAGCTTTCCATTCGCGTCCCAAAGTCTAAAACCGTAGGTGGCAGTAGGTGTTGATTGAAAGGCAGCAGCGAAGTATTTGCCCGTACCGCCGCCAACAAACGAAAAACCAGTCCAGTTACCCGCACCACCGTTAATTCTCGCGTAGCTCAGAGTAAAAGAACTATTCGGTCTGATAAATACTAGAGGCGGCTCTTGGGAGGTAATGGGCGTAGGGAAGTTTATCGGACCGGCATAATCACCTTTATGTAAGACCACAAGCCTGGAGTACTCAGAATCTAAGACTACCGTATCCTTGTCATTAGTGAACTGCATACCGTAAGTCATTTACCGGCACCTCATAACTAGAAGCCGCTGGGTTTCAAGAGCAGGAGCAGGACTAGCACTTGCTTGGATATTTCGATTAACCATCCATACCCTTACATATCCGCTAAATACTTGAGGCTCCTGTTGTATGGCATAAAGGTTCTGGGAGTTAGGATCAGCGGGGTATGGTACGACCGGCACACAGACGGCGCTGCAGGTTGCCGGATCGCACCCTGGAACAGCAATGTCCACATAAGTGATGCCAGTTGGCCGAGATACCAACCCCGAATAGATCACCCTGACACTAAATGATGTTTCATCAAGCTCTAAGGCGCCTGTAGCCCCCCAAATTCTTACTCCATAAGTCATGCGGAAAGATCTCCCCACTGATAGCGCTTGCCGCCAACCTCATCGAACACTTTTCCTCCTCGATTATTAATGACCTGCCGAGCCTGGCCGGAACCGAGAGAGCTATTTATTTCAAACGTCCCGTCGAAGAACAACTTCCAGCCGCTGGTACCGGCTACATAGTTGTTGGACTGGATGTAGTTACCGATCTTGGCGTTGGTGATTGACCCGTCTTCCAGGAAGGCCGACTTAATGAAGGTCTGCCCGCCAGTGACCGAGAACGGGGAAACCGGCGTGCCATTGGCCAAGTTGAGCAGCATGAAGGTGTCAGCCCTTACCACGAACTGCGACGACACCCCAGAAGGATCGACCTGGAGGCCCAGACCGAAAGACGCAGCGTACTTCTGCCCGCCGGCCGTGGTTTCCATCTTCACGGACCATAAGGTCGACAATTTCCCATTGGTGTCGGCGAGTGCTGAGCTGGTCTGCTGGATTGCTGCCTTGTTTGTGGCGACTCCATCCTTGTTCGCGGCAATATCCCCCTTGGTTGTTACGATGTCATCCTTGGTCGCGGCAACCTCTGCGCTAACCTGGGAGATTTGCTGCGCCGAGGCCTGCTTGTTGTTGGCCACGGTGCTTTCCAGAAGCGTCACGTTTGCGGCGTTTTGGTTGACCTTGGCATCCACGGTTGTAAGGCGCTGTGCCGATGCTTCTTCGTTTGAGGCGATGACCTTTTCTTGAGTAGCGATTGCGGCAGTACTGGCCCAGCCTTTCAACGCATCTGCCTTCGCACCGCTGCCACTGTCATCTCGAGTAGCTGCGCGCAGCACATTAAGAGTTGAGCCTTGCGCAGTTACCTTGCCGTCGACGGTTTCAATGCTGGTTTTGTTCAGTGCTACCTGCTGCGCCAAGGCGCCGACAGACCCAACGGTCTGCCCCACGTCGAGCCAGTACGCGGCGTTCGGTGGTGGCTTGTTGGCCGGCACACTGGCAATGGCCTGATACAGCCGCTGCCCTTGGCGCACCGTATCGCCAATGGCGTACGTCTTCGCCGAGTCGTACAGCAGGATGTCGTCAAGCGCGTCGATTTGATCCTGCAGGCCGGGGATTTTGTTGATATCACTGAGCAGGTCCTGGCCTAGCTCGGTCTTGCTGATCTTGCCGGCGAGCATATTCAAGATGGCCCCAGCGTCCGAACTGGCCTGGCCCATCACACCATTCACCACCGGGTAGAACGGACCTATGTTGCCGGTGCGGTCCACCAGGCGCGCCCAGAAGAACAACGTAGCGCCCGCCAGCAACTGCTGCATGCGATAGTCGGCCTGCGGGTACGCCAGGTCGGCCAGCTTGGTAGCCGCCGCCAGGTTGTTCGCCGGGCCGTACCACAACTCGGTGCGCTGGGTGTCCTCGGCGCCAGCGGGAAAACCCCACTTGATGCTGATGCCGAACAGCTCGCTGGTGGTGCGCAGGAACGACACCGCCGGCGGCAAGCCGGTTTTGCCTTGCAGGTTGGTGAGGTTAGAGCTCTTCCAGACTGAGGATATTTCAAAGGCGCTCACCGAGCGCACGCGGGCCAGGTAGGCGCCCGAGTAGATGCCGGTGACGTCGACGCTAGTCGAACCAGTACGCTGCACCCTGATCCAGTTGCCGCTGTCCTTGCGCCACTCCACGTCATAGGCGACCGCGCCATTCACGGCAGGCCACGAGATGTTCATGGTGCTGATGGCAATGCCCTGGTCGATCGACACGTTCGACGTGACGGTTACGCTTTCCGGCGGCGGCACCACCGTGATCGGTATGACGCTGATCGGGCGCTCTTCCAAGCGCGCCCCGGTGTCGATGCTGGCGAACTTACCAGGCTCGTATTGCAAAGCGCTGATGTCGTAATCGCCTTCTGGTGTCCGTGCAGTCCGCATCACCCGATATAGAGGGATTGCCAGGTCGTCAGCGTCGATTGCCCACTGAAGCTGTGCAGCCGGTGCCTCGCTGTAGGCAACGGTCACGGTTACGTTGCGGCCGCTCACGCTTTCCACGGTACGCCCTTCCGCTCGCCCGCCGGGAAGGTTGATAACCAGCCGGTCACCGACCTTGGCCAGAGTGTCTCGGTCCAAGGTGATGACCTTCCCCGCCGCCGCCGCAATGCGCCCGCCGATCTCCCTGCCCGCCAGCAGCGAGTCAGCAACGGGAATAATGAAGCCAGGCAGCGGGATACGGCCTTCCATGCCGGTCCTGAAGCTGATCGTGCGGTCTTGGTTGTTGCTCAGCACCAGCCATTTAGCTCGGCGCTGGGCCTCAGATGCCCGGGTGCAGCCGATTGCACTGATCTCCGTCGGTTTGTCGCCCAGGCGGCGCTGTAGCGGCAGATCTGAATAGACCGTGACGTCGGTGTCGTAGTTGTTCAGTGGGTTGTCGTAGCTGACGAGGCAGCGCGTGAAACGTGTTTTGGCCGATGCACTGCCATATGAGATTTTGCCGTCGATGACGTTGGAGCGGGTGAAGACGTAGTCGATGTCCTGGGAGCGAGGCATATCAGCCTGCATGACCAGCTGGCCCTGCGCCCAATACGTCATGCCGCGGTAAATACCGGCGATGTCGCGCAACAGTGACCAGGCATCGGCCTTGCCCTGCAGGTTCATGTCGCACAGGAAGCGCGGCTCAACGCCGTCAGCTCCATTCGGCACCATCTGGTCGCAATACTGCGCGATGCGGTACAGCTCCCACTTGTCCACCATCCACGGCTTAATGCGGCGACCCAGGCCGAAACGATCCTGGGTGCAGATGCCATAGGTGACCCATGCCGGGTTATTGGTCCAGGCCTCTTTCATGGTGCCGTCCCAGGCGCCGGAGTAAGTCCTTGCCACGGGGTCGTAGTTGCTCGGCACCTGCCAGCGCCGAGCCTTGCACTTGACCGTGACAGCCGGGATGTTGGTGAACTGCTCGGCGTCGAACTCGACGAAAAGTAGCGCCGTATTGGGGTAGCGCAGCTTCTCGTCGATGACCTGCGTGTAACCTGCAATGAAAAGGGAGTCGGCTATCTTGTCAGTGTTCTGGTTTGGCGTGATCCGCCGAACGCGAATGAGCCAGCCACTCGCTGCAGGAGGCAGCTTGATAGGCAGTGATCGCTCGTAGCGGGTGGTTGTCTTGCCCGACATCGCGCCGATAAGCACTTCTTGATAGGCGCCACCGTCGGTAGCTACGTCAACCGCATATTGGATGGTGTACCCGTTGATGTTGCCTTCACCGTCCTGGCTCGCCAGTCGGGGCGTAGCCAGGCGGATACGTGCTGCCGACAACTGGAGATTGGTCAGCGATTGAACCCACGGCGTGCCACTGCGCAGCTCGATATTCAGCGACGTTTCGTTATCGACAGATGGAATACCTGGGATGTAAGTCTGCTCTACCGAGCCCGGGCGCCAGTCCCACTTGACGTTGGTGAAGTTGAAATTCCCGCTGGCATCCTGGATGGGCGTGTTGTCGAGGAAAATATCGCGCGCGGTCGGTGTACCATCGAATTCACCCTCGCCCACGGCGATCAGGATCTTGGCGACGTTGGTGGAGCGCAGGCTGTCAGGGGCCTCTACCGGCGACTTTGGCTTGCTCTCGCCACCCTTAGCGCCGTGAATATCCAGCTTTTGTGCTGCACCCATGCTTTCCTCCAGGCAATAAAAAACCGCATCTTGGGCGGTTTGCTTGATGCGTCGTGGTTATGCTTTGTCTTCGGCGTAGATGGATGCCGAGATTATTGCCCCGCCCCACCGGCGTTCGCCGATGCAGATAGGGACGGGATTGCCGCTGGCCGTGGTGTTCTTCGCGCTGCCGAATGCGTAGCTGGGCATGTTTTCCGGCGAAGCACTCTGCTTGAGGCCGGCGGCCTGTGGGCTGAGCATCTGGATTACGCCCCCTGCTAGCAGCGCGATACCCGCGGGTGCCGTAGGCGCGCCGAAGTAGCTGGCTGCGATCAGCACGACGCCCAGCACAATCTGCAAAATGCCGCCGCGCTTGCTGCCCTCGATCACCGGAACAATCCTGATCTCCCTGGCCCCGCCCATGCCGAACTCATCCGGCCCGACGTTTTTCCTGTTGCGGAAGATGGCAAAGCGAAGTCCCAGGCGATCAAGGCGGCGGATCTCAGCCTCGAACCCGTCGATGGTGGCCTTCAACGCCCTGAACACCTCCCAGGTATCGCCCGAAGCAACCTGGCGCCTATGCAGCCTGCCGAACTTCTGAGCCAGCGAACCCGAAAGCTTGATGGTGGTCATCGGCGAATAAACGATGGCGCTCATCTGGCCTCCTTGTGTCTAAGAATTAAACGTGTGCGCTGCAGCCATGGGCCGCCGTAGACGATCACCTCTGACGGCCGGCCGTACAGGTGGTGCAGGACGAATGGCCCAGGGCCGAACACGCCGGAGTCCTCGCCGGGTAGCACCGGGTCAGTGCCAAGGTAGATCCCTGCGTGGTTAGGGTGAGCCGTGCGGCCTACCTCCATCACGATCATGTCGCCGCGCTGCGGCGTATCGACCTGCTCAAAGCCGGCAGCGGCATAGTTCGCCTCATACAGGCTTGTGCTTTCCGCGCTCTCCCACCAGCCATCGGCGCGTTTGAAGGTTTCAAATTCAAGGCCCCACTCGCGCTGATACCAATCAGCGCAGACCTGCCAGCAGTCCCAGGCGCCGTGTACAAATGGGCGCTTGAGCAGCGGCGTGTTGCCCGCTGGAGTGATCGTTCGCAGGTCGCCCTCTGGCCACGACAGAATGTGCCATGGCAATGCCGTAGCCTCGCACATCGCCAGATCACGCGAAGACGGCCTGCTGGTGGCGTCCGGATGCGAATGCACGATACCGATGACCTGACCCTGGTCTTCCGCCGCAGCGTAGTCCTCCGGTTCCAACCTGAACTCTTCGTTCGGCTCGGTGGCGATGTTCCGGCACGGGATGTACTTCTGCGCTCGCCCGACGGCCAGCACCAGGCCGCAGCACTCCTTCGGGTACTCGGCCGCCGCATGCGCTTGGATGGCCGCAATAATGTGTTTGCGCATGGTCAGCTCCGGGCGATCAAGGAAACGGCGGGGAATCCGCCGAATGGGTAAGGGTTGCCCTCGCCGAAGCGAGGAATACAGCCCTTACCCAGCGTGGCGTCGCACACATCGAGCTCAGGGTTGTCGGTAACTACCCCGTCCTTCGTGACGTAGGGTCCGGTATAGCCGCAGTTTGGGCCACGGTAGCCACCGGTGAGGCACCAGTGGCATAGCGTGGTCATCTGTCGACCGATCGTCTCGCCGCCGACATCTCCCGGGCTGGCCAGATCCCAGCTGACTATCTCGCCGTCCTCGTTGGTTTTCTGGTCGACATACCAGACCTCAATCGACTCTTGGGTTGGGTCAGCCGTGGGGTTGCCGCCTTCGAAGTTCACGACATCCAAGTACTCGGCCAGCGTATTGCGGATGGTCAGCTTGAACTCAAGCAGATCCTCGAAAGCCAGGCAAAGCGCGGTGATTCGCCCGTTGACATTGCCCACCGAAAGCTTCGGCCTTACGGCAGTGCCGTCGCCATTCGCCTCGCTGCCCTCGTACTGCATGGGCCAGGCGCCGTACTCCTCACCCTTCCACCAGATCGATTTGGCCGGCAGTTGGTCGGCGCTTGCGCCGGCGGCCATCAGTTCGGAGGGTGTATGCGGGATCGCGTGCCCATGGAAGCGCAGAACATCGGCGCCGTAATCACTGCCGTCCAGTTCGAACAGCATGACTTCGTTGCCAGGCTCAAGAGTCTGGATAGCATTGATCAGCGACATGGATTGACCTTTACGGGTGGAAAGCGCGCTCGAACGTCGCTGTCACTTTGAATACGCCCCCGCCCATGGGCGTAGGGGTTGGGTTCTTGCAGGTGAACAGGCCGAGCTGGCCCAGGGGAGTGGTCCACAAGAAAGCCTTGGCGCCCTTGTGGCGATCGAAGAACGCCATCATGGCCAGCGCTGTCGCTGTGTTGCCCGTGTGAGTGATCGGATAGGCATCGACTTTATTGTTGATCCCATCCGCGACCTCTTGCCTGTAGCCGTCCCCAAACTGCGAGGTGCGCACCCGATAGGTAATATCGGGCGCCTCCCCGTTCTGGGTGGCCCAGGTGAACGTTTCAATCGCCATGGTTACCTTCCGTTGATAGCTCGCCAGATTGCGCCGCCAGGCTGTACACCGCGCGCAATGGCTGCCTCGGCTTCGGCTTTGGTGGCCTGCTGGATATTCCTTCCGGCCTGGGAGGTGTCTTCCTGCGTGGCATTGCCGCCATCGCCCGCCGTCTGCACGGAAACCGAGACAGGGAAGTTGTAGGTGTTGCCAGCGCCTCCCCCGCCGGCACCGCCCAGTGCGCGGACACCAAGCTCACCGCCGGCTGTCCTGGTCAGCGGCATGATCGCCTCCGGCCCGGCCTCGGCGAAGATGCCCGCGCCCTGAGCGAATGCGAACATCTGCGGCTTGTCGTGCACCTGGTTGCTGAAGCTGGACAAGCTTGGCGAGTCGTACACACCGCCCTTTGCATTGGCAGTGATTGCACCACCAATGTCTGACCCGAAGCTGGTAGCGCCAGCAGCCGCACCGCCACCGAAGTACGCCCCAAGCGCACTTCCGGCGATGCTCGAAAGCAAACCAGAAGCAGCTTGTCGAGTCGCGATCCGCGCCATATCGGCGATGATCGATTTGGTGAAGTCGGAGAACGACAATTTGCCGGTGACAGCAAAATTCGCGACCGCGTCCTCCATGCTTGAAAAGGCACTGGTGAACAGGCTCTTGGTCTGGCCAGCCACATCATTAGCAGACTGCAGGTAGTTCTGGAAAGCCGATGAGGCCCCGCTACGCCAGTCGCCCTGGGCCTCCGACATCTTGTCGTAGTTGTCGACCACCGTGTCGCGGTACTTCCTTTCCGCATCTTCCAGGCTGGCCAGGTCGCGCATGTAGTCTTCCTGACTGTACTTATCAGGCGCTGTCTTGCGCCGATCCAGCAGCTTGGCCCGCTCGTCGTTGAACTTGTCCGTGGTTGCATCGAGGCTCGCTTGCAGTGCTGCTTGCCTGTCTCCCAGGCCTAGCCCATTTGCAGCGCGGGAGCCGGCGGCTTCCAGTGCAGCTCGCTGGCGTTCCAACTGATTGACATACGCCTGTGAGGCGGCCGTCAGCTGCTCCACACGGCCCTTCTCATTTGTGGCGATAACCGTCAGCTGGCTGTCTGCATCCTTCTGAGCCTTGACCATCCCCTGCCGTGCATCGGAAATCTTCTGGTCAAGCTGGATGCTCTGCGCCGCCGTAGTGCCTTTCTTGGCCTTGGCCGCCTCCAGTGCATCGATTTCAGCCTGGTACGCGGCCGTCACATCGTCCTTTTCCTGGTTGATCAGGGCCGACCGTTGCTTGGCATAGTCCGACAGCGAAACCACACCAGCTTTCTGCTGGGCCTCCAGTTCCTTCTGGGCGTTTCGGTATTCATTGACGATGTCGGAAAGGTTGTTTTTGGCGTTGTTGAAGCTGGTCAGGTCGACTTGGGAGCCAGCGGCCTTGGGGTCTTTATTTTTGTCGTTGAGCCCCTTCAGCAGTTTGTCATACGCGCCGCCAGAGAACTTGGCACCGTCGAAGTTGACACCATCAAGCAAGGGTGATTTTTGTCCGGTTTTCTCTGCGTTTTCGTAAAGTGTTCGGAATTGATCGTTGAGCTTTTTCAGCCCTTCCTGCCGCTTGGCCAGAGGGTTGATGTTATCGAGTTGCGCATCCAGCGCCTTTTGGGCTTCTATGGCCTTCTGGTTAGCGTCCGTAGCCTCACCAGTAGCGGCCGTCTGAGCAGTGCTCGCGGCAAGGCGAGACTTCAGTTCTGCCAATTTCTTTTCCAGAGCCTCGGTTGAGTCATCATGCTCACCGGTGCCTAGGCCAAGCGCCGTATTGAGCGAACTAAGCCCATTGGATACTGCTCCAGCAAAACCGCCACCCTTGCGAGTATCCAGCACGCGCTGGGTGATTTCGATCTGCTTTGTGAGGTCTGGAAAAGCTTCTGCCCTGAGGTATGAATAAGCACGCTTTGTAGCGTTTCCGATGTCATCCCAGTCGCGCTCTATATCGGAGAGAGAGCCTCGATAGGCTTTCAGGCGCTCTAACGCTGCCTGATTCAAGTCCCCGCTCAGGACATCAAGTGCGCGCTGATGATCGCCTTGATCATCAATCCCCTTGATCACCTGGTATTGCTCAAGGGTGAGCAGCCCATACTGGCTACTGATCTTTCCCGCAGCTTCCGTCGCAGTATCGCCGGCGGTGGCGAACGACTTTGCAAGCTCACCAGCCCCGTGCCCTGAGATCTCGCTGATCGCCGCCGCAGCCTCAGCCAGGTTTCGCATCTGCGTGCCGCTTGTGGCGGCCCCCGATGCAAGCGACACAACGGCCTCTCGCGCACCAGACAGGTTCCCCGTGACACGCCCAGCGCCGTCGGCCATATCCTTCAAGCTGGCGATTGTCTGACCGGCGCCGTTGGTGCCTCCATTGATAGCGGCATTGAACTCACGCGCCTGTTTCATCGCATCAAGATATGCGTATGCGAGTGACCCGATTACTGCAACGAGCAATCCGGCAGGAATGATCATGCCAGCAAGACTTTTCGCGGATTCTCCCGCTCCAGCGCCCAACTGAGCGATTGCACGAGCCCCACTCCCTAGGTCGCCCGATTGCAGGGCGTTGGCGAGCTGCATCACGTTCTCTTGAGCCTGGCGAGTGCCAAGCTTCAACTTGTCGAACGCGGTCTCCGTCGCGGCCAGCCCAGCACGGTCCTTGCCGATCTTTGCTAAGGCTTCGTTGTAGCGATTTGCGTCAGTCTCGCCTAGCTTATGAAGCTCGCTGAGGGCTCGCTCACGCTCTTCAAGCTTCGCCAGCTTGGAGGTTAAGGGGTCGATTCCATTCACGGTGCGCTTTAGCGCTTCGATCCGTCGGCCCTCAACCTCTATCAGGCGCTGCTTCTGCGCCAGTTCTTTGGCTTCAGCCTTTTCAAGCCTGTCGTGGGCCTTCCCCAACTGATCCTGATACTTGACCTGATCCTCAATTGTTACCAGACCACCTTTCTTGGCGCGCTCGAGCAGCCCTTCAGCCTGGATCAGCGATTCCATGCAGGTAATGTTGCTGGTCATTGCCTTGTCGAGCTGGCTGATGACATTGATCTCAGCCACAGCGCTGTCGGCTGCTTTGCGGCTTGCGCCAGATTTGCGGTCTATTGCGGCAGTGGATTTGTCGACGCCCTGGGCTACCTCACTTTCAGCTTGTGTGATCTTCTTGCCGGTGTTGGCCAGGCCATCGCCGGCTTTTCCCAGATCGACTATCGCCTTCTCCGCGCCTTCTGCCGAGTCGACCAACTTGTCCAGATCGCCAGCAGCGTTCACCGCCTCCGATGAATTTACGGCAATGCCCAAGGACGTGAAGTTGGTGCTCATTGTTTTTCTCCGGGCAATAAAAAACCCGCCGAAGCGGGCTTGTGAAGGTGTCTGTTTAGTGCTGATTAAAATATCCGAAAGCCACAACAGCTATTCCCAACAACAAAACGAGAATAGTTCGGTGGCTTCTCATAGGCCCATACACAGCGTCGTGCGCAGCCTTTGCTTCAGCGTCAGTGATTGGCGTCAGATCGCTTCCGCAGTGCTTGCACTTGGATGCCTGCATTTTTACAAACTCTGAGCAGCTAGGGCAGGTCCTCTCCCCGCTAGAGTTAACAAGAAGCCCATTTTTAATAGACGATGATTTTTCCGGGGATGGCTTGATTATTAGGTAAATGACCAATCCAAGAACAGGAAAGAAAACCCCCACCAAAAACCCTTCGAAAGCCGACCTGTTCTTCGCGTTTGCCGCCACGGCCGTGAGTCCGGCAACAATGAGCCAACCCAAAACGATAACCTGTGACATATCAACTTCTCCTTAGATACTTAGAAGCTGCTCGGCTGCACGGATATCGACCCACCGCCAGCAGGGAGGAAAACCCTGAATTTCTTTTGCTGGCCCTGCTTCAAAACCACTGACGTTTCCATTCGCTCGGGGTTCGCTGCGCAAAGTGCTGAACCATCCAATGCGGCGCCTAACAACCACTCACCGGAAGGGACCTGGAAGACAGCCTTCTCGCCGGTGTCCAGCTTTGCCACGGGAGCACCATTTAGAAAGATGGTCGCGAAGCAACCGCCGCCGAGAAACCCTGTGTCTCTCGTCACGATTAGCGAACTACCGCCAGGCACTGGCTTTTGGTAGCCGCTTACTCTTTCGGATGGCGCTGGGCGCGCCTTGTCGGACGGAACTGGAGAAGTTGCACAGCCAGCCAGTAAAGCTACCGCCAGCGCACCTACGAATAATTTCATTTCGTTCCCTCGTTGAGATATCGCGAGACTTTATCATCAACGAGAGAGCAACACGAAAGCCCCGCATGGGCGGGGTTCTTCGGGTTCGTGGGAAGTTAAGGTGCGTCGAGCTTCAGGGTTAGCTGAACCTGCTCACGCCAAAACTCGACGCTCTGTTCAAGATCGGGCCGCGCCCAGCGCCATGCAGAAAGTCCCTTTCCCTGCTGGCTTGCCAGTTCTCGCCTTCGATCAAGGGCCAAACTTGCCTTATCGAGCATTTCCCGTGCATTTCCACCTCCGTGAAGCAACTCATCGATCTGGAGGTCGCACCATACCGCGAAGTCCGCAGAGAGCCACCTGGCAAAAACAATCGCCAGTTTTGGATGCAGCCAGGTCCCGCCATTGCGCCCGCGCTTGGTGAAAATCAAATCCCCGGAATCCCGGGTATTAAGCGCCGAAGCAAGTGCATCCATGTAGTCGTTGGTTTCTGCGTTAGCCAGCCAATGGTCAAGCCTTTTCCCGGCCTCGGCTGCTACAGCGGTAGCATTAATCCAGCCATCCGAATTGAACTGAACCTGCTGCCCATGAAAATCAAACGGTACGACTGCTGATTTCATGCCGCAACCCTCCACTTCACTTTCTGCATCGCCGCTAGGGCGAAGTCGAACAGCGCCGCCGACGGGACATGAACACCGTTCGGCGCAGTGACGGCCGCCAAGAACTGAGTCGGCGACATTACGCACGCGTCGAACGGAACGGGTTGCACCTGACGCTTACCAGAGCCGTCAGTGAAAACAAGGTAACGCTGGGTTTCCGAAAGATCGGTCGGGATGTCGACAGATTGGTTGCCGCCCTTCGGTAAGTATTCGCCCTCGATCGCGTAGCTGGCGACAAAATTGCAGGCTGCATCCATTTGGTCGGCGGGGATCAGCTCCATGCGCGGAACATCGAAGCGGGCGTGAAGTGCGGATGCCAGCTTGGCAGTAGCGCTGCGCTGATGCTCAGCATCAAGTTTGGCAACACGGCATCGCATGACGTTGCCTAGCCGAAGAGCTCCGACCTTGCCGAGAAGTTCATCAACCATAGGCGTCATGACGCTCTGGGTGTCTTCATACCGACCGTGCTTACGAATCGCAGGAAGAACCTCAGCGGTCACCCATTTTTTGAAGCGTTTGGCTTCCGCCTTACGGCTGCGCAGGATTGCCGAATAAAGGCCGGATTCGTTTATGACCAGCATTTCTTGGTCCCCGCCAAGGGTACGCACAATCTGCGTACCCTTTTCGTCTTCGTCCAAGTTTCGAGTCATGTCACCAGCAATTCGGTATTCCAAGGCGGATGACACATCAGCCGCCACGAACCACGGCTGATCATCTATCAGCAGCGTACGCACCTGCTGCTCGCCGAAATTGAACGGGATGACATTCGAAACGGTTGTGCTAATATCGCTCATGACGATTTCTTCCTGGTAGTTGATCTCGTTACCCGAAGCCCTGGCCTGCAAGCCGGGGTTTCTTCGTTTTAGGCTACTGCCTGCTTGCTCGTTTGCTCCCTCCATTTCAGCCCCTCCTCGATTAACAGTCCGAGTTCGGCATTCAAACTGCGTCGATTTTTCTTTGCTTCACCTTCTGCCTGCACTTTCACAGATGCCTCCAAGCTGAGCGGGTATCGCGATTTCTCCGACCTCATAAAACCTCCTTAACAATCATTAGGCATCATTACGCATCATTTATTGCATCTAGTCAACATCATTTGCCATCATCTTCTTGCGCTGACAATGTTTCGCGAACATCATGTTTTCCACACCACAGTATGGAATCAGCATGTACCACCCGAAAGGCTTCCCTTCCCGACTCGTCCGCCTCCGAGCAGACGCGGGAATGACCCAGCGCGATCTTGCGAAGGCGAGTGGCTTAAGCGTTCCCCAAATAGGGCGGTATGAGATGGGCACCTCGGTCCCGCGCATGACCGCATTAGTCAAGCTATCTAAAGCACTCGGTTGTGAAGTGGAAAAACTGCAGGATGTTGATGACCAGCCCGAGGTTTTGGAAATGGCGCTAGTCGCTGAGGGCAAGAAAGACCTAGTCCTAGCGTTACCGAAAAGCACCATCGAAAATCTACAAGGCGAAGCCGCGAAGCATGGCGTCACACAGGAAATAATGCTCAACGCAATAATTGACCTTTTTCATGCCGAGGCTCGCGGCGAAAAGACAACCATCGAAGAAGTAATCGCCAACGTAGTCGAAGAGTCCAAAAGCTGGCCACCGATGCCGCAATGAAGACCCGATAATGGTGGTGGTCACCACAACTAAATCGAATGACGAAGTCCGGCCCGCCGGGCTTTTCACAAACGTTTATGGGACAAGCTAACAAGGAGCGTTGAATGTCGTGGTGGAAAACGCTTTTCGGCATCTCAATCCAAGAGGACGCCCCCAAACGGAGCCCTGCCTTCGATATCTCTGATCTGACGGAGAATGAAGACCCCCTCTACCCCGACGCTGCGCGTTTTGTAGTATCGACGGGTAGATGCAGCATCTCCGCCGTTCAACGCCATCTCAAAATTGGCTACGAACGAGCAACGCGGCTGGTTGAATGCCTTGAAGACGACCACGTCGTATCCGAAATCTGCGCTAATGGAAGCAGATACTTGCTGAGTGAACAGCAGCGTCAAGATGCACGCTTACGCCCATCTAGAGCAGAAACAGAACGTCAGAGACAAGCGGAGGAACTTGCTCTTCGGATTGCATACCTCACAGAAAAATACACTGACAAAATCATAGTCCAAGCGATTCTTGATCAGAAAATCTGGGAAGGCATGACAGCAGGTCATTTGTTTGATTCAGCCGGGGAGCCAGAGACAATCGATCAAAAATATATGAAGAGCAAATCACGCGAAATTTGGAAATATCATCACGAAGGCGGCAACCGATTTTTACTGCGCGTGACCTTGGAAAACGGCATCGTCGTTGGTTGGGACGCAAAAGGTTAGCTCAAGCCCGCCCCGCCGGGCTTTTTCCCATAATTTTTTCAGTCGCCTGGAGTGTTTGATGAGCCATATCAAAGCCCGCATCAAAGCGCTACGCGAGCTCTATGAAGAAGTGAGCGATGCCGAGACGATCATCGATAGAGCTGCTTTGTACAGTGCGATTCGCTTCCTCATTGACGATCTTTGCAAGGATGAAGGCCCCGACAGCTATGTTCGCGAAAAGGCGATGAAGCTTATTCTTCATGCTGCCGCTGCTCTTGGATTCGATCAAGACTATGGCGTCCTTCCTGCAAGGCACCTGGTGCACGCGTTGATAGAGCTAAATAGCATGGAGTCTGCACTCACGAGAGATCCCAACTGATAAGCCCTCAACTGGGTTTACCGCACATCAGGAACCACAAAGCCCAGCTCGCTGGGCCTTTTCACTCTCAGCAAGGAACGTTGAATGCCCCTCCGCTTAAAAAGATTAAAACAAGCAATTCAAAACCCAGCCTCAACGAACAACGCGATCCATGATATGCGCGATGGAATTGTTAAAGCACTGAGTGACTGGCCGGTAGAAAGCTACGCTATTGCCGATGCCTACGCCCCTCATGGAGGCTCTATTACAGAAGAATCACGCGCTTGGCTGCGCGGCCTATGCATCGTGCTGGACCAGTGTTTGCCGATTGATCCATCTAAAAAGACAGTTCAATATCTGGAAGAAATTAAGTCGACGGCGGGGCTACTTGCTTATTAGACCAAGATCAGAGCCCGGCTCCCCGTACTTTTCACTCATACGCAAGGATGCGAGCAATGCCATCCCTCAAGAAATACCTCTCCAAAGGCATTATCGCGGTAATTGCCGCGGTGGGCGGTGCCTGCCTCGAAGCTACCACAGACATAGTCAAGAAGAACTTCGAGCCGGCAATAATCAGCGTACGAAATAGCTTTGAAGATCGATTCTCACCACTCCAAGAAAATGCGCTGATCGGGCTAAATCTAATGTTCTACATGCCTTCTGCTTTAAGTGGCGACACCCGCGCGGAAGGAGTATCAGCGACTATCCCATCAGCAAGTTGCCGCAAGCCTGGTGGGCATGACGTCGTTCGTGTATTCGACGAGTCTGCAAACGAACATCACACAAACGCTGTAATGATTATTCACTGCAGGCCCTCAGGGCGTGTTTCGGTGAGCCTCGCCCCCCAAAGTGGCAAGGTCGTTCCAATTTATGAGGGTCGCTTCAAGGACGGCGAGAAAGCCGGCTTTCCCGGGGTCCCTGGTAGCTACTACGCTGGAGTTCTGACTATATACCGGCTGGACGCAATCGAGCCGAAAGGTCCTTGGGTTCCTATAAACAAGTGCCAAGTCGACAACAGTTGCAGTGCGAACGAGCCCTCTCCCAATTAATAAGTAAGCACTGCTCGCCCACAGGAGACCGAAATGTCCGAGCCTACCCTAACCTTCAAATGCCTCGGTCATACCAAGCGTGGCGACTTGATTGAGTCCTACCAGCTGGAAGTGACCGACACCCGCAGCGGCAAGACCGCGACGATCTCCGTCGAGCCCAGACACCTTGCCTCAGCTCGAAGCATGAAAAGGATCTTGCTAGATCGGTGCATGCTCTACAGGGCAACACGCGCGGAGCACGATCACATGCTACTTGAGATTTTTGATCCGCAGCCTGAAGCAATCCGAGAGTAGCCCGCGCCGCCGGCTTTTTAATATCTGGCAGAAACTACAAAGCCCGCATCAGCGGGCTTCTTTTTTGCTTGCCCTATCAGGGCAGCAGTTTCAGGAAATGTCCCAAATCATTAACACCGTGGTTTACCACCCAGCCTTCATTGAACGGGGCCAAGGGTCCGCCGAACCCCTTTGAATCAACCAAGCGACTTCTAACCACTTGAAATACCGGCCCACCCAACCTAATCGGCACGCCAGCCCCGTCTATCAGAAGCGCGATCGGCTCTTCGTCGGTGTTGTTCTTGAACACACCCCAGCGCCCATTCAAATACGTTTCGCCCATATCAATTTCCCATTCGAAGCATCAGGGGCAGAAGAGTGCTTCAAGATGTCCGAATGGGCAAGAGTCTGTAGCACTACCGACCCTTGCTGGACATCGTTACGACCATTTTCTGATCGGGCTCGCTGCAACTGATCAAAACACTTCCGTCGACCGTATAGACTCTGGTGATAGTCAGCACTGACGAGTTTACGATCGGCTCGATGTCTGAGGCTGGCACATTGAGCTTTGCGATGGTATTTGCCTGATACGCTTGGCACTCATCAAAGCTCATTGAAATAGATTTTGACTGTGCGTCGGCATGCGCCACAGTAGCGAAACAGACTGATACCAGTATCCCTATTAAAATCCGCATGCCGTTCCCTCTTTGGTTTGGCTGGACTGTAGAGCGCTCATGCCAGGAGTCAGCACAAAAATCGTTTAGCTATCGAGCCTCGAAAGCTATGCGCGAGCTTTTTTTAACTTTTTGATCAGCAGTCCGGCACCAGTATCTTCAATAAAGCGATCATAGAGAAAGTCTACATCCCGAAGTTCGCTCTGAACATATTTTAGGACATTCCGGATCGCACACAGCATTTCTTCAACTGTCTTCCTGCTAATCCCACTCAATTCGACTGCTCCCTCCGCCCCTTTTTTGACGTGATAGTCATGGTCGTTATGGGCAATCCGCTTGTTTCGATGCTCCCGCGCGTACTCAGTCTCGGCAAGAGCCAGAGCGCACAATCGCTGGACTTCACTTTTTTGAGCTGGATCTTGAATCAGCGGAGGAAGCGCGCACACGCTTATGTTTTTGTTGTTACGTGTCTGAGCGGGATCAGTTAAAGCGGAGATACGAAGCAAAACACTATCCCAAAGCTCGTCTTGAATCACCCTGAAAAATAATCCGGCTGTACCGTTCAAAACTTGAATAGTTTCGGCGTCTGTACCGTAAAGCTGAGTGTACTGCTGCCAGACAATGCCGAGATCAATTGCCTCATGGTGAATTGCGAAAAAGACCCGCCCCAGGTCATCGCCCATGGTGCTGACATATTCGTCACGCATTTCCTTAAGTTTGTCTGCGCTCACTACATAACCCCAACGTTCTCGTTGCGAGATTGCACGAGGATTGAGCGTAGCAGCGAGCTGGCCAAGCATCCAGCGTGGATGGAATGCCAGTAACCGCCCTGATCATCGGCGTAGTAGCTTTGTGCCTCTCCTATCAGCCACAGAAAGGAATCACGATGGCGCTCTTCACAGAAGAATCATTTCAATACCTTGAAAAAGACACGCCAACCCTTCTGGGCAGCGCACCTTGGAATTCATTGTTCGGGCCTGGAGAGAAAGTGCTCGTTTCAGGAATCTATCGGTGTGAGGGCTGCGGTGATGAAATCACCTCGAATAAAGGTGATCCGTTTCCTCCTCAGAACAAGCATCAGCACCCTGGCGTTTTCGACAAAAAAGTCGAGTGGCGCCTGATAGTACAGACGCAAACGCAAGGCTAAGGGATTCCCCGGTCCTTCGCCTGCAAGCCCAAGGAATGGAATTGCGCCAATATCGGCGCGAACAACGCAAGGAAAGTGAAATGAGCGAAAAACCACATCTTTCACCGTTTCAAACTGGCGTCCTCGCCGCCTTAACGCTAGTTGGTACCTCTCTGGCAGTGCTTGATCCTTCAAAGCGACAACACATTAAGGATGCCGCCGAGAAGATCATTAAGGCGTTGCCGGAAGACAGGGGTCTTTCTGACGGCTCATCGGAACATCATTTACCCCTGCAAGCATTGATTGCAGGTCTTTTCCCAGAAACGTCGAAGAAATCTGCCGACTGATCCAGTCAATTGCTTTCCCGGCATCATCGTGGCCCGGGAAAGCATCCTTAGCCTGATCCATTGCTACTCTCCTGCGGCCATGCCGCGTCATCTTGGTTGTCTTGCGTTTTTGTGTTTGAGGATCAGACGCCCCTCACGCTTTCCCGCTGTTCCGCCATCACCTGCAGGGCTTCAGCCTCCATACGCCGGAAGTCGCTGAAAATGGTTTGTCGCTGGCTGATTGGCACGCCGCACATCCTAATCACACCGGAGAGAACGCTGTAGTCCATGCCTGTTGCGCCGCACGCGCCTGTGCGCCACTGGGTGCTCATTGCCTCGAAGACTTTGAAGGCGTCCCAGTTGTCGGGCCAGATCCCGACTTCCTTGTCGGGAATGTCTTGACGCGATAAGCCGAAAGCCATCAGATCTGCATCTGAAGGCCCTGGCTCATAAAGGGCGCGGGAGGCGCTTAGGAGTTTCCCAGGCGGGCTTCACTGAAGGCTTCTGCGTAGGCATTCAGCACAGCCTTCGGAGCCGAGTTAATCGAATTCACGAGGATGCGCACGTTTTCAGGCGTGAATTCTTCTTCGATATCCCAGCCCACCACCACATCCAGCAGTTGGTCGGCTTGCAGGGCGATCTGGGCGGCGGTGAAGGCTTTGAGATCCATATCCCCGACCTGCTTGCCCAGCTCGTCGTGCCGCTCATTCCAGCCGGTGTACAGGTCAGCAAGCGCGGTACGGTCCAGGTACTTGAACTCGAACTCCACCTTTTCGGCGTTGTACCCCGCCCGCTGGATCATCACCGGCGCCTTGAAGGTCGGCTTCTGGATCAACTTGAACTTCGCCATGGATTACACCGCAGCCGCGTAACGGGTTGGGCGACCGGTCAGCGCCAGGCTGATAACACGGGTCATCAGGTTGTTCCGGGACATGGTAGGCGTTGCGGTGATCGAGACGTAGCCGTTGTAGATGATGCTGCTGCCGCCCGGGAGGTTGAGACGCAACAGACGCGCCTGCTTGTCGTCATCCGCCGCCTCACAGACCGCCACGTACGGCTTGGACGGATCGTCGGCGACGGTGAAGGTCAGCGTGATGGGGTTCTTGGTAGTCGGCATCTGGCGATCATCATCGTCAGCCAGGAAGCCGAAGGTCAGGAACTGCTGATCACCACCACTGGAATTCATCTCAGTAATCTGCGAGATCTCGGTGAAGGCTGTCACCTCGCGAACGGAACCAATCCCCGAGCCCGCGGGATACTGTTGAATGCTGGTCGTATTGACGCTCTCCAGCGCGAACGTGCCGCTGGCGATCTCCCCAACTCGAACGCCGCGACCATCCAGGCGGGTCCAGCCAGAATTTACGGCAATGACGTCGCCCTCGGCCAGGCCGTGCGCCGCAGCAGTCGCGACGGCTGGATTGGCGTTTGTCAGGGCGGTGACCGGGATCGGCGTGCCGTAAATGGACGCGATCTCAAGGGTGGCGCCGTTGGGCATTTGCATGGGTGTTTCCTCTTTTCAGAAATGACAAAACCCGCACAGAGGCGGGTTTCGGGATTTGCCCAACGGGCTAAATGTTGTTTGTTGCTAATCGACTTTCATATTGCTTCGGACCTCGTCCAAAGGGATACCGGATTTCGAACCTACGACCACACCGGTAAGGCCACAGCCTGGACAGCAGGCATGCTTATCCTCGTACCACTTTATAATTTCAGTGGGTACAAGCCAAAGACCGCATCCGACGCATAAGCACCGCTCGCTCAAGCCGATTTCTTCACGATTCCTATAGCAGTGGTCCTCTACCCACTCACTTAGATATTGAAGCCGCTGCTTCCTGATTTCGTCCATCGCAGGTATTCCCAAACCAATTCATGAAGGGAGTCTACCGTCTAGGATCAGGCGGTGTCGGCTCGGTACTCGAACGACACCGGCACCGTGTAAGTCGGCGGGTCTGTGATGCCTGGGCCAGGATTAACTGGCGACATCGTAACGACGGTGAGGCCTGCCTTTGTGTCTCGCGCATAAAGCGGGAATAGCGTGGTCAACTCAGCCACAAGTGGGTTCGTCTTGGTCTTGCCGGTGCCGGCCGGTGCCACAATGCTGACCTGGTAGACGCCGATGAATGCGCGGTGGTCGCCAGCGAGCGTGCTGCTCGCGGTATCGCCTGGGAGCATGAACGCCCGCAGATAGGTATCGCCGTCCGCAGGGTCGTACTGAGTGTTTTCGAACACGACCTTGATGGGCTCCGCACGCGCTTTGCTCCAGGCGAGCAGCTTTGCCTCATAGATCGATGCGATGACGGCGTGGCTCATACTTGGTTATTCCTGATGGCGTCATCGACAGTTTTCTGGAACTGAGACAACGTGACCCGAATCATCCCGTGAGGCGCTTGCTTGCTATGCCCATACTCAAGTGGGATTCCGTAGGGCAGGTTATTTACGATGTAGGCCGTCTGCCCCGCGGTCAGGGTTTGAACCTGTGCCTTGAGCACGGCGATGCTGACGTTACCGCTGACATCGATCTGATCAAGAACGCCATCTGCTGGGGCATCAATCGAAAACTGCCAGTTCCCGCGGAACCTCCCGCCGACGTAGTCGTTGCCAGCAACCAACCCGTTAACGTTGAAGTTCTGGTCGTGCTCGGTCTTGGTCAGGGGCTGGGCGAACTTCACACCGCGCCGCAGTTTGCCGGCTTTGGTGAAGTTCGATTCGTTGAGGTTGATGATCGTGTTGCGGATCGCGACCTTGAAGTCGTAGTCATCGGCGGCCCGCTTGTTCGCCTGTCGGTGAGCGACGTTCGCAGCCCAAATTTCAGGATTACCCACTGGCGACTTGAGGATGACGCTGCTGCCGATCTCGATAACGATCTCTCGGATGGTTGCATCGATACCAGCCTGGGCGCGCTCGGCAAAGTCGCGGATATTCTCGGCAAAGCTGCCGTTCATGCTCGCGTACTTGTTCGTCACGACCGCACCTGCAGCTCATAAAGAATCGGTGTGCCAGCCGGGTTGACCTCTTTCAGCGGCGGGACGATTGACCAGGTGCGGCCTTGGGCGACCACCTTGCCCAGCAGGCCCGGAACCCAGGCCAAACCCTGAGCAGCGATCTTGAGCTTCTTGTCGCCCTGCTTGATGAGGCTGTTGTTTTGAAATTCTTGGCCGGTGAAGTCGAGCAGGATGCCCTGGGCGATTTGCTCAACAGTGGCGCCTGGCGCTTCCCCGCCCGCCTCAGGGTCATACTCGCCCGGCACCGTCTTGCTGATCGTCACGGGCTGGCCGAACTCTGTGATCATATCCAGAGCCATCACGGCCATTTCGTCGTAGAAGGCCATAGGGGCTCCAGATGTGAAAAGCCCAGCTCAATGGCTGGGCTTCGTGATTACTTAACGCGTTGTTGCCTTTGTTTCAGCATCAAATCAGCCATACCAGCTGCGCGATGCGAAATCGATCCTGGCAACGAACTCAGCTCATCCAATGGGGAGCCGGTCTTTTTCTCAGGCTGGGATGATATGGCAATCACCGCTGCTGAATAATACTGATCCCATGCCGCTACTTCTTCAGGCTTCATAAGCACCTCCGCTGTGATGAAGGCTGAACGCTATATCAGGCACGAATGGCAAACAAGCCACGTTTCAGAAGATAATCCGCAAACTGCGTAGCACTCGGTCTATCCGGTGCCGCCGGCAGTAGTCGGTTGCTGGTGGAGGGGATCGCCGCGTACTGCCGCGTCACTGCTCCCTCAACACGGTCGAGCAGCACCGCCCCCTTCCGCTTCTCCACCGGGTCGATGTCGTCTTGGTGGATTTCAGCGGCCAGCGCCATCTGGCCATACTGGATCCGCGCCGGCAGGTAGTTGTTCGGCTTGATCTCCTGATCCAGCAGCACTTCCCGGCGCGGCCAGGAAAGGGCCTGCTCGCTACTGGTCTTGCGCCCCTTCCAGGTCATGCCATCCATCGCCAAGGCGGCCCGGCGCAGCAACGCTTCCTGCTCAGGAACACCTGCGGGGATGACCGTGCCGAACTTCACGGCATACATGGCCAGGTCCTCGGCGCTCGCGTAGCTTTCGGCGTCAGGCTTGCCGGTGCCGTCCTCGATGATGAGTGTCATGCGTCAACTCGCTGGAATGGTTTGTAGATTGGCCGCCGGGTGACCGACAGCCAGCAGTATTACTCCTTGGGCAACTCAGCGACGAGCTTTTCCAAGGATTCTTTCGATGCATTGGCGCGGTACTGCACTTGGGCCTCATCGAGCTTTGCTTTCAGCGCTGCGATTTCACCGGCCTCATCAGCCGGGGGCGTGATGACAGACTTCTTCAGCGCTTCAACCTCGCCACGTAGTGCGTCGACAGTCAAGGCCAGGCCGTCACGTTCAGTGGTCAACTCATCAACCGAAGCATGGATCGTGCCCAGCACGTCAAACAAGCGCAACGCCAGGTCGCCGGACTCTGGACGATGGATTTCGCCAGCTTCCAGGCCGTCAACAAGGATCTGAATCGATCCATGCTCAGCACGCAAAGCCGCGATCACCTTTTCCAGTTCGGCTTGGTTGCCCGCACCAACAATCTGCGCCCGCTTGGCTTCCTTCACCGACACATCGATGCCGGCTGCTTCGTACGCATTGATCACGCTCGGCCATTCGCCAATCACCAGCACGCTGGTCACACCCGCTTCGGGCTTATCGAAGTGTTCCGGATTGCGGTAACGCTTCTCCGGGTCGAAGCCGCTCAGCTGGTTGCTGTAAGTCAGTTCCATGTGTTTCTCCAAGGCGGCCATTGCTGACCGCGCGTTGAGTGTGAGGCTTAACCGCCAGTAACAGGAGGCGTTGCGGTCAGCGTGATCATCACACCGGCGGTGACTTTGTTGCTGCCCGCATGCTTGACCCAGTTGGCAGCCGAGCCGACGGCAGCCAGGGTTGGGTTGGAACCGCCAGTGGTGGCTTTCCAGCTATAACCCAGCACATCGATGTTCACGGTGCCTTCCGCGCGGTAGCCGATGCTCAAGTTTTCTTCGTCGTTCACTTCGTAGGAACGGAAGCCCGGGGCCTGCGACTCGGTAATGGTCACGGCGTTTGGCAGCAGGCCGAAAATCACGTCCGCCGGCGCGGTATCGGTCACCAGTACAGGCTTGCCCAGAGTGCCCGGCAGGCCGCCGTAGATCACAACGCCAGCTTCTTCGTAAATCTTGCTGGTGATGGCTTCGTCGACGATGTCGAAGTAGGCGCTGGAGTGCATGACCCACAGAGCAATACGGCCGAACTTGTCGCCGAACTTGCGCATACCGCGAGTCAGCGTCTTCTTGCCATCGGTTTCGATGTTGGCCGAAACCACCATGTCAGCGTTGGAACCGATGGCGGCACGCAGGCCAGCAGTTGCGTACTGGATGAAGCCTTCCAGGGTCGCATCAGCGACGTCGGCGCCGACGATCTGGGAGAACTCCTCGACCGGACGACCGCGGCGCTTGAACGCCTCTTCGGTGGTCTGGTATGGACCGTACTTCCATGGAGCTTTGACGCCAACAGCTTCGCCGGCGGAGATCTTCTTGGCAGTTACCTTGCCGTCAGAGTTGACGTCGCGGTGCTCCAGAGAGCCGTTCAGCTTGTAGAGAGCGCGCTTGCGGAAGTCGCCTTCGATCAGTTCATTGTCCAGCACCATCGCGCCGTTGGACGATGCGTTGAACACATCCAGGTTGTCCTGTACACGCTCGAGGTATGCGGTTTGCGCCTCATCGTTGTAGATGATCAGGTCGCTGTTAACGGTTGTAGCCATGGGTCAATCCCCTTAC
>NZ_CAWOAW010000014.1:1854012-1857144 GCF_963879675.1 Pseudomonas sp. Larv2_ips
CTCGAGCGGAGTCAGAGGGGTCTTGCCGTCTTTACCGAGGATGACCTGGCCGGATTCATCAACGGCGACTGCATCGCCATCTTCGTTAAGGGTGAACACGCCTTTGGCGCGCAGGATGATGTCGTCTGTTGCTTCCGGCAGCGCACCGGCCTTCAATGCTGCACCGCGTACAGAGTCGCCCAGGACTTTGCCCTGGAACTTGGCAGCGAAAGATTCAGCTTTCTCTGCGCGCTCGCTGATGGTCTTCAACTGCTTGTCGTAGTCGCCACGCAGGCGCTCGGTGCGACGGTTGAAGACCTCGTCCACCTTGCCCTCTGTCAGAAGCTTGGTTTCTTCGTCCTGGCCCGCACGGCTGAGCAGGCCCTTGACGGCGTCGATATCGATGCCCTCAAACTGGGTTTCGAACTGGGTCAGCTTGCCGGAGGTTTCCTTCAGCTTGCCCAGCAGTTCCGAGTTCTTGGTCTTCAAACCGGAAACGGATGCTTCAACGGCAGTCGCGATAGCGGCCTTGATTGCCGGGTTTTCCAGGTCGATTTCGTTTTCTTCTGCCACGTTGATGCACCCTTAGGGTTTGGTTAGCCCGCCTTGCGAGCAATAAAAAACCGCCCGGAGGCGGCTGATTGAATGTGTTCGGTTAAATTCCCGCCATAGCGAATGCCAGTGGCTCCAAAACCTTCATCTGGGCGAGTGTCAGCGGCGCAAAGTTACGATCAAGCTGAAGTTCGGTGAACCGCTCTAGCGTCAGGCCGCCTTCGCGGAACAGCTTGGCTCGTACTGGACCAATAGCAGCATCCTGAAACGCTGCTGGTTGCTGCTGCAGCCAGTGGTAGTAGTCGAGGCTGGCGTTAACCTGCCTCCCGCCATCAGCACCTACAGATGCGCGCGTGGCGCCCTTGGCGAATATCTTGCTGAGCCTGGTCAAAATAATGAAAGTCGTGCGGCAGTTAGGATGAAACGGCGGCCTGGGCCCAGACTCAACCGGAAACCTACGGCCGTCCAGCGATCGGCATTGCTGGCTGGTCTTGCTGTCCAGCGTCGCAACGATTTGGATCTCGGACACAATGTCGGTGTTGGCCTTTGCCACCTCCATGCGCGCCTGGGACGACACATGCTGAATGGCGGTGTGCACGACCGTGCCGGCATTGCGGTTGGTGGTGGCCAGGATGCCGTCTTTGTATCCTGCCGCCTTGGTGCCGCGAATGTTGCGGATGATCTGGAAGTTCGTCTGCCCTTCGAAGAAGCCCTGCCGGATGGTGCCGGTGACGCGCTCACGCTCCGCACCGGTCCAGCCCTTAATGAACGCCTTAAGCAGCTTTCCACCACCGGTGCCGCGCACGCTTAGTGGGTTCGTCAGCACTGCTGTTCGGATTGCCGCAGCCGTGGGCGCCACCACATCGAGCGACACGCCCACCGGTGCAGACTTGGCCAGGCTGGTCGCTTCAAACTCGGCCTCGTAGTTGGCGATGTCTACCAGGTCGAGGTTCAACTGCGCGCTGTAGCGGTCGAAGATGCCCAGCAACAGGCTGTCGACCTCTTTCAGCAGCGCCTCCAAACGTTTGAGGTTGTAGTCGGTCAGGTCCGACTGGGTAAGCCGGTCGCGGATCGAGCGGTCGATCTCCTTGAGGAAAGGGGCAAACTTGCCCACCTCTCCTGCCTTTAGTTTTTCAAGAAAGACCGCGTGCCGGATGGTGGCATCAAGTACTGCCGGATTTACCGCCATTTAGTTTGTCCTCGTCGTCCAAGCCCAGGCCGTCAACCTGCTCTTCCAGTTCGCCGTCGATCTGCAGGTCTGTGCGCTCCGGTGCGATCAAACCCAGCTTACGCAGGTAGGCCCGAAGGTCTGCCTTAGCAAATCCGCGTTGCTGCCACAGCCCCACCAGCGCCGTGATCATCTGCGGGTCAGCAGTGAGCTCGACGAACTCTTGGTTCACCTGGTACGCGACCTTCTTGTCTGCAACGCCCATGTAGGCGCAGCACCACATGATTGCTCGGGTGTAGGCCTCGCTGACGTTTGCCACGCAGCCTGCGAGTACCGAAGTGGATGCCGACTGATCGCCTCGGGACTCGGTAGCGGTCTTGGTGGCAAGTGAAGCCACCACCATCCGTGCGCCGAGTTCGATCATCATCTGGTTCTTATCAGCCATTGCCTCCTTGACCAGCGTGTTCGGCGCCGGTTGCGCGTAGCCGAATGCACCACCCGCCGGCAGCATCATGGGAGCCCTGGAGCCAACATAAACGCCGTGCTTCTCCATCCAGTCGCGCCACTGCTCATCAAGGCCGCTGATCCAAGGCTGAGCCTGACCACACCAGAAGACGCTGTCTTCGTAGTCGGCACTGTTCCGGTAATGGCCCAGGTTGATCATGGCGATGTCGTAGAGCGGCGATTCGTCGATGCTTGGGTCGTTGTTCTGCGCGCCGACGAAGGTGAACGGGATCTCCTTGAGGCGACCGGTTACGCCTTCAGGCCTGAACTCATCGATGACCGCCAGCGGCCCGCCGCCTTTCGGCCCGGACCGGCGCCAGACACGGCAAACGAAACCGTCATCCTCAAGCGCCAGCTCCCGGTACTGCTCAGCCGTCTTGTAGCCGAACCCTTCCGGGATCTCCGGCGACTCGCGCAGCACCACCAGGGTCAGCACGCTGTGACCATTTACCATGCCCGTGCGCCAGTTGATGATATCCTCGGCGCAGTACGACAGGATCACCGAGTGCCCGCCGATGCCGTCGTCCTGGTGATAGTCGACGTACAGGCCGTGGCGTCCAGCCTCAAGCACCTTCTCAAGCGTGCCTTGTGAATGCTGGTAAATGCTCACTCCGGAGCCGTTGGCGTTGTCTTGCAGGTACTCCAGCTTTTTCGGCACCGTGAGGGTCGGGTCTTTATGGAAGGCCAGGCCCAGCAGCCCGTTACGGGTGTGCCCGGTGGCATTCTTGAACACGGCCCGCTCTCGGTAAGCCCGATTCCTGTCTTCGTTCTCCGGCGACTTGTCGTGTGCGTTGATGTAGGGCAGCCGATCGACAACACGGTGCTGGCCCGCGCAAACATCGCGAACCGTCGCCCAGCGGTCCAGCACTGCCGTGTATTCCGCCCGCTTGAAGGAGACGTCGTTGCTCATCGGGCGTATCCCATTTTGA
>NZ_CAWOAW010000015.1:0-335 GCF_963879675.1 Pseudomonas sp. Larv2_ips
TGGGTGTTACTGATACACCGAGTTGTCTGCATCGCAGGCAAGCCAGCTCCCACAGAAAAGCAAAAGCACTGCGGTGCTAGCAGCTGAACTCGGTCAATGTGGGAGCGGGCTTGCCTGCGAAGGCATCGACTGGGTGTTACTGATACACCGAGTTGTCTGCATCGCAGGCAAGCCAGCTCCCACAGAAAAGCAAAAGCACTGCGGTGCTGGCAGCTGAACTCGGTCAACTTGTGGGAGCGGGCTTGCCTGCGAAGGCGTCGACTGGGTGTTACTGATACACCGAGTTGTCTGCATCGCAGGCAAGCCAGCTCCCACAGAAAAGCAAAAGCACTGCG
>NZ_CAWOAW010000016.1:0-278 GCF_963879675.1 Pseudomonas sp. Larv2_ips
CCCAGCTGGGGCCCAGTCCATGCCGGTGAGAAAATGATGATTGCACATATGAAAAAAAATGAAATATACGTCAGGATGTTTTCTCTAGCGTTGCCTTATATAAGAAATATTCAGACTCTTGATGAAAAAATAAAGGGTAAAGATAGGTCTTGTTATTTTGAAGCAGAGTTAGTGCATAACCTTGCCAGTAGTTTGTTGAATTCTGAGTTTTCCGAGCATGACATATGGTTTTTAAATCATCAGGCTAAGTATTACTTTGATAATTGTAGTGATGATAT
>NZ_CAWOAW010000017.1:0-231 GCF_963879675.1 Pseudomonas sp. Larv2_ips
CGTCACCACCAGCCGCTGCGCCAGCGAGTGACTCCAGCCAAACCCCAACCCACAATCCACTTCCACCGCACTGGTGCGGTACAACCGCGTCCACTCAAACGGCAAAATCCCGTCTAGCACACCATCCGTAAGCGTCAGCAATTCTTCCCCGGTGACCATCGACACCGGGCAGCCATTGGTGGCGGTTTTGTCGGCAGGTGCCGCGGCATCTCCCTGGGGATTTTTCGCAGC
>NZ_CAWOAW010000018.1:0-321 GCF_963879675.1 Pseudomonas sp. Larv2_ips
ACTGTCCGAATGAAATTACCCGATGTCGGTGATTGATAGGCGGGAGTCTTGACGACCTGCGGAGTTTGTAGAATAACCCTTAATTCAGATAAAAAGGGGACAGATTTATTTTTCCATGTCCGACCTCGGTCTACCTTGCCCTCGACGTTCAATACGCGAAGAAATAGAAGAAATAGGGGTCAGACCACCATTCACATGCTTCAAAGAGCAATACTGATTACCTTTACAGAACTGTGATCTGCCCCCGTTTCGCGCTTAACTCTCGTTTCACAAGTGTTGCTTGCAGCTGACAACTGAAAATTCCCGAGCAAGCACTTCAAA
>NZ_CAWOAW010000019.1:0-5302 GCF_963879675.1 Pseudomonas sp. Larv2_ips
AGCGGCGCATTGGGCATTGATAAAAAATTCGCTGTCGTTCGACGCTATTTCTTGATGAGCAGCCTGCATGTCTGACGCGTTATGGGCGGCCCGAATGGGCGATGCGCTGTCCCACACCTCGATGATGGCGGACATCCTCGGTGGTGTGTTGGAAGTGGCGGCCAATATCGCGATCACTGCGGCGGCGACCGCTGCCGTGGTGGCCGCTACCGGTATCACCGTCGCGACGGGAGGCCTGGGTGCCTGCCTACTTGGCGCAGTGGTTGGTGTGGTGGTTGGCCTTGCCATGAGCAAGACAGGGGCTGACAAAGGTCTGAGTAACATGTGCGAGGGCATCGCTAACGCGCTGTTTCCCCCCATGGTCATGGCCACGATACTTAGCGGTTCTACCGATACGTTGATCAATTCGACACCCGCTGCCAGAGCGGCTGGAGCGGTGCCGTCCCATGTCTCCCCCTCGGGCACGGAAAGTGAGCAACCGCCAGCCGCTCAGGAGAACCCCGAAGATCCGAGCTATCTGGATATGGCCAAGGGTTTTTTCTCGCAGATGTGGCGCCCCACGGTCGCAACCCCTGCACCCGGTGCTGTACCAAAACCGCTGGACCTGGTGACCTGCATGAAGCATCCGCCGATGCCACCGCAGCTCCTCGCCGAGGGCTCAGAAAAGGTTACGGTCAATAGCCAGCCCGCCGTACGTAGCGGCGACCGCAGTACATGCGATGCGACCGTCGTATCGTCCGGTCTTATATCGCCAAACGTGACCATCGGCGGCGGTTCAGTCGTTGTGCGTGAAATACGCAGTGGTAAGACGCCAGGTGTCGGTCTGGCTGTTACCGCGCTAATGATGCTTAAAGGTAGCAAAGGCAAGTTTCTCAGCAACCTACCCTGCATGTTGCTTGGTGGCGTGAGTTCCTATGCAGTCAGCCAGGCAGTCAACGCCGTGGCCAATGCCGCCATTGGCTCACCCAATCCTGTTCATGCGGCAACAGGCGCCAAAGTTCTCGGCGCCGAAGATGAACTGGACTTTGTCTTGCCGGGAACACTGCCCATTGAGTGGCAGCGCGTCTACAACAGTCGCGACGAGCGACGAGACGGTTTGTTTGGCGCAGGCTGGAGCGTTGCCTACGAAATCAGCGTGCAGGTTCTTGAGCATCCGGATGGTGGCGACCGACTGCTCTACATTGATGAGCAGGGACGCCGCATCGACATGGGCTCAATTGCTCTTGGAAGTGCAGTATTCAGCACAGGTGAGGGGCTTGCCGTACGAAGGAATAGCAATGGTCAATTGCTGATTGAAAGCGCCGATGGTGTGTATCGCTTGTTCGAACCCACCCCGCAGGCGCCTGCACGGCTGCGGCTGGCGCAACTGGGCGACCGCAACGACAACCGTATTTACCTGGACTATGACAATAGCGGTCGACTGAAACACCTTCGTGACACGCTGGACCAAGTTCGTATCGAGTTGAGCTATCACCTGGGCCGCCTGAGCCAAGTCGAACGCCTCTATAGCGATCAACGACGCGAGGTGTTGGTTAATTATTCCTACACTACCAGCACGGATTTGGCTGAAGTCCGTGATGCGAGCGGCCAGGTCCAGCGCCGCTTTGCCTACGACACCGGGCGACGGATGATTGAGCATCAATTGCCCGCTGGCCTACGCTGTTTTTACCAATGGGCCTGCATAGACGACTTGGAGTGGCGGGTTGTCCAGCATTGGACAGAGGATGGCGACCTCTATCGCTTCGACTATGACCTGAAGTCGGGAACTACCCGTATCACCGACGGCCTTGGCCGGGTCAGTACGCGCAAATGGAATCGTCAGTTTCAAATTATCCAGTTCACCGATGCGCTCGATCAGACCTGGCTTTTCGATTGGAACGAAGAACGCCAGTTCATCGGTGCAACGGATCCCCAAGGTGGGCGCTACGAACTCAGTTATGACGATACCGGTAACTTGACTGGCAGCCTCGATCCACTGGGGCGCAACGAGTCCACAACCTGGCTGGAACATTGGGCGTTGCCGGTATCAGGCACTGACAGTGAGGGAAACTCCTGGCAGTTGCGCTACGACCAACGAGGTAACTGCATCGCTGAGACGGACCCTCAGGGCCACGTCACGCAATATCGTTATGACAATTGCGGGCAATTGGTGGAGATCATCGATGCGGCCGGAAAAAGTAAAAAGCTGCGTTGGAACCCCTTCGGCCAGCTCATTGAGCATATTGACTGCTCCGGTTACCCGACTCGTTTCAATTACGACGAAAGAGGCTATTTGCAAGCCATCACCGATGCACTGGGTGAACGAACGACCTTTGTTTGCGATGTGCGGGGCCTGGTGCTGAGTACCGAGCTGCCTGACGGCCGCGTTGAACATTTCCAACGCGATGGCAGCGGTCAATTGATCGCCCATACCGACTTCGCCGGGCACTCTACGTACTATCAACGGAATCGCCAGGGGCAGGTTTGCCAACGCCTCGATGCGCACGGGCGCCAAGTTAACTTTGCCTACGACAGCTATGGCCGCCTTCAAACCCTGACCAACGAAAACGGTGAGCGATATCGCATCGCCTGGGATGCCAACGACCGCGTAGCTGAACAGCAAGACTTGGATGGTAGCGTGCGCCGCTATCACTATGACGCACTGAACAACATCACACGGATGGAAGCTATTCCAGCACCTCACGGTAGCGGGATGGCACTGGTCTCAATAACGCCCGAAGCACCTATCGTGCATTGCTTTGAGCGCGACGCGTCAGGGCGTCTGGTGGCAAAGGTCACCGATGATGGACGAACGGAATACACCTACGACTCGCTGGACCAACTCAAGGCCATCACGTTTACCGACAATGCCGGTGAGCACCAAACGATCAACTTCGGCTACGACACGGTTGGTCAACTGATCGAAGAGAGGAGCGCCGCAGGAGTACTTCAGCATCATTACGACGAACTTGGAAACCTGAGCCAAACTCACTTGCCTGACGGACGCTGGCTCAATCGGCTGCACTACGGCAGTGGGCACCTCCATCAGATCAACCTCGACGGGCAGGTCATCAGCGACTTCGAGCGCGACCGCCTGCACCGCGAAGTACTACGTACCCAGGGCCACCTCAGCACTCGTCACTATTATGACCGCTGTGGGCGCTTGCGCGCTCGTGAGCAAGGCCAGATCACTCGGGGATCAGTACTTCCTGCAGCGGTACAGAAGCAGTTCGAGTACGACCCCGCCGATAATCTAATTGGCAAACTTGAGCAACAGTCTAGCGGCCAGCGCAGACAACTGCTGCACTACGACGCCACCGACCGGGTAGTCGCCAGCCAAGACAATCTCGTGGGCCAGCGCGAAACCTATTCCTACGATGCAGCCGCGAACCTTCTCGACGGCCCGCGACCTGGGGCGGGGCTGGTGCAGCACAACAAACTCCTGACGTTTCAGGACAAACGTTATCGTTACGACGGTTTCGGTCGAATGATCGAAAAACGCAGCGCCAATCGTGGTGTCCAGCGCTTCACCTATGACGCCGAACATCGTTTGATTGAAGTGCACAACGAGCACGGCGGGCAGCGGTCAGTCGTCAGGATGACCTATGACCCCTTAGGAAGACGAACAGCCAAGGCCACCCACGATGGGAATGGCTATTTGTTGAGCGAGACCCGCTTCACCTGGGACGGACTGCGCTTGCTCCAGGAACACAAGCATGCCCAGACCAGCCTTTACATCTACAAGGACGAAGGCCACGAACCGCTGGCACGCGTTGATGGTAGCGGCGCCCAGCAGAAAGTCCGCTATTACCACAATGACCTCAATGGCCTGCCCGAGCTGCTCTCGGAAGCAGAAGGTCAGACCGTCTGGCATGCCAGCTATCAGATTTGGGGAAATACAGTTCAGGAAACACGTGAACCCTACTATATCGAAGAACAAAACCTGAGGTTCCAAGGCCAGTACCTGGACAGAGAAACCGGCCTGCATCACAACATATTCCGCTTCTATGACCCGGATATCGGCCGCTTCACTACTCCCGATCCCATCGGGCTCGCAGGGGGGCTAAACCTTTACCTGTACTCAACCAATCCACAGACCTGGATCGACCCTTACGGATTAAGTCCCGAAGACTTGATGCGTTACAAACCCAAGGCATCTATCACACCGGAAGCCGGTGATCGTGCAACGGCGATCAACCGGGCATGGGGGCAGGAACGAGAGTTGGTAGCACGTGGTGGCGGATCAAGAAATTGGACAGCCCCCGAACGCGAAATGATCAAGAACACCACGAACAATGCTCAACTCAATTCTAAGATGTCAAAAGCAGGGTATACCGGACACCATATCAATAGCGTCAAGGGCAATGGTGCATTGGGCCCGTCGTGGAAAGGTGACCCGAGGAACATCGTATTCTTGCAGAACGCCAAACACCCCAGTGGTGTAGACGAGCATATGAATAGCCCTCAAGGACACCGTAAGAGCTATACCAGGGCAAGCAAGGGACGATTGATCGACCGTGTTAACACTCCCGGAAAGCCGGGCTGTGGTAAATAATTTTCTGCTGGAGAAGACATGAGCGCACTAGATAATTCACTCAATGAACTGCGCCGGGTCCACAAGAAATTTGATCTTGAGGGCAGCTTTGAAACCAACCGACAGGCAAACGCCAAATGGCCAAAGACACTGGCCCACTCTGCCGAGACTGACTATTTCTACGATAATTGCGAACCGGTCGACGTGGAGATTGAAACCGGTACCACGCCAATCTGCTTCTTCGATTTGAGCAAGATAGAAGATGCCCAGGTTGGCTATAAATGGATGGGCGATTCGAACAAAACAGAAATCAACGAGGACTGGCTCGATGATTACTTAGTGCTTATGGATGATATGGGTGGCGGTAAACCCATCATTGCAATCACGAGCACCATTGGTACACCCGTGTGGGCGAGCTACGACGCGGTCGACCCTTTCAAGATCGCCGATACACTGGCCGATTTCTTTTTGGCGTTTGCCAAACTGATTGAGATCGTCCATGGCGAGTACGATATTTTTGGTATCTATAACGATGACGATACGCTATCGACGGCCTTTAGAGAGCGGTTGATTGAGGAGGTCAGCCCTTTGCTCGGAACGGAAAATTTCGAACGCTTTTTTGATTACTTCTATGGCTAAGGGTTGCCCAAGGCTATGGCGCTGATAAGTCCAGCTGGGCAATACCAAGGTGTTCCAGTGCTGCCGGGCACACGCAAGATGCTCGCCTTGAGTTATGTGAAGGCTGACACGCTTGGTGATGCGGAAGCGGCGCATTGGGCATTGATAAAA
>NZ_CAWOAW010000020.1:0-340 GCF_963879675.1 Pseudomonas sp. Larv2_ips
TCAGTCAGCGTATCTGTAGCTGATCCAGCGCATTCGCGAGCAAGCCCGCTCCCACATTTTGATTGAGGTTTGGCTCAGCGATCGACGAGGTTGGCCAGCTCCGAACCGTCCACATGCCGCTCCAAATTCGCCAGGAACGTATCGGCAATCCTCTTGGCTGGCGCTGGTGGAATTCTTGCGTGAACGCCTGGCGGGTGGTTGTTGAACCACTGACACAACATCGCACACCTGTGGGAGCGGGCTTGCTCGCGAAAGCGGTGTGTCAGTCAGCGTATCTGTTGCTGATCCAGCGCATTCGCGAGCAAGCCCGCTCCCACATTTTGATTGTGGTTTGGCTCAG
>NZ_CAWOAW010000021.1:0-15420 GCF_963879675.1 Pseudomonas sp. Larv2_ips
GGCAAGCCAGCTCCCACCTTTGACCGAGTGCAAACGACACCCATCTATCTGATTCACAGAAATCCAAATGTGGGAGCGAGTGCAGCCGCCAGCACTGCACCGCTCTGCTTTTGCTTTTCTGTGGGAGCTGGCTTGCCTGCGATGCAGACAACTCGGTCTATCAGGCACACCCAGTCGATGCCATCGCAGGCAAGCCAGCTCCCACATTTGATTGAGTTCAGCTTCCAAGATCAGGTCGGCTATCAGGCCGCCTCGCCTTCGCTTTTGATCTAACCACTCAGGTCGGCTACTAGGCCGCCGTGCTGTAGATCTTGATCTTGATCTTAGGCGCCCCGTTAAACCACGCTGGCCGAACGCAGGTTTGAATCCGTGGGTAACCCGGCAGGACGCCGGGTTAGCCGTGTTGGGCCATGGATGGCCCGTCACGGCGGCCCACGGATTCAAGCCTTCGTTCGGGCACACCGAGCCTAAGCGAGGTGCCGAGTGGTGGGGCAAGAGCCCTTTGGTTACTTTGGGGCTTTTCCAAAGTGACCCGCTGTAAGAGCGGAACCCATAGCGGCCGTTACTCAAATAACGGATATACCCACCCCAACCACTACAACCCCTGACTCCCCCGAATCAAATCATAAGCCTTACGCGCAATCGGATTCGCCGTATTCGGCCGAATCCACAAGTAGTACGTAACCTCAGGCAAGCGCGGCAACCCATCCGTCTCCCCCAGCACCCGCATGTCCGGCCCCAACATCTCCATGCTGCGCGGCGTCACCCCCAACCCCGCGCGGGTCGCCGCCTTGATCCCAATCAAATTCGACGCCAGATACGCCTGCCGCCACGCAATGTTCGCCCGCTCCAGCGCCTCCAGCGCATACCGCCGATAAATACTCGGCTCATCCACCAGAATCAACGGCAACGGTTCACTCGGCTGGTGAATGTACTGCGCCGAACAAATCCACCACACCGGCGAAGTCCGCAACGCAAACCCCTCCAGATTCGGATCTGAACGCGTGGAAATCACCATGTCCACCTTGCCCCGATGCAAGTCATCCATCAAAAACGGACTACGCCCCACATCAATCTCCAAACGCAGGCGCGGTGCCGAGCGGGCGATGTGGCTGAGGATCGGCGGCAGGATCGTGTCAGCGATGTCATGCGGCGAACCAATGCGCAACACGCCACTCAAGCTGCTTTCACGCAGCGAATTCAACGCATCGTCATTGAGCGAGAGCATCTGCCGCGCATGCCGCAGCAGCTGCATACCCGGCTCGGTCAGCTGCTTCTGCCGCCCGCGCTTTTCAAACAGGCTCACGCCCACCTGCTGTTCCAGGCGCTGCATATGCTGAGTCACGGACGACTGGGTACGCGCCAGATACGTGCCGGCTCCGGCGAAGCTGTGGTGGTCAACCACGGCGATAAAGGTACGCAGCAACTCCAGGTCGAGTGTCGACATAGGCCATTTCCAAAGGCAGTTTTACATCAAGGGTATGAACTTAAACATTACAGATTTTAATGTGTTGTTGAAGCGGATTTTTACAAGGGCCAACAAATCAAGGGTTATGCCTGAATCAAAGGTCGCCCTTACACGGCGAGTTATAACGATATGAGATATTTGAATTTCCGTTGCTACCCCAGTCTCCCTAGCATGCCCCTCCATCAGGTCGGGGTACGCCGATCATTAGCCAGGGGGAAGTCCAATGATGTTCAAGAAGTGGTTGCCGGTGGCCCTGGGATCGATGATCGCCCTGGGCGCCAGTGTCGCGGCCCAGGCCGATGCCACGCTGGACAAAATCGAGCAGCGCCATGTGCTGGTGGTTGGCGTGCTGTTGTCCGGCGGGCCGTTTGGCAGCATTGATCCTGCCACGCAACAGCCCAAGGGCCTGAACGTCGACCTGGCCAACGAATTGGGCCGTCAGCTCAACGCCCAGGTGCAACTGGTGCCGGTGCTGCCCGCCAACCGCGTGCAATTCCTGCAGCAAGGCAAGGTTGACCTGCTGATCGCCAACATGGAGTGGACCGCCGAGCGCGGTGAAATCCTGGGCTTTGTGCCGACGCCGTTCTACCGCATCGGCGGCACCGCGGCGGTGCTTAAAGACAGCGCGATCACCCGCTGGGAAGACCTCAAGGGCCAGCCGGCGTGCACCTCCCAAGGCAGCAGCTACGTCAAGCCGCTGACCGAGTTCGGCGCACAGATCAAGGCGTTCAAGAGCTCGTCGGAATCGCTGCTGGCCCTGCGCGGCAACAACTGTGTGGCGGCGGTGCATGACTCCACGCTGATCAACCCGCTGATCAACGACAGCGCCGAATGGAAGGATTACCGCACCATCGGCCCTGAGCTTAACCCGGCGCCATCGGTGATCTGGACCCGTCGCGGCGAAGGCGACACCCAGGCCAAACTCGACCCGATCGTCAAGCAGCTGCACCGCAGCGGCTGGCTGATCGAGGCGCAGACCCGCAACCACATCAGCCCGGCATCGCCGGCGCTGGTAGAACTTCAACAACAGTTCAAGGGCGCCTGAGCATGCGGTTTAAAACCCTCACAGCACTCGGCCTGACCCTGTGCGCCGGCCTCGTCCACGCCGATGCCACCCTCGACAAAATCCAGCAACGCCATGCCATCAGCGTCGGCGTGATCCTCAGCGGCCCGCCGTTCGGCACCCTCGACCCCAAGACCGGCGAACACCTGGGTTACAACGTCGAACTGGCCAAAGGCATCGGCCAAGCGCTGGGTGTCGAGACCAAGACCGTCTCGGTGCTGGCGCCCAACCGTGTGCAGTTCCTGCAACAAGGCAAGGTCGACATCCTGATCGCTAACATGCAGTTCACCGAAGAGCGCGCCGAGATCCTCGACTACGTGCCCACCCCGTACGAAGAAGTCGGCGGCGCGGCGTTGATTCGCAAAGGTGCGGGCATCAAGCAATGGGCTGACCTGAAGGACAAGCCGGTGTGCGTGTCCCAGGGCAGTAACTTCATCAAGCCGCTGCAGGAGACCTACGGCGCGCAGATCAAGGCGTTCCGCAGCCAGTCCGAATCGCTGCTGTCGTTGCGCGGCAATGGTTGCGTGGCGGCGGTGCACGTCAGCCCGACCATGCATGCGCTGCTCAGCGATGCCGAGTGGGACGGCTATGAAATTCCGCTGCCGGGCGACCTGATTCCGTCCAAGTCGGTGATCTGGATTCGCAAGGGCGAACATGACACCCAGGCCAAGCTTGATGCCATCGTGCGCGACTGGCATAAAACCGGCTTCCTGATCGCCCTCGGCGAGCGCACCGGCATGGCGCCGTCCCAGGCTCTGCGTGACCTGCACGAGCAGTACAGCCATGAGTGAAACGCTATTCGCCACCTTGCAACAACTGCTCGGCGCCGGCCATGTACAAACCAGTGCTGAAGCGGCCCAGTACCTGACCGACAAGCAGGGCCGCTACACCGGTCAGGTGGTCGCGGCGGTGCACCCGGCCAACACCGACGAGGTGGCCGCGGTGGTGCGCGCCTGCGTGGCGTTGCAGGTGCCTGTGGTGGTGCAAGGCGGCAACACCGGCCTGATGGCCGGCGCCACGCCGGACGCCAGCGGGCGTTCGGTGCTGCTGTTGCTCGACCGCATGAACCGCGTGCGCCAGGTCGACACCGACAACGACACGCTCACCGTGGAAGCCGGCTGCATCCTGCAAAACATCCAGGCGGTGGCCCGCGAGGCCGATCGCCTGTTCCCGTTGAGCCTGGGCGCCGAGGGCAGTTGCACCATCGGCGGCAACCTGGGCACCAACGCCGGTGGCACCGCAGTGCTGCGTTACGGCAACACCCGCGAGCTGACCCTGGGCCTGGAAGTGGTGACCGCCGAAGGTGAGATCTGGCATGGCCTGCGCGGTTTGCGCAAGGACAACACCGGCTACGACCTGCGCGACTTGTACATCGGCAGCGAAGGCACGCTGGGAATTATCACCGCCGCGACCTTGAAGCTGTTCCCGCTGCCCAAGGCCCAGGCCACGGCGCTGTTGGCGTTTGACCAGTTGGCGCAGGCGGTGGCGTTCCTGTCCCATGCGCGTGCCGGGTTTGGCGCCAACCTGACGGCCTTCGAACTGCTGTCCGCCGATTGCCTGGCAGTGTTGCGCGAGCAGTTTCCGGACGGCCCGCAGCCGTTCAAAGCAGCACGCCAACCCTGGTTTGCCTTGATTGAGCTCTCTGATAATCAGGGCGAAGCGCACGCGCGGGAAGCCTTCGAGCACGTGCTGGGCGATGCCTTCGAACAGCAACTGATCAGCGATGCCCTGATCGCCGAAAGCCTGGCGCAAAGCGAGGCGCTGTGGCTGTTGCGCGAGAACATGAGCGAGGCGCAAAAGCGTGCCGGGCGCAACATGAAGCACGATATCTCGGTGCCGATTTCCCAAGTGGTGGCATTCGTCGCGCACACCGATGCGTTGCTGCAGCAGCATTTTCCGGGCGTGCGCAACTTCACCTTCGGCCACCTGGGCGATGGCAACCTGCATTACAACGTGGCGCATCCGCTGGGTTCGACGGTAGACGCACACATGGCGCATTACGCCCAATTGAGCGCGCTGGTGCATGACAGCGCCCATGCCCATGGCGGCTCGATCAGCGCCGAGCACGGCATCGGCCAGCGCAAGGTCGGCATGCTGGGGCGCTACAAAAGCCCGGTAGAGCTGGACCTGATGCGCCGCATCAAGCAGGCGCTGGACCCGCATAACCTGCTCAACCCCGGCAAAGTCCTTGAGGTGCAGCCATGACCGTACGCTTGTCCAAACGCGTGCAGCGCGTGTCGCTGTCGGCCAACGCGGCCGCCAAATCCCGCGCCACCGAATTGCGTGATGCAGGCCGCGATATCCTCGATCTCACCACCGGCGAGCCGGATTTTGATACGCCTGAGCACATCAAACAGGCCGCTTATGCCGCGATCGCCGCCGGCGCGACCAAGTACACGCCAACGCCAGGCGTGAAGGCCTTGCGCGTTGCGGTGCAGCGCAAGCTCGCCGAAGAAAACCACCTGGACTACCCGCTGGCGTCCATCGTGATCGCCAACGGCGCCAAGCAAATCATCTTCAATGCCTTCGCCGCCACCCTGGATGACGGCGATGAAGTGCTGGTGCCGACGCCGTATTGGCCGTCATTCCCGGACAGCGTGCGTTTCAACGGCGGCGTGCCGGTGTTCATCGAGTGCGGGCTGGAGCAGGGCTGCAAGTTGCTGCCGGCGCAGTTGCAACAGCACATCACTGAACGCACGCGCTGGCTGATTCTCAATGGCCCGGGCAACCCCAGCGGTGCGGTGTACAGCGAAACTGAATTACACGCGTTGGCCGCGGTGCTGCGTCGCCATCCCCACGTGCTGATCTTGCTGGATGAGCTGTACGAGCACATCCGTTTCGATGGTCGCCCGGCCCAGAGCTTGTTGAACCTCGCACCGGACTTGCAGGACCGCTGCCTGCTGGTGGGCGGTGTGTCCAAGACCTACGCCATGACTGGCTGGCGGATCGGCTTTGGCGCGGGGCCAACAACCCTGACTGACGCGATGGCGGTGGTGCAATCGCAATCCACTTCCGGCGCTTCATCGGTGGGGCAGGCGGCGGCATTGGCGGCCTATAACGGCGGGCTGGATTTCCTCGCCGAGCAGGTCGCGGCCTATCAATTGCGTCGGGATACGCTGGTTGCAGCGCTGAAAACCGTTGCAGGCCTGGACGTGCTCGAACCCCAGGGCGGCTTTTTCGTGTTCGTGCGCTGCGCCGGACTGCTGGGTTGTCATCGGCCGGACGGCCAGCGCATCGAAAACGACGGCGATGTGGTCGCCTGGCTGCTCGAAGAGGGCGTGGCCGGTGTGGCGGGCAGTGCCTACGGCTTGTCGCCGTGGTTTCGCTTGTCCATCGCCACCGCCACCGAGCATGTCGCAGAGGCGGGGCGGCGCATCGCGGCGGCCTGCAGGCAGTTGCGATGATGGAGGCGTTTGTCCATTGGGCTGCCGGCTTTGGCCTGAACTACAACTTCCTGCTGGACGCCTACCAGCGCGGCACGCTGGTCCAGGGCGCGCTGACCACCGGCTGGCTGTGCCTGTTCACGATCATCGGCAGCCTGCTGGCGGGCATCAGCCTGGCGGCCATGCTCACCTCGGGCAACCCTTGGCTGGCCAGGCCGGCGCGGGTGTTTGTCGAAGTCACGCGTAACACGCCAACGCTGGTGCAGTTGTACTGTGCGTTTCTGGTGTTGAACATGTTGCTGACCCAGGCGGTAGGCGCGGCCAACCCGCTGACCCCGTTCGCGTGGGTGGTGATTGTGATCTCCCTGCACAAGGGCGCGTTCCATGCCGAGGCCTTGCGCGCCGGCATCGAAGCAGTGCCCGCAGTCACCCTGGAAGCCGCCAGTTCCCTGGCCTTCAACAGACGCCAACTGTTGTGGAATGTGCAGTTGCCACTGGCACTGCGCTTTGCCCTGCCGTCGCTGATCAACAATCTGATCGACCTGGTGAAGATGACCGCTGTGGCGTCGGCCATTGCCGTGGGCGACATCACCTACGCCGCAATCATGATCTGGACCCAGAGCGACAACGTGCTGGAACTGATGATCCTGATCCTGAGCTTCTTCGGCCTGCTGAGTTTTACCGTCAATTGTGTGGGGCGCTGGCTGGAAGCGCGCCTGAGGATGCCCGGCTATGGCCATTGAATCATTTCCGGTGCTGTCGGCCTTGTGGCAGTGGTCACCGGCGCTGGTGGCAGGTTTTGGTCAGAACATCCTGATCAGCCTGTTGGCGATTGCCATCGGCTCGGCGCTTGGCCTGTTGATCGGCGCGTTGGCGTTATCGCCGCTGGGGTTTGTCGCGCGGCTGTGGGTGCAGGTGTTTCGCAATGCGCCCTGGCTGGTGCTGATCTACTTCACCACCTACGTGTTTCCGTTCGAGATTCATATCGGCAGCAGTTATGTGTCGTTCCCCGACTGGGTCAAGGTCACCATCGGCCTGGCTTTGCCGGCGAGTGCCAACGTGGCGGAGATCTTCCGGGGGGCCATCAGTTCGATCCCCAGCACGCAATGGGAAGCGGCGCGGTCGCTGGCGTTTACCCGTGGCCAGCTGTTTCGCTCGATCATCCTGCCGCAGTGTTTCAAGCGCATGTTGCCGCCCTGGATGAACCTCTACGCCGTGGTGACCATGGGCACTGCGCTGGCCTCACTGGTGGGCGTGCATGACGTGATCGACACCGCGCAGATCGCCAGCAACACCGTGAACCTGACCGGCTTTACCGTGGTGATCTACCTGAGCCTGCTGGTGCTGTTTTTTGCCTATTGCTACCCGATTTCCCGCCTGACCCAACACCTGGAGCGCCGTTATGCCTTCTATTGAACCCCTGGTGAGCCTGCGGGATATGCACCTGTCGTTCGGCAGTAATGCGGTGCTCAAGGGCATCGACCTGGAGGTGCATCGCGGCCAGGCCGTGTCGATCATCGGCCCGTCGGGCTCGGGCAAGTCGACGATCCTGCGTTGCATCACCGGGTTGTTGCAGCCGCAGCGTGGGACCATTCGCGTGGGTGAAACCCGCGTCGATACCTTGGCCCATGAAGCTCAGCGCATCGAGTTGCGCAAGCGCGTTGGCTTTGTGTTCCAGCAATACAACCTGTTCCCGCATTTATCGGTGCTGCAGAACCTGGTGATCGCCCCGCGCAAAGTGCTGGGCCGCAGCCGCGCCGACGCCGAAAAAGATGCGCGAGCGTTGCTGGCCAAGGTGCGCATGGAACACAAGGCCGACGCCTATCCCGGCCAGTTGTCCGGCGGTCAACAGCAGCGCGTGGCAATTGCCCGCGCCCTGGCGATGCGCCCGGAGTTGATCCTGTTCGATGAAGTGACCTCGGCACTCGACCCGGAAACCGTCGGCGAAGTGTTGACGGTGATCCGCGAGCTGACCGAAGAGGGCATGACCTGTGTGCTTGTCACCCACGAAATGCGCTTCGCCGAAGAAATCAGCGACCACGTGTACTTCACCGAAAACGGCGTGATTGTCGAGCACGGCAGCGCTGCACAGATCTTCCAGAGCCCGGCCAGCGTACGCACCCAGACGTTCCTGCGCCATGCCCTGGGCGATTCGGGGCGCCGTGGCCCCATCGCCCACGACCCGTACCTGTTGACCAATTTGAGCCGTTACAGCCTGTCCGTCTGATAAGAGGAAAACCGTCATGAGTAGCGAAAACCGTGCTGGCGTTATCGAAGCGTTCTTGCAGCACATCCGCGTCATCAATCAGCGCGGCGTAGACCGTGCGGCCCTGGTGGAAATCGTCGGCCTGCTGGAAACCCTGGCCGAGCGCCGCGACCTGTTCAACTTTGACGAATTCCCCGCGCCGGTGCCAGGGCAGGGCAGCACCGCGTTTCGCTATCGCCTGAATGACGACGGTGACACCCCGACGCTGTACCTCAACTCGCTGTTGCCGGGCAAAAGCACGATCCCTCACAACCATGAGACCTGGGCGATCATCAGCGCCATCGAGGGCCAGGAAATCAACTACGTCTACGCGCGCAATGACGAGGGCCGCGAGCCGGGGTTCACCACGTTGACACTGGAAAAAGAAGTGATCGTGCAGCCCGGTACGTCGATCTCGTTCCTGGGTGAAGACCTGCATGGCATCAAGGTTGAAGGCGAGCAGGCGACGTTGCACTTCCACCTCTACGGCTTGCCGCTGGAGTCGCTGAACGGCCGTTACGGCGTGGAAGCGGACGGGCGCATTCTCAATTACAACGCCTCGCAGATGGCGCCGTCGATCAAGGCTTATTCCTAAGCACGCCACCGATCAACTGTTCGGTGTTCATCCAGAGGTGTTCATGATTGACCTGTATTACTGGCCAACCGGCAACGGCCTGAAAGTCGGCATCCTGCTCGAAGAACTGGGCCTCGACTACCGCCTGCTGCCGGTGAACATCCGCGAAGGCGAGCAAAATACGGCGAGCTTCCAGCGCATCAGCGCCAACGGACGGATCCCGGCGATTGTCGATCATCGCCCTGAAGCGCCGCTGAGCCTGTTCGAATCCGGTGCGATCCTCAATTACCTGGCCGACGGCGCCGGGCAATTCCTGCCGCCGGCCGGTACTGCCGAGCGGCAAAAGGTGCAGGAGTGGCTGTTCTGGCAAGTCGGGCATATCACCCCGTACCTGAGCCAGTTGCAGGTGTTCAAGGAAAAGGCGCCGGCGCCGATTCCGTTCGCCCTCGACCTGCTGAATGCCGAAGCCACGCGCCTGTACCGCGTGCTGGAACAGCGCCTGGCCGAGGTGCCATTCGTGGCCGGTGAATACTCGGTGGCCGACATGGCGATCTTCCCGTGGATTCAACCATTGCGCCAAGGCCAGGACCTGGCGGACTACCCGCACATCCAGGCCTGGCGCCTGCGCATCAAAGCGCGGCCAGCGGTGCAGCGTGCCTATGCCAAAGGTCGCGAAGTCGCAGCGGGTGAGCGTTCGTTGGCGTTGCAGTAACTCTTTTCTTACTTTGTTGGGACTTCCATGAGCCAGACCATCACCCCTAGTCAACTGCAGCAATGGCTGTTCGACGGGCAGGAAATCGCCGTGTTCGACGTGCGCGAGCACGGGCAATACGGCGAAGCCCACCTGTTCCACGGGGTGAATTTGCCCTATAGCCGCCTGGAGCTGGAGGTCCGTCGCCTGGCGCCCAATCCTCAGGTGCGCCTGGTCATTTACGATCAGGACGGCGGCGAGGTGGCGGCGCGCGCGGCGGCGCGGTTGCACGCGCTTGGCTACAGCCGCGTGCAGGTGCTGGAAGGCGGCGCCCAGGGGTGGCAAGCAGCGGGCTTGCAGCTGTTTGCCGGGGTGCACGTGCCGTCCAAAGCCTTTGGCGAATTGGTCGAAGAGGCCAGCCACACGCCCCACGTCACCGCCCAGCAATTGGCCGAATGGCAGGCGCGTGGCGAGCCGTTGGTGGTGCTTGATGGGCGGCCGTTCGAGGAATACCGCAAGATGACCATTCCCGGTTCCATCTGCTGCCCGAATGGCGAGCTGGGGTATCGCGTGCATGATCTGGTGCCGGATGAGAGCACGCCGATTGTGGTCAACTGCGCCGGACGCACGCGCAGCATTATCGGCGCGCAGACGCTGATCAACCTCGGCTTGAAAAACCCGATCTATGCCCTGGAAAACGGCACCCAGGGCTGGTACCTGGAAGACTTTCAGCTGGAGCACGGCAGCACCCGGCGCTATGCCGAGCAGGTCAGCGGCGACTTGACCCGCCAGCGCCTGGCCGCGCGGCAGTTGGCCGAGCGGGCCGGCGTGGTGGATGTCTCGGCGGATCAGGTTCGAGGCTGGGCGGACGATGCGCAACGCAGCCTGTTCCTGTGCGACGTGCGCACCGCCCAAGAGTTTGCCGTCGGCAGCTTGCCGGGTTCCCAGCACACGCCGGGCGGGCAGTTGATCCAATCCACCGACCTGTACATCGGCGTGCGTCAGGCGCGCGTTGTGCTGGTGGACAGCGACGGCGTGCGTGCGCCGATTGTGGCCAGCTGGCTGCGCCAGCTGGGGCATGAGGCCTATGTGTTGAGCGGCGGTATCCACAGCGGCCTGGCCTTGCCGGTGCTGCAGCCGGTGGCGTATGAGCCACTGCCGTTGATCAGTGTTCAGGCACTGGCGCTGGCATTGAACGACGTCAACCTGATCGACCTGCGCCCGAGCATGGTGTATCGCAAAGGGCATATTGCCGGCTCGCAGTGGTCGATCCGCTCGTTGCTCAAAACCGATCATCGGCCCTTGGTGCTGGTGGCGGACGATCCGGCGGTGGCGGCCTTTGCTGCCGAAGGCTTGTCGGCAAGGCTGCTGGACGGCGGCTTCGCGGCCTGGGCAGCGGCCGGTTTACCGGTCAATGAGGGCCCGCAAACTTTGCCCGACGCACAGTGCATCGATTTCCTGTTTTTCACCCATGACCGTCACAGCGGCAACAAGGATGCCGCGCGCCAGTACCTGGCCTGGGAAATCGGCCTGTTGGCGCAGATGAGCGATGCCGAGATCGCCAGCCTCAAACCGCTGACGCCCGCCTCGCGGGTGCGCACGCGCTTGATCCACGCCGCGCGCACTGAAAAAGGCCACGGCGGCCGTGCCGTGAATGTACCGATCACGCGGTTGAGCACGGTGCTGTTCGATAACCTGGCGCAAATGCGCGACGCCCGTGCCCGGCGCGACAGCGAACGTGTGCTGAGCTACGGTGCGCGCGGCAATCCCACGGCCCATGCCCTGGAGGATCTGGTCACCGAGCTGGAAGGCGGCTATCGCACGCGGCTCTACGGCACTGGCCTGGCGGCAGCGGCTCAGGTGTTTTTGGCCTACCTGCGCCCCGGCGATCATGTCTTGATCACCGACGCCGTGTATTCGCCCGTGCGCAAACTGGCCCGCGAGTTTCTCCAGCCGTTTGGCATCGACGTCAGCTATTTCTCACCCGATGGCAAGGGATTGGAAGCGCAGCTGCAAGCCAACACCAAGCTGGTGTACGCCGAGGTGCCCGGTTCTTTGCTGTATGAATTGTGCGATTTGCCGGCGATTGCGGCGCTGTGTAAGCCGCGCAATATCCTGTTGGCCGTCGACAATACGTGGGGCTCGGGCTACCTGTACCGACCGCTGGCACTGGGCGCGGACATCTCGATCATGGCCCTGACCAAATACCTGGGCGGCCACAGCGACGTGATGATGGGCAGCGTCTGCACGACCGCTGCTGCCTGGCCGGCGTTGGGCAAAATGAGCGACACCTTTGGCAATGCGGTCAGCGCCGACGATGCCTACTTGATCCTGCGTGGCGCGCGCACCCTGGCTTCGCGCCTGGATGTGCACGAGCGCCAGGGCGTCGAAATTGCCCATTGGTTGCAGGCGCAACCGCAGGTCAGGCGCGTGTTCCATCCGGCGTTGGCGGAGCATCCAGGGCATGCGTTGTGGCGTCGGGATTTCAGCGGCAGCAATGGTCTGCTGTCGTTCGAACTGGCGAATGCGCACGCCGCTTACCTTGAGCGCTTTATCGATGGCTTGCAGTTGTTCGGCCTGGGTGCGTCGTGGGGCGGCTATGAAAGCCTGGTCACCGTGGCAGACACGCGCGACCGTGAAAGCGCGACCGACCGGGCCTTGAACCCGGTGGTGCGCTTGCATATCGGCTTGGAAGACGTGGCGGCGCTGATCGAGGATCTGCAGCGCGGCTTTGCCCTGGCAGGCTGAGTGAAGATCGCTCCCACGCAAGGTGGGAGCGATCCCTTTTATCAGTGCTTGACCGGCGTCGGCAGCGTCACCAGGCCGACGTAGCCGTCCCAGAACTTTTGCTGATCGACGCCAAATACCACCTTGGCTTTCTGCGTGCCAACCGGTGCACCTTTCTGGTAGCCCAGCGCACGGCCGTAGTCGGCGCCGAACGTTGCGTCCACATCCACCCACAATTCGCGGGACTCGGTGACGATGTCCGGGCTGACCAGGAACAGCGCCGGCAAGCTGTCCCAGGTGAAGCTGTGGTAGCTGGGGTCTTTGTCGAACAGCGGGCCGAACTCGTGCTTGTACAGGTCGGCAATCGCGCCTTTTTGCGCAACCACGCGCTGGTACACCGACTTGTCGAAGGTGACTTTCTCGCACACGTCATTCGGGAAAATCACGTGCTCAATGGGTGAGCGCAGGACGATCTTCGCCGCCTCCGGGTCGAACCACCAGTTGAATTCCGCCGCCGGTGTGGTGTTGCCCGGGATCTGGAACGCACCGCCCATGTACACGATGCGCTTGATCAGCGGCACGATGTCCGGCGCCGAGCGAATCGCCAGGGCGATATTGGTCAAGGGGCCGACGGCGAGGATCGTCACTTGATGGGGATTGGCGCGCACGCTTTGCACAATGAACTGCGCGGCGGTCTCGCTGCGCAGTTGGGTGTGCGTCGCCAGGCCATCCGGTGGCGCGATCAACTGCGAGGGCGAGGCCGGGCGCGGGTTTTTGAACGCGCCCGGCCAACCCGCGCCAAACAGCGCTTTCTCTGCCTCGTAAGTGGCGTAGTCATGCAGCAGCGGGTAGGCGGCGCCGGAGTAGACGCCGACCTCTTTTTCCACGCCCATGCGTTCCACGGCCTTGAGGGCATCGACCTGTTCCTGGTCGACCCAGGCGTTGCCGCTGACCAGGGTCATGCCCAGCAGCTCGATGCGTTTTTGCGCCTGCAGCTGGGCGAGCATGATAAAGGCCTGGCCGTCATCGTTGAGCACGTTGAAATCGGTGTCGAAGATGACTTTTTCCGCCGCGTGCGCGGTGCCGGCACACAGGCCGACCGCAACAAGCAGTGCACAGCTTTTAAACAAACCTTGCATGGTGATTCATCCGCAGAAATTGTTGTTGTTAACGGTTCACCAGTTTCGCCGGCAAGGCGATGACCAGGAAGCTGCTGAGGATCAGGCAGCCGGCGAAAAACCACAAGGCGCCCGCGCTGCTGCCGGTGACGTCGATGGCCACGCCCATCAGCGAGTTGCTCACCAGGCCGGCGATGTTCGCCACCGAGCAGGCGAGGGCAAAGCCGGTGGCTGCTGCGGTGCCCTTGAGAAAGGTTGCCGGCAGGCTGAAAAATACCGGCACGGCGCCGATGATCGCGGCCGAGGCGATGGCGAACAGCACCACCGTGGCCACCACGTTATGGGTAAAGAATGTGCTGGTGGCCATGGCGGCCGCACCGACCAGGAACGGCACAATAATGTGCCAGCGGCGTTCGCGATGTTTGTCGGAGCTGGCGCCGATCAACAGCATGCCGAGCAAGGCCGCCACGCTGGGTAATGCAGTCAGCATGCCGATATGGAACGTGTCGGTAATCCCGGCGTTGCGGATGAACGTCGGCATCCAGAACCCCATGGCGTAGGCGCTGAGCAGGATCGAGAAGTCGATACCGCCGAGCATCCACACTTTGAGGTTGAAGAAACCGTCGCGGAAGCTGTGCTTGCTGCCGGTGGCATCGGCTTCGTCCTTGCGCAGCTCACTTTCGAGCAGGGCCTTGTCGTCGTCCGACAGCCATTTGGCTTGCTGGAAAGTATTGGGCAGCGCCCAGAAAGTCAGCACGCCGAGCAAAACGCTGGGCACCGCTTCGATCAGGAACAGCCATTGCCAGCCGCGCAGGCCACCCAGGTTGTCGAAGTGGCTCATGACCCAGCCGGACAACGGGCCGCCGATCACGCTGGACAGCGGCAGCCCGATCATGAACAGCGCGATGATGCGTCCGCGCCGATGCGTCGGGAACCAGGTGGTCAGGTAATACAACACACCCGGCAAAAACCCGGCTTCGGCGGCGCCGAGCAGAAAGCGCAGGATGTAGAACTGCGTGGTGGAGGTGACCAGCATGGTACAGGCCGAGAGCAGGCCCCAGGTGATCATGATGCGCGCGATCCAGATTTTTGCGCCAACCCGTTCCAACACCAGGTTGCTGGGCACTTCAAAGATGATGTAGCCGACGAAAAACAAGCCGGCGCCAAGGCCGAACGCGGTTTCGCTGAAGTGCAGCTGGTCGAGCATCTGCAGTTTGGCGAAGCCGATGTTGATGCGGTCCAGGTAAGCGGCCAGGTAGCAGAAACACAGAAACGGAATCAGCTTCCAGGTGATCTTGTGGTAGAGCGTGGTGACGGGGTCGGCGACGGTGGTCGCGGGCGCTGCATTCGCAATGGGCATTGGGGTGTCTCCTGGCGGTGACTTATGGTTTTTATACAGCCGCTTTTGTTCCAGCACTTCGGAGTGCTGTAAAAGCGACTTCCAAAGGCAGTGTCAGAAGACTGAGATTTCCCTGGTTTGGCATTCACCTGTGGCGAGCGAGCTTGTGTGGGAGCTGGCTTGCCTGCGATGGCATCGGCGCGGTGTAACTGATACACCGCAGCGCCTGCATCGCGGGCAAGCCCGGCTCCCACAGGGATCGGCTTCTACAGATGGATGCATTCCAAGTCCATACCTCAGTTTTTTCAAGACCGCGCTCTATGGTGCAGTTCTTAATAACGTCTTATTGCTCCCTGAACTTGCTCATCGCCTCCTGCTTGCTCACCACGTCGCCATACTTGCTGTCGATGTCGAACAGGTTGGCTTCGTGGGGCGCCGGGTGTCGGTCGCCGACGCATTCGCGCACGACGATGGTGCGAAACCCGTGTTGCACCGCATCCACCGCCGTGGCGCGAATGCAGCCGCTGGTGGAGCAGCCGGCCAGTACCACGGTGTCGATGCCTTGAGCGTGCAGCATCGGGGCCAGGCTGCTGCCGAAAAAGGCGCTGGCGTACTGCTTGGTGATCACCACTTCATCGTCCTGGGGCAGCACCTCGGCGCAGAACGCCGCCAGTGGATTGCCCTCGACCATGTCTTTCATCACCGGGGCTTTCTTGACCCAGATGCCGCCATCGGCGAAATGGCCGCGATGGTAGCGGATATTGGTGTGCACCACCGCAATCCCATGCTGGCGCGCAGTGGCCAGCAACTCG
>NZ_CAWOAW010000022.1:0-8176 GCF_963879675.1 Pseudomonas sp. Larv2_ips
GCTCAAGTACAAACTCCCACACACATCAGGAACTGCTAAACGACGAACCCCTGTAAACCCTAAAACAACTTCAAACGCTGACTGCTCAGACTCATAAAGCATCTCCAGGGTAACCTTGTAAGTATCAACTGCGCGCCCCATATTGTCTCGCTGCAAGCTGAGCCCCAGCACAAGATTTAGATTATAGAAATCAAAATCAGGAATGATGGAAAGTTTTTCAATGCCCTCAAAGCTAATTTCAAGTGGCCGCATATTCCCTCCTAGTAATCTGGATGCGCGCAGGCCTGGCACCTTTGACATTTTGATTTAGCTCCACCTCTCACACATGATAGTGGGGCTTAGGATGCATGTCAGGTTGCCCAGAAAAATAGGGGACAGGACACCTTTACCAGTAAACCCAAATCAGGCTTGAGTCGAAGTCACCTACAAGTCACCAGTAAGAAATAGTAAGAAATAGGAGTCAGACCACCACTCACATGTTTCAAAGAGCAATTTTGATTACCCTTACAAAACCGTGGCCTGACCCCTATTTCCTGACGAATAAGGCGAAAGGTGTGCAGGTTTTACTCAAGTTGATCGCCAGGAAACATATCGGAAACCGGCCGGGACGGATTGAGCTTCGCACCATAAAACGAAGGCCTTAGCCTTACTCGATACTGATACAGACGCGTTCGGCGGAAGAGCCGAGGTTAGGAAAAATGGACACCCGAAAAAAATCAAGTAAGTGACACTCAAATCCATACCCTTTTCCGGTCCTAGTAGAGCATACGAGAAAAGTGATAGCTCACTTGATCATTCCTCAACAACTGATCACTCGCAAAGTCAAAACTATCAGACTTCACCAACACCTGACGTAAAGGCTCCGGAATATCATCAATGCCACCGAATATTGTAGGGACCAAATACCTGAAATAGTCACCCATTACAGTCTGCCCTTCATAGCCAACAGGATAGTCCACACCGACATCATCGCCCTCTACGCCATGATAGACATAAAAGCCTTTATTGACTGATAGATTAGCCTCTGCAAAGGACTTTGATTCCAACAGGTCAGACTCCAGGTACTCAACCAAACGTTCCTTCGAGAATTTTTTCTGATATCGCCAGGCAGAATAAAGGTCAACCTTAAGTTCACCGCATTTATCGGGAAAACAACTTAAGAACTCAGAAGACTCGCCCCAAACAAACTCAGATAGCCTATCAAGTTGAGCATCTACATTTTCGAGCCTTAACAAAATTTGCGGCAGTTCTCCGTAACAATTATTCACCATCACAGCGATCCTTCCATTTTTATCTATGGCAAACCACGTAAATATTGTTCCAAATCCAGGTCGCCAACTTTCATTTAAAACAATCATTATAGATCTCCTCGAGGCCAACTTACACTGCAATTTTCACAAGGTGAAATTATCGCCCCTTCAGGAATACGATCCTTCCCCCAGACCTCTCGAGTGCGAACTGCCTCAGTAAACCTTATGCTAGCGCAAAAAAAGGGGACAGATTTATTTATTCGAACATAATCGAAAAATCAAATAAATCTGCCCCCTTTTCTTACCTCCGACTTCGGCGCCTCCCCACTCAGCCGACAGTCAAGTCAATATATACACTTTTAACTTCCGCAAAATCACCATCATCACTAATATCCGGAATATAGAACCCCATCCCAAGCGCATCGACTTCAACCCCAAAATCATCTGAAGAAAAAACGACGCCCTGGTGAGCCAAATATTTTTTCAGCTCAGCATAACTTTCACCTAAAAGTCTTTTTCCACGCCAGAAAAAGTTTACCGGAGAAAACAGTTCCACGCCCTTTACAAGATCAGCATCGTCATAATAAATGTGCACAGCATGATGATCAAAGGCGTCCAGCGTATTTGACGACAAAAACGTTTTCTTGAACGTTCTAAACTCTCCACCTAAGCAAGAGCGAACCTCTGCTCTCGGCATACCAACGCTTAGGGGGCCAATTGAACCCGCCGTCAAATAATCAAAAACCATACATCATCACCTTTTCTTGAAATCATCTGGATTCAATGACAAAAAGGGGACAGATTTATTTATTCGAACATAATCTAAAAATTAAATAAGTCTGTCCCCTTTTCTCTAAAAATAAATCTGTCCCCTTTTCTTGCTTATGCTCAGGACAGCTCCAGTAGTGCATGTTTAGATGACTCAATGACGTAAGCCCATTCAGGCTTCGTCAAATACTCAGCATCGGAAAGCGCTGTACCATACTTTTCAAATATTACGTCCAAGCTACGCACAACCTCAGAAATAGCGAGCGCTTCACTCTCCCCCCTAAATATCAATCCGACCCACGAGTCGGCATCAGTCGCCAGATCAGTGTCATCATACAAAAAGTGCACAACATAATTAAATTCATCATAAGCTAAAACCGGGTCTGCTCTTGCAACCCAAGCGTTGTATTGATACTCAGCGCTCGACAGCCCCTGCAAGTAAGAGATCAACTCATCTCTCATCGCGGGAAACTTTAATTCGGAGAGTTCCAACTTTTCCACTTTTTATACTCACCTAAGGAAATAGGGCTCAGACCACCATTCACATGCTTCAAAGAGCAATTCTGATTACCTTTACAAAACCGTGGCCTAACCCCTATTTCCTTCATATCCAAACACCTCAGATTTGGGCGCCATCATAGCGCCCGATTGAAGTATCCAAAATCATTAGGCCAGTTCATGCCTGCTCCCACATGAACGCACATTAAACTTTACGTGGGTATTGCTCTCTCACGCACACGCTAGGATTTGAACCGATCAGGTAAGTACAAAACCGTGGCCTGACCCCTATTTCTCCTTTTGCTCCGGATTTTTCGTTCCACTGCCATTCACAGCAGCAGCTAATCTTGAGTCTTGGGTCGCAATATTGCTCAGGTTTTCTTATATCAGTTGATCCTTCAACTTTGGATATAAGGCCGCATTTTCAGCGCTGGAGCTAGCAGCTCCACCTTTGCACCAAAGGCAAACGACCAACACCATCTACTCTTTTAACAGGATACAAAAATCTCGTTACACCAGCCTAAACCGCCTTATGGTACTCTATCTCGCTTTCTATATCTAAATCTTGCCCTTCCGCAAAAGAGAAGGTGAGAAGTTTAGCTCGCAACGCAAGCTGCTTAAGCGATTCAGGCAAATCATCAATGGTAATTGGACTTATCGGCGACGCTACAGGCTCATATTTATTTGAGCACTCGCGAATCGTTCGATGTACATCTCGCCAGTCATACACAAAAAAACCTTTTTTTGCCATATCATAAAAATCGTCAGGACGATTTACCTGAATAAGAAGACGAGTTTCAGAAACAATAGGAAGTTTTTCGATAGCCTCCTCCACATTCTCTATCGCAAATGAACAGTCATGCAGCATGCCAACCGGAATTGGCCCACTCCCTCCAGTAAAAAACACTCCAAGGTTTAGCTCGCGATCGGTAGCAAGCCAAACACAATCCAGCCCATCGGGGTATACATCGCTACTCATATTAGATTACTCATCAGATTTGAATCGAGTCCCTGGAGGGAATGGTTCACGACCATAAGTAGATTCGCAACGAAGGCATACAGGGACTTGGTCGCCAGTCCTGGGACGTATCGCCTCCGCAAAACGAACGTCCTCTTTGTTACCTCCTGAGGCATCTACCACATGATCTTCCGCACATTTTCCACCGCCACAGGGCCTTGCAGCAACCTCACCAGTCTTTACGTTGTAGCCACCTGTAACAGTTGCAGGGGCTTTGCCTTTCAAAGGTGCAAGTGATTCAGCTAAAGCATCACGCGCTGCTGATGCTTCTTGACCCTTTGCAGCATCAGTCGCTTTTGGACCAACAGCTCAATCAAAAAATAATTGAGTCCAAAATAAACTGTAGTTTCACAGGGTCCGCAGCATTCCCAAAATAATATTCATTCCCCCCATCACCGACTAGTTCAGGAGGTGTCGACTTCCAATACAGTGCGAAATATTTTTCGTCCAACAAATCCTCTAGTGCGCCCGCATCTTCATATGTTGAAATTCTAATGAAGGGCCCATACTCCGAGTGAATAAACACCATCACCCTCTCTCCGGTTTTCGAATCAAACATAGCCCACCTTACCACTTAATGTTGTTAAACCAGTCCAGCTCCTGCTGAGTAGGAGCTCGTTTAATACCTTTATTATCTAGAGAAATAGGGGTCAGACCACCATTCACATGTTTCAAAGAGCAAATTTGATTACCTTTACAAAACCGTGGTCTGCCCCCTATTTCTCCACTAGTTCTCTCTTTTCACTTCTACTACCGACCAAAAGGGTTAAATAAAACATCTTTCATTGAGGACTTCGCCTCATATATCAAACCCAACACCGGTTTAACTAACTTTGAAACCTGCGGATTCAGCCTAACCGCAGTAAGCAGCTCATCCGCAAGGGAGTCTAATTGCGAAACTGAGAACATATCGTAGTCATCAAAGCCAAGGCTGCTGAGAATTGGAAATTCCTTAGCATCCAAATCGAACAATAAATTTGCCATTTCTATTGGCACCTCAACCTTATCAAGACATCCATCTTTATCGACGGATGCCATTTTCTTGTCCCACAACATTAAGTAATACATAGCTTAAAGAGTCTTTCCGGGAAACGTGTTAACTAAATCACCTTTTTTGTCAGTGATAACCGTCATAAAGTTAGTCATCTGCCCTCCTGATTTGGCATCGGTACCAACAGGCCGCCCCATGTCAACTGTCCGAATGAAATTACCCGATGTCGGTGATTGATAGGCGGGAGTCTTGACGACCTGCGGAGTTTGTAGAATAACCTTTAATTCAAATAAAAAGGGGACAGATTTATTTTTCCATGTCCGACCTCGGTCTACCCTGCCCTCGACGTTCAATACGTGAAGAAATAGAAGAAATAGGGGTCAGACCACCATTCACACATTTCAAAGAGCGATGCTGATTACCTTTACAGAACTGTGATCTGCCCCCGTTTCACGCTTAACTCTCGTTTTACAAGCAAAAAAGGGGACAGATTTATTTATTCGAACTTAATCGAAAAGTTAAATAAATCTGTCCCCTTTTCTCTCGTTTTAGTCAATCTTGGATAGCAACGCTGTTGGCTAAGGTCACTTTGATTCGGCAGGGGCCGGTTGAGATTGCACGGTATCCATAAAACCGGGGGCGACTCAGTTAGCTACAAAGCAACCTTCATGCCTCAGAAATAGGGGTCAGACCACCATTCACATGTTTCGAAGAGCAATTTTTACAAAACCGTGGTCTGACCCCTATTTCTCTATTTCTCTGAAAATCAAATAAATCTGCGCCTTTTTCCAGGCGAAGCTGCACAGATTTTGGGGGCTGAGGACACTTGGAAATATTGGAGCGGGCTCTGCGTGATGAGGTGTGCCATCAAACGCAGAGCTTAAAATAAATTTGTGGGGATCCCTCAGGGTCTGACCCCGTTTTTCCGTTTTTCTCTTGACCCCGTTTTTCTGCGATAAGAAAAATCGCCCCCCCTCAGGGTCTGACGCCATTTATCGGCGATCCCTCAATGCCTGCCCCATTTTCTTCAGTCGCTGCCAATATCACACATAGTGCAGTAATAATTTGTTCCGGCTGATCATCTAAAGGAACGCCCCAACCGGTAATTTCTAACCCCGCATATTCTCTTTCAGAATAAAACCACTCTTCAGCGTCATCAAACTCCAAAGTAGTAAATGGCAAAAAATCAGAAACCAAACTGCCCAAACCAATACCAATTGGCAAAACACCTTTATACATAAGCTCTTGTGTTCGCTCTCCAGGAAAACTGAAGCTGTAAGCCTTGAGTGCAAATACCGCTCCATCTCTAATCACTATTGATAGAGCAGGCGTCCCCTTTAGAAGATCATTAACCACAAACTCATCAAATAACGAAAAAGAATAACCGCCATTTCCAAACTCATCCACACCACAACTTCTTAATCGAAGCTTTGGAGAGCACTCAAATTGGTATAATTGGCTAGTCTCATCAATCAAATAGTTGAGTAACACTCGCGCCAGCACCTCTGCACCGACACCCAAAGGTATACCTGCGAGAGACACCGATGGCACGATTGGTGCTACCCAAGATATTGAAAACTGACTAACCTGTTTCATTCTGGCACCCATTTATTGATCGTGGGATTAAATATCACCTCTTGCCCCCGAGGATTCAAGTATTTGGTATTGGCATCTTAAATAGGACCCTTGCTATTAAAAGTCGGCCTATAATCCACAGGATCGACAATTTTAACTTTACTTCCATCCAAATACGTAAGCTTATAGTACTCTCCTTTATGGGTAGATAAAACATCACCTCCAACAGTAGATGGACTATATTGAATTTCTTTAACCCCCATGGTACCACCTTCCACCGTATAAACTTGTGCATTACCAGACGTGCTATTTTTTACCTTTCGAAGAAATAGGGGTCAGACCACCATTCACATGCGTCAAAGAGCAATGCTGATTACCTTTACAGAACTGTGATCTGCTCCCGTTTCGCGCTTAACTCTCGTTTCACAAGTGTTGCTTGCAGCTGACAACTGAAAATTCCCGAGCAAGCACTTCAAACCCTGTGCCTCCATAGTCTTTCAAACTATATTTAACTCCTTCAAGCTGATCAGCTGAGACGTCATCCACTTCAACTTCGCTCAAGTACAAACTCCCACACACATCAGGAACTGCTAAACGACGAACCCCTGTAAACCCTAAAACAACTTCAAACGCCGACTGCTCAGACTCATAAAGCATCTCCAGGGTAACCTTGTAAGTATCAACTGCGCGCCCCATATTTTCTCGCTGCAAGCTGAGCCCCAGCACAAGATTTAGATTATAGAAATCAAAATCTGGAATAATGGAAAGTTTCTCAATGCCCCCAAAGCTAATTTCAAGTGGCCGCATATTCCCTCCTAGTAATCTGGATCCAATATCTGAAACAAACAGACTCAACGACTCTTTGGAAATATTACCCTGATAAATTTTCATCATTTCGACCCCAAGCTGTCAAGAATCGACTGAGGAACATTCCCCTCAAAAACTTTTGTATCACTTCCCTTCTTAGGGAAATATTTTCCATTCTGAGCTTGATTCCATTCGACCACCTTAACCCGAGAGCTAGACACATCATATAGTGCACACCCCTCAGGACCGTAGACAACAACATGCCCATTTCCAAGCTTCGCATAAGAATCGGGAGTTTGCCCTTGCAACGGATACTGAACACCGAAAAAGGGGACCGATTTATTTATTCGAACACAATCGAAAAATCAAATAAATCTGTCCCCTTTTCTCCATGTCCCCTTTTCTCCAGCTTCATGTTATTGCTGGCCGCCCCACAACATTAAAATTTGACTATTCCTCAGACTCGCAATTTAATAAAACACACACACCATCCTCTTTTCCGACGAGACTTATTGGTTTCTTAGTCGCCCCCCCGTCAACGGAAATTTCAACCATGAGATTTTGATTTTCAAAGGTTCTCAACTCCTTAATTAGTTGAGAAATAGTTTTTCCGCGCGTAATCCAATCTGGGACTTTAGATTCATTCATATCAATCACCTATGCGCTCCATATTCACATCAAACGTTCCGGATCTTGTTTCTCTAGAGCCAAGATCCTTAACCGACTTAGCTGCTTTCCAAGCACCGCCGTTATGGCCGTCTAGGTCTCTAGTAATATATCGATTACCTCGCTTAAAAACAGCCTGCCCACCGTGCACTGTTTCATTAATTTTTTTGTACCCTAAAGCTTCCGCAGCCTGCTTACTCGTCTTATAGACAGGTTCCGCAAGGGGTCGAGGCCCCTTTGACTCTGATTCCTTCCCGCCCTTGCCTTTGCGTGCAGGCATCACCCCAAACAAAACACTGGCAAGCAGCTCGCCACCGCCGATCAGATATTTTTCATCTTGAAACGTGGGATTTAATTCATAGCCTTCTATAACTTCGGCGACCTGTTTCCCTACGAAGGCGCTTGCCTTGTCCATATTTTCTGATATTACTTGCCCCGCCGCTGTCCCCTCAACAGCTTTCATGACAATAAATTGGGGGATCCCTCAGGGTCTGACCCCGTTTTTCTGCGATAAGAAAAATCGGCCCCCCCCTCAGGGTCTGACGCCATTTATCGGCGATCCCTCAATGCCTGCCCCATTTTCTTCAGTCGCTGCCAATATCA
>NZ_CAWOAW010000022.1:8186-129304 GCF_963879675.1 Pseudomonas sp. Larv2_ips
CTGGAGAGCACTCAAATTGGTATAACTTGCTAGTCTCATCAATCAAATAGTTGAGTAACACTCGCGCCAGCACCTCTGCACCAACACCCAAAGGTATACCTGCGAGAGACACCGATGGCACGATTGGTGTTACCCAAGATATTGAAAACTGACTAACCTGTTTCATTCTGGTACCCATTTATTGATCGTGGGATTAAATATCACCTCTTGCCCCCGGAAAGAAATGGGGGTCAGACCACCATTCACATGTTTCGAAGAGCAATCTTGATTACCTTTACAAAACCGTGGTCTGACCCCTATTTCTCCTACGGCCTTCATCCAGGGGCGCCGGAAACCTGCATCAGTGACCAGGACTGGAACGCATCCCTCAGGTAGTAATGCAGCCAACGTTTTGAGCAGGCGACTTTGATATTTGGGGCAACTCTCACGCTCATGAACGCTTTCATAAATAGGAAACGAGCGTCCCGCAAACGGGACCGCGGCTCTCAACAAAAAGGCGTCGCCAGAGGCATCAAATCGAGACCAGTCGACCAAGATTAAAGGATGTTTCAAAGAGCCCAACAACGCCCGCAGCATCACCCAGTAGAACAGTGCCCGCTCTGCTCTGAGGTGTTGATTACCCAACAATCGGTCCACTCGCTTGATCGCATGTTTTGGATACGCCTGACCTGGCATAAAACGTCCCAGCGCTGTTAGCGTCAGGCGACGGCCTTGCAGTAACGAACTGACACAACTCATCAGCGTTGTCAGGCGGCGAGAATGGATTGAAGGCAGTGCTTGAGCGAGCGCTCTGTGTAAAAATCGGATGGCCTGCATGGGTTCGGGGTCTTGTTTTTGTGTGGTGCAAACCAAGTTGCCAACTCATGCAGGCCTCTTCAATATTCCAACTTCTTGATTTTTGGTAAGAAAAATCGGGGATCCCTCAGGGTCTGCCCCCTATTTCTCCTCCTCCTATTTTTCCCTATTTTTCCGAAACCCTGGGCGATTCAGTGAGCTACCGAGCAACCTTCATGCCTCACTTAACTTCCTGACCAACGTAGCCGTCATTAGCTTCAACGTTCTGCTCTCTGCCTCAAACCCCTCATCTAGAGCGCGTATGACCTGCGCCCTGTCAAGAATGTAGCCAGCCAAAAAAACTGACTCAATTGATTCAATTGCATGAATGACAACCGACTCCTCTCCAGCTTTTAGAAGCATTAGCAAAACACGCAACGCTCGGTCATCATTCGAGTCACCGAGAGACTCCGCGCACCGACCTCGCCAGACTTCAGACTTCGCCAGAAGAGCAGATTCAAGGTCGCTCCAGCTAGAGTTATCAAACTGAGAGATCTTGGAGGCCGCGATATCAATTCCTACATCCGACCAGTAATCTTCTGACCCTATTGAATCCAGCAAAAATTCATATTCTTTAAACATATTTCACCTATCAGAATTTCGTCGGATCCGTACAGCCTCTGCCACAAGGATAGCCAGCAGTAACGCGCTCCCCAACCTTGATGACCTCAACTTTAACCCCGTTAACTGTCGTTTGATGCAACGAGGCCCCATCGGCCCTCGTCGCAAGCGCCGGGCCATTTCCAGTAGCTCGAACGGCACTCATCGTTTGCGCATCCGACCAGGACGCGGGGAACAAGGTGCTCGTTTTAATCTTCGAAATATTCCCATCAGTAAATTGCGCCACCAATTTTGCATTTCGTGTCCCGTCAGCGTTGCTCGACAACACCTCCACAGCATAATCGGGATGCGTATTGCTTATTTCACCCGAATGAGCACCGATGATTTCGTTCTTCGGATTTCCTGAAGGAGTGGTTTTACGCTCTCCGTAAAGTATCTTCTGCTCCATTTCCTCAGGTATTAGGGTTTTGCTGATAGGTGAGTAAGGGCCTACGATCTCATGCGGTGGGGGAACATCACCACCATTTGGAGGCGGCACAGGTTTCTTGCCTGGCAACAGAACCGACACCCCCTCACCACTTGCGAGTTTCGCGGCACCTTTGAACAGTGCAATTTCCATGGCAGCCCTCGCTGCCGCCGTGCCGTAATCACGCATGGGATTAACGTCGCCGGGGTAGGTATCCATACTGAACGAGTCGAGTACCTTGCTCCCCTGCGTGTATTGATAAGGCGTTAGCAGTGCACCCGTCGCCTGCATGCCTTCGTGGAAGGCGAGCGCGCCGCTCAAGCCAGAAAGTGCGGGCGCTGCACAGCCCACAATGGTCACGCAGGCAGGCGCCGACAAAATTGCTCCGCCAAACCCGCTAGCAGCGCCCATCGCCCCGAGTACAGCTCGGCTCGCATTTCCAGAGCGGATGACTGCCTCGTCATTCCTCAACAATTTGTCGTTGGCTTTATCCCACGCGCCATACTCATCAAAAGCACCCGTTGCCAACAGTTGCTTCTGAGCGTCCTTGAAATTGCCGCCATCAGACTCAAGTTCGCTGATGTATTTGTAGTTTGGGTCTTCAGTCGGAACGGAGGCGCTGCAGTGCACCAACGCACATGCCGCCGCCTTCAATTGATAAGCATTGGTCGGGTCGTCTTTCTGCAACGCCTCAAGGGCGATCGTCTCTTTTTGATGCAGTTGGCGGTTGTATTGATCCGCCATTTGTGACACCCAAGACGCCTTATTGACATCACCTCCTGACAGACCTGCCGCAGTCAAACCAACAATCTGCGCGACCCCTTGCCTCAACTCCGGTTGCTTATCGAATGTGTCGTTCAGAACCTGTGCCATTGCCTGACTTGCACCAGCAGCAATGGCCCCAGTTTTGAAGTCCCCGCCTGTGGCACTCGATACCGCACCGCCAAACAATGCGTGCATGGAGACACGGGCCGCACCTCCCTCAGCCCACATCGCCATGCCAGTGGTGTCACCCGCATTCTTCGCGGCCTGCCAATGCTCTTGGGCATAACTTCCCACAAAGTTAAACGCCGTCGCGGCCGCCACGTTCCCAGCCTGGGAAACCAGACCACCCGTAACATTCTTGCCCAGGCTTCCGCCACCAATCGCGGTTTGGATGGTGCCGGTAGCCACACCCTGAGCTCCCGCGTGAACCGCAAACCCTCCAATCCCCTCCAAGGTATTGAAAGAAATAGGGGTCAGACCACCATTCAAAAGAAATAGGGGTCAGACCACCATTCACATGTGTCGAAGAGCAATCTTGATTACCTTTACAAAACCGTGGTCTGACCCCTATTTCTCCGCTGCCCAGCCCCGAGCGGGCGAAGATTCTGGCGGTGTGGCATTTGCTGGAAATGGCCAAGATCACCGTAGACCGCTCCATCGAGTGCCTGAACCCCACAAAGTCGCCTGCCTGAATAGTAGAATAGGGGTCAGACCACCATTCACATGTTTCAAAGAGCAATTTTGATTACCTTTACAAAACCGTGGTCTGACCCCGTTTTCCTGTCAACTCCAACTGCCAAATGGCAGTTTAGATTTCAACCTCCTGAATTATTCCCACCGCTGGTTTCAGTTTAATAAAGTCCAACCACGCTAATAGTGCTATTTCAAATGAGTCGATAGCAATTAGCTCGAAGTAACTTTCATCATGGAGCGAATAGATTTTTACATGTTCTTTAGTCAATTCAGCCCCCCAGGCATCGCGACTCCAGTCTACAAAATCAACCTTATCCCCCTTAACTAATCTTGTTCTATCCAGTCCCTCATCCAACCACGGCACAGTGTCTAAAAATAATTGCCCGCCATCATCAGTTAAGAGGCACGCTAACGGGCTAACGCCATCTCTGTTGACCATGTTTGAATTACAAACCGGCGACAGAGTTCCTGCTGACTCTTCCCATGAAAAATGCAATTTCATTTTATGCACCTAAAGCTTTGGATAGACGGTAGTTTTCGGACTCATATATCCCTCGACTTGAAGAAATAGGGGTCAGACCACCATTCACATGTTTCGAAGAGCAATTTTGATTACCTTTACAAAACCGTGGCCTGCCCCCTATTTCTCTCAGTCAAAATAGTTGTTCGCGAGGATTCTGCCCGGGTCAGTGATATCTCGGCAACTGGGTCAATTCGGCGCCGGCGCCAATAGGACAGATTTATTTAACCGAAAAAATACCTCTAAGAAAATCAAATAAATCCGGAAGAAGGGGACGGATTTATTTAATTCTCCGAGCTCTTTGTTACTTAAATAAAACTGTCCCCTTTTCCCTGTTGGGTAACGCGACTTGACGTATCCTTTTGTCAGTTCGTCGCAGAGCTGTTGGTTTGTTATCCACAGCGGCCAGTGAGCTTTGCGAGTGGAGTTTGGCGCTACTCGGGAAATGTTTCTTACAACGCTCCGGTATAGGCGCTACAGCCTAGCTAAAAATAAATCTGTCCTCTTTTTGCTGTAAATAAATCCGTCCCCTTTTCCCTCCACTCTGGGCATAAGCAATCTCCTTCCTTAGAAAATCACAGCCTAGCAGATGGGTGAAAAATAAATCTGTCCCCTTTTCTTCTGTTCTTCTTTTCTTCTGGGCGGCCCAAACTAACCGACGACAAAAGCCCCTGGGTGTTCGGTGGCGAACGGACGGCCCAGGGGCCAACAAGCAGATGATGGATGAAAGCGTTGCACTGCCGGCAGATTGAGCGCTTCTTGATCTTGAATAAACGTCCCCCGACTAGACTGGAGACTTCTTTGAGTAACGCTCTTCTAATCTTTCAGCGGACCTTAGAACACTGTCCCCATCATCAGGAAAGAAAGTAGAGTAAACATCAGCTGCAACTTTCATCAGGGAAACGTAGTCAGGCACTGGGATACTTGAAGTTTCAACTTCGCCCAAAAAGAAACTGACCTCACTGAAATCTTCTGGATCGTCCCAGTCCTGATCAAGAGAGTAAAAAAATCCTTCACTCACAGAGAAGCCAACTCCCCGCGAAGCGTCATAGATAAACGCAGGAAAATTAGTCCTCCCCTTCGCTATAGAAGCCTCTATCAATTCGTAAAGGTCTTCATATTCCAGACCAGTTGAAGCAAATGACTTCTTTAGGCTCTCAAGCCAAGCCAAGCTAGCCATCAGTTTGTCCTCGGCGGCATAGTGATAAAGGAGTTTGTTATTTCTCCAGTCTTGCTATTACGTGTCACTTGGAAGTGATAGCCATCAAATTTAATACTAGCTTCTCAAGCAAAAAGGGGACAGATTTATTTATTCGAACGCAATCAAAAAATCAAATAAATCTGTCCCCTTTTCTACTCTTGTCCCAATCAAAAAATCAAATAAATCTGTCCCCTTTTCTACTCTTTGTCCATCAATTGAATACTCAGCAACAGCAATATTCCTACCGCTACCAATATTTAGCTCCGAGCGAACTTGCACCGCCCGTTCAGATAATCTTGCTAATTCATTGGCGGCGGCAGCCTCTTTTGCACTAACAGTATCACCCGACGCGAATTTCGTTGTCTACCCGCGCTACGCCAGACGGGGCGCGGCCTGCGAGCCGGTCGACCCATCTGATACGCGCTCACTGAATAAAACCACCCCGACGCGGGTTTCGGCCCGCCACAGCACACCCAGGATCACCCAAACCAACCGACGACAAAAAGCCCCTCCATCGACACATCAAAAAATCTCGTGCCTAAGCAAACTAAATCCCCCCTCTACTTTTAGTGCATCCATTAACTCAAGAGAACGATTTGTTGCGTTTACATAAAACAGAATCGGGTAATCCGAAAATGCTTGCTCTACAGGCTCGCCATCAAAAGGGTCAATATTTTTTTTCAGAACGAAGTGCTCCGAACTATTGTCACCATGAAGATAATAAATGCCTCCATGATAAGTACTGTCTCTTTCTTCAAGTGAAATTCCTGCAAGTTTTTCTACCTGTGCCCTTGCCAAAACAAGGTTCAAACATTTCGTTCCATACAAATCATAAGTCTTCATTTTGGTAGCACTACGCTTGGTGCTCGGCTTGTAGCTGCGGCCGAAGAGTCATAAATCATAAAGTTAACTTCACGACCTGCTTGTGAGCTTAACTCGCTAGCTAGGTCCTGCAATCCAAGAGCTTGCAAATCTCTTGCACTCAATGGGCCAGTGCGCGTTCCGCCACTTCTAACCCCGATACCTAAAGATTGAGCACGCTGTAACAACTCTGGACTTGCCAGTGCCACATCGAAATCGCTAACCCTTCCTGTGACAAAAAGGGGACAGATTTATTTATTCGAACATAATCTAAAAATTAAATAAATCTGTCCCCTTTTCTCTAAAAAATTAAATAAATCTGTCCCCTTTTCTCTAAAAAATTAAATAAATCTGTCCCCTTTTCTTGCTCTCTGCGTCACCCATACGCCGAATTCAAAACGTGCGTGGGCTGGCGGGACGCGGAGCGTCCCAGGAGGCATTCCCACGCAGAGCGTAGGAACGATCTGATTAGTGGTATTGGGTCATGGTTTGTAAAGGGCCAGCAGGGCGTGTCGCTTTAAATTGCAGGACGTTTCCTACACAATCTCTGCCGCCTTTTGCCTGTTGGAATCGATGGCTAGTCTGCGATCCGTCACTGCTTATCAGTGATCGGGTTTAGTCGCTCGGGTCTTACATGGTGCATGGTCCTCCATGAAGTTTTATGGTGGCTGTGCGTAGGGCACCTTCGGGTGCGCCGGTTTTCCATGTGACCGGTCGACTAACCTGCGTACAGCCGCCACCCAACGTTTAGTCGCGACGGGTGTCAGCTCCAACCATGTGGAGTTACACCATGAAAAAAGTCGTCCCCGATCCACCCCGCAACACCATTAAAGACCGCGCCGCCTTCAACCGCGCCATCGATCATTACCTGCCCACACAAGGTGTTCAAATCGAAGACCTCAGCTTCGAAGACGCCCTGCTCTACACCTAAAGCTTGCTCGACAGCGCTTCGGCCACAACACTCAATTGCAGTGAGCTGCTGCCTAGCCCCGAGCGGGCGAAGATTCTGGCTGTGTGGCATTTGCTGGAAATGGCCAAGACCACCGTGGACCGCTCTATTGAGTGCCTGAACACGGCAAAAACTGTGGGGGCTGGCTTGCCTGCTCCCACATGAGTCCACGTTAAACTTTACTTGGGTATTGCCCTCTCGCGCACACGCTAGGATTTGAACCGATCAGGCAAATATTCCTGCCTCTCCATCTCTCTCACGACATCCGTCACCCCGGAAAGAAAGTAAGACAGCTCTTGCTTAGATTCACACACGGTCATCTCGGCAATCTGAGAATCGGTGTAGTGCTCCATCACAATTCTCATGCAGTCGGCAAACACCATCAGTTCGCCCTCCGACACCCTCACATCAAACAGCGTGACGCTGGCAATGCACTCTTTGCTCAAGATATCCATAAACACCACTTAGATGCATAGAAAAAAGGGGTAAATTTATTTAGTCGAACGCAACCAAAAAATCAAATAAATCTGTCCCCTTTTCTACCGCAACACCTGGATAATGACAGCACGGGCTTTCACCGCCTGAATAACCGAGCAAAGCCAAATAGATAACCTCGCCCTTTCTCGTCCGCTTTCACGGATATTTTTGATATAAGGCTTTTTATCAATCAAACGTTGAACTTGGTTTTAACTTCTCCACCACGCGTATAAGTCATCACAAATGAATTCCAAGTTTCACCACGTCGGGTGGCGCACTCCCTCAATTCCTTCACCAAACGATAGAGGATTGCGCCATTGTAATCCGTTTCTGCATCCGTCACCCGAACCCCTTCCTTCTCGACAGTAAGAACAGTTTCCATATACCCCACGCTTACTACTACCTCATAACAGAAAGAGTCGTAGCCCTCCACGATGCCAGCATCTAGCAACTCAAAAATCTGCTTCACTAACTGTAGGTCTTGAGTAATCACTATATAACCTCCGGAATCTTATGGGCCTCATTTTCAAAGAAAACTTTTTCGGTCTTCCCATTTATCGTATAGGTCACTTCTATGTTATCAGGACGTGGCGACCGCGGATCCTCACGATAAAACTTTATCGTCGTCGGCCCTACCGTCTTACTAGGATCATTCAACGCCGCCCTGATTTTATTCTCATAAAAAACCTTGTACGCCGAATTATTGAAATTCTGGTCCTGCGGGAACAGATTATAACCATCACACGTTCCACCTTGGCTACACGCTTTGGCATGCCCACCCACATCAGTATCCCGCCCTTCCTTGCCTGCCGCCGTCTGCCTCGAATCTCGAGGAACCTTGGTATTGCTTGGCGTGAACGTCAGCTCTTCCACGAACCCTTTGCTGTTGGTGGTGAACGAATCGCCGTTATCAACCTGGTAGCGTGTATTAGGGCTTCGGGCACTAGGGTTGTTGAGTATTTCGTACTCAGGTGAGCCTTTGACGGAATTGCTGGTGTTCACCTTTACAACAGGCAGGTCCGGATGGCTCGAACCGGTAGAGTGACCGCCGCCGACCGGTTTGGGCCCCTCACCCGAAACAGGCGTCGGCTTGCCAGGGCCAGGCTCCATCCATCCCTTCCCTGACGGCTCTCCAAACTTCGAATCAATGGTCATCGGCTCGCTGACCTTTGTAGTCTCGCGGCCCCCAATGACTCCACTGATCTTGCCAGCCACCGCAACAGTGGCTTTTGCCGTCGTCCCCAAAGCGATGTTCAGGAGTGTGGAGGCACCCTGGACATAGATATCGCCCTTCTGGTCACTCGCTCCATTTTCGTGCAGCTTTTTGAATGTATTATCGCTCTTCTCCAAGCTGTCTTTGCTCTTACCACTCAGCTCACTCGCGATGGATTTTGCCAGCGCGTCTTTTGCCGCCTCGATTTTGTCGCCAAACAGTTTGTTGATCAGGACATTCCCTGCCAGGCCTACTGCCATTTTCGCAGGCCCCATCACGGCCTGGACTCCCATGGCCAAAAGTTGAGCCTGTTCGACTGGCAATTGATCCATAAAGTGTTGCAGCTGTTCCGTCTGCGCGAGCAATTTGCCACCCGGCGAATTCGGGGTCAGACCTTTGAGCCCTGTGGCCCAGTTGCTGCTGCCCTGATCACGATAGTGGCTGTACACAGGGTCTTGCTGACTCCCGTCACCTGAGGTGCAGCCACCCGAAGCGTTGCAGGCTTCTTGTTTGTCAGAGAACTCTGCGACTCGCTTTGCAAAGTTGAGGATTGCGGCCACGTCCTCAGGCTTTAGTTTTTCGATGTCACGAGCGTCCCTACCATTGCGCACCAGGTTCTTGGCAATGCTCAACGCAATGTCATCACCCAACTGGGCTCTTGCCTCGGCGGGCACTTCGTCAAGAGAAACACGCTGAGCCTGGATATTGGTCCAGGCCTGTGCGGTGGCCTGAATCGGCCCGTTGATTAAAGAAAGAGCCGACTCGTATGCTTTTTCAGTGCTGCCCGCATAGTTCTCTATTCCGGTTTTCCAAGCCTGTACCGTACCGGACGGATCGGCCACGGCCTCTAGAGAAGATTTGGTGACATACAGATCGGTTCGAGACTCCTTGTCCTTGGTAATTTCATACGCCTTGCCCACGTCCCGATTCAGTCCCGACGTGGAGTCATTGCCGGTCGTCGCATCCCGACGCACAACAATCTCACCGGCCCCTACGGTCGCCCGTACGGCCTGCTCGCGCTCTTTGTCATACTTCCAGCCGTTGACACTCCAACCGCTCTCTCCTTCCGTGCCTTTACCGACCTGACTGCCGTCCTGGGTCGTGCCGCCTTTACCTGCGGTGTAGCTGCCGCCGACATTCAGGTAAAAACCGCGCTCCTTGTCTTCTCCAGAGATATCGCTGAAACCTAGCGTGCCGGTATCCAACTTGAGGTTGCCGTTGTCGGCCGCAATCAGTGCTCCATCGAGTTGGGTGTGGTCTTGAGTCCGGATGTCGACCTTGTTTTTGCCGGTAATGCTGGTTTGCTGTTCAACCCAGTTGGTTTTTCCAGTTGTCTGACCGTAGCCGACCGAGCCGCTGATCCCGGCACCCGGGCCAATGGTCGCGGTGATGCTGATGTCGAACTCTTTGCCCTTGACCTTACCGGTATCGGCAACGGACGAAACGTTGAGATCTCCGCCCACACGGCCAACCACCTCGTCGCCGCGCAACGTGGCGCCATTGATATTGGTGTCATTGCCGCTGTTGAAGCCCAATTGATTGCCGGCATAAAGGTAAGCGTCTTGCTGGCGCTCACCCTCGCGCTCAAGGTTGCCCTTGCCCATGCTGACGCTGACATAGACGCCGACACCTTCAGAACCGAACACCAGTCCGGCTTCACCGCCACCATTGTGTCGATTGCTGTCGCTGCTCCTCTTGTTTTGTGCCGAGGTGATGTTGAGGTCGTTGCCTGCCTTGAGTTCGATGTCCCGGTCGGCCTTGACCTGAGTTCCCACCAGGCTCAAATCGTGGGCGGCGTCCAGATGGACGTCCCGTCCTGCCGCAACCTTAGTGGTGCTGGATGTACCATGTTCCCCGTCTTCGGTGGCCACACCGTAACTGCCACCGATACCGATTTTGAAGCCACCGCTAGTGCCACCATGAATCCCCCCCCAACTCTGGCTCTGGGTGCTTTCCTGGCTGACGCTCCCCTTGGCTACATCAAGAACAATGTCGTGACCTTTTACATTGATGTCACGCCCCGCTTGCAGTTGCCCGCCCTTGACCACCACATCATTGTTGGCAGCAATGTTCAGATCATTACCCGCATTGAGCGTCGAAGACCGGTTGGTCTGTTCGATGGTCTCCAGACCGCTGCTCTGCTTGCTATTGCCGAACTTGACATCGGCCGTCGGCCCCGACACGAACTGGCTAACGGCATCGACGCCCTTGAGCGCGCTTGAGCCTTTACTGACGCCGTCTTCGCCTTTTCCCGCACCGCTTACGGCGTCTTTGGTTCGGCCGTAGTTGTGGTTGAGGGTGACACCCAAACCATTGCGCTCGGTTTGGCGCTGCAGCTCGGTCAACTGAGTTTCCTGTGCAGCATCGATGCGAATATCTCGACCTGCCGTCAGGCTTATGTCTTTGTCGGCGCTCAAGTCTGAACCGACTTGATTGATATCACGTACTGCCTTGACCGTCAGGTCCTGCCCGGCATTGATCTGGCTGGCGGCAGCGGTCTGTTGTTCCAAGCGGTTCTTTTCCCTGCTGCTGTCGGCACCGGCAAAGAAGCTGACACCGTTGGCATCACTGGATACGCCAATGCCAACTTGTTTGGCCTTCGACCAGCCCTGTTCCGCTTTGGCGTTCTGTGCCGCGACTACATTGACATCCCGTCCGGCATCCAGGCTGACGTTGCGCCCGGCACTGATACCGCTACCCACCAAATTGATATCGCGTTCAGCCTTCAAACTTGCATCGCGGTCGGCGGACACTTGGCTACCAACGCTTGTGCTGCTTTGCGCTTGTCTGCCCGACTCCTTGGCCGAGGAAATGGAGATGAACCCACCAGAAGAAGAGAGGCCAACCTTTTTCTTATACTGTTCACTTCGGGTGTAAGCCGTGTCATTCGCAGAAACCAGGTTAATGTCGCCAGTACTGTTCACCAACCCGGCACGTAGTTCGGCATCGTTCTCAGCACTGATCTCACTCGCCCGCAACCGCACGTCATTACCCGCAGCCACCACCACGTCATTGCCGGCCTCCAACTCGCTGCCGACCTGGCTGGCGGTGGTTTTCAGCTGGCTCTTGCCGCTTTTCGAAAGCCCGAGGAACCCGGACTTGGTCTTCTTGCTGTAGGAACCGTGCTCCTCGACACCCGACAGCACGGCGATATCGCCCGTGGCGCCCAGCAGCATGTCGCCGCCGGCTTTCAATTGGCTGCCGATCACGGTGACGTCGCGCCCGCCTTCGATGTTCATGCCGCCATCGGCTTTTTTGCTGGCATTGATGGTCAGGTCTTTGCCGGCTTCGACGACGGAGGCGACGTTGGTGCTGTCGTAGCTTTCACGTTGTTCGCTTTTGCTGCGACCGAACGAGCCTTTGCTCTTTTTCGAGTAGAACGAAGCGTCTTCGTCGAGTGCCGAGAGGATGCTCACATCGCGCTGTGCCTCCAGGGCGACGTTGCCGCCACCGGCAATTCGGCTGGCGGTCAGTTCCAGGTCCTTGCCAGCATTTAACGACACGTCGCCGCCGGCGGTCAGCACGCTGGAGACTTGGCTGATGTGGTCTTTGGACTGTGTGACTTTCTTGGACTTGCTGGAGGAATGCTGCTCATCGGCAGCCGAGGAAACGCTGAGGTTTTCAGTGGCCGTAATGCTCAGGTCGCGCTTGGCGTCGATGCGGCTGGCGATGGCGCTGAAATCGCGGCCTGCCGAGACTGTCAGGTCACGGCCGGCTTCTACGCTGGCACCGTTTTGTGTCACGGTTTCGGTGCGCAGGCGGCTGCCCATGTTGAAGCCATCGCGCTGCTCAACCGCATCAATATGCACATCGCGCCCGGCGGTGATGAGGGTGTCGCGCCCGCTTTGCAACACACCACCGGTGTTGGCCACGTCGCGCCCGGCATTCAGGGTCAGGTCATTCGCGGCCTCGATGCGTGACACGCTGTCGAGATAGTCGCGACGCGTCGCGGTACCGCCACCTGTGCTGGTCACGGCGCGCTCGTTGATCACATCACCCTTGAGGGCCGTGAGCGTGACGTCGCGCCCGGCAATGATGCCGCCGGACTTATTGACGATATTGTTGCCGGCCAGCAGGTCCAGACGATTACCGGCTTCGATCACGCCGCTGTTGGTCAGGTCGTTGCCGGCTTTGGCTGAAAGGTTGTTGGTAGCGCGCAGGGTGCCGGCGTTCTCCAGGTTCTCCCCGGCAATCAGGTTCAGGTCGTTACCGGCGATCAAGGCACCGTTCGGCGCAAGGCGGTTGTCGGCCTGGGCCATGTAAAGCACTGGCACCAGCACTTTCTCACCGTTCACTGAATGCTCTTCGAGCCAGACGATGTCGTGCGTCAGGGCGGCAACCTGCTGCGAGGTCAACGACACGCCCACGGCCAGGTTCAGCTGTTGCTTGCTGCTGATGGCGTTATCCATCAAGTACTTGAACAGTTTTTCGTCGGTGTTCTGGCCGTCGATAAAACGCTGCCCCGTACGCGCTTGCACGGCTTGCTGGATCAAGTGTTGCTCATAAAGCCCGTCGCCCAGGCGTTTGGCACTTTCATCCGGGTTGTAACCCAGGCCCGCCAGCAGGTAATCCGAGCTCATGAACTGTTTCAGGTCGGTGAGCACCGGGTTGGTTTCGACCAGGTATTTGTGCGGCTGGGACACCGGCCCGGTGGGCGTAAAGCCTTGCACACGGCTGACGATCTGGCTGGCGACCGAGGTGGTTTGCGCGCCTGCGTCGAGTGGTTTAGCGACCACCGTGGCTACTTGTGTTGGGCGATTGCCTTGGCTTTGTGTATTGGGCGTGCCGGCTACCGGCTGGATGCCTGGCATCACCGGGGTGACACCGGGAATGTTCACTGTGGGGCGCGCGAGGTCGCCGGGTGTAGTGACCTGTATGCGCGTATCGCGCTCAGTCAGCGCCAGGTTTGGCTGGTCACCAGGCCCGCTGACCTTGACCGTAGGCAGGGTCGAACCTGCGGACGGATTTTGGTTGTTGATGCCATCCCCACGAGCGATCTCACCGGTGGTGATCTGGCCAGGCGTCCAGACGCCGCCGTTGTCCACATCGGTGACCGCAGAGACGTCAAACGCCGTGGCGCTGGCGGTGACGCCGCTGACCTGGCGTGCTGTCGAGCCCAATTGGCGAGTCGCGGCGCTCTGTTGATCGACTTGGGTCAAATCGAAGGTACGCATCGTCGGTGCTGGTTGCGCGTCATTGCGTTGCGCCAGGCCGAGGCTGGCGCCGCCCATGGTCCAGCTTTGCGGGCCCGTGTTGGCCTGTACCGCCTGGGTGCCGTCGACCGCTTGGGTACTGAGGTGGAACAGGCCGTGGGTACCGGTCGGCAGGCTGAACTCACGCAGTGTCAGCGGGTTGACTTGCTGTTTGGCAAGGTCAGGCGGCAGTTGCGCAGCGAGTTGCACCACCACCGTTGCCGGGCCGGTGCTGATAGCGGTGTCTTCGTGGCGCGCGGCGCGTTCGGTCAAGGCTGTGAATGGTGTCTCACTGCTGTTGATCAAGGTCTTGGTGGCGGTGATGTTCACCGCACCACCGGCCTGGATGATCGCCGGCGCCAGTGACGCCCCGGCGGTCGATACCAGGGTGTCGGCAACCAGTGGGAAAGCCGACAACGCACCGACCGGCAAGCTTTTAGGGCCGCCCTGCGCGTTGTACGGGTCTACGACGCTGCGTTTGAAACGCCAGTAAGTACCGTTGGACGCGGTCAACCTCCAGGTACGGGTGCGCGTGCCGGAGCCGGAAGTCGCACCTTTGTTGGTGAGTGTGTCCGCCGTGATATTCATGTCCGTGCCGGCAGCCAGGGTGCTGTATTCGTTGAGCACGTTGTTTGCGGCGATGTCCATTCGCCCGTTCGACTGGATAGTCGAGGCAGCCGAGGTGTTCAGCAGCTCACTTTGATAATTCTCGGTGCCGACGAAGTCGACGACAAAACTGCCACCACTGCAGTCCCAGCAAATGGTGCCGAGCGAGCCGCCACTGCCCGGAATTTCTTTGGTCTGGAACACATCCCGACGGTTTGTCAGGTTGGCCACCTTCAGCGACATATCCCCGCTGGACTGGATGCTGCCGGAGACGTTCTCCAGGCGGGCGGCTTTGCTCACGCCGTCACGGCCGGCAACGTCCAGGCGCCCAAGGCTGTAGATGTCGCCGTATTGATTGGTGATCGAGTCGCTGTACATCGCCATGTCGTTGCCGCTGAACAGCAAGCCATGATCGTTGAGCAGGGTCGCGCTGGTCAGCGTTACCTTTTGCGCTGCGCCCAGGGTCCCGTAGTTGTTCAGGCCACCTGCCGCGAGGTTGAGAGTGGCCGCAGAGGTCAGGCGCCCACGGTTATTGAGCTGGCCATCAACGTTGATCACCGCATCGCCGCCGCTGGTTATCTTCGCGCTGTTACTCAGGTCCAACTGGCCCGCGTGCAGGTTGAGGGTGCCTTGGCTGGTGACTTTGCCATTGCCCGAGTAGGCGCCCGCCAAATCGAGCTTCAAGCTGCCGTCACTGGCAATCAACCCGTTATTGACCCAGCTGCCGCCCTTGCCTTCCAAGTGCGTGGAGGCCAATAGCTGCCCGGTTTCGGTCTGGGTAAAGTTATTGACATTGACGTTCAAACGCCCTGCCTGGATGACGCTGGTGTTGGTCCAGGTATCCGCGTTCAAGGTCAGGCCGCCACGGGTGACAATGGTGCCGCCGGCACCGGTGACATTGGGCAGGGAAATATCGAAATTGCCCTCACCCATGTGCAGCAATTGCCCGCCGCTGTTCTGGAAGCTGGCAGCGGCCAGGATCAGGTCCTGGTTGGCGGTTTCTACGGCGCCGTTGCGGTTATCGAACAGGCTGCCGATCTGGAATTGCGTGGCGCCCGTGCGGCCCAGCGCGCGTAGCTTGCCGCCCTGGTTGTCGATGGCATTGGCCGCCACCGTCAGGGCGTTGGTGCTTTCGATCAGGCCATTCTGGTTAGTCAGTTGGCCCGTGAGGCCCAGTGCTATCTGGTCCCCGGCGATCTGCCCGTTGCTGTTGTCGAGGTTGTCACCCTGGACCCGCATCAGACCCTTGGCATACAGCGCGCCTTGCTGGTTATTCAGGGTGGCGAGGGTCAGCAGCGCGTCACCCGACTGCGCCGCAATGTGGCCGCCCTGGTTGTCGAGCTGGCCAGCAGTGAGCAGAAGACGCTCACCCTGGATCAAACCGCCCTTGCGGCTGCTGCTCTGGTCATAACCATTACGCATCACACCGACCACGCCAGCGTCGATATCACCCTTGAGGGCAGCCAGCACACCACCACGGTTGTCGAAATTACCGGCTTTGAGCTGCACGTCACCGGTCTGGCTGATGAGGTGGCCGGCTTGGTTATCGAGTTCGCCATTGACCTCGACACGCAACCCGTTTTGCCCCTGCAGCTTGCCTTGCGCGTTGCTCAGGCCGAAGGCTTTGATCTGCAGGTCGCCCTCTTGGCTGTAAATCAAACCATCGGCGTTGTTTTGCACCATAGCGCTGGCATCAATCGCCAGTGGGCCTTTGGCGGCGACCGTGCCGCCTTGGCTGTTGTTCAGGCCACCCATGGCCAGTGACAGGCGCCCTTGGCTGGCGAGTTGGCCGCCACGGTTATCCACCTCGACAGCCTGCTTGAGCACCAGCGCCCCGGTGCCGGCGATCTTGCCGTTGACGTTGCCCAGGTTACCTTGCAGGTCGAGCACCAGGTGGTCGTAGCCCATCAGCGAGCCGCCGGTGTTGATCAGGTTGCCACCCAAGACGTTCAGGTTGCGCATTGCCGTGATACTGCCGGTGCTGTTGTCGAGGTTGGCCGCGCTCAGGTCCAGTGTTGAGCCGCTGTCGATCAAGCCGCCTTGGGCGTTGCTCAGCAAACCGATCACATTCAGGGTCTGCTGCGCGCCGCTGGAAATAATGCCTTTGTCACTGTTGTCCAGGCTGGCCGCGCTGACACCCAAGCGTCCCTGGCTGACCAGTACGCCTGCGCCGCTGTTGAGCAAGCCACCACTGAGGCGCAGGTCGAGGTCACCGTTGCGGCTGGAAAGCGTGCCGCCAGTGCGGTTGTCCAGGCTGGCGCCGGCCATATTCAGCCCCTGCCAACCCGATATCAGGCCAGCGCGATTGACCACAGCGTCGGCATTCAGGCTCAGTACTTGTTGGCTGATGAGTGTGCCGGCGCTGTTGTCAAGGCTACGCCCGCTCAGGCTCAGGGCACTTTGGCTGGAGATCTCGCCGCCCTGGTTTTGCGCGTCGCGCAGACGCTTCAAGGTCAAAGGTCCCTTGGCGAGGATCAGGCCTTGACGGTTGTCCAGGTCACCATTGGCCAGGTCCACGGTCAGGCGCTGATCACTGATCAGCCTGCCGCTGCGCAGTGCCAATGCGCTGAGGTTGAGGTCGATATCACCCTTGGCCGACACCTCGCCACCGTCACTGGCGTCCAGCGCCTGGGCATTCAGCACAAGGCTGCCCTGGCTGTTGATCAGGCCTTTGGCGCTGTTGTCCAGGGCCTGGGCATTGAGCGTCAAGGCGCGTGTGCCGAGCAAGCTGCCGCCCTGGTTATTGAGGTCGCCGCTGTTCACCGTCAGTGTTTGTGCGGCGTTGATCAGGCCTTGTTGCTGGTTATTCAGCAGACCGGTGCTGGTCAATTCGAGGTCGCCACGGCTGGTGAGCGTACCGCCGCTGTTATCAACAGAGGCTGCATTGGCACTCAGGCTCGCACCTGCAACCAACCCCTTGACGTTGGTGAGTACCTGGTCGATACGCAAGGCCAGGCCTTGGTTACTGAGCAGCCGGCCATGGCTGTTGTCCAGGTTGCGCGCCAGCAGGTCGAACGCCTGGCCGCTGGAGATTTCACCGCCTTGGTTGTTCACGCTATTGAGACGATTGAGCACCAGCGGCCCGTTCGCGTTGATCAGGCCTTGCTGGTTGTTCAACTGCCCGTTGTTCAGGTCCAGTGTCAGGCGTGTATTGCTGAACAGCTTGCCGCCCTGCTGGTCAAGGCCATCGACGCTGGCCTTCAGGGCCTGGGCACTGCCGATGCTGCCAGCGGCGTTGTTCAACAGGCCAGCCTTCAGGTTCAAGGTGTCGCCGCTGTTGAGGCGAGCGTTGGTATTGTCCAGCGCACCGGTAGTTACCGAGACCGCCCCTTTGCCACTGACCACACCTTTCTGGTTGTCCAGGCTGGCGCTGCGCAGCTGCAACGTACTGTCGGTCACCAACTGGCCGTCTTGGTTATCCACCGCGCCTGCCAGGTCCAGCTCCAACGCTTGAGCGCTGGAAATACGGCCTTGGCGGTTGATCAGGTTGGCGGCGTTGACATTCAGGCGCCCTTCACTGCTGAGCACGCCCTGGCTGTTATTGAGCTCGCCGTTGAGTTCCAGTTGCAAAAGTTGCTGGGCAAGCAACTTGCCGTTGTTGTTGTCCAGGTCCTGCGCCGTGAGCATCAGCCGCTGGGCATTGAGCTGGCCGTCGTTGCCGTTGAGCAGTTTCGCCACGGTCAGGCTCAAGGCTTGCCCGGCCAGCACACGACCGCTGTCGCTGTTATCCAGGGTTTGTCCGGTGAAGCCCAGGTCGCCATTCGTGGACAGCTCGCCGCCACGGTTATTGACATTGCCGACCTGCAGTTTCAGCGCTTTTTCGGCGCCTGCCAGGCCTTTGCGGTTGTCCAGGGACGTGCCCTGCAACGCCAGCTCGGTGGTGCTGATCAGTTGACCGCCACGGTTATCGACTTGGTCGATCGTGGCCGTTACCGCGGCCTTGCCCGTCACATCACCGGCACGGTTGTCGAGCCGCGCGGAAGACAGCAGCAACGCGCCGTCGGCGATCAGCGTACCGCGCTGGTTGTTGATCGCCTGGTCGGCGGCGACGTCCATTGCCCCGTGGCTGCTGAGCAGGCCATCGCTGTTGTCCAGACTGGCGGCACGCGCGTTGATCGAGGCTGCGCTGATGGTCCCGTGGGCGTTGCCTAACGCCTCTTTCACCTGCAGCGTGAGGCCCTGATTGCTGATCAGCTTGCCGGTGGCGTTAGTCAAGTTGCGAGCCGCCAGGGTGAACGCTTGTTGGCTGGAGATCTCGCCGAGCTGGCTGTTGTTTACATCCGCCAGGTTTTTGAGCATCAACAGCGGGCTATTGATCAGGCCGGCGACGTTGGTCAACTGGCCGTGATTGAGGTCAAGGTCGAGCCGGGTTTTGCTGAACAGTTCGCCACCCTGCTGGTCCAGCCCGGTCACTGTGGCCGTGAGGTTGTTGTCACTGGCGATACGCCCGCTGTTGTTCAGTTGGGCGGCCGAGACGTCCAGGCGGTCGGCACTGGTGATACGGCCACTATTGTTCAAGGCGCCGGTGGTCAGCGTCAGCGCGCCGCGACTGTTGAGCAAGCCTTTGGGGCTGTTATCGAGGCTGACACTGGTGAGGTTGAGGCTGGCATCGGTTTCCAGAATGCCGCCTTGGTTGGCGACAGCACCGCCGACCTCCAGCGTCAGCGCAGCGGCCGAAGACACTGCGCCGCCTGCGTTGTTGAGGTTGGCGCTGGTCAGTTGCAGCGTGCCTTCGCTGCTGATCTGGCCCTGCTGGTTGTCCAACTGCCCGTTCAGTTCGGTGCCGGGAATGGCTGCCAGCGCAATGTTCAGGGATTGCTGGCCGGAGAAGGTGCCATGGCTGTTGTCCAGGCGCGCGCCGTTGAAGTGGTTATCGCGGGCAAACACCAGCCCTTGGGCCTGGTTAATCACCTGGGCCACGGCCAGTTCCAGCGCCGTACCGGCGACGAGTTTGCCGCCGCTGTTATCCAGGCGCTGGCCCTTGAAGTCGATGCTGCTCTGGCTGGAAATTTCGCCGGCGCGGTTATCAACGGCGTCGACCTTCAGATTCAGCGCTTTTGTAGCGCCTACCAAGCCGCCGTCGCGATTGTCCAGCGAGGTACCGCTCAAGTTCAGCTCACCCAGGGCAACCAACTCACCGCCTTGTTGAGCCAGCACGCCAACAGTGGCCTGCAGGTCGTTCTGGCTGGCGATACGGCCCGCCGCGTTTTGCACGTTAGCGGCGGTCAGCCGCAGCGGCCCCACGGCACTGATCAGGCCGTTCTGGTTACGCAACTGTTGCCCGGCGGACACCAAGGCCGCCTTGCTGCTGAGCAAACCTTTCTGGTTGTCCAACTCAGCCACATTGAGTTGCAGGTCTTTTTGCGCGAGGACCACGCCGCTGCGGTTGTCGACATTAGCGCTGTGCAACGTCAGCAGGTCCTGGCCGATCAGCCGCCCTTCGCGGTTGTCCAGCTGGCCGGTGTGCAGTTCCATGGTGCCCTTGGCCAACACCTGGCCCTTGGCTTGGTTGTCCAGTAACCCGTCAACGGTTGCGTTCAGTTGACCATTGCTGACCAGTTGCCCGCCCTGGCGGTTATCCAGGCTGGCGGCGTGCACGTCCAACAACGTGCCGGCACCCACTGTGCCGCCCTGGTTGTTCACTGCGCCCTTGACCTTGAGGCCCAGGCTCACATCACCAAGCACTTGCCCCTTGGTGTTGCTCAAGCTGGCTGCACCCAGCTGGGTGTGCCCTGCGCTGATAATCTCGCCCTGGTCGTTCAGCAGATCTTGCTGGACGGCCACGCGCGTGTCCAAGGTGCTGCTGACGCTGCCTTCGCGGTTATCCAGGCGCAAGGCTTCAAGCCCAACTCCAGCCGCTGAAATCAAGCCTTTGACGTTGAGCAGGGCGTGTTCGACTTTAAGGGTCAATGCCTGGTCGCTGAGCAGGTTGCCGCCGCTGTTATCCAAGGTGTCGGCGGTCAAGGTGAAGGCGTGTGTGCTCGAGACCTCACCGTTGCGGTTGTCGACGTCTTTGAGGTTCTTGAGCAGCAACATCCCCGGTGCATTGATAAAGCCATCGGCGTTGTTCAACAGCCCATGCTGCATGTCCAGCGTCAGTTCACTGTTGCTGTAAAGCTCGCCGCCACCGCGTTGGTCGAGGCTGGTCACACTGGCGGCGAGCGCTTGGCCACTGGCGATACGGCCTTCGAAACGGTTGTCGACGCTGGTCGCTTTGAGGTTGAGGCGATCGGCGCTGGTGACACGGCCTTGGTGCTGGTTGAGCAGCACACCCGTTGTGAGTTGCAATGCGCCGTCAGCGATGATGTGCCCTTGGCTGTTGTCGACACTGGCGCCGTTCACGGTCGCGGTGCCGGCACTGAGCACTTCACCGTTCTGGTTAGTGATTTCACCCTGGGTGCTTAGTAACAGCGCCCCGCCGCTGCTGATACGCCCGCCGTTGTTGCCCAGGATGGCAGTGCGCAGTTGCACCCCCGCATCGCTGCGAATCACACCTTGGTTGTTGTCGGCGTGCTCGGCCAGGTTCACGTCAAGGTTGCGCTTGGCGTAGAGGTTACCTTGAGCACTGTTGTCCAGGTTGCCGGCCTTGAGGCTGACGTCCTGTTGCCCTGAAATCAGGCCCTTAAGCTGGTTGTTCAGCCTGTCGAGCGTCAGTTGGAGTGCGCCGTTAGCCAGCACACGACCGCCGTTACTGTTGTCCAGGTCATGCCCTGCCAACGTCAACTCGGTCACGCTGGACACTTCACCGCCACGGTTGTCGACCTTATCGACGGTCACGTTCATGGCCTTGCCCGAATTGAGCAACCCGCCCTGGCGGTTATCCAACGCGTCGCCCTGGACCTGCAGTTGGCCAACCGAGGTAATGCTGCCCTCGCGGTTATCCAGTTTGCCCACACGCAGCTGCGCATCACCTTTGCTGGTGATGCGGCCTTTGGCCTGGTTGTCCAGGCTGGCGGCATTGAGCTGCACACCGTCGCCGGCCGCAAACAGCCCGGCCTGGTTGAGCACGTTGGCCGAGACCTGCACCGTCAAGGCGCCTTCGCTGGTGAGCTTGCCGGCGCTGTTATCGAGGCTGGCGGCATTCACCGTCAACACCTGCCCGGCAGCCAAGGTACCTTGGGTGTTGGTGATGGCGCCCTGGCCGGTCAAGGTCAACTGGTTGTCGCCCTGGAGACGACCCTGAGTGTTATCCAGTGCTGCCACGTTGACCGTCGAGCGCTGGCCGAGCAGTTCACCATGGCGGTTACCCAGCACGCCCTCGATGCTGAGGTTCAAGTCAGTGGCAGCGCTCAATTTGCCGCCCTGGTTGTCCAGGCTGGCGCTGTTGACGTGCACGGCGGCGGCGGCAATCAGGCCGCGGGTGTTGTCTAGCGCCTGGGCGATACGCAAGACCAGGGCTTGCTCGCTGAGCAGCTTGCCGCCCGTGGTGTTCAGGGCCGTTGCCGCCAGCTCAAAGGCGTGCGCACTGGAGATTTCGCCGCCCTGGTTATCCACGCTGCCGAGTTGCTTGAGCAGCAACTGCCCAGGCGCGCTGATCAAGCCACCCTGGTTATTGAGGTGACCACCTTGCAGGTTCAGGCTCACATCGGCCTGGCTGGAGATATGCCCCGCGCGGCTGTTATCCAGCGCCGTCAGCGTCATCCCCAACTGCGTGCCGCTGCTTACGCGCCCGCCCTGGTTACTCAACGTGCTACTGGTGATCTGCAGGGTATCGATGCTGGACAGCGCGGCGGCATCATTGGCCACAGCAAAGGCATCAATAACCAGGCGCCCATCACTGATGATCGAGCCTTGCGTGTTATTCAACTGACCGCCAAGCGCCAAACCCAGCTGGCTTTTGGCAGCCAGGTTGCCCCCCGCACTGTTGTCCACTGTCTGACCCGAAATGTGCAGTTGCTGGGCGGAAATCCGACCTTTGAGGGAGTTGTCCAGGTGGGCGACAGTCAATTGCAGGTCAGCACCGGCGCTGAAGAGCCCCGCCTGGTTGAGCATGTTCCCGGCAATACGCGCGGTCAGTGACGCGTCGCTGTTCAAGTTGCCGCGACGGTTATCCAGACTGGCGCTGTCGAGGGTCACGCTTTGCCCGGCGGCCAACGTACCGGCCTGATTGCTGATTGCACCCTGCGTGTGAAGCGCAAGCGTCGATCCAGCCTGCACCTGGCCCTGATCGTTATTCAGCGCGCCAAGCCCTAATACGAGTTGCTTGCCGAGCAACTTGCCCGCGCGGTTATCCAGTTCGGCATCGACGTGCAGGTTGAGGTCGTCTACCGCAGCGAAACGGCCGGATTGGTTGTTCAGCGTGCCGGCCTGAACCTCCAGAGTCTTGGCCGTTAGCAGGCCTTTGGCGTTGTCCAGAGCCCGGGCGATGCGCACACTCAACGCTTGCTCGCTGAGCAACTTGCCGGCGCCGTTGTTAAGTTGATCGGCGCTCAGGACGAACGCCTGCACGCTGGAAATTTCCCCGCCTTGGTTATCGACACTGCTCAGTTGCGTCAGCAGCAACCGCCCCGGCGAGTAGATCAAGCCTCCCTGGTTGTTCAGATGACCACGATTGAGGTTCAGGCTCAGGTCGCCCTGGCTGAAGAGCTGACCGCCGTTGCTGTTGTCCAGGCTCCCCACGGCCAACTGCGCGCCAGCGTCAGCGCTCAAACGTGCACCTTGGTTGACGAGCGCGCCGCTCACCCGAGCGTTCAGCCGATCACGGCTATGCAAAAGACCACCCTGGTCGTTGATCAAACTGGCGACGTCAATCTCCAGGCCATTGGCGGTAATAACGCCGGCGCCGTTGTTCAGGATTTGCTCGATGCGCAGGCCCAGCGCTCGGTCACTGAGCAATTTGCCGCTGCGGTTATCCAGGCTGTTTGCGGTCAGTTGAAAACCATGCGTATTGGAAATCTCACCGCTGCGGTTATCGACGCTATTGAGATTGTTGAACGACAGCTGGCCGCCCGCGTTGATCAAGCCGCTGTCGCGGTTGTCGAGGTGGCCATTGCCCAGGTCCAGGTTGACGTCGTTGTTACTGTAAAGGCGCCCATGATCATGCTGGTCGAGGCTGGTGACGCGGGCATTGAGAGCCTTGGCGCTGCTGATCGAGCCGCCTTGGCTGTTATTGACCGGCCCTGCAACCAGATCAAGCGCGTCACCACTGATGAGTACGCCGCTCTGTTGGTTATTGAAGGTGCCGGCATTGATCTGTGCGCCAGTGCCGGATTCGATGCGGCCCTGCTGCTGGTTATCCAGCGTGCCGGCAATGTTCAGCCCCAGGCTGCCCTGGCTGCTGACGACGGCTGACTGACTGTTGTTCAGTTGCCCGGCGTCGATCTGCAGGTGCTGCCCAGCGGCCAGGCGACCGGCCTGGTTATTCAGGGTCGCGCCGGCGCTCAAGCGCAGCGCTTGGCCCGAGGAGATCAGGCCAGCGACGTTGTCCAGATCATCGACATGCAAGGTGACGTCGGCCCGGCTGGAGAGTTCGCCCTTGCGGTTGATCAATTGCCCGACGTTAGCGCGCAGCCCGCGGTCGCCGGCGACCAGCCCGGCCTCAGAGTTGAGCAGTCGAGCGGCATTCAGCTCAATGCTTGCAGCACTCAGCACGCGGCCTTGTTGCTGGTTATCCAACGTTGCGGCGCTGACCTTGAGCTGGTTTTTCGCAATCAGGGTGCCGCCCTGGTTGCTCAGCGTTCCGTCGACATTCAGTGAAAGGTCGCGACTGGCAATGAGGGTCTTGCCGTTGTTATTCAACTGCCCAGCGCTGATTTGGATGTCGCCCTGCGCGTTGCGTGTCTGGTCGGCGTTAACGCCAGCTTCGATGATGCCGTTGTTGGTCAACGCCCCGCCGCTTTGCAACTGCACGCGATCACGCGCAACCAGGCTTTTTTGGTTAATCAGTGCGCCTTGGGTCTGCACATTCAAAGCACTGCCCGCCAAGACCGATCCCTGTGCCGCCACGCTTGCGGCCTTCACATTTACGGCGCCGGCGGCCGAGGTCTGGCCCATCACCACATGGCCCGCCGCATCAATCTGAATATCGCCGCCGGCAACCATGTCACCCGACAGCCGCACGCCCACACCGGCCTCGGTGCCGATCAGCTTGACCGCGCCCACGTACATGCCGCCGAGCGCCGAGGAGTCAATCGCCAGGTCTGGCGCCTGGCTGCCATCTGCCGCCCGCGCAGTGGCGTTGAGGGTGCGTGCGTCGACATCGTTGCGACCGGTGACGATGGTGAGTTTTTTCGCCTGAATCTGCGCGTTGATCGTGGTGGCGCGGGTGATGATTTCGAACTGGTCGACGTTGCTGGCGTTCAAGCCGGCGCCTTCGATGGCGACGTTGCCTTGGTCAACCTGATAGCGACTGATCTGGCCGTTTTCGATCACCGCTTTACCAGTGGTCAGCGTGGCTTGTGGGGTGTTGATAAAGCCGCAACCGTTGCAGCTGATGCCGTACGGGTTGGCAACGATGACATGGGCCGACTGCCCCGCCACTTCGGTGTAGCCACGCAGTTGGCTGGGGCTGCCGCCGTTAACTTCGTTGAGGATGATGTTGGCGGCGGTGCCGCGCAGGTTCGGGTTGCCGACGATGATGCCGCCCAGCTGGGTGGACTGGGTGCGATCGGTGGCGTTGTTGAGAATGACACCGTTGGCGCCGACGTTGTAGTCATGGAATTGGTTGTGCGACAGGCCGCTCCCGTTTGGCGCGGCGATGTTGACGATGGGCACGCCATTGCCCGCCTGCCCGAGCGTGGTGCCCGGTGCGCTGACCACGATGCCGTCGGCCTGGGCCAGCAGCGGCTGCCAGAACATCGCGTTGGCCAGGATCAACGCTAACCCACGTTTAGGCAGCCCCAGAAAGTGGGAGCGGCTTTTTACGGCAGCAGAAGGCTGGCGCGCGAGGAAGGCGAACTGGCGAACGTCCATGTCATGTCTCGATGCCCGAGGGCGGTAAAAAATTTAAAGGAAAAAATCCAGGCGGAAATAGATCGGCGCTTCACGTTCTGTGATCGCAGCCGGTCGTTCCAAAGAGTGGGCGAAGGTCACCGTCGCCGCGACGTTCTTGCCGCGGGCAAACAGCTCCAGCGAGTTGCTGCTCATGCGCCCATGCTGTTCGGCGTTGTAGCGGCCGTGGCTGATCACGCCCTGGTCATAACCAAGGCTGGTGCCGTATTCGTTGAGCACCGGCTGCAGCCAGGCCCAGGTCACCGGGCGGCTCCAGCGCAGGTCGTTGCGCCAGTAGCCGCCGCTGTCGCCAGCGAGCATCTGGTCTTTGTAGCCGCGAATCGACGATTGCCCGCCGAGGCTCATGCGTTGTGGGCTGAACAACACGTCTTCACTGTGCTGGCCGGTCATCAAGCTGCTGAAGCTCAGCGACTCGCCCCACAGCTGAAATGGGTACAAGTAGCTCACCGTGGCGGTGTATTTGCGGTAGCGCGCATCGGCCTGACCGGGCTTGGGGTGATGATTGGCTTGGGCATCGAAGGCGCCGATGCCGTCTTGCATGCCCAGGTCGATGTTCAGGAATGAGCCGCCGATGCGGCGGCCATGGTTGATACCGAACTGGGCTTCGCTGAGGCGATTGCTGCTCAGCGCCAGCTTGCTGTCTTCGATGAAGTTGTTAGTGCGCAGGTAGGCCACGCCAGTGCTCAGGGAGGTTTTGCTCAGCGCGTCACGATGAATCACACGCTCCAGGCGCAGTTGGTGGTTTTGGCTGTCGCCGGTTTGCTTGAACGTGAAGTTTTTCGCCTGGGCCTGGGAGCGGTACTCGCTTTCGGTGTAGCTGTAGGTGAGGTTCCACCAGCCAAACGGCAGGCTGTAATTGAGCATCGAATTGCGTGAAGTTTTCTGGTGGTCGCTCATCGCATCGTGGCCGCCGCGCAGCGAAAGTTGGTCGGCCAACCCCAGCGGGTTGTCCCAATCCAGGCTCGCACCCCACTGTTGCTCGCCGGTGCTGCGCTGGCCGCCGTTATGGCGCGACAAGCCGACACGCCACGGTTTCTGCGGAGTGTTCTTGACCAGAACGTCGCTACCACCCACGGCCTTTCCTGGCGCCAACTCCATCTGCGCCTGGTTCGACGGCAGGCGGTTGAGCTGGTCGACCATCTGCTCGATTTCGCGCAGGTTGAGTAACTCGCCGGACTTGCCTGGGAAGCTCATCGCCAACTGGCGGTCGGTGATGCCGCTGCCTTCGACGCCCTTCAAACTTTCGAGCTTGCCTTCGACTACCTGGATCCTGAGGTTGCCGCTGGAAAGGTCCTGCTGTGGCAGGTAGGCACGGCTGGTCACCAAGCCTCTGGCCAAGTAACGGTCGGTGATGACCTTGAGCACTTCATTAAGCTGCGGCACGCCCAGGCATTGGCCGATATAGGGCTTGATCAGCGCGTCACGCTCACCTTCGGACAGCGCATCGGCGCCGGCGAGTTCGATGATTTTGATCGGGAAGCAACGGGTATCCACAGGCGTGGTCGGCGTTGCAGGCGCGGCGGATTTGCCGGGCAGGTCTTTGAGTTCTTCGAGGCGCCGCTGCTGGTCTTCGAGCAGCCGGTCCTGGCGGTCGCGAATCAGGTCGGTGATGCCCGGGGTCGCCTGCGGGGGGGCAGCTTGTGCTAATCCGGCAACGCCCAGGCAAAAAAAAGCGGACAGCAGGCCAAGCCTTGTCCGACGTTCCAAACGCCACATGTCTAGATCCCTCTATATGGCACTGAGCCACTAATCGGCGGCGATAATAGGGTGGCGAAATGCTGGCGTCAATTAAATGTACCCATTTGTATCAGTCCTGATGCATTTATTCAGTGCGTATCACAACTTACCGGCAGGCAGCGCTGTAGCTTTTTTGACACGGATATTGCTCAACAGAATTATAAGTCCATAATGGACAAAACAGTTTATCCGCGGAGATAGCCATGCCCAGCACGCCTCACGTGATCAACCAGGCCCAGGCCCACGAATTACTTGCGCAAATCGATGTGCCTCACATCCTGCGCAAGTTGTTCCGCGACCTGGCCGCAGGGCTTGCGGTACAGCCGGCGCAACAGTGGGTGGAGTTCCCTCAGGGTGCCGGCGACTTTATCAACTACCTGGGCGTGCTGGCCGAAGACGGGGTGTACGGGGTCAAGACCTCGCCCTACATCGTGCGCGAGCAAGGGCCGCTGGTGAGCGCATGGACGCTGTTGATGTCGATGCGCACCGGCCAGCCTCTGTTGCTTTGCGATGCCGCCGAACTGACCACTGCGCGCACCGCGGCTACCACTGCGCTGGCGGTGGACGCGCTGGCACCGGCAACCGCGCGGCGCCTGGCAATTATCGGCAGCGGCAAGGTTGCGCAGGCGCACGTGCGCTATGTGCAGAACCTGCGCGACTGGCAGCACATCAGCCTGTATTCGCCGCGCCTTGGCCGCGCGAATGCCGAGACCCTCGCCCACCTCAAGGGCCTGGACCCGCGCCTGACCCTCGCCACGAGCTGTGACGCCGCCCTGGAAGACGCCGACGTCATCCTGCTCTGCACCTCCTCGGCAACACCTGTGATCGACCCGACACGCTTGCGCAAACCCGCGCTGATCACCTCCATCAGCACCAACGCGCCGCGCGCCCATGAAGTGCCGGCCGAATGCCTCGAGCACATGCACGTGTTCTGCGACTATCGCCAGACCACCCCAGGCGCGGCCGGCGAAATGCTGATCGCCGGCGAACGGCACGGTTGGGACAAGCGCACCATCGTCGGCGACTTGCCTGAGCTGCTCAGCGAAATGGCGCAGCGCCCGGACTACGACCGCCCTGTGTTTTTCCGCTCCATCGGCCTGGGCCTGGAAGACATTGCACTGGCCAATGCCCTGTATCAGATCCAGCGCTAACCGCCTTTTGAGGAGACGTTCATGAACTCTGCAGACTTCATCATTATCGGCGGCGGCATTGCTGGCGCCTCTACCGGTTTCTGGCTGTCGCAGCACAGCAAGGTGCTGGTACTGGAGCGCGAAAACCACCCGGCCTATCACTCCACCGGGCGCTCGGCAGCCCTCTACACCGCCGCCTATGGCACCCCGCAAGTGCGCGCGCTGACCCTGGCGAGCCGTGAATTTTTCGACAACCCGCCGCCTGGCTTTTGCGAACATCCTCTGCTGACGCCCCGCGGTGAAATGACCGTGGATTTCACTGGCGACCCGGTGGAACTCAACAGCCAATACCTGAGCGCCAAGGCCACCGTGCCGCAAGTCGAGCAGCTGAGTGCCGACGAGGCTTGCGCACGCTTGCCAATCCTGCGGCGGGAGAAAGTCCACGGCGCGATCTTTGACCCTACCGCCAGCGACATCGACACCGACGCCCTGCACCAAGGCTATTTGCGCGGCATCCGTCGCCACCACGGCGACGTGCGCACCGACAGCCACGTACTGGGCTTGAGCCGTGACGCCGACGGCCTGTGGCATGTGCGCACCCAGGACGCGACCTTCACCGCCCCAGTCATCATCAACGCCGCCGGCGCCTGGGCTGATCATATCGGCGGGCTGGCCGGCGCGGCGTCCATCGGCCTGCAACCCAAGCGCCGCTCAGCGTTTATCTTCGCTGGGCCCGAGGGTGTGGACACCCACCACTGGCCGATGCTGGTGGCGCTGGACGAGGCCTTCTACATGAAACCCGACGCCGGGATGTTCCTGGGTTCACCGGCCAACGCCGACCCGGTCGAGCCACAGGATGTGCAGCCTGAGGAGCTGGACATCGCCATGGGCATTTACCAGATCGAAGAAGCCACCACCCTGACCATCCGCCGCCCGACCCGCACCTGGGCCGGGCTGCGCAGCTTTGTCCACGACGGTGATTTGCTTTCGGGGTTCGATCCGCAGGTTCCGGGGTTGTTCTGGGTAGCGGCGCAAGGCGGCTATGGTATCCAGACGTCACCGGCCATGGGCCAGGCGAGCGCGGCCCTGGTGCGCGGCAACCCGTTGCCGGAGGCACTGACGCGGTTCGGCCTGGACGCTGGTATGCTCTCGCCCGTCCGCATGGAGCCGCATTGATGAACACCGCCGAGCAAGAAAAAGTCATGCAGAATTTTCGCGCGATCGCCGATGCGATCGCCACGCTGTTCTTCCCTCATGCCGAAGTGGTGCTGCATGACTTGCGCACGCAAAAGGTCGATTACATCGCCAACAACCTGTCCAAACGCGCTATCGGTGACGACTCGTCGCTGGAGGACATGCTCAGCGATGACGTCAGTGAAGTGAACATCGGTCCGTACGAAAAGCTCAACTGGGACGGTCAGAAAATCCGCAGCCTGAGCACCGTGCTGCACGACCACACCGGGCGCCGGCTTGCCGTGCTGTGCATCAACCTGAATATCTCGCTGTTCGAAAACGCGAAGGCGGCGCTGGACCTGTTTCTGTCGCCGAGCAAGCTGATCCCGCAGCCGGACTCGCTGTTTCGCGATGACTGGCAGGAACGGATCAACACCTTCCTGCATGCGTGGATGCGCGAACGCCAGTTGAGCCTGAATCTGCTGACACGCGACCACAAGCGCGAGCTGGTGTTGGCGCTGCATGCCGAAGGCGCGTTCAAGGGCAAGAGCGCGTCGAACTATGTCGCAAATGTGCTGGGCATGGGACGGGCGACGGTTTACAAACACCTCAAGGAATTGAAGGGCTGACCCGGCGCACGAGCCGGCGTGCCGGCCCCTGCGAGGAGTCGGCACGCCGGCTTGAGACGTCAGTCGCCGTAGATGTCGGACTTGAAATACTGCTGTGAGATCTTCTGGTACTCGCCATTGGCGCGGATACCGTCGATGGCCGCGTTCAACTCGCCGACCAGCTCGGTATTGCCTTTGCGTACCGCAATCCCGGCGCCCTCGCCCACGTATTTCGGGTCCTTGAGTTCAGGGCCGACAAAGGCATAGCCCTTGCCACGTGGCATCGACAGGAAGTCGCCCAGCGGGATGGTGTCGGCAAAGATCGCATCGAGGCGCCCCGACGCCAGGTCCATGTAGATTTCTTCGTTGTTGCTGTAACGCTTGACGTTGATGCCCTTGGGCTCGAAGACCTCGGTGGCATAACGGTCGGTGGTCGTGGCGCGCTGCACCCCGACGGTCTTGCCCTTGAGGCTGGCGTACTGGTCATCCACGGTTGCGCCGTCTTTCATCACCAGGCGTGAGGAGGTGAAATAGTACTTGTGGGTGAAGTCCACCGACTTTTTGCGGTCTTCATTGATGGTCATGGACGACAGGGCCATGTCGATTTTCTTCACTTTGAGGGAAGGAATCAGGCCGTCGAATTCACCCTCTACCCACACGCATTTGACGTTCATCTGCGCGCACAGGGCGTTGCCGATGTCATAGTCGAACCCGACGATCTTGCCATCCTGGGTCTTGGAAGCGAACGGTGGGTAGGCCGCCTCAATGCCGATGCGCAAGGTTTTTTCGGCCGCCAGCACATGGCTGGAAGCGAGCAGGCTGAAGGCCAGGGCGGTGATAAGCGTGTGTTTCTTCATGATTGGGTCTCGCAAGTTATTGTTGGTTTGGCAAGCGTGAAGAAATAAAGCCAGCGTTGACGCACGTTTTTGTACTTATAATTCCATACTGGACTTTTAAGTATGACTCGTCAATCCACCTTCCCTTCAGGCAATAAACCGCCCGCCTCCATCGTTCCTAAACAAAACCTCCCATGAAAAATGCACCTGGGTCGCGCACAATAACGCCGCTGCAACTGCATCTGGCCCTCAAGCCCGACCTGTTGCTGCTGGATGTGCTGATGCGGCACGTGGATGGCCGGCAGGTACTGGCTGGTGAACCCACCGCTGATCAGTGGCTGATCGTGGCGCAAATCATCATCGACCAGAGGCCTATGACCCTGCTGTTGCGTGTGGATCACACGCGCGAACTGCTCCGCGAGGCACGGCAAAGCTGTCTGCAACCAGACGGTGACACAGGGCAAGACCCCAGCGTCTCAGGCCCGTCACGCTCACACCACAAGCAGCGCCTCATGCAGTTGAATGCACGGTGTAGCGCCCTCGCAACGCCGGCTGTCCAACCAGCCGCGCGTTTTGGCGATATCGAAGATCTGGCCGTTGTCCATCAATGCCAGGATCAGTTCGTCTGCCACCCGGTAACGTCCGCAGTCCGGGCAGTCGCGTTCTTCCCAGGGGCCGTCGCAGGAAACCCGTTCGGCCGCCCCCACACAAATGAGGCAATTCATCGCGATCACCGTTTTTATCGTTGTAAGCGGTGCAGTCCAGGCTGCTCGCGACAGCCCGGACCCTCCCAGGAACTACTGGCTTTCCTGTGACTTGCCTTCCTGCATCTGCACCGAGGATTTGCTACCGCTGGTGTTGTCCTTGGTGGTGTTGTTGGCGCTGTCAAAACAGCCGTGAAGCATCAACACACTGCACAGCCCCAAGCATCTGTATAACGTCTTCATCATCGTCTACCTGTTAGTGAGGTGGGTGAAAGCGCAAGGCCTTGCCAGGCGTCAGACCGGCGTACCTGGCTTGATGTCATAGGCTTTCTGCACCAGCTGCGCGCGCTTGCCCAGGCCTTCGTTGCTCTTGCGCGTCCAGGCCGAGTCCATCTGCTTGCGCTGCTGGTCAATGATTGCCTTGGGCTCAACGTTTCGATAGGTATCGATAGCCCCGGTAATCACCCCGATAGTGGTCTCGAAGACCGGCTCCGGGTCGTATTGCTCGTGGGGAAAGGCCAGTTTGCTGTAGTCGAAAAGGCGCTCGGAAGGTTCGTCTTGCCAGGTCTTCCAGGTTTCGAACATGCGGTCATTGAAGCCTGTGAGAAACGGCCCCGGGTTGACGGTCGCCACCTCGATGCCAAACTCCTTGAGCTCAAGGCTCATCGACTCGGCGATGGCCTCCAAGGCGTGCTTGGACGACGCGTAGGCGCCGGCGAAAGGGTCGGCGGTCAGGCCGGCAACGGATGACATGAAGACGACCTTGCCCTTTTTCTTCAAGACCATTTTTTTCACAATCAGCTGAGTCAGCATCAATGGGCCAATCACGTTGACGTCATACTGACGGCGCAAATGCTCAGCAGGAATGTCCACGGTCGCGCCGCCTTCAGAAATACCGGCGTTGTTGAGCAGCACGTCGACGTCCCATTCAGCAGCCCTTAAACGGTCGCCCTCGTGCGTGACATCGAGCTTCTCGATACGCAGGTTGACACCCCGGCGGCGGGCTTCCTGTTCCAGCGCATGCACCTGGGCCACGATCTCGACGCCGGCAATCACGTCGAGGCCTCTTTTGGCCAGCCTGAGGGCCACCTCATAGCCGAAACCCGTACCTGCGCCGGTCACTAGAATTGTCATGATTTGCTCCTGGGAATGATGGGTAGCGGTGGCCGGACGAAGCCTGCTGTTCGTCCACACATGATTTATCTGGCCGGAGCGCAGCCGCGCTCGTTCAACTATTAGGCTCAATAGCTGACGAGTGGTTAGGACGTTACGCGAGTTAAAAAAACTGAATCATTCATCCCAACCGCCCTCTTCCTATTTAAAGGTCTGGCAATTAAGGAAGCGGGTTTGAGTGATCTGGATTGGGTGCAGTGGCCAGCAATGCTGGTCACGGTTCTGGCGGCGTGGCTGATCGGCTCTCAGCGCCCCTCGCGCAGAATGGCGGGGTTCGTGTGCTTTTGTTTGAGCAATGTTCTGTGGGTTGTCTGGGGCGCTTACGCTGACGCCTATGCGCTGATCGTGCTGCAGATCTGCCTGGGCTTGATGAACCTGCGCGGGTTTAAAAAGAACTTTCAGAATCAGTAAGGTGGGTCATTCAGAAGCCCGGTGGGTGCGAAGATTTTTCCGGAAGCCACGCGCGTTCATGCCCAACAGCGTGCATTCGAGCACGATCAGCGCGTAGGCATTCGCGTGCCATCCCCAGGCCACCCATAAGGCGTTGCTGAGGATGAAGCCCCAGAACGCGAACATGCGCCGGCGAGGCCGTTGAGACCCGATGAACCAGGCCGAGATCACCGTCACGACCATCGCGGGCCATTGCACCCAGTCGATAAACACCCGAGGTCACCCGGCCCCGAGCGTGACGTTTGCACTCGCACTGGGCTCGCTGACCACGTGGCCCGTGCCAGGCATGAGCGAAGCCAGGTATTCGCCGAACCCGCCCCGACATTTGTAATCACGGCGCGCACTGGTGATCACCGGGTTGGTGGCCGTCCACGCAATCCGCGCGCCGGTCCTTTCCAGGTCAGCCACCAGGCGCACGTCCTCGTGGGCAACCAAATGCTGAAACCCACCGGCGTTGCGATAGGCGTCTGCACTCAGGCCCAGGTTGGCGCCATGGATATGCCGATGGTTTTCGACAAACTGGTAGAGGGCGAGGTATCGAGAACGTGCGACTTCGTCGTACTCGCTCCAGCTGTCCACTTCGACCGTGCCACACACCGCGTCGGCGCCGAACGCGAGCTGACGCACCAGCCAATCCTGCGGCACGAGGGTATCGGCATCGGTGAAGGCCAGCCATTGGGCACCGGCCTCCAGTAGCTGCTCTGCGCCGACAGCCCTGGCCTGGCCGACGTTTCTAAAGCAGACATCAAGCGTTGCCACGCCCAGTGCGGTTGCCCGTTCACCCGTTTGGTCCGAGCAGTCGTCCAGCACTATGAGGACTTCGACGCGCTGGTTTTGCAACGCCGGGTGCGCAATGGCAAGCAGCACGGAAGCCAGGCAATCACTGATGTGCCTTTGCTCGTTATGGGCAGGTATCACAATCCCTATCATTGACGTTACCTCTACCTGGCGAAGTGTCTCCAGCTATCGACACCTCGCCTATCGCGAAGGTTTAAAGTTTCTGGAACGTCCCTTGGCCCTGGCCGCTCAGATTGTTTATCGGCGCGCCACACTGGCGCTCTGGGGGCTTTGCTTCGTTATTAAGCGCAGGAGAACACGGCATGAAGAACGCGCATCCATCGGCAGGTACGTTCAAGACCTTGCTGCTCGACCGCAACGGCTGGGTGCCGAACAACCCGCGCTTGCCGGTGATCATTTACCCGAACGCCATCCGCGTAACCGGAAGTGATCCGGCTGCGCTGTTTGAGCAGACGTTTTTGGCACACGGCTGGCCGCCCCAATGGCGGGACGGGGTCTACGATTACCACCACTACCATTGCGAAGGGCATGAGGTGTTGGGCATCGCCTGTGGTGATGCACGATTGATGCTCGGCGGGCCCAATGGTCACGTGGTGTCGGTGACGCAAGGCGACGTGCTGTTGCTTCCCGCCGGTACCGGTCACTGCAATCTCGGTTGCAGTGAAGACTTTCTGGTGGTTGGCGCCTACCCGCCCGGTCAGCACGCAGATATAGGCCGCGAGGCACCGAGCGACGCGCAACTGCAGCGCATTGCTGGCCTGGCGTTTCCACAGCAAGACCCGGTTCAGGGTGACGCAGGCGCGGTCTGCACACATTGGTCTGCCCAGCGCGCAACTATCGAATGAACAACAGGGTCGAAAATCGACACTGTTGAATTCGCAGTCACTACAGAAGGTAGCCCGTTATGTCTTACGATTATCAAGGTATTGCCAGCGTCATTACTGCATCACGTCACCTGGGCACCCGCTCAGACGAACACCTGAATGAGTCGGTGAACATCCAATTGACCAGCAGCGGCAAGCCGACGATTGCACGCCTGAGCTTTGACAAGCCCCTGCAATGGCCCGGTCACCCCAACTTTGTCGCGATCAACCTGCCGGACGGCGCCTCGATTGGCGGCGTCATTATGGAAATCGAAAGGGCGAATGACGGCCCAGGTTGGGTGACGTTTACCGTGGACGACTGACACGCGCGAGGGTCGCCGGCACGGTCATCGAATTGTCGGACAATTTTTTGAATCTTTTTTGACGCCAAATATCTGTACTTCATGAGCAACAGGAGGCCTCATGAAAGCGAGCGATCTATTTACCATCGAGTATCAGTTGCACGGCGTGCCGAAGTCTTTCATCGTTCGCGCGCCGCAGATGGACAACGCCCAGGCCTGGCACTGGGCCAGCTGCGACGCCGGCGTCGCAGTGATACCCAAATTTGGCCAGAACACGCTCAAGCGCGTTTCCAGGCCGATGGCCGAGCAATATGGAATTACTCACGTGCGCTGGAACAGCGCCGCAGAGATTCAATGGATGGAGGAACTTACGCAATGACTAGTCAAACCCTTCAATATTCCACGAGACAGGCGTGGGATGACCAAATCGCACACACCACCGAGATGTTTTTCGAGGCCGATCGACTCGAAGCGGCGGCCTACAACATCATCGAGTCCTACAGCGGTGACACGGCGACCTGGGCACGCTTCAGTCAGGCCAAGCAGACCGCCGACAGACAACGCGCCGCCGCGCATCAAGAATGGATGCGAATACAGCAGGCGATGCGCAACTAGTCAGCCGCCAGCCCTGTCACGGCAGGGCTGGCTTACTGGCCTCATGCACCCGACTCTGGATCCTTCGACGGTCCGCCGGGGGCAACCGCGCCCTGATTGACATCAGGCTTCCAGGGCCGGACGACATTCGGATCTTCTGACGTGTCACTTCGTTTCGCCGTCTCGGGGCGTACTTTCTGCCCGGCAGGTGCGCCTTCAGGTGGCTTCAAATGATCGCTCATGCAGCCGCCTCAATCGCTCACGTGCAGGACAACCTTGCCGTGCACATGCCCGTTGGCCAAAAAGTCCAATGCCTCTACTGCCGCCGCCAGCTCGAACTGCCTGGCGATATAGACCTGCACATTGCCGGCCTCGATCAACCCGGCAATCTCGGTCAACTCTTCGCCACGTGGCGCAGCCGTAAACCGCGTACCGGTCTTGCCCGTGGCCTGAGGATGATGGGCATCGGGCTGGGTCAGGGTCGACACCAGCCGCCCGCCCTCGCCCAGCACCTGCCATGAGCGCGCTTGCGTATCGCCGCCAATCAAGTCGATGACCAGGTCAAAGTCCTTGCAGATGTCTTCGAAACGCTCGGTCTTGTAGTCAATCGCACGGTCCACGCCCAGCTCACGCAAAAACGCCAGGCTGTCGGTGGAGGCCGTGGCGTAGACCTGGGCGCCCTTGACCTTGGCAAATTGAACGGCGAAGTGCCCCACACCGCCGGTGCCACCGTGGATCAAGACCTTTTGCCCCTGCTCGATGTGACCATGCTCCACCAACGCCTGCCAGGCGGTATGGCCTGCCAGCGGCACACCGGCGGCGACCGGACAATCGAGCGCGGCCGGAATGCGCGCCAGATGCGCGGCAGGCACGCGGGCGTATTCGGCGTAGCCGCCATCGGCGCCAATCATTGCAAAGACCCGGTCGCCCGGTTTGAAATCACTGACACCGTGCCCGACCTTCTCGACCACACCGGCCACTTCACGGCCCAGGGTCAACGGCAGTTTGTCCTGCTTGACCTCGGGGTATTGACCCTGGCGAATCTTGTAGTCCACCGGGTTGATACCCACAAAAAAATTCTTTACGAGCACTTCGCCCGTTTTCGGTTCCGGCACGTCGACATCGCGTAGCTGCATGACCTCGGGGCCGCCGAACTGCTCAATCCTGATTGCTTTCATGCCAAACACCTCATTGTCTTTTCAGAACATACAGGGGTGTGGAGGACTGTCGGCAACCTGGGGTTCAGTGGGTGTTGGGTTATGCAGACCAACGGTTCGGTCTGCCCTGCGAAAGCGCCTACGCGTTTTGCTCCGCATAGGCGCTTCGTGTGGGGGTTATTTGCAGCCGATACGGCCCGGCAACTGGCCTTGCTTCGCCTTCAGCGCAGCCTGCACCGACTGCGGCAAATTGCTCCAGAAGGTCAGCCCTGAACGCTCTTCGATTTGGTTTACGGTCACCTGGTAGTCACAGAAGTTGGCGCCTTTGGGCGTCTCCTGGTTCATCACAAACGATGCGTACACTCCGTTTTCGGGCGAGCTGCCGACAAAGATGATTTTCCAGTAGCCACTGGGAATGGTGTGCACCTTGTTTGTGCCCGGCAGCGTGCCGACAAAATGCTCATACAGCGGCCCGGTGCTGACATACACCTGGTCGACGCCCGCCTGTTTGCTGAGGTTGCGCTCCTGATCTTCAAGATGCGCCCAGGGCCCCTGGTTAAGGTCGGACTTCTGCGGGGTGATGTTGGACAAATAATTGAGCGTCTGCCAGTCAGGCACGCCCGCCATGGAGGCGAGGTTGGCCTGATGGCCACGGTCGACTTTGAGCGCGACGTTCGCGCCGTTGTAATCCACCGGGTCGAGCGTTTCCCCGGCCGGAATGTCCGGATCCGTCTTCCAGTCGCGCGGGCGTCCGCTCGCCGGGGTGTCCTTGGTGATTTTGTACGACACCCAGTTGGCAAACTTGGTCGAGCCGTTGTTGTTGAGCGTGTAGGCCTGACGGTTCAACGTCAGAGGGCTTCCGCCGGCCGGACAGCCCACCGCGCAATTGTCGAACTGCAATGCCGGCTGTGGTTGCGGCTGGGCAATGGCTGCCGATTCGCGGTTTCTATCCGGTGTGGTACAGGCGGCAACGAGCGGGATCAACAGAAACGCGAGGTGCTTGAACTTCATACTTCCTTGCATGGTGTAGCTCCTTGGGTGAATCAATAACAGAGGTCAATGGAAAGCCGACCATTGCGATTCCATCGCGGGTCGACATAAACATTAAACCACTTTAAACATTTCAATATGAGGAAGGCTTTCAGATTTCCAGCAAAAACGGATTCGACATTGCGCCGTACCAGGCGTTGACGTCATTCAACGCTGCCAAGCAAAAAAAACAGGTGGTCATCGAGGCAACAGGCTCAGCGGTGAATAGCGCTGCAGGCGGGAATTGTCGGCTCGTCATCACGTTACCGACTGCCGTGGATAGGTTGATGGCGTTCATGGAAACCGACGCTGCAACCGCAGGCCGTTTTTTGCAGGGAGCCCTGCGTGACGGGATGGCAACCCGGATTGGCGAGCGGCTTTTTGAGCCGCTGCCGTGCAGCCTCGCGGCCCAAAGCGCTAGCGCCCAAGCCTTTATCGAAGACAAACCCGCGTGAAGAAGCTAGGGCATAAAGCCCTAGCAGGTCTCACTTCTTCTTTTTCGACGACTTCTCTGACTTCTCAGATTTTTCTGACGTCTTCGCCTTTTCTGGCTTGCTGTCCGCTTTTTTTACAGATTTCTTTGGTTCGGCTTTTACAGACTTCTTTGGTTCGGCCTCTTTTTTCTTGTCTTTCTTATCGGAAGACTTTGAAAGAGCCGATGCTGCTGCGGATTTTTTTGCGGGTGAGGACTTTTTGTCTTTCAATTCCTTGCTGGCTTTCGAAGCGTCACCTTTGCTTTTCTTCTCGTCTTTAGCCACGTTGCCCACCTCTCGGAGTATGCCGATATTGGCAAATCGCCTGTGCAATTCGTCACAAGCTAATCGTTAGGTAAGCGTGTTCAGCGACGGTTCAAATTTTTGCTGCGTCGAAATCGACTGACCGATTTTGGTTTCGTCTTTCTCATCCAGGTTTTCTGCAGCCTCGTATCGGGACCGCACAGTACAACGGCGAGCAATCCCTGCTGGTTGGCAGCAGGTGTGGTGTGAACACACCCCGCTGTGGACGAAATAATGAACGCGTGGCCGCCTCACGTTTCAGAACGGTATGCGCCAAGATTTGACTGAAGGGAGACAGCCAATGGGCACCGCGTTACACCGGGCCCGGCTGATAATGAAATACCCGTCACGAACATTACAGTTATCAACCTGGAGACTCTCCATGCGACCTCAAACATCATTTATATTCGACCTCGACGGCACGCTCACCGACAGCGTTTACCAAAACGTAGCGGCGTGGAAAGAGGCACTTGATTCAGAGGGCATCCCGCTGGCTATGTGGCGCATTCACCGCAAGATCGGTATGAGCGGAGGGCTGATGTTAAAGACCTTGTCGCGTGAAACCGGTGTAACCATTACTGAAGCGCAAGGCGCGGCATTAAGTAAGAAACATGCTGCTGCGTATGAGGCGCTCAAAGGCCAGATAACGGCACTTCCAGGGTCAGTCGAGTTATTAAAAACCCTGACTGAAGACAATATAAAGTGGTGTATCGCTACCAGCGGCGGTTTGTCTACTGCCAGGATCAATTTAGAAGCGCTTGGCTTGGATATTAACGCGATCAATATAATCACCCGCGACGATGTTAAATACGGCAAGCCGGATCCAGATCTTTTCCTTGCCGCGGCGCGCAAGCTCGATGTACCGATTGAGGATTGTGTCGTAGTGGGCGATGCCATATGGGACATGCTTGCGGCAAGGCGTTGCAAAGCGACAGGCGTCGGCTTGCTTTCAGGCGGCTACGACATCAGCGAGCTTGAAAGAGCGGGAGCGCTGAGGGTGTACGAGGACCCGCAAGATCTTTTGCAGCATTTAGAGGAAGTCGCATCCAGGCCTTGATTTCCCACATTCCATCCAGGTTTTTAACAGCGGTCTGACGCTCTTTCGCCCTTGAGCGCTCATGCTTCGCTGATGCGCCGTCACCGGCCACCGCCTACGTCGGTATCGGCTGCGCAAATAGAATTTTCGCTGCTCGGTGGATATCCAAATCGCTGTAATCGAATGGTGTGCCGAACAGCTGTTCAAGCCGCACGGCAGGCACTTAATCAAATCGACTGAAGGGACTCTCCAATGAGCGCAATCTGCAAACCCTATAGGATCAACACGCTGTGCGCGGCGGTGTTGGCGCCATTGCTCGCCGCCTGTGCGGGCAATAACTCACCCTCTAACGTCGTCGCGCCGGGGGATACCCAATCGCCCACTACCCAGTCCCTGGACGCCGGCGCGGCACTGCTTCAATCACGCCCGCCGATAGACGCATTGAACGCGTACCTGGATGGCTTTCATTTTTATAACGGCCACATGAATGCACAGATGGAGGCCCACCATTACTGCGCCATCCTCAACGAGGAAGTCATCCAGTGTGTGATCTACGATGGCAATCGCAAGGACGCCAAGTTGATGGGTGTCGAGTACATCATCAGCGAACACTTATTTGCCGGTCTGCCCAAAGCCGAGCAAGCGCTTTGGCACAGTCATGTTCACGAAGTGAAATCAGGTCAGCTGATAGCGCCCGGGATTCCTGAAGTAGCTGAGCACGCATTGATGGAAAAACTCGTCCACACCTACGGCAAGACGTGGCATACCTGGCATACCGACCTCAATAAAGACCTGCCTCTGGGCGTGCCTCAGCTCATGATGGGTTTCACCGCAGATGGGCAGGCAGATCCTCAGATGGTTGCAGATCGGGATCGTCGATTCGGCGTCGATAGCGCGCAAAAGCACAAAGCGCGAGTGGACATACCGGCCCCCGCCGTTGCGCCAGGCGCGGATGCGTGGCGTCAGGGCAAGGTGTTCCAGATAGCGGATCCGACAAACACGCCGCATCAGCACTGACGTCATCGCCCATTAAATGCTGATAAGAAAAAGGCGCTCCGAAGAGCGCCTCAAATGGAATTATTGCAGGCTTACTTGACGCTGTTCTGGCTTGCTGGCCGTACCGATCTGGATGCGTTTTGGCTTGGCTTCTTCGGGAATCACTCGAAGCAGCTCGATTGCCAGCAGACCATGGGTGAGCGATGCACCTTGCACTTCGATATGGTCAGCCAGCCGGAAGGACAAGCGGAAGGCCCGTTGCGCGATGCCCTGGTGAAGGTAAGTCACCTTCTCGTCGCTTTCACGTTTTCCACCGGAAACGTTCAGTACGCCGTTTTCAACCTGAATGTCTATGTCCTCCTCAGTAAGACCCGCCACTGCAATCACGATGCGGTATTGATCATCACCGTGTTTCTCGACGTTATGAGGTGGATAGGTATTACCAGCCTCGCTACGCAGCGCCGATTCAAACAGGTCGTTGAAGCGATCAAAACCCACAGACTGACGAAACAGAGGGGCCAAAGAAAGAGTAGTAGCCATAGTAAAATCTCCTGAGTTTTCTCCAAGTGATTTAAGACGCGACCCGTTTGCGGCATCGCGTAAAACCGAAAATAGGTACGCCCAAAACATTTTCAAGGGCATCCCGAAAAAAATTTTTCCAACTCAAATTCTCGGGTTAAGCCCTGTGCACACCGCCCCAGGCAGGCGCAGGTCTGAACCGATTTTCTCTCGGCAGAACGCGCCTGCAGCGAGCGAATTCGTCAGCGGCTCAGGGACAGTAGCTTGCTACTCAGACAGGTCGCGGTGCCGCAAAAGCCAGCAAAGCAGGCCCAGTACCAACGTCGCGAAACCTAGCGCCGCGATGGTCGAAGCCGGAGTGACGGCCGAATCCAGGATGACAAATTTTCGGCTCAGGGCCAGCAATGCAATCATCAGTACCGTTCTCACCTGCACGACGCTGTTTCGCCTGAGGGCGGGCCGTACTATCGAATGCTTGAACTCCAAGGCAATCAGTACCGTGAAAATGGAGCCGAATAGTGCTTGAAATGCGTTGTGATCCAGCGGATCAATGGCTCCCCCTATCAGAAGGGGTACTACATTCCTGCAAAGCTGCAACACGGCGATAACGATCACCAGCGCTATGATCAGGCTCAGCGCCAGCACCACCAGTTGCTCGAAGCGTTCATAGGCGCTCATCAAAGCCCACTGGATTTTAAAGTTTTTGAATGTCGAATTATTCTCACGATTTTCTGGATGAAGCTTAGACACGACCTCTCTCCTCTTGTCTTGGAGGACTTATGCAAGACGCTCGAAGTCAGTTTATGAAAAGATAGCGATTGCCTTGAGTTTCAAGCCTGTTGATCTGCACTTGATATGCCTCTTGGCGCAATCAGCCGAATCCAATTTACCTGCTGGGTAGACAAACACCGGCGGGTTAAGATGCCCACCGTTGCACGGTTTGACCAAGTAGGGGCATACACACTTAATATCAAGGACGCCTGTTGAAAAAGTCAGAGCTTCCCGTCAAAACCTGCGCTACCTGTGGGCTTCCTTTCACATGGCGAAAGAAATGGGCCCGTTGCTGGGACGAAGTTCGCTATTGCTCGGAGCGCTGCAGACGCAGCAAATCACCAAAAACTGAATAAAAAAAGGGCTCTTTAAGCCCTTTTTGTGTTCACGCGGGGTTTACTTGGTCAGCCAAGACTCAACTGTGTCAGCGCCGTGCTTGCTCTTCCACTCTTTCAAGCCTTTGTGATTACCACCTTTGGTTTCAATGGTTTCTCCAGTGTGCGGGTTTTTATAAACCTTCACCTGGCGAGCTTTGCGAGTGCCCGTTTTTGGCGCCGGTGCAGTAGCGCGGCCCTTGGATTGTGGATCAAGCAGGTTGATCACGTCTTTGAGGCTATAGCCATACTTTGCGAGCAAATCGCGAAGTTTGGTTTCGAATTCAATTTCTTTCTTGAGGCCGGCGTCGCCTTTCAGCGCTTCGAGCGCCTGGAGTTGCTCAGCAAGGTGTTTTTCGAGTTGACGAAATTCTGCGAGTTTAGACATTGGAAACCTCTTCTAGATGTGTTGTTACGTTACACCAAAAAAGACACCTGCATGAACGGGTAAACCTGTCGACACACGTCCGGGGTCATGAACTCAACCCTATAGAAAGAGTGAGTTCAGCTACTGAGAGAATAGACTCCCGTGCCTAAACCGTACTTACCGACAGTAAACAGTCCACAGCTGATCGACACGGGTCGTGAAGCTTTGGCTCATCATCTCTCTTCGCATGCCCCAATCTGGGTCGATAGGCACGCCGGCCAAGCGCATCGTCCCCCTGCCCCACCGGCCGTTGATCGCATCCAGAACGCCCATGACCTTCTGCGTAGCCTCAGGTTGGGAGATGGAAAAAAGATCGTCGGTGTATTCGCCTTTCTGGCAGAGGTTAACCAGAAGCACCTCGGCTTTGCTGTACTTGAAGCCCGGTCGGAAAACTTGCTCCACGGCGTCAACTGCAGTCTTGGTCATCAGGCGAACATCGTCGGTAGGGTATGGGAGCTCGACCAGCACCCCGTTGGCATACTTCGCTTCCTCAGGGTTGAACATGCCCGTGCGAATGCTCACTCGAATGCGTTTGCAGAGTGATTTCTGAGCGCGAAGCTTCTCAGTGGCCCTCATCATGTAGGTAGCAATGGCCTCCTTTATCGGCGCGATCTCAGTCAGCCGGTTGCCAAACATTCTTGAGCAACAAATTTCCTGCTTGGGCGGATCAGGCTCATCAAGCGTCAGGCATGAGGTGCCAGCAAGCTCGCGAGCTGTCTTTTCGACGACGATACTGAACCTGTTACGCAGTGCAGTGGGGTCAGCTCGCGAAAGATCCCACGCCGTATTGATACCCATGGCTTGAAGGTGCGGAGTCATCCTGCGGCCTACCCCCCAAACGTCAGACACGGGGCACTTCTTCAACACCCATTCACGCTTGGTCTGATCGCGAAGATCGACCACCCCACCACTCTGCGCTTGCCATTTTTTGGCCGCATGATTGGCCAGTTTGCTCAGGGTTTTTGTACCTGCGATACCCACCCCGACCGGAATACCGGTGCTGCGGTAAACCTGGGTGCGTATGCGACGCCCAAGGCCTTCCAGATCACCTTGCACGCCAGTCAGTTCAGCGAAGGCCTCATCGATGCTGTAGACCTCCACCGCCGGTACCAGCGACTCGATGACGGTCATTACGCGCTGGCTCATGTCGCCGTAGAGGGCATAATTCGACGAAAACGCGACGATGCCGTGCTGCTTCAGTTTTTGCTTAATCTGGAAATACGGCTCACCCATTCTTACGAAGGGTTTGGCACAGGCACTTCTCGCGATTACGCATCCGTCGTTATTGCTAAGCACCACGATAGGCGTATTTCGAAGGTCAGGCCTGAATACACGCTCGCAGCTGGCGTAAAAGGAATTGCAGTCGATCAGGGCAAAGACCGGCTCAGGCTTTTTCATGGCTGCGTACGCTGTACAAGACAACGCCCCACACCAATAGCTCTTCACCTTCCATCATGTACCGCGAAGGATATTTGGGGTTCTCTGACTTAAGAACGATCTGGCCACTCTCCTTGATGAGGCGCTTGCACACGGGCTCGCAATCGACCGCTGCAATCACGATGTGGCCCGACTCAACCTCCAGAGATCTGTCGACGATTGCCAGGTCCCCGGGGAAAATACCGGCGCCAACCATGCTGTCCCCTTCGATCCGTACCAGGTACATGTGCGGCGCACGCAGGTCCAGAAGCTCATCGAGCGAGACGTTTTGTTCAAGATGATCTGCGGCCGGCGAAGGAAAACCTGCCGGCACCCGGTACGAGTAGAAAGGAAGCTGAACGCCGTTACTGGAAAGTGGCCCAAAAAGGGTGACCATGATGCAAACGCCAAGTACTGTATGTGCGTACAGTTAACCGTTGAGTCGGGTTGGCGGTCAAATAGTGCGTGGCCCCAGCCGACAGGAGGTCTTTAATCGGCCGGGATTTAGCTGTGCACCACGCTCATTCCACGTAACGCAACCAAAGATGCGTCCGACCGCAAACCGACTGTGCGACTGCGCTTACGCGTGCAGGCAGGTCTTCAATGCCCGTGTTGTAGAGCGCACAGAAGTCTTTGGCAACGGCGTCAGCGCGCGACATATCAAGCGGCGCCGCACGAATGAAGCCCAGATAGGAGGCCCCCACGCCCATCAACTCATAGCCATGCGCTTCAGAGAAATGGCGCGCAACTGCACAGTTTTTCGCAGGGTCCAGATCGCAAGTGAAATAGCCATTCGGAAAAGCCGCGAGTGCCTGGCAAGACTGCTCAACGGGTACCAGCAGCGCTGATAGGGGTTGCTCTAGAAGAGCAACCGGGTTGTTCTGGTAACCGATCCAAGCCTGCAGGGCCTGCTCATCCAGCGTCAAACCATGAGCGCACGCATCTTCGAAAGACGTGCCCGCAACCAGGCGTGTGAAATTGCGCAGGCAGATTGCGAACTCCGCTTTCGTCGTCGGATAGCCTATGTATAGACCCTGCTCGAAGCACTCAGGAGGCAGGCCAGCGATGTCATGCTCCGTTGCATCGTCCATCCCCAGGTTATTGCGCACATGGCCCGAGGTGTAGCGGGCTTGGTGCAGATCATCGAGCGAGAACAGAGGTTTAAAGCCTGGGTGTAGCTCAGCAATCCTGCGACGCGCTTCGGTCAGGTCCTCAACGCTGGTCAGCCCACTCACACCGTACTCATCGCACGTACCTACAGACGGATTCTCACGCATGCCATTACCGCGAAATTCGATATCCATAGTCCTTGGCCAGCTCCAGGGTGTTACGCGATTGAGTGAGCAACCCTAGACTTTCAGGATTGTCAGAGGAAGATCCATTTCCACGCCACGACAGGATCTGGTTTGACTCACGATTAATCGTTATCGATGCGAAGTTAGCGTTCGCAGATGCATGATTTCGGCGTAAGGGTTAATTACCCTAATACTGCGCCGTGGCGCTCGTGTACTGCTCGTGCCACCGGATGACAAGTTCAGCATGTTGCTCGTGGGTGAAGTGACTGCTTTCGCAATGTTCGCAGCCGTCAGCGGCCAATTAACGGACATCGCCAAGCCTATCCAGCCATGGGTGCTCAACTAACGTACTGAGGCCCATCATGACGGGCCGACACTTCTGGGCTTCAAACTGACTACTGGTGAGTGTCCGCCTCTTCAGCCGGATAAAACTCGCCCTCCTTCCCCATCTTTTTCAGCCGTTCGCGCACAATTGATTCAACGCTGGCCACTGCAGCCTGATCGTCAGGATTGACCAACTGCACGCACAGGCGTCGGACATTCTGGTCGTGCGTGCCCTCGCTCATCATTTCGTGAGAGAAGACTCGTTCGCCGCGCCATAGGCACAGCTGGGTATGCGTCTCGCCCAGCCATATCTCGTTGATTTATCCAAGATCGGCGGTCGCCAGTTGATCCACGGTGATTGTGTTGTCCATTGCGCTGTACCTTACCGATGAGTAGATACAGATAGACTTGCAGGCGCAGTGGGTCGTTCCCGGCGTCAGCAGTTCAACCGCACCCAGGGTGGCAGACCACGCGCCAAACGAAAAAAGACGCCGAAGCGTCTATTGCGTAAATCCCAGGCAAAAAAAAGCCACTCTATTGAGTGGCTTTTTCTTTGTGTTTGGAGCGGGAAACGAGACTCGAACTCGCGACCCCGACCTTGGCAAGGTCGTGCTCTACCAACTGAGCTATTCCCGCGTCTTGGTGGTGTGCATTCTATAGAATCCAGAACCCCCGTCAACCCCTTGATTCAAAAAAGTTTTATTTCTTTTCAACGGTGGTGCGCAGATGTGGCCAGGCGGCACGCAAATACTGAAGCATGGACCACAACGTCAGGCCCGCGGCGATCAGCAGCAAGGCGTAGCCCGTGAGCACCCAGAAGGAGAAGTCCGATGGATTGGCCAGCAGGATCACCAATGCGAGCATTTGCGCAGCGGTTTTCCATTTGCCCATGTTGGAGACCGCCACGTGGGCGCGCGCGCCGATTTCGGCCATCCATTCGCGCAGGGCCGAGACGACGATCTCGCGGCCGATGATCACCGCGGCCGGCAGCGTCAGCCACAGGTTGCCGTGCTCCTGCACCAACAGGACCAGGGCGACAGCCACCATCAGCTTGTCGGCCACCGGATCAAGGAACGCGCCAAAGGGCGTGCTCTGTTCCAAGCGACGTGCCAGGTAGCCGTCAAGCCAGTCGGTTGCGGCTGCAAAGGCAAACACTGAACTGGAGGCGGCATAGCTCCATTCGTACGGCAAATAGAACAACAAAATGAAAATCGGAATGAGCAGGACGCGTAGAACGGTAATCAGATTAGGGATATTCATCGGCACAACTGGCTACGAGGTGAGAAGGCATTCTATTCGCTGTGCAGGTTTGCATAAATCAACTCAGCGAGCTTTTTACTGATACCGGGTGCTTTGGCTATTTCGTCAATGCTGGCACGGGACAGCTCCTGCAAGCCACCAAAATGTTTTAGCAGGTCGCGGCGGCGTGTCGGGCCAACGCCCGCCACCCCTTCCAGGGTTGAGGTTCGACGGGTTTTGCCGCGACGGGCACGGTGGCCAGTAATGGCAAAACGGTGGGCCTCGTCACGGATCTGTTGAATCAGGTGCAGCGCGGGTGAGTCGCCCTTCAAGGTGAACTCATGGGCGGCATCATTCAAGTACAACGTCTCGAAACCGGCCTTGCGCGTGGCGCCCTTGGCCACGCCGAGCAGGATCAGGTCGGGCACGGCCAGTTCGTTGAGCACGTCACGGGCCATGGACAGCTGGCCCTTGCCGCCGTCCACCAGGAGGATATCCGGCAGTTTGCCCTCTCCGTCCTTCAACTTGCTGAAGCGTCGCGTCAGGGCCTGATGCATCGCGGCGTAGTCATCGCCGGCGGTAACGCCTTCGATGTTGTAGCGCCGGTAATCGGATTTGATCGGCCCTTCCGGCCCGAACACCACACAGGACGCCACAGTGGCTTCGCCGCTGGAGTGGCTGATGTCGTAGCACTCCAGCCGTTGCGGCGGCTCGTCCAGGTTAAGGACTTCAGCCAAGGCGTCAAAGCGTGCGGCCACATGCTGCCGATTGGCCAGACGCGCACTCAGGGCCTGCTCGGCGTTTGTGACCGCCAGTTGCTGCCAACGGGCACGGGTACCGCGCACGCGGTGACTGATGTCCAGCTCACGGCCGCGCAGCTCGTGGATGGCCTCGATCAGCGTGGGGAAGTCTTCATGCACCACGTTGACGATCAACTCCGAGGGCAGATCGCGCTCGGGGCTGCTGACGTAGTACTGACCGAGGAAGGCGGCCATGACTTCAGCCACTTCCTCGTCGATCCCGGTTTGCGGGAAGAAGTTCTTGCTGCCCAGCACTCGCCCGCCACGCACGCTGATCAAATGCACACAGGCGCCGCCCGGGTTGACGAAGGCGGCGATGACATCGACGTCGCCGTTGCCGCCCTCCATGCTTTGCTGGTCCTGGACACGGCGCAACAGAGAGATCTGGTCGCGCAACTCGGCGGCCCGCTCGAAATCCAGCGTGCTGGCAGCTTGCTCCATGGCGCCGGAGAGCTCATCGGTGAGCGCATTGCTGCGCCCTTCAAGGAACATCACCGAATGGCGCACATCCTCGGCGTACTCCGCCGGATCAACCAGGCCGACACAAGGCGCCTTGCAGCGCTTGATCTGGTACTGCAGGCAAGGCCGCGTGCGGTTCTTGTAGAAACTGTCTTCGCACTGGCGCACAAAAAAGGTCTTTTGCAGCAGGCTCAGGCTTTCGCGGATTGCACCCGCGCTGGGGTACGGCCCGAAATACTTGCCCTTCTGCTTCTTCGCGCCGCGGTGAATGCTCAGCCGCGGGAAATTGCCGTCGGATAAAAACACGTAGGGGTAGGATTTATCGTCACGCAGCAGAATGTTGTAGGGCGGCCGCCATTCCTTGATCAGCGTCTGCTCAAGCAACAGCGCTTCGGTTTCATTGGCGGTGATGGTGGTTTCAACCTGGGCGATACGCGCCACCAAGGCAGCGGTTTTCGTCGCCAGGCCGGTCTTGCGAAAGTAGCTCGCCAGACGGTTTTTCAGGTTCTTGGCTTTGCCCACGTAAAGCAGGCGTGCCTCGCTGTCGAACATGCGGTACACGCCGGGGCGGCCACTGCAGGTTGAGAGAAAGGCACTTGGATCAAACGGTGTGGTCATGTCAGGCGCTGGCGTCCACCATGCCGTGGCGCACCGCGAGCAGGGTCAATTCAACATCACTGCTGATGGCGAGCTTCTCGAAAATGCGATAGCGGTAGGTGTTAACGGTTTTGGGCGACAGGCAAAGCTTGTCGGAAATCGTCTGCACTTTCTGGCAGCCGACGATCATCAAGGCAATCTGGATTTCCCGCTCCGACAGCGCATCAAACGGCGAGTCGCTGGTGGGCTGGAAAGACTTGATAGCCAACTGTTGGGCAATCTGCGGGCTGATATAACGCTGGCCGGCAAATACCAGGCGAATGGCTTGCACCATCTCCGCCAGGCCCGCACCTTTGGTCAGGTAACCGGCCGCGCCTGCCTGCAGCAGACGTGTAGGAAAAGGGTCTTCCTCACACACGGTCACCACCACGACTTTAATGTCCGGATGGCTGCGCAACAATTTGGTAGTGGCACCAAGACCGCCGATCCCAGGCATCTTGACGTCCATCAAAACCACATCTGGTTTCAACTCCCGCGCCTTGATCAGGGACTCCTCCCCTGACTCGGCCTGACCGACTACTTGCAGGCCATCGATGTCAGCCAGCATTCGTGTAATGCCTGTACGAACGAGATCATGGTCATCGACTACTAGCACCCTAATCAAGCAGACACCTCGCGATATGGTCTTATAGGTTGCTGAACACCTTAGCAAAAAACCAGGGCGCAGACCTAGCTGCAAGCGTCATATATATAGAGTTTACGCACGCCATCGGTGCCCGACTTGCGCCAGACAGCCGATTTTACTGAGCAAAAGGTCAGCTTTGCGTGAGAGCCGACTTGTGTTTTCCGTTCTGCGACACGGAGTGTTCCGCCAGTGTGGAGGTCAGTCGGCGGATAGCGTCCTGATCTTCCTTGAGCATCACCCGGTAGTTTTCCAGGATTTTTTCTTCCAGCTGACTGAGGTTTTCCAGCTGGATAGGCGTCGGACTTCCCGTCAGCACATATAAAACATCTACACCACGCTGAGCCACGCGTGACAGGTAGTCCGCCTTGGGTGCGCGGCCACCGCTCTCGTATTTGCCCTGGGCATTTGCTTCAACGCCGCCGATTTCACCAAAAACTTTCTGTGACAGGCCAAGACGTTCTCTTTCCTGCCTTAAACGCGAACCGATTCCACTCATTTGGATGTATGATCCTGTCTGGCACACCCCAAGAGGTGACACACTCATCTCGTTTTAAACAAACTTGAACGGTTTTGAACTATGCCCGGTATTCGCACTGCTGCACAAGCCAAGGCCTGGCTGGAACATCAAGGAAAGTCAGTTCAAGCGTTTGCCCGTGAGCACGGCGTTGATCCGGCCACGACCTATCAAGTGCTCGCTGGGCGTAAAAAGGGACGGCGTGGGGAAGCCCACAAGGTGGCGGTCCTGTTGGGCATGAAAGAAGGGATTATCGTGGATGAGCCCGTGGCCCTGAACCGCGACCCGGAAATCGTTTCCTGACCGCAGTATGCGCCTATTGGCAAGACGTGCCTGTTTTAGTCCGATGGACCTGCCTGACACTCGCGCTCCATGCGCCAGAAGCAACCCTCTTCCCCCACGATGCTCAACCCCAGGCGCTGATACAACCTGCGCGCCGGATTGGTTTTGAACACCGTCAAGCGTAAAAGACCCAGCCCCTGTTCACACGCCTTGAGCGCCATCTGCTCGAGTACCCAGCTGCCTGCGCCCTGCTTGCGGTAGTTTTCGGACAAGTGCAATTCGCGAATGTACAGAGCATTGTTGTCACGGCTCAGGCTGATAAACCCCAGCACTGCGTCGTCCTTGCAGATCATCCAGTTCTCGCGGCTTCCCCAGCCCACATCAAAGCCATAGTCAGACCACACAAGACCGTATTGCAGGTAGTAGCCGCCCATGGCTTGGTAGGTCAGCCTCCGTGCGAATGGCAAGTCATCGCCAGTCGCGGCGCGCAGGTGAAACGTCATTTACAGTGCAACCACGTGGCCAGACCAGTGGCCGCCATCGCGGCGGGCAAGCACCAACGCGTCGCCAGTGCCCGGTGCGGCGGCCAGCACGCTGCCGTCCGCGGCCCAAATGGCGCTGCGCCCTGCGCAGGCCCAGCCGCCTGAAGGCCCGCCATGGTTGGCCATCAACACCAGCATGCGATGCTCGGCGGCATACCCCTGGAGCAGCGCGCTGTCTGCGGCGTAGCCACCCTCGCTGATCAACACGCCGGCGGCGTACACATTGGCGCCGGCGTGCGCGGCCTCACGTGGATGGCTGGCGTGGGAAAAGTCTGCGCAAACCGCCAGCGCAATACGATCATCCGCCCATTCGAGGGCGGCACCGCCCTGCCCTGCGACGAACGCCACGTCTTCAACCGCATGCAAATGCTGCTTGGTGTAGACCGCCAGCGACCCGTCCGCCGCCAACACCAGCGCGCCGATCAACACGCCCGCCCCGGGCGCCAAACGGATCGGCATCCCCACCACCGCCGTCAATTGCAGCGCCTGCGCCTTCTCACGCAATGGCGCAAGCCGTGCATCCTCTGGCGCCATCGCCAGTTCAGCGGCCAGCGCCGGCTCGTAGCCGGTCAACGACAGCTCTGGAAACACCAGTAACTGCACACCGTGCTCCGCCGCCACCTGCATAAACGCCAAGTGCCGCTGGATATTGGCCGGCACATCGCCTGCGATTGAAGTGGTCTGAGCAGCAGCAAGGGTCAAGGCAGTCATGGTCGCGTCCAAGCCATCAATATCTAAGTGTCAGCAGCATATCGACACTCACCCCATAGCCGTAAGTACCTCAGGCGATAGAAATTACTGATTGAATCCACCCGCGTGCCTCTAGTAAGCTCCCCCCATCATCTGGAGACACACCATGTTGCAACTCACCCACACTCAGGTTTGCCCTGCTGCCAGCGCCCCGCGCTCGGTATCGGCTACCCGCGTGAACGGTTCGAGCGCACTGGTCAGCTTTTATTTTGGGTATTGGTTTAGCCACTGGCGCGCCTGATACCTGAAATCGGCGCCCACTACTCAAGGGGTCGCCTACCAGAGAAATCTAACCCCCGGTCGGCTCCCCGACCGGGGGTTTTGTTTTTTCAGCCCCTACTTATTTTGCTTCACACCGAACACTAAAAGGACTCACGACATGAACTACGCCACCTATTACCGCTACGACACCTCCACTGCATGGCGATTTAGCAAGCTCCGTTCGGGACAGCCTGCCGCCTCCGATCGGTCACCTATTGGTGGCAAGCCAACACACGTAGCCAATACGGCCAATTGTCGAACACCCCAGTAGGGCAGAGCGCGCGGGAATCGCCCGCCGCTTGCCCAGGAAGCCTTGAATATGAACTCTGCCACCGCCGCCTTGCCTGTTGCCAACCTGTCCAGCGCCAATGAAGCCCTGACCCAGCGCCTGCCCAGCTCGCTTGAACTCAAGCACCAGTTGCCCCTGAGCCCCTTCCTCAACGAACAGATCCACGCCCATCGCCAAGCCGTGCGCGCCATCCTCAACGGTGAAGATGCCCGTTTGCTGGTGATTGTCGGCCCGTGCTCGATCCACGACCCCGAATCGGCCATGGAATACGCGCGCAATCTGAAGAAACTGGCGCTTGAAGTCAGCGACCAGATGCTGCTGGTGATCCGCGCCTACGTGGAAAAACCGCGCACCACCATCGGCTGGAAAGGCCTGGCCTACGACCCGCACCTGGACGGCAGCGATGACATGGCCGCAGGCCTGACCCTGTCGCGCCAACTGATGCGTGAAATGCTGCGCCTGGGCCTGCCGGTCGCCACCGAGCTGCTGCAACCCATGGCCGCCGGCTACTTCGATGACCTGCTCAGTTGGGTCGCCATTGGCGCACGCACCACCGAGTCGCAGATCCACCGCGAAATGGCCAGCGGCCTGGGCATGCCGGTCGGCTTCAAGAACGGCACCGACGGCGGCGTCGCGATTGCCTGTGACGCGATGCGCTCGGCGTCACACCCGCACCGCCACTTCGGCGTCGACAGCCAGGGCCATCCGGCAATCATCCAGACCCCAGGCAACCCCGACACGCACCTGGTGCTGCGCGGCGGGCACGGTGGGCCAAACTACGATGCGCAAAGTGTGGCGCAGGTAAAACACGATTTGGCCAAGTCCAAGGTCGCGGCGCGGATCATGGTCGATTGCAGCCACGCCAACAGCGGCAAAGACCCGCTGCGTCAGCCGGCCGTGTTCAACGACGTGCTGGAACAACGCCTGCAAGGCGACACCTCGCTGATCGGCATGATGCTCGAAAGCCATCTGTTCGAAGGTTGCCAGCCGTTGAGCGCGTCGATGAAATACGGCGTGTCGGTGACCGATGGCTGCCTGGGCTGGGACGGCACCGAACAGTTGTTGCGCAGTGCGGCAGAGCGGTTGCGGGAGCAGCACAAAGCCAACTGACAGAAGCGGCTCCTAAATGTGGGAGCTGGCTTGCCTGCGATAGCGGCGTATCAGGCTACAGATCTTTAGCTGATGTACCGTAATCGCCGGCAAGCCAGCTCCCACACTTGAACAGCGCTGGACTCAGGAAAGTGGGTATAGCGCCTCATCGAATTGTTCCAATTTCGGGAATATCAAAGGCTGCTCTTGCGCCAGACCTTGCAACCGCCGCGCATACCCCAGCAGAAACTCCCGCCGCGCCTCATCGCTGATATACGGCACATGCCACGCCACAAACGGCGCCAGCACCTCATACCCGACATACGCCAGCGTGCCGCGCAGAATCGGCTTCAACATCTCCTCCAGCGGCCCGTGAATAGCGCCTTCGCCAAACATATGCTCACGCCCGCCCAGGGTCACCGTGACCAGCGCCCGCTTGCCCGCCAGCCCGCCCTGATCGTAAAAACGCTTGCCGCCGTAACACACGCCCGACACCAGCACCCGGTCGATCCAGCCCTTGAGCATCGCCGGCGCCGAGAACCAGAAGATCGGGAAGTTGAGAATCAGCAGGTCAGCCCACAGCAACTTGTCCAACTCGCCCTGGATATCCGCCGCGATCGACTGCTTTTTCACCCCCAGCCGTTGCTCCAGGGCGTACACCAAATAGTCAGGATTCTCCCGTGTCGAAAAATCCGCCGCCGACGCTACGGGGTTCCACTGCATGGCGTACAAGTCGCTGACCTGCACCGCATGCCCCTGCTCTTGCAGCGTGCTGACCGCCTGGTCGCGCAAGGCGGCGGTAAAGGACTGCGGTTCAGGATGGGCGTGAACAATCAAAACCTTCATGTGAATTCCTCAAACGGTGGGCGCCGCCCGTTGGGCCAGCAAATGATCGAGCCAGTCCGGGTCCATTTCCGGTTCCGATGAAAACAGCAGGCCGGTGTAGTCCTGGTAAGGCGGGGTAAAAATCGCGCTGCGGCTGCCCTGGTCAACCACCCTGCCCCGCTGCATCACCACCACCTCATCGGCAATCGCGCGCACCGTGGCGACGTCGTGGGTGATAAACAGGTAAGCCACACCCAGTTGCTGCTGGAGGCGGTTGAGCAACTTCAGCACGCCTTCGGCCACGAGTTGATCGAGGGCTGAGGTGACTTCGTCGCAGATGATCAGTTGCGGGTCAGCGGCCAGCGCGCGGGCGATGCAGATGCGCTGCTTCTGCCCCCCGGACAGCTCGCGCGGTTGGCGCTCCATAAACACCGCCGGGTCCAGCTCGATCATCTCCAGCAGCTCGGCCACCCGCGCGCGCATCGCCTTGCCCTTAAGGCCCAGGTAAAACGTCAGTGGCCGGCCGATGATGTCGACGATGCGCTGGCGCGGGTTCAGCGCCGTGTCGGGGATCTGGTAGATCATCTGGATACGCCGCAACTGCTCCTTGCTGCGCCGCCGAAAATCCACCGGCAGCGCCTCGCCGTCGTACAACACCTGCCCCGCCGTGGCGGGCAGCAGGCCGGTGATCAGCCGCGCGGTAGAGCTTTTGCCACTGCCGGACTCGCCGATCACCGCCAGGGTCTGGCCGCGATGCAGCTGCAGCGACACCTCATGCAGCACCGGTTGATGCCCGTAGCTGGCACACACCTGGCGCACCTCCAGCAGCGGCACGTCCTGGGCCGGGCGCGCCTTGGGCTCGGTGCGAAAGCTGCGCACCGCCCACAGCGATTGGGTGTACGCCTGCTGCGGCTGGCTGAGCATGCTGCGAGTGTCGGCTTCCTCGACCCGCTTGCCGTGGCGCAGCACCATGATGCGATCGGCCATCTGCGCCACCACCGCCAAATCGTGGCTGATATACAGCGCAGCGCTGCCGAAGGTTTTCACCGCGTCGCGAATGGCTGCCAGCACTTCGATCTGGGTGGTGACGTCGAGGGCGGTGGTGGGTTCGTCGAAGATGATCAAGTCCGGGTGGCAGGCCATGGCCATCGCCGTCATCACCCGCTGCAACTGCCCACCTGACACTTGATGCGGATAGCGTTGGCCAATGGTTTCGGGGTTGGGCAAGCGCAGCACGCGGTACAACTCCACCGCTTCGCGCTCGGCCTGGGCGCGGCTGATACCGCCGTTGATCACCGCGGTTTCCACGTGCTGATCGATCAGGCGGTGCGCCGGGTTGAAGGACGCCGCCGCGCTTTGCGCCACATACGCGATGCGCAAACCACGCAGCTTGCGCAAGGCCTCAGGCTTGGCCTGCAGCAACGCGATGCCGTCAAAACACACCGAGCCGCCGACAATGCGGCAACCGTCGCGCGCATACCCCATCGCCGCCAGGCCAAGGGTGGATTTACCCGCGCCCGACTCGCCGATCAGCCCCAGTACCTCGCCGCGTTGCAAGGTCAGGTCGATGCCCTGGATCAGCGGGTGCCAGGCGTCTTCGTAATGCCCTTCAACCTGCAGGTTGCGGATTTCCAGCAATGGCCTGTCCATCCTCAACACTCCTTCAGGCCGCTGGATGTATGCAGCATCCAGTCGACGACAAAATTCACGCTGACCGTAATCAAGGCCACCGCCAGCGCCGGCAGCAACGGGCTGATGTCGCCGAAGGTGATCAACACCGCGTTATCGCGCACCATACTGCCCCAGTCGGCGGTGGGCGGTTGAATGCCCAGGCCCAGGAACGACAACGCGCTGATAAACAGGAACACAAAGCAAAAGCGCAGGCCGAATTCGGCAATCAACGGCGCGGCAGCGTTGGGCAGCACTTCGCGGCTGACCAGCCACCACAAGCCTTCGCCACGCAGGCGTGCGGCTTCGACAAAATCCTGCACCACCACGGTCATCGCCACCGCGCGAGACAAGCGGAACACCCGCGTCGAATCCAGCAGCGCAATCACCACCACCAGCGACGTCGCGTTGGTGCCCACCACGCTGAGGATCAGCAGGGCAAAAATCAGCTGCGGGATTGCCATCAGAATATCCACCACCCGCGACAGCCCCTGGTCAATCCAGCCGCCCTTGATGGCGGCGACCAAGCCGCTCAAACCGCCCAGCAGGAACGCCAGCGTGGTAGTCAGGAAGGCGATGCCCAGGGTATTGCGCGCGCCGTAGACGAGGCGGCTGAACATATCGCGCCCGAGGTTATCGGTGCCCAGTAAAAACTGACCGCTCCAGGGCGCGAACCCCTCGCCCACCACCTGGGTTTCGCCGTACGGCGCCAGCAGCGGCGCAAACAGCGCCACCGCGATGTACAACACAATAATCAGCAGGCCGAACTTGGCGCTCAACGGCGCCCTGGCCACATGGCTCAACAGGCTCATGGTCTACCCCTTTGGGTGCATCAGGCGTGGGTTGCTGGCGATGGACAGCACATCCGCCGAGGTATTGAGCAGGATGTAGGTGGCGGCAAAGATCAGGCTGCACGCCTGCACCACCGGGATGTCGCGCTTGGACACCGAGTCCACCAGCAATTGCCCCAGCCCCGGATAGACAAACACCACTTCGACCACCACCACGCCCACCACCAGGTACGCCAGGTTGAGCGCCACCACGTTGACGATGGGTGCCAGTGCATTGGGCAACGCGTGGCGCCAGATAATCCGCGACGGGCGAATGCCCTTGAGCCGGGCCATTTCGATGTAGGGGCTGGCCAGCAGGTTGATCAAAGAGGCACGGGTCATGCGCATCATCTGCGCGATCACCACCAGGCTCAGTGTTGCAACCGGCAACACCGAGCGCTCAAGGATCGTGGCGAACGACGCATCCGGTGCCAGGTTGGACAGGCTGGGAAACCAGCCGAGCTTCACCGAAAACAGCAGGATCAGCAGGTAGGCGACAAAGAACTCCGGGAACGACACGGCACTCAAGGCCGTGGTGTTGAGCAGGCGATCAAACCAGCTGTTGCGGTACAGCGCCGCCAGCATGCCCAGCACCAGCGCGGTGGGCACCGAGACCAACGCCGCCAGGGCGGCCAGGCTCAGCGTATTGCCCAGGCGCGCGCCGATCAGCTCGGCGATAGGCCGCTGGTTGGCCAGTGAAGCGCCCAGATCGCCGTGCAGCAGGCGCAACAGCCATTGCGCAAAGCGCGTGAACGGCGGCAAATCCAGGCCCAACTGCGCGCGAAACGCCGCCACGGTTTCCGGCGTGGCCGACTGGCCGAGCATGGCCTGGGCAATATCGCCCGGCAGCATGCCCACGGCGAGAAAGATGATCACCGAGACCGCGAACAACGACAGCAGGCCGAGGGCGAGGCGTTGGAGGATGAGCTTCAACAAACTATTCATGGGTGCATTGCTCCTGAAACACCACAAACCCTATGTGGGAGCGGGCTTGCTCGCGAAAGCGGTGTGCCAGCCACTACATGTGTCAACTGACAGAGCGCTTTCGCGAGCAAGCCCGCTCCCACAATTTGATCTTCATTGTTAGTAGGGGCTCTATGCTTGCCACCAGCGCTCAATCACCCGCAACCCATCCAGCTCACCATAAGGCGCGGTCAGCGGCCCATGGCTGACGCGGTTCGAACGCGCCGCCACAGAGCTGGCGAACAGCGGCACAATCGCGCCGCCATCGTCCCGGCACAGGGCCTGCATTTCGTTGTACATCTCCTGGCGCAGTGGCGCGTTCATCTCGCCACGCGCGGCCACGAGCAGTTGGTTGAAGCGCGCGTTGTCCCAGTGGGTTTCGTTCCACGCCGCGCCTTTGGCGTAGCCGATGCTGAACATGCGGTCGGCGGTCAGGCTGCTGTACCAGAACGAGGTGGTGAACGGCTGCTTCATCCACACATTGGAAAAGTAGCCGTCGGCCGGCTCGCGCACCACGTCAATGTCGATACCGGCCTGGCGCGCCTGCTCCTTGAACAGCACCGAGGCGTCCACCGCGCCGGTGTAAGCCGCGTCGGAAGCTTGCAGGCGCACCTTGAGCGACTCCACCCCGGCCTTGCGCAAGTAGAAGCGCGACTTGTCCGGGTCGTAGGCGCGCTGCTCCAGCGCGGCGTTGATAAAGCGGCTGCCCGGCTGGATCGGGTGGTCGTTGCCCACCAGGCCATAACCATGCAGCACCGACGCCAGCAGGGTTTCGCGGTTGATCGCGTGCTTCATGGCCATGCGAATGTCGTTGTTCTTGAACTCGTTGCTGTCGCACAGCATCGGGAAGGTGTAGTGCTGGGCGCCCTTGGTTTCTTCAATCACCAAGCCTGGGTTGCGCTTGAGCAATGCCACGGTCTTCAGGTCGACTTTGTTGATCACATCGACTTGCCCGGTGACCAGCGCATTGACCCGCGCGGCGCCGTCGGCGATGGCGAGCAACTCGGCACTGGCGAAGTGCGCGCGACCGGGTTTCCAGTAATCGGGGTTGCGCTCCAGGTCCATGCGCACGCCCGGTTCGAAGCTTTTCAGGCGATAGCCACTGGTGCCCACACCGGCCTGCCAATCGGCGGCGCCGTCCTTGGCGGGCATGATCACCAAATGGTAATCGGCCACCACATAGGCAAAATCCGCGTTGCCCGAATGCAGCTCGAACACCACCGCGTCGTTGCCGTTGGTGCTGACGCTGGCGACCTCACCGAGCACCGTCTTGGCCGCCGACGTGGAGTCCTTGCTCAAGTGATGATTGATCGACACCACCACGTCTTCGGCGGTCAGGGTTTTGCCATTGTGGAAGGTCACGCCCTGGCGCAAGTGAAAGGTCCACACGCGCGCGTCCGCGGTGGATTCAAAGCGCTCGGCCAGTTCGGGGATTGCACTGCCGTCCACGGCGATTTCAGTCAGGGTGTTGTACACCGCCGAGAAGCCGACGAAGGTAAACGTGTCGACCCAGGAGCCGGGATCGCGCGAATCGGTGGTGCTGCCGCCGGCCAGGCCCAGGCGCAGCACGCCGCCCGGTTTGGGCGCTGCGTCTTCGCCGAAGGCGTGCACGGGCAGGCCCATGGAAAACGCCGCCGCCACCGCGCCGGCCACGGCGCTGTGTTTGAGGAAGTCCCGTCGGTGCATCGCTTGAGTCATTTTGTTGTTGTTTTCGCTCATGGTCTCGCTCCTCTAAAGGTCAACAGGCATAGGCATGTTTCAACTCGATCAAGGTCACGCCATTGCGTTTGAAGCCGTTGCGCAAGTCCGTTTGCAATTCATCCAGGTTCTTTGGCTGGTTCACGGTGCACCCGAACGCCTGGGCGAACAGCGCGAAATCCGGGTTGCGCGGCAGTACGCCGATGGGCTCGATGTCGAGGCTGAGCATGTCATCGCGAATTTGCCCGAGGGCATCGTTGTTCCACAGCAGCACCACCAGTGGGCTGTCCAGCTCTTCAACGGCGGTGGCCAATTCCTGGGCGGTGTAGAGGAAGCCACCGTCGCCCACCAGCACCAACCCTGGCCGCAGAGGCGCGCCGAACGTGGCGCCGATGCCCGCCGGCAAGCCATAGCCCAAGGTGCCGTAGCCGGTGGGGTGCAGCCAGCTGCGCGGGGTGCGGCTGCGGTAGGCATAGTTGCCGGTGTAAGCGAGTTGGGTCATGTCAGTGCTGATAAAAGCATTGGCGGGCAGTTCGGCCTCGATGCGGTCGAGGATGGCTTGGTGGATCGACTGCAAGGGGCCGTGTCCCAGCTCAACGGCCTGGAGCAATGTGGCAACTTTTTTGATTGCCGCTTCAGCGTCTCGCGGCGCCGTCGGCAAGCGCTCCAGCAACGCCAGCACAGTGCTGTTGGCATCGCCGTGCAGCGCCAGCGTGCACGGGTAAAAATCATTGAATTTGCGTGGGTCGATGTCCACGCGCAGCAGCTCACCGGTGATGGGCAAGCGCTCACGCCAGTAATCGGTGTCGGCCATTTCCGTGCCGACCGCCAGCACCACATCGGCCTCGCTGATCAGTTGCCAGCCGGGTTCGACGCACAGGGTTGAACCGGCATTCAGCGGGTCATTGACCGGCACCAAACCCTTGCCCGCGACACTGGTAAAAAACGGCGCCGCCAGTTGCGTGCTCAAGCGCTGCAAAGCCTCCCCCGCCGCCAGCGCGCCGCCGCCGGCAATGATCATTGGCCGTTTGGCCGAAGCGAGCTTGGCCACCGCCTGATCCAGCACCTCGGCCATTGGCACGCCACGCCCTGAACCGCGTACTACCTCATTGCTCCAGTCCCTTTGAATCGGCGCCGCCAACACATCCAGCGGCACCGAGATATGCACCGGCCGTGGCCGCTCGCTGTCGAACACCGCGTAGGCACGCGCGACCAGCTCGGGCAAATCCTCGGCGCTTGACGCCACCGCCGAAAACGCCGTGATTGGCGCGGTGATTGCGCGCTGGTCCTGGGTTTCATGCAGGCTGCCCCACCCCTTGCCAAGGCTGGCGGTGTGGTTGACGCTGGAAATCACCAGCATCGGGATCGAGTCGGCGTAAGCCTGGCCGATTGCGGTTGCCGCATTGGTGACCCCAGGGCCGGTGATCACAAAGCACACGCCCGGCTTGCCGCTGACTCGCGCATAGCCGTCGGCCATGAAACCTGCGCCTTGTTCATGGCGCGTGAGCACATGCCGAATGCCGCTGCCGGGCAAGCCGCGATACAGCTCCAGCGTGTGCACGCCGGGAATGCCGAATACCGTGTCGACGCCATAGTTGGCGAGCAACCGCACCAGCGCTTGGCCACCGGTGATTGTTTTAGCGTGCATGACCATCTCCTAGGCGAATCAATGCATCGACCGCCGTGGCGCCGCGGGCACTGACCAGCAATGGGTTCACATCCAGTTCCAGTAACTGCCCGGCATTCGCGCAGGCGTAGTCGGCCACCGCGCGGATGGCCGCGACCAGCGCGTCCATATCCGCCACCTCACGGCCACGAAAGCCTTGCAGCAACGCCGCGCTGCGCAGGCTGAGCAACGCGTTGCGAATCGCGCCGTCGGTGGTCGGCAACAACAGGCTGCGGCTGTCCTTGAGCAACTCCACGAGGATGCCGCCAGCGCCAATTACCAAGGCCAGGCCGAAGTCGTTTTCACGCTTGATGCCCACGATCAGCTCCGCCAGCGGCTGGGTTGCCATCGACTCCAGCAGTAATTGATCGAAGGCGACACCCGGTGCGTACGCGGCGATTTGCCCGCGCATGCGCTCGAGTGCGGTCGCCAGCGCCACGTCGTCTTCGAGGTTCAGCGCCACGGCACCCGCTTCGGTTTTATGCGGCAAATCAGCGCTGACGGCCTTGAGCACCAACGGGTAGCCCAACAGCTTGGCGTCCACGATCGCCCGCCCCGGCGTGCTCAATACAGCAGCCGGCGTATTCAGGCCGAAGGCGCGCAAGGCTTGTTTGGACGCCCACTCATCCAGCGCCAAACCCTGGCTCTCAAGGGGTTGCGGGCACAGCGGCGCAAGGATCGATTCGCCTCGTTCGAGCAACACGCGACGATTATTTTGGTAGTCGGCGATGCGGCCCCACGCGGCGAACGCGTCCTCCACGCCTTGCAGCGCGGCGATGCCTTGGGCATGCAGACGCTCGCGTGCATGGGCCGGCAGCAATTCGGGAAAGGCTGAGGTGACGAAGCCGGTCTTGCCATGCCGCGCAAGCGCGTCGCAGAACAGCGCCAACAGCACGTCACATTCCTTGCGCTCGCCGGTGAATTCAGCCGGGTAATCCAGCACCAGCATGGCCGCATCCGCGTCGGTACGCAGGGCCGTGTCGAGCATGCTGCCGAGTGCGTCGCGGTCGCCCCAGATGGCGGTGGTGAAATCCAGCGGGTTGACCAGGTTGGCGTAGCTGGGCAACACCTGCGCCAGCTCGCCGCGCTGGCCTTCGTCCAGTTCTGGCAGGGCCAGGTGGTTGCGCTCGGCATAGTCGGCAATCAGCCCTGCATCGCCGCCGGAACAAGCCAGCGCGATGAGGCGATTGCCCGCCGGCAGATGGCCGCACGCGGCGGCTTTCAGGGTTTCGACAAAACTCACCGGGCCGCTGACGCGAATCACGCCCAGCCGTGCAAACAGGCTGTCGTACAGCGCGTCCGAACCGGATAGCGAGCTGGTATGACTCAACGCCAGCTCGGCGCCAATCTGCGACACGCCGGTTTTCAGCGCGATGATCGGGATGCCTTTTTCCAGGGCCTTGTGCGCCGCGCGAGCAAACGCCGGCACATTCTTCAAGCCTTCCAGGTGCAGGCCGATGGCGGTGACGCGCGGCTCATCGAGCAACACGTCCATCAGTTCGGCCACCCCCAGTTGCGCCTGGTTGCCCACCGACGCCATGTAGGCCACCGGCAGCGAGCGGTCGCTCATCGACAGGTTGTAGGCGAAGTTGCCGCTCTGGGTCAGCACCGCCACGCCCTTGTGCACCGCTTTGCCGCCATGGGCCACCGGCCACAGGGCCGAGCTGTGCAGGTAATCGAGCAGGCCGTAGCAGTTGGGGCCGAGCAATGCCATGTCACCCGCGGCCCTCAGCAACTGCTGTTGCAGGGCTAGGCCGGTGGCCCCGGTTTCGGCAAAACCCGAGGCGTAGCAAATCGCGCCGCCGGTGCCGATGGCGGCGAGTTCCGCCACGCAGGTCAGCGTCAGTTCACGGTTGGTGGCGATAAATACCGCATCCGGGCCGCAGGGTAAATCGGCGATGCGGCGCACACACGGGATACCGTCGAGGCTGTCGTGCTGCGGGTTGACCAGCCACATGGGCCCGGTAAAACCGCCGTCGGCGCAGCGCTTGAGCGCGCGCGCCATGCTGCGCCCACCGACGAAGGCCAGGTGCCGGGGCGCCAGCAGGCGCTTGAGGTTGTCGCGAATAGCCTGGGACATAAGCGTTCTCCGCGCCGATCAGCGCAACAGCGGCCGCAGCAGTTCACGGGCGATGATATGGCGCTGGATTTCCGAGGTACCTTCCCAGATCCGTTCGATGCGTGCGTTGCGCCAGATGCGCTCCACCGGCCCTTCGTCCATCAAGCCCATGCCACCGAAAATCTGCACGGCTTCATCAGCGACGTTGCCCAGGGTTTCGCTGGCAAACAACTTGGCCATGCCGGCCTCGCCGTCGGTCATGCTGCCTTGGTCCATCTTCCAGGCGGTGTGCAGGGTCAGCAGCTCGGCGGCGCGAATCTGCGTGGCCATGTCGGCGAGTTTGAAACTCACGCCCTGGTAGGTGCCGATGGGCTGGCCGAACTGCTTGCGGTCGGCGGCCCATTGCAGCGACACATCCAGCGCGCGCTGAGCCTGGCCGACGCAGTTGGCGGCGACCATCACGCGCCCGGCGGTGAGCCAGGCATTGGCAACGTCCCAACCCTTGCCGACTTCGCCGAGCACCTTGGACGCGGGCACGCGGCAGTCGTCGAAGAACATTTCATAGGTGTGATAACCACGGTTGCTCACGCACCTGGGGCCACGGCGGATGGTCATGCCGGGCGTGCCGCGATCGACCAGAAACGAGGTCACCGCATTGCGCTGACGGCCGTTGTGCTCATAGGTGTCGGTCACCGCAAAGACGATGGCGAAATCGGCGTGGCCGGCATGGCTGATGAAGTGCTTGCTGCCGTTGATGACGAAGTCATCGCCGCTGCGCACGGCGCGGGTCTTGATGGCGTTGGCGTCGGAACCGGCACCCGGCTCGGTCAGCGCGAAGCAGTCGATTTTCTTGCCCTGCACGCACGGCAACAGGTAGTCCTCGATCTGCGCGCCGGTGCACGCCATGAGAATTTTCGAAGGCCGCGCAACGAACACGTGCAGTGCCCACGAGACCTTGGACAGCTCCCGCTCGATCAGTGCCTGGGACAGGTAGTCCAGGCCGCCACCGCCCACCTCTTCGGGCATGTTGAAGGCATAGAAACCGGCGGCAATCGCCTTGTCACGGATCTGCGCGGCAAGCTCGGGCGACACCTCATCGGCACGGTCCACCGCCTCTTCGTGCGGCAGCAACTCCTTGGCGACAAAGCTGCGTACGGCGTCCACCAACATGTCTTGTTCTTGGCTGAGTTGGAAATTCATGGCGCTACCTGCTCGGGGTGTTGTTGTTATTGGCCGCAGAAATTCGGTGAACGCTTTTGCATGGACGCGCGCAGGGCTTCGGCGCCATCGACACTGCGCCCGCACAACAGGCCAGCCGCCAGTTCGGCGTGCAATTGCTCGGGCAGGCTGCGGGCGGCGCCTTCGCGAATCAGCGTCTTGGTTTGGGCGAACGCGAAGGTCGGGCCATTGGCCAGGCGGGAGGCCAGCGCCATGGCGTGGGCGTGCAGGTGCTCGTCGGCGACCACCTCACCGACCAGGCCGGCGGCCAGTGCGCGGTCGGCACTCCACAGCTCATCGAGAAACAGCAGGCGCTTGGCTTGCTCGCTGCCGATCAAGCGCGGCAGGTGCCAGCTGGCACCGGCGTCCGGCGAGTAAGCCATGCTGGTGTAGCCGGCCTTGAAGCGCGCCGATTGGGCGGCGATGCGCAAGTCGCAGCACAAGGTCAGGTCCATGCCAGCGCCGACCGCCGTGCCGTTGATCGCAGCAATCGTGGGTTTGTCGAGGGTGTGCAGGCGGGTCATCAGGGCGTGGGCGGTTTCGGTCCAGCCGTAGGTTTCCAGGGCGCCACGCGATTCGGCTTCGGCCCACTCCGCCAGGTCGGCGCCGGCGCAGAAGCTGCGGCCGCTGCCGGTCAACACCACCACGCGCACGGCGGGGTCGCGGTTGAAGGTGTCGAGCAAGGCATGCAGGTGCTTGAGGGTTGGGATATCCAGGGCATTGCGCTGGGGACCACGGTTGAGGGTGATCCAGGCAACGCCTGCTTGCACATCGGTGAGCACGGGCGAATCGGTAGTCATGGCTTCCTCGAATTATTTTAATTGGCGTGAGGGGTGCGACATGGCGAGATACTAAACGAGTGTTCAGCAAGGAGGCAATCGGCAAACTGCAAATATTTTCAGACGGGAAATAGCCGCCTGAACCTTGCGTTCAGACGGCGAGAGAGGCTCAGGGTTTGAGCAGGTAACGCTGGCGACCGCCGCTTTGCAGGCCATCGACCCACGCCTCGCAAATCTGGATGCCCTGCTCCGGTGTGAAGGTGCCGGGGTTGAGCCCCGACTCCAGCCACAGACCGTCGAGCAAGGCGCTGAGGGCGATGGCGGCAAGGTCGGCGTCGAACTGCTGCCAGCCCTCTTCCCTGGCCATGTCGGTCAGGGCGCAGCGCATGATGGTGCGGTACTCGCCGTAGGAGTGTTCGTGGGCCTGGTTGATCGCGGGCGCCGTTTTCACCGCGCCCCAGAACACCAGCCACGCATCGAGCAGTTGCGGGTCGAGCAATTCAGGCGAAAACGACCCCCGGAACAACGCCGACAGGCGCTCGCGAGGCTCGGGCGGCGCCTTGGCCATGGTCTCGCGCAGCAGGCTCATGACTTGGCCGGTGATCGTGCGGTAAGCCTCGGCCACCAGCTCATCCTTGCCCGAGTAGTGGTGGCTGATCAGCCCGACCGACACCCCGGCCTCGGCGCTGATCTTACGGATCGATGCCCCCTGGAAACCGTCGCGCTTGAGGCACGTCAGCGTTGCCTGGACCAGATTGGCCTTGCGCAATTGCGGTTCCATCCTGGAAAAACGGGATTCCTGGGTCATGGGGCGATGTCCTTCGGTTGAGTCGGCTGCACGACTCTACATCAGTCCCTGTAACCGGGCGACACGCGATCGAGCCTCCGCAGCAACGCCGCCCATGCCAACTGCGTGGCGTCCGGATCGGTCAATTCGCCTTCCTGCAGCGCGCGACCGGGGTTGTTGAATTGCTGTTCGGTGTGAGCGCAGACCTCGGCGGGCGGCAGGATCAATGCGCCGCAAGCCTGGGCGGCAATCTGGATATCGCAGGCCTTTTCCAGGTAGTACATGCGCAGGAACGCTTGGCTGACCGTCTCGCCCACCGCCAGCAAACCATGGTTGCGCAGCATCAGCACCGGCTTGTCGCCCAGGTCGTGCACCAGCCGGCGCTGCTCGGCCATGTCCAGGGCGACGCCTTCATAATCGTGGTAGGCGACCTTGCCGTAGAACTCCATCGAGATCTGGTTGACCGGCAATAACCCGCACGCCAGCGCCGCCACGGCGCAGCCCGCACGGGTGTGGGTGTGCAGCACGCACTGGGCGTCTTCGCGCGCACCGTGGATGGCGCTGTGGATGACAAAACCAGCCGGGTTCACCGCATAAGCCGACGGCTCCACCGCGCGGCCATCCAGGCCGATCTTGACCAGACTGGAGGCAGTGATTTCATCGAACATCAGCCCGTAAGGGTTGATCAGGAAGTGATGCTCAGGCCCGGGAATGCGCACCGAGATGTGGGTGAAGATCAAGTCGCTCATGCGGTAGTGCGCGATCAGGCGATAGCAGGCGGCGAGTTCTTCGCGCAGGTGCTTCTCGGCGGAGTCAGTCATTTTTATTCTCCAGGCACGCGGTTGGTGAAGGCGACGCTAAGCCAGGCGCCAGTAAAAAAACAAGTTGATTTTTTACTGGCGCTCGCCTCCTATAGAAAAATAACAATAACAGCGCCTGGAGTATCCGCACCATGTCGCACCCCGCCTTTGCTCACCTGTTCGCGCCGTTGCAGCTGCGCGGAAAACGCCTGAAAAACCGCATCATGTCCAGCGGGCATGACACCTCGATGCCCACCGACAACCGAGTCAACGCGCAGTTGATCGCCTATCACCGTGCGCGAGCCGAAGGCGGCGTGGGGCTGATTGTGCTGCAGGTGGCCGGGGTGCATGACAGCGCGCGGTACACCTCGCATGTGCTGATGGCCACCGACGACGCCTGCATCGAGGGCTACCGCGAATTGGCCCAGACCTGCCATGCCCACGGCACTGTGGTGCTGTCGCAGATCTTTCATCCGGGCCGCGAAATCATGGAGTCGGCAGACGGTTTGCTGGCAGTGGCGTACTCCGCGTCGGGGGTGCCCAACGAGCGGTTTCGGGTGATGCCTCGGGCGCTGGATCACGCGATGATCGATGAGATCGTCACCGGCTACGCAGCAGCGGCCAGGCGCTTGCATCAGGCGGGGATTGACGGGGTGGAAGTGGTTGCCAGCCATGGCTACCTGCCGGCGCAGTTTCTCAACCCACGGGTTAACCGGCGTACCGATCAATACAACGGCGCGCTTGAGCAACGTCTGAGGTTTTTGAGGGAAGTGCTTGCGGCGGTACGAGCAGCGACCGATGAGCATTTCATCATCGGCCTGCGTATTTGCGCTGACGAGCGCGATGCCGAAGGGCTCACCGAAAGCGAATCCCTGGAAGCCGTGCTATGCCTGCAAACTCAACTGGACTATGTGCACATCGTCGCCGGCACGTCGGCGTCAACGGGCGGTGCGATCCATATCGTGCCGCCCATGGCCATTGCTGCCGCGTACCTCGCGGACGAAGCCGCCAGGTTCAAGGCCAGCCTGTCGATTGCGTTGTTTGTCACCGGGCGGATCAATCAGCCTCAGGAGGCCGAGTTGATCCTGGCGCGCGGCCAGGCCGACGTGTGCGGCATGACCCGCGCCTTGATTTGCGACCCGCTGATGCCCGCCAAAACCCTCGAAGGCCGCGTCGAAGATGTGCGCGCATGCATCGCCTGCAACCAGGCGTGCATCGGGCATTTTCACAAGGGTTTGCCGATTTCCTGTATCCAGCATCCTGAAACCGGGCGCGAACTGAGCTTCAGTCGTCTGCAGCCAGCGTTGACGCGCAAACGCATTATGGTGGTCGGCGGTGGCCCGGCCGGCATGAAAGCGGCGGCCGTGGCCGCGCAACGCGGCCATGACGTAACGTTGTATGAGGCCAGTGCGCAATTGGGCGGGCAGGTGCTGTTGGCGCAGTTGCTGCCACGGCGCAGTGAATTCGGTGGCGCCAGCACCAACCTGCAACGCGAGATGGCGCTGGCGGGTGTTCGCGTGGTGCGCAATACCCGCGTCGACCGTGCGCTGGTGGAACAGACGCAACCCGATCACGTCATCATCGCCACCGGCGCCGAGCCCTATTGGCCGGCCTTCGAGCAAGGTGGAGCGTTGCAGGTGGTGGACGCCTGGCAGGTGTTGCGCGATCAAGTCACGCTGGGGCGTTCGGTGGTGGTAGTCGACTGGCGTTGCGACTGGATCGGGCCCGGTATTGCCGAACGCCTGGTACGCGCTGGCCATCACGTGCAATTGGCGGTGAACGGCACCCACTGCGGGGAAAACCTGCCGCTGTACGTCCGCGATCAACTCGCGGGAGAGCTGCATCGACTGGGCATCCCGATCATCCCCTATGCGCGTCTGTACGGCTGCGACGACAACACCGTCTACCTGCAACACACCGCCAGTGGCGAGCCGATGCTGCTGGAAAATATCGACAGCCTGGTGTTGTGCCAGGGGCATCAGCCAGTGGACACTCTGGGCGCAGAACTGGCGGGGCGGGTGCCCTTTGAGCGCATCGGCGACTGCCTCGCACCGCGCACCGCCGAAGAGGCGATTTACGAAGGACTCAAGGTCGCATGGAACCTTTGAACGACGAACCGCAGCAACTGTTTCTCGGCACGCGCATCCGTGGTTTGCGCAAGGCGCGTGGCATGACACTGACCGAACTGGCTCGCAGCAGCGCGTTGACCGCCGGCTACCTCAGCCAGTTGGAGCGAAATCTTGCGTATCCGTCGATCCCGGCGCTGTTCAACATCGCCCGCAGCCTCGGGGTAACGATCCAATGGTTTTTCGCCAGTCAGAGCATGCCCGCCGAGGCGGATGAAGGCTATGTGGTGCGCCAGGACAATCGCCAGAGCATTCGCTATGAAGATGGCATCGTCGACCAATTGCTGACACCGTTGCCCAACCATCAACTGGAAATGCTGCAATCGAGCTTTCCGCCCGGCGCCTACAGCCAGCAGAGCTACAGCCATGAAGGCGAGGAAGCGGGCTATGTGTTGAGCGGGCAGTTTGAGCTATGGGTGGGCGATCGGCATTTTGTGCTGGATGCCGGTGACAGCTTCAGCTTTGCCAGCAGCGAACCGCATCGCTATGGCAACCCGGGCAAGGTCGAGATGCGAGTCATCTGGGTGATTACGCCGCCAACGTTTTGAGCCGCTTGCGCTGATAAACGGTGCGGTATGAAGCTACTGGCCCAGAAAGCGGTAATCGGCGCTGTAGGGCTCGACGTGCAATTGGCCGGCCTGCGCGCAGCTGCCGCTGAACACACCGCCCAAGGTGTGCAAGCGCTCCACCGCCACCACGTGCGCGAGTCCGCCCTCGCCCAGGTGCGTCACCACATCAAGACGCAACAAGGGGATATCGGTTGCACGGGCGCCAGGCGCCTGAGCGATGACTTTGCCGACCACCGCACTGCGATCATCCAGTTGCCACGTTGGCCCCACGAAGTGTCGGCCAACGGTCTTGCCGTTGATCATCAGCGTGGCCAGCGGCTCGCGGAACTGCCAGGTCAATTGGCCGCTGCTGTCCTTGGTGCAGGTGTAGATCTGCACGCCGCTGGCCTGCACGGTCATCAGCACGTTTTTCGCCGTGCCAGCCGCTGGCTCCGGCAAGTCCTGGGCCTGGGCCCGTTGGGCATCGATCGCGCAAATCACCAGCACAATCAGGCCGATGACCTGCAGCACCATCAGTAACAGGCGATTGCGGCGCGCCGCGATAGCGGAGTCGGTGCTGCTCATTTTGCGCCTGCCGAGAGAGGAGTCGAAAAGGGTCGGGTTCGTCATCAAAAAATCCGTCAGTGGCCGAACGTGGCTGGTTATCAGCCTCTGCAGGATGAACATCCGACCCCAAGTGTTTATTCCCGACTATTTTTCAAACCGGGTAAAAACGCCTCGCCTACCAGACCTCGACCTTCAACTCCGCGCGCTGGCTGGTGGGCATGGCAAGCGCCTTACCGCTGTGCACCACGCCATGGCGCGGTGACTCGCGCTTGAGGTTGGGCACCGGTATCCGCCCGCCGCCACGCACGGTCTGCGCGCCATTCATCTGGAACTTGCCGTAGGCGAAATTGAGCCCCACACCGTTTTGACGCTGGAAGTAAATCCACCAGCGCCCTTCTTCGAACTTCATGAAAGCGAACCCGCGCGGATAAGCATCCTCGCCATAATCGTCAAACGTCATGGCCGTCGCGAAGCCCAGCCCGTGCCCGTCAAAACGGTTCAGGTATTCCTTGTTCAGGTAATCGCTGCCGCCCTGCACGTGGAACACGCGGTAGGTGGTGTCATCGATATGATCGATCAGGATCGAGCACCCGCTGAAGTCCGGCGTGAACACATACCCGGTCGCACCGGGGTTGGCGGGGATGTCGCAAAAACTGCCCTGGGGCACCCAATGCGCCATCAGCGGACGCTCGACCTTGCCGTACTCGCCCGGCTTATCCAGGGTCGCCAGCCGATAACCGCCGGCCTTGTGGTCGTTGACGTCAAATACCGTGAGGCCGGCCACTATCCCCGAGGGAATGCGCTTGGCCGTCATGAAGTTCTGTTGCAGGAAAGTCTTGGTGGACGAAAACGCGTTCATGCATTGGGTAGTCATAGGGGCTCCGGGCAGAGGGAGTTGCGGGCGTGTTGCCGGTCCAGCGCAAACGCCGTTCGAATCACGGGAAACCATGAGAAGAACACCCGCCTCGCAGGCTTTATTCCATGATTTCGCTTAATCGAAATCAGCCTTTTCCATGCAGATAATTGTCTTCTTCATACGCCTCTTCAGCCGGTAGCCTTCGGCCCTGCGACGCCTTGCGCACGCACGAACACCGGCTGCACACAACAGCATCGGTGCCAGCCCCCAGCAGCTCGACAGATGGCGCCCACGTGAAAAAACTTTCGATAGCCCTTTTGCTCGCCAGCCTGGCCCAGCTACCGCTGGCGCAGGCCGCGCCAGCCAACATCGGCGTGATCGCCTACGCGGAAAAACCGCTGACGCTGATTCGCGCCACCAGCCTCTACACCGTGGGCCCCGGTACGCGCCTGCAAGGTGGCGATATTGTGCAAACCGGCGCCGCCGGCATACAGATCGAAGGTCTCGCGGCGGCTGACCTGGCATTGGGGCCAAACACGCGCATTCTCATCGCCACCAACAGCAAAGCGGCGCAAATCAACGTGCTCGATGGCTGGCTGAAGCTGCAACCGGTCGCGGGTAACAATCACGCGAACCTGGCGGTGACCACCGGCGGATTGGCGTTCACCCTGACCCACAGCGCCAGCGTGATTCATGTCGGTAAGCGCCAGACCGAGATCTTTGTCGAAGATGGCAGCCAAGTGGTCAGCGAACTCGATAGCCACAGCAAGGCCGGTCGCGATGTCACCCTCGGCCATGAAGATTTCGCCCAAAGGGTCGGTGATGCACCGCTCAGGATCGTGCCACGCCCCGAGCAAGCTTTTATCGACGCCCTGCCCCCGCAGTTCCTTGACCCGCTGGTGCCCCTGGGCAAGAAAACGCCCAAGGCGCCCGAGCTGAAAAAACAGCGTGAGGTGACCTACGAAGACATCGCCCCCTGGGTGGTCAGCCCGCTGAACCTTAGCCAGCAGATGCTCGCCAGCCGCTTTGCCCCGCGCCTCAACGACCCGGCATTTTTGCAGGCGGTGAAAACCAACCGAGGCGGCGTACTGGCGTGGGAGCTGGAACTGTTGCGCCTGGAACGCCGCAGGAATGCGCACTGATCCTCACCACGCCGTTACCCGAAGGTCCTTATGAAATTGTCGCTCGCGGTTAAATTCAACGTGGTGTTCCTGGCGGTGTTTATCTTAGGTTTTATCGCCACCAGCCTCTCCACTCACTACATGCTCCAGCAAAGCGCACGCCGCGAAACCCTGGAAACCGCGCGCATGCTGATGCGCTCGGCCTCTGCGGCCAGCACCTACACCGCCGAGCAGATCGTGCCGCTGTTGGAGAACCGCCTGAAATTTCAGTTCGTGGCGCAATCGGTGCCGGATTTCGCGGCCATTTCGCACTTGCAGGAGCTGCTCAAGTCCTACCCGGACTACGCCTACAAGGAAGCCACCCTCAACCCGACCAACCCTCGCGACCTGGCAAACGACTGGGAAAAAACCCTGATCAACTCGCTGCGCGGTCAGCCGCAAACTGCCGAAATGGTCGGTGAACGCAACGACGACAAAGGCGCCTCGCTGTACATCGCGCGGCCGATTCAGATCAAGGACGGTGCCTGCCTGGCATGTCACAGCACCCCGGACGCCGCGCCGAAAACCATGGTCGATATCTACGGCGCGGTTAACGGTTTTGGCTGGAAGCTCAACGACACCATTGGTGCGCAATTGGTCACGGTGCCACTCGACTTGCCGCTGCAACGCGCCAGGAGCCTGCTGCACAGCTACATGGTGTCGATGCTGGGGATTTTTGCGGTGTTGTTTGTGGCGTTGAACGTGGCGGTGCACCTGTTTGTCACCCGGCGCCTGCGGCAGATGTCAGCGCTGGCCGACCGGGTCAGCCTGGGCGACACCGATGTGCCGCAGATGGACGTCAGCGGCAACGACGAACTGGCGCGCCTGGGCCAGTCGTTCGGCCGTATGCGCACAAGCCTTGTCAGCGCCATGAAGATGCTAGAGGAATAGGTCCGCGATCATGCTTGAACAACTGGGCAAATACCGCATCGACAGCGTGCTCGGCAAAGGCGCGATGGGCACGGTATACAAGGCGTACGACCCGAACATCGCCCGCACCGTGGCGCTCAAGACGATCCGCAAGGAACTGTTCGGTGACAGCCAGCACGCCGAGTTGGTCAGCCGCTTCAAGAACGAAGCCCAGGCGGCCGGCCGGCTGATGCACCCCAACATCGTCGGCGTGTACGACTACGGCGAGGACGAAGGCTCGGCGTACATCGCCATGGAGTTCGTTGAAGGCACACCCCTCAATACGTTGCTGGCGGCGCCAACGCCGCGCGACCTGAGCCACAGCCTCGGCTGGATGCGCCAGTTGCTGTCGGCATTGGAATACGCCCACTCCAAAGGCGTGGTGCACCGCGACATCAAGCCCGCCAACCTGCTGATCACGGCCGAAGGCAAGGTCAAGGTCACCGACTTCGGCGTGGCTCGTCTGGATTCCTCCACGCTGACCCAGACCGGCTCGATGATCGGCACGCCCAGCTACATGTCACCTGAGCAGTTCTGCGGCGACGTGATTGACGGGCGTTCCGATGTGTTTTCCGCCGGCATTGTGCTGTACCAATTGCTCACCGGCGAGCGCCCGTTCTCGGGCTCGGCGACCATGGTCATGCAGCAAATTCTCAACCAGACCCCGGTGGCGCCATCGAGCCTGAACCTGGCGCTGGACCCGGCGCTGGACAGCGTGATCGTGCGCGCGCTGGCCAAACGCCCCGCCGCACGCTACCCCTCGGCACAGGCATTTCTTGACGACCTGGAAGCCTTGCCGGGCACCACCACCGGCACCTGGATCAACGCCGAGATCGACGACGATCGCACCGTGCTGATGCGGCCGAACCCGCCGCTGAGCAGTGGCGTCAACCACCTGCCCAGCGCCACGGTCGCCATGACGCAAGCCGTGGAGACGCTCACCCCGTGGAAGCTCGCGGTGATGCCTGAGCTGGAGTCGCTGCTGTCCCATCAGATCGGGCCACTGGCGCGCTTTCTGGTGCGTAAAAGCCTGAATGGCGCGGACGATTTCGACGCGATTTGCGCGGCGCTGCTGCCGCACATTCCGTCCGAGCGCGGCCGTGAGCAATTCACCCGCGCCAGCCAGTCATTGTTCTTGCGGCTCAACCCACCGACAGCCGTCGAGCCCGTCAGCGAACCCACCGCTGTCGAGTTGCCCGCAACCGTCACCAGCGTCACCGAAGCAATGCCGGAGCCTATTGACCCGGCCCTCTCACACATGGCGGAGAAACGCCTGGCCGTGCTGATCGGCCCCATTGCTCGCATCGTGGTCAGCCGCGCCCTGCGCGCCACCTCACTGCGCCAGCCGTTCCTGCAACAGCTGGCCGAGCACATCGAGAGCGAGGCCCAGCGCCTGGCGTTCCTCAACAGCTTCGAGCCCCTTCCATGACCGATTCTCCACTCAGCGCCTGCGGGCCTCATTGTCTGGCCTCTGCGGTTGCTTATGGGGTCAGTGATGTCGGTTCGGTGCGCCAGCGCAATGAAGACAACTTCCTGATTGAGCCGGCCATGGGGCTGCTGGCCGTGGCTGACGGCATGGGCGGTCACGAAGCGGGTGCGTTGGCCAGCGCCGAGGCACTCACCCGTTTGCGCCAGGCGCTCAAGGCTCACAGTGTCGAGGTGGTCAATGACGGCGCCGACCCGGACGCCACCTGGTCGGACCCGGACATGCAAGCCGCCAGCCTGCTGCACAACGCCATTGATCAGGTGAACCACTGCGTCTACCAGCAAAACGTGGCCCGTCACATGAGCGAAGGCAGCGGCATGGGCACCACCCTCACCGGCGTGTGGCGCCCACAGGGTGAAGGGCCGCTGCTGATATTTCACGTGGGCGACAGCCGCCTGTACCGCTACCGCGACGGCGAGTTGAGCCTGCTGACCCGCGATCAGACCTGGTACCAGCAAGCCCTCGAAGCCGGCAAGGTCGACCGGCTGCCCGCGCGTAATCTGTTGCTGCAAGCCGTTGGCCCCGCACCACGGGTGGAGCCGCAAGTGCGTGTGCAACCCGTGCAACCGGGTGATCTGATGATGCTGTGCAGCGACGGCTTGCACGGCTGCGTGCCCCACCAGGAAATGCTTCAGGTCCTCGCCATGGCCCGTCGCGACACGCTGGAAACCGCGTGCCAACGCCTGATCGACCTCACCCGCGAATACGCCGGGCGGGATAACGTGACGGTATTGCTGGCGTGGTTCGACCGCTGAGCAATGTCACGGCCACTTGAATACCTCATCGACCGGCACGCGATAACCGGTGGCCAGGCGGTTGGTTTGATTGGCCATGCCAACCACCGCCTGCAACTCGCCGAACATCGCGTCCGTCATACCGGCCTTGCGCGCGGCGGCCGTGTGGGAGGCGATGCAATAGGGGCAATTGTTGGTCACGCTGACGGCCACGTAGAGCAACTCCTTGGTCAGCGGGTCCAGTGCGCCGGGGGCCATGATTTCCTTGAGGCTTTCCCAGGTGCGGCGCAGGGTCGGCGGGTGGGCGGCCAGGCATTTCCAGAAGTTATTCACCTGGTCAACCTTGCGCGTCTGCATGATGTCGTCATACACCGCGCGCACCTCGGGGCTGGCGTCGGCGTATTCGGTCAAGTGTTGGGTCATGGCATGTTCCGGGCTGACAATGGGTGTTCTGGAATACCGTGCGGCGCCCACCTGTGGCAAGTGAAGCCGCATTTTTTATCGCGGCGAGACTCGTGACTTCTGGTAAAGAGTCCTTTTCGGGATCGGCGGTTTTTCCAAAGGAACGTCGGGTGGATACTCGACTCCATTGTTCACCCCCCTTCAGGAGTTACAGATGTCTATCCCTACGCAAAACGTTCCCGCCTTCGGCCTTGGCACCTTCCGCCTGCAAGGCCAAGTGGTAATCGACTCTGTGAGCACGGGCCTGGAACTGGGCTACCGGGTCATCGATACCGCGCAGATCTACGAGAATGAAGCGGATGTCGGCCAAGCCATTGCCGCCAGCGGCGTGCCACGTGATGAACTGTTCATCACCAGCAAGATCTGGATCGCCAATTTCGCCGAGGGCCAGTTGATTCCCAGCCTGCGTGAAAGCCTGCGCAAACTGAAGACCGACTACCTGGACCTGACCCTGATCCACTGGCCGTCGCCGGAAGACCAGGTGCCTGTCGCCCAATTCATGGGCCAGTTGCTGGAAGCCAAGCGCCTGGGCCTGACGCGCCAGATCGGGATTTCCAACTTCACCATCGACCTGATGAAGCAGGCGATTGCTGCGGTGGGCGCCGAAAACATCGCCACCAACCAGGTCGAACTGCACCCCTACCTGCAAAACCAGAAGGTGGTGGATTTCGCCACCGCCCACGGTATCCAGATTACGTCGTACATGACCCTGGCCTACGGCGAAGTGCTCAAAGACCCGGTAATCCAGCAGATCGCCGAACGCCACCAAGCCACTGCGGCGCAAGTGACCCTCGCGTGGGCCATGCAATTGGGCTATGCGGTGATTCCGTCGTCAACCAAGCGCGCCAATCTGGACAGCAACCTCAAGGCCCTGCAATTGACCCTGAGCGCCGCCGACATGGCGCAGATCGCCGGTCTGGAGCGCGGCCATCGCCTGACCAGCCCTAAAGGCATCGCCCCGAAATGGGACTAAACCCCGGCCGCCGGCGTGCGGGATAGCTCCCGCAGCCACGGCAATACCCGCAGGCCCCGGTGGGCCTCGGGCGGGTCGATGATGTCCATGAAGTGCTCAAGGTTGACGGTGTCCGGCATGCCGGGCAGCCGGACCAGCAGCGTCGGCGGTACGCCGCCTGGAATATCCAGGTCCTGATGGTCATAAACCAGTACATGGCGCACCTGGGGCTGCGGCTCGCCGGCCTGGGCCGCCAACCCCGCATTAATGATCAGTACGTCGAATGGCTCGGCCGGGATGGCGGTAAGAACCTCCACTTCTTCAAGGGTTTGCACCGGAACAATCCGGTGGTACCCCAGTTGGTTGAGCATTTTTTCGATGTACAGCCGTTGCAGGTGCTGTTCATCGGCAATCAGGATGGTCAGTGCTTTGTTCGGCATGGCAAACCCCTGGGCAGGCTGTGCTCGTCAGTGAGCGTGGCCCATTTTCCAGACATATCCCGAAGACAAAATCAGGTATGTTCCCCCTTGATGTAGGAGTTCTCCCAAATCCACTGAACGGCCATCAACCGCGCTCAGCGCCGAGCGTAAAACTGCTCAGCCGCCGATGCAGATCGTCGAGGGCTTCGCCTACCGCTTCAACCGCCATGCCCAGTGCGTCGCCCTCCTGGCGTTGACACACCTCCTCAAGCGTTTCGCAACGGGTTATCAGCGTGTGCGCCTTGACCAGCCGTGCGCCGCCCTTGGCGCGGTGGGCGAGGTCATGCAGTTCGTGAAAATTCAATTGGCGGTGCAGCACCGGCAGCAGCGCGCGGTCTGCCTCAAGGCTTGAGAGCAAGGGTATCAACAGTTCATGGAGCGCCGCGTCATCGTCCCCCGTCAGCGTGATCAGGGCGCTCAAATCAAATGCCTGCTCAACGTCTGATACCCCTGGGCTGGTCGCAAGCGCAGCCAGTGCCGAGCGCAAGTCCTCAAGACCTGCGGGTTTGAACAAGCACGTATCCATGCCTGCCTGTCGGCAGCGCTCGGTTTCCTCCGGTTGCGCGTTAGCGGTAAAGCCCAGCAGCAAGCACGGCACCAAGCCTTGAGCACGCTCCTGCGCGCGGATATCACGCGCCAAGGTGTAGCCATTCTTGAGGGGCATGTTGCAATCGGTGATCACCACATCCGGGTGCTCGGCTTGCCAGCATTCAAGCCCTTGCACACCGTCTTCGGCCAGGGTGATGCGATGCCCCAGAAAGCGCAATTGGCGCGCCAGCAGCAAGCGATTGGCCGGGTAGTCGTCGACCACCAAAATGCTCAGTACACGGCCCGGTCGGGCCACTGGCGCCGGCCCGGCACGCTCGACCGGCGCTGCGGTGGCCCTGGCCAACGTCAACGTCATGTCCACGCGCGTGCCCTGCCCGGGCACACTGCTCAACTGCAGCGTGCCGCCCAGCATTTCACACAGGCTGCGGCTGATCACCAGCCCAAGCCCCGAGCCGCTGCGCGCTGATTGTTCGGTGTTGCTGCCCTGGAAAAACGGGTTGAACAGACGCTGCTGGTCTTCACTGCTGATGCCAATGCCGGTGTCTTCCACCCATAACACGAGGTCCAGATGGCCAGTGTCATACCCCGATGCACTGCGCCCGCCCAGACGTACCTGGCCCTGGGCCGTGAACTTGATCGCATTGCTCAGCAGGTTGGACACCACCTGCTTGAACCGCAAGGAGTCGATCAACACCGGATAATCAATCAGCGGGTCGAGTTCCACCTGCAACGCCAGGCCTTTGGTTCGCGCCAGCCCCTCGAACACCCGCGCCACCGAGGTGAGCAATTCATGCAGATTGGCCGGCGCCAGGGTCAGGGACAAGTGACCGGATTCGATCCGGGAAATGTCCAGAATATCGCCAATCAGCTCCAGCATGCCGCGCGACGCAACCGAGGCGACCTCCAGGGCATCGCGGTCGACGCGCCCCTGTTCGGCGTTGGCGAGCGCCAGTTCAATCATGCCGATCACCGCGTTCATCGGTGTGCGAATCTCATGGCTCATGGTTGCCAGAAACGTGGTCTTGGCGCGGTTGGCGGCATCGGCGTCTTCCTTGGCCTCCTGCAACTGGCCCAACAGCCGTTGGCGTTCGCTCACATCCACCCAGCCGGCAATCATGCCCACCACGTTTTCGTCCCCATCACGGTACGGCAGCATCCAGTGGTAAATGGTCAGCACCTTGCCACTCGGCAACGTGAGTAGCCGGTCATTGATCTGCGGCTCGCCGCGCGCCATCAACCGCAGGTAATCCTCATGGAAGGACCGCGACTGCGCAGGGTTGCCGCTGTCGGCTTCTATCACGGTCTTGCCGATCACCGCCTCGGCCTTGAAGCCGAACACGTCCAGGTAAGCGCTGTTGCACGCCATCAGCCGGCCCTGGCGGTCGCGCACATAAATGGGATAGGGCGTGCCGTCGATCAATACGCCCATAAAACGCATCTGGTCGCTCAACGCCCGTTCCGCCTGCGCGCGCTTGCGGATCAGGCTGCGCAGGTAAATCGCCCAGCCGGAGGTGATCAGCAGCAACAACGCCGCCAGGCCAAAGCCTTGAATGATCGCGCTGCGGTGACGCAACCAATGGTCTTCAATGATCACATCCGTGCGCCATTGGCTGACCAGCTCATCCATCTCCTGCGGAGGGATACTCAGCAACGCTTTGTCGAGTATCGAGTACAGCTCCAGCTGGCCGCGATTGACGCCGAACGTCATGCGTGCCGGCTCGGCGCCGACGGTACTGGTCACGCGCAAGCGGTCGCGGTACTGCTGGGCGATCAGGTAACGCGCATTGATCAATGAGTTGACTGCCCCTTCGGCAGCGCCGCTGGCCACCAGCGCCATGGCTTCGGTGGGGTTTCGCGCCGTCACAAAGTTAATCCCCGGGTAATCGCGGTTGATGACGTCGCGCACGGCATTGCCACTGCTGATCGCGAGGCGTTTGCCGACCATGTCCTCCAGAGTCATCGTGCCGGGGTCGTCATTGCGGGTGACCAGCACCACGGGGTTGGTCAGGTAGGGTCGGGTAAAGCGCACCTGATCAGAGCCTTCGATACTGGGCGTTACCACCGCCATCATGTCGGCGCGGCCTGTACTGACCGCGTCAATCTGCTGAGGCATCGAGCCGCCGGACACGACATCGAACTTCAAGCCGGTACGCAGGCTGATCCGCGACAGTACATCGGCACTCAAACCCTCCAGTCGCCCTTGTGCGGTGAAGGACGCCAACGGCAGCATCTGTTCGGACGCCACTACCCTGACCCGCGGGTGTTTCTCCAGCCAACGCTGCTCACTGGTGCTCAAGTGCAACCGCTCGGCACCGAGCAGGCCCAGGTTGTCACCGTTCCAGCGACGCAATATTTCCATCTGTTCGTTCGCCGGGATAGCCCTCAGCGCAGTGTTGACGATGCGCAGCAAGCGCGTGTTGTCCCGGAGCACGGCAAAGGCGAAGGAATTGGATTCCAGCGTGGAAAAATCCGCCATTTGCACATTGTTCAAGTGGTTGCGGTTGATCTGGTAATTGGCAGAGATGGCGTCGCCCAGGTAGACATCGGCGCGACCGAACGCGACGGCGCCAATGGCTTCGAAAATAGACGGAAACAGCTCCACGTGGGCCTTGGGGTAAAAAGCCTCTACCACGTCGGGCGGCATGTAGTGATAGAGCATGGCGATGCGCTTGCCTGCGAGGCCGACACTCAGGGATTGGCTGTCGCCGGTGCGGGTAACCAGCACCGGCTGGTCATTGGCGTAAGAACGCGAAAGCACCAGTTGCGGGTCGCCCGCCTCAAAACCATTGGACGTCCCAAGCAGGTCAATGGCGCCTTGCTTAAGGGCTTCGAGCACCTCATCGCGGGTGTCGTAGCGCCGCACTTCAACGCTGATATTCAGCGCCTGGGCGAGCAACCCGGCATAGTCCGCCGTGATGCCTTCGATTTCGTCGTTGTTGTTGGTCAGTTCGAAGGGCCCGTAGTCGGGCGCGGAAACGCCCATCAGCAACACACGCCGCCCCCGCAACCACTGCCAGTCGGCTTCGCCCAGCGTTACGGAGTGGCCATTGAGGCTGGAGTGCCCCAGCAGGCGCAGGTTTTGCGGCTGATCAAGGGCACTGGCGATCATCGGCAGCACGCCCATCAACAGCGCAATGATGAACCGCCGCATCGGCGCAAGGATCATGTCGAATCAGATCAGATGATTACGCTGTGCAAACTTGGCCATGTGGACCACAGACGACATGCGCAGCTTCTCCTTGAGTCGCGTTTTATAGGTGCTGATGGTCTTGTGGCTGAGTAACATCTGATTGGCAATTTCGTTATTGCCCAAGCCCAGGGCCAGCATCTGCAACACCGCCAACTCGCGATCTGAAAGGGCTTGCACCAGTTCCTGTTCCGTGGACTGCAGATCGTCACGGCGCACCGAACTGCTCGGCAAGCTGGGGAAGCAACTGTAGTTGGACATCACCGCTTTGATAGCCTTTTGCAGCTCATCGAGCTCACCGGTCTTGGCCACGAACCCCATGGCCCCGGCACGCATGCAACGCGCCGAAAAAAACTCCGGAAGGTACGAAGTCAGTACCAGAATCTTGCACGGCAGCCCCAACGCCTTGACCCGGCTGATCACCTCAAGCCCCCCCAGCTTCGGGATGGCCAAATCAAGAATGATCAACGCCGGACGCCCCTCTCTGGCCTTCTGCACAGCGTCCGCACCGTTGCCCGCTTCATCGATTTCGGTGAACCCTTCCAGCGTCAGCAGGTGCCGGACGGTTTTACGGATAAACGGATGATCATCAACTATTAGCGCTTTAGTCATAAAACTCCCCTGAGAGGATAAGTACCCTTACACATGACACGGGACACAGGTACCTGTGAGAAATGACAGTGCCGACCAGCGGTGCTGCACCTACTCAGGACAATAACCAGGCTGTTCCTGGTCCCTTCGATTGAAACCGGCCGAACACGTACAGCCAAACCGATGCCGCCGGCTAGCTGCAAGCGCGCAACCTTAGCAACGAAATGACGTTTCATCGGAAGGGATAGTCCCAAGCGTATGTAGGACTTTTCCTCACGAAACATGACCAAGCCAGCGCCTGGTCATGCGTGAGGCGCGCCGGTCAATCAGTGGTACTCGGGCTCCAGAAGGCCTGCACCACCAGGGTCGATGTGGAAATACGCGCTACCAGCGCATCCAGTTCGTCGCCGTCTACCGAGGTGGCGACCAGGGTGGCCTCGATCTCCACTTCCTCACTGCCAAATGGCCGAACGTCAACGTCGCTCGCCGGGTAGTTGCAGCGCGCCAGCTCGGCTTCGAGCAACACCATCACCGCCTGTTGCTGGCTGCGCCGCGCGATGACATAGAGGATGTTGGTCACCTCTGCCGACACCACGTCCAGAGGCTGACGGTTGATGTTGTTGACGATCGGGCGCAGCAGCGTGTTCGCCGCCAGCACAAACAGCGTGCCCAGCAACGCTTCGAGGATCAGGTCGGCGCCCGCACAAGCACCCACGGCTGCCGAGGCCCAGAGGGTGGCGGCAGTGTTGAGCCCGCGCACGTTGCCTTCTTCGCGCATGATCACGCCAGCGCCCAGAAAGCCGATGCCCGAGACCACATACGCGACCACCCGAACCGCGCCTTCCGCGCCGCCCAGCCGGTTGGCCATGTCGACAAAAATCGCCGCGCCCACGGCCACCAGCACATTGGTGCGCAAACCCGCCGTGCGTTGGCGGTACTGACGCTCGAAGCCGATCAAGCCACCGAGGATAAACGCCGCGCTGAGGCTGACGACCGTATCGACCAAGGAATTGAGGTTGATGTTGTTGATTGCTTGCATAGGAAATCCTCCCTGTTTATTGCCAGCCAAACTTACAGATATAGAAACCCTTCCCCGCCTGGGTCAGCGACTGTGCAGAAACGGGATGTTTGAGGTGCGGATCATGCGCACGATCAGCGTCCGGGTCGGCAGCCGGTTGAATGGGTGCCACACGGGCACTCGCCGCACCAGCAGCCTGCTCGTGCTCGACCTCATTGAGACCGTACTGCACGCGCAAGGCAGTGGCATTACGGGTGCTGACACCCTCGCACGAGCGACAGGCCCGGTCCGCAGCAAGCCGGCGAAGAACGCCCTGAGCCGTATGAGATGCATGGTGTAACTCCTGCGCGAGGAAACCTTCGTGCAGGTACGACCGTGTGCGCCGCACCGGTTTGACCGGCACAGTCAGCTTGGCCCGCCCACCGTAAAAGGCAGGCGCGTCCGTAGCAGCCTGAATGCTTTCAGGTGCTGGTCAGCGTCGATGAGAGGGATGCAGGCAGGTGCCAGGACTGGCCGCTGCCGGAATGCCGCTTCTCGCTTTTTTCAGGCGAGACAACGGCACAGGAAGAATGCGCGTTATCTTGCCAAGGATGTGCCGGTTACTGAAACCGGCCGACAACTGTCACTCGAACAAGTACCCACTGAGGGTCTCCGCTATTGATGAAAACGCGCGGAGTTTACGCCGCGTTTTCGCGTGAGTAAACCGTAGGAAAGTTTACCGATGACGAACAGGCCGCTTCTTCAGGGTGAGTTCAGGAACCCTTCTCCGGACGTCACCCCGATCAAAGATGAGAGTGAAATGGCCCCTGTGCACCAGGTTTATGTACACCGGTTATGACGGCGTACCCGGCCGATCGCGCTCGACCTTCTCCAGGTATTCATCCATCCGGCCACCCGCCACTGCCTTGACCTGAATCGACACTGTATTCACCTGTCGCCCCATCGTGATGCCCTCGCGGGTACGCACCTGCACATACCCAAGCTTGGGCCAGAACCGCTCGGCCCTGGTGTTGCCGACCACCACCGTCAGCCGCAGCCATTGGGCGCCTTTGCTCGCCGCCCAGGATTCGAGATCGGCATGCAACTGTCGCGCAAGCCCGGTGCCGTGCAAACGCGTATGCACCAGCAGCAATCCGATATGCCAGACCCCGGCGGCGAGCAAGTCCGCGGCAATGTTCACCACGGCGACCAACTGATCCTGCGCATCGCGGTAACCCAGCCAGTACATCCGGCTGCAGCGCCACCCTGCCGGCAAATAACCCTGCAGTTCTTCGCGCGCTTCAGTCGGCGTGGCCGGCTCGCCATTGACCGCGATGAAATAGGCCGGCGCCTGTTCGAAAAAATGCTGCAGCTCAGCCGCATCGCTGCCCAGCAATTCGACCACCCGGATGCCCGCGACGCAGCAGCCCGGCAGCGCCTCAACATCAACGTCCATGTTCATTTTCCCTCAGTCATCGCGCGTCAGCACTTCCAGCAACTCGATTTCAAAACGCAGATTGCTGTTGGGTTTGATGTGCGCGCCCATCGAACGCTCGCCATACGCCAGGTGCGCCGGTACATACAATGTGCGTACACCGCCAACGCGCATGCCCATCAAGCCTTGGTCCCAGCCTTTGATCACGCGTCCGGTGCCGATCACACACTGAAACGGCTTGCCGCGTTCCCAGGAGGAATCGAACACCGTGCCGTCTTCCAGGGTGCCGGTGTATTGGGTGGTGATCAGTGCGCCCTTGACCACGGTTTTACCGTCGCCCAGGCGGATGTCAGTGATCTGAAGGTCTTGGTTGCTCATGGGGTGCTCGTTGAATACCAGAAAGTGGGCGTTTTCCCAGAATCACCGGCGTTTGGCAAGTACCTGCGCACGGCCCAACAAAGTGCGGGCAGCAATGCCCCCTGCCCGCTCGCAGCCACTTAAGGCGCCGGGCGCAAGCCCATGTGGAGTTGCAGCGCCTCGATCAAATGGAATTGATAAAGATAGCGCTCGTGTTGGAGCGGCGCCCACCGATCAATAAAGAAGTGCCCGCGCTCATCCACCTGAATCGGCGTGGTGACGATGTCGCCGCTGCGCGAGCGATGCACCAGCAGCGTCTGGTCGGGCGTCGGACGCTCGATCAAAAAATGCCCGGTGTGCCTCAGACGTGAGCGGTCGGCGGGCTTGAACGCCTCCGGCGGTGTGCGGCCGGCCACCGCGACATCAAGGGCAAAGTCACTGCGCATGGCTACCCATTCATCGGGGCGCAGGGGCTTGTTGGCCGCCTCCCATTTTCCCACCCGCAAGCCGACAGGCTGGCTGGGCGCCACTTCGTTGACATGCAGGCTGATGGCGCCCTGCAACCTTGCCAGGCCAGGCACGCCCAGGAACGTGTCGGTGTGGGTGTTGCCCATCAACGCCACCCAGCGATGCGGGCCATGGGCAACTTGATCCTGAGTGATGACCTCATTGGCAAAATAGCTGAACATCGCCGTGCGCGACGTCGCTTTATCCGGCATGCCATCGACGCAGTAACTGGCGAAGCAATCCAGCGCACGCACGCGAATCTTGTACTTGGCGGCCGTTTCGATCACCGCGGCGTAAGTGTGCGGCCCTTTATAGCCCAGCATGTGCCCACGGTCCTGTATCCGCAGATAGTCCTTGAGCGCCTTGGACATCGGACTGCCTTGGTACAAGGCATCAAGGTCCCCCTGATGCAGGTCCGTCAGCAGGTGCTCAACATAGAGCGTCTTGACCTTCATGGTCTTCAATTCCTTGATCAACAGCGCCTTGCTCGATTGCAGGCTGTGCGCCTCGCCGATCAATACCCCGTTTGAATGGGCGTAGGCGCGCTCGAAGAACTCCCGCACGGTGAGGCCCGGCGCCAGCTGTGGCTGCGGCGCGCTGGCGGGCGACGCATAGGTTTTGAAGTGCGCGCCGGCCGCCGCGTCGAGACGTTCGCGAGTCCGTTGGAAGGCCGCGTAGGCCGGTCGAAGCGCTGGGTTGCCGGGGAAGTACCGCGAATCCAGACCCTTTGGCGAGTCTTTCAGCGTGCGCAACGCTTCACGCAGCGCGCAGGGCATTTCGAACACACTGTAACCGTGCTGCGCCGGGGGCGCCAACGCCTGCGCCTGGGGCTGGGAGTAAGCGGTCTGCAGGGTGATCCTGAAATCAGCCTTGGCCAACGCATCGTCGGGAATCGAGCCGGGTGTGTCCTTCCACACCCCGACCGGCGTGCCAACGCTGACATCCTCGACACGCAGGCTCACGGCGCTGTGCAGATCGGCCAGGCCAGGGACTTGCCCGTGGGTACTCATGCGCCGGTGATCCACCAGCGCCACCCAACTGTCGTCAGGGTGGGCCGCCACGTCGGCGGCGATCACCTTGTGTGAATAGAAGTTGCGCAGCCGGTTCTCCCGAGGCGTGAGCACCGAGGTGGTGCCTCCCGCCAACGCATCGTCCAGATAGTAGGAAGTGGACGCATCCAGTGCCCTTACCTCGATGCCGTTGTCAGACGCCGCCTGCACCAGCGCCTGATAGGAATAGGCGCTGTCCTTGGGCATGCCCAACGCTTTATCGACGCTCTTGAGGTGCGTGTCGATGCTCTTCGACGCCTTGGCGCTGTGGCGTGTTTGCAGCTTGACCCGAAACACATCGGCGGGCAGGTACTCGATGTACAGACGCCGCACGCCACGCTCATGCAAGGTTTGCAGGGTATCGATCAGGAACTGCTTGCTGGCAATCGAATCCACACTCGCGCCGATCACCAGCCCTTTGCTTTCACTGAGCAGCTTTTGCAGGATGACCTCATGCAGGGCGTCAGGCTCAACACTCAGTACATCGGCCCGGGGCACAATCGGGGCCAAGGCATCAAAGTAAGCGTTGGCGTCACGGGTCAGGTTGTCCACTGCCGTGCCATACGGCGCGCGCAGGTGGAACAGCTGCTTGCCCATGATATCCCTGGCGACCTGTTCGCCATACGGGTCGGCGATGCGCGCGAAGGCCGCCTCCACGGCGCCAGGGGTCACCACATGCTCAAGGTCTTTCAACAGCGCCTGCGGGGTTTCGTAACGCTCCAGCGGGCTGGCGGCGACGGGCAGTTTTTCATATTTGGGGGCACCGCCCGTAACACCGGCACGCCTCCACTGGCCTTAAGTATTACGCTGGACCAGCCTGCCAGTGGACTGCAAATGCCCGGTTGCAGCATCCTGCCTGAGCAGCAGGAAACGCCCCAGAGCGTCGGGCGTTTTGCGGGTCCATAACGCCTGGCCTTGGAACATCACCGCTTGCAGATCATCGAGGGCCGGCGTTGGCGCCTCCAATTGCTTGATCAACGACAACGCCTGTTCCTGCGGCGCGGTATGCCGCAGCGGACGTATCGGCTTGCCCAGCGGGCTGATCAGCGCCGGGCGCAAATCGGTGAATACCGCGCCGGCGCTGTTGAGCAGGTAGCCAAGGTAGTGCCCGAAGGCTTCACCCATCTGCCCTTGGTTATACGCGTGCAGCGCGAGCATCCCATCCTTGAAAGCCAGCAGCATGCCCAGGCTCAGGCTCAGCACCGGGTAAGGCGCGGTGGCGACGGCAACGAGGGGTTCGATAACGCTCCACACCAGGTCCATGATCATGTGCGCACGGTTGACGAAGGTTGCCTCGACGTCGTCTATCTTGCGCTGCAACTTGGCGTCGTACAGCGCCTGGCGCAGGTTGATCACCACCGTCTCACGACTGATCGGATCATACCGGCCAGGGCTGGGATGGCTGCGATCCAGGATTTGCGGCAGTTGTTTTCTGGCGTTCTCCAGAAACCCAAGCACCCGGGCCTGTGCCTGCGTGCCCACCCGCTCGGCGAGGTAACCGACCATGCCATCCACGTGTTTCAACACATAGTTGAACAGGCGTGCATGGCGAAAGGTGACGCCATCCGGCGCATTCGGGGTGTACAGCAGCACCGGGTCATGCCCGCGCTTGAACAGGAAGGTGTCGATCACCCATTCGCCGTCCACGAACAGCCGGTGCACCTGGTAACTTTCGCGCACCTGGGCCGAGGTATTGCCCAGGCTCTGCAGGCAGGTGTTCAGCCAGTCCAGGTCAGCCTGGGAGAGGTGGCCTTGCAGGCGTGATTCGAGCGCAGCGTTGCGCATCTGCAATTGGCTGATGGCCAGCGTTGCGTTACGTCGGAATACATAGCCGGGGCTGCTGGGGCTTTGCAGGGTGTTGCGCACCAGGTCGACATAGCGCTGGCCGATCCACACGCCCCGCACCGAGCGCGATACGGCTTCAGGCGTCAAGCGCCTGAGGTCGACGCCGGCTGGGCCGGTAAAGGTCGCCGAGGTTTCAAACTTGGGGTCCAGAAACCCCACGCTGTCGTGATAACCGTCGCGCAACAATCGGGTGTACGTGACGGAGTCCGGCGTCGTAAGCCCGGGAAACGCCTGGGGATAATGGACGTGGACCGTATTGGGGTCGACGTCTTGCGCGGCACGCCCGAGCAGCGCATTCAGGCGAAGTTTGGCCTGCTCATGCACAAAGGTCGCAAAGGTCGGGAACAACGCCTGGCCGTGCGGATCGGCAGTGTAAGTGCGCAAGGCGCCCTCGGCGTCCTGCGCCAGGCCGGTGAGGGTCTGGCGCTGCGCCTGGCTGGCGGAACTGAACCATAGCGGCGTGGCGAATGTGCGGTCGTCGTCCAGCGTAGCCAGCATGTGGTGCGCCATGGCGTTGAGACCGCTGGCGTAATCGGAAAAAAAGGTGAACCTGACCTCGTGGTACTCCTGCGCATGCGGCTTGAGGCTCAGGCCCGTGAGAATCCGTTGCATGGACGGGCGGAAACGCAACGCCAGTGTACGGATGACATACCCCTTCATGGCGGGCTGGGTGCACCAGCCAAGCAGGTGCGCCTTGCAGCTGGCCTCGCAGTCAAATGCCTGGAACTGCGTCGCGCTGGGGGCTTCGGGCGTGCACAGCAACAAGCGTTTGACCGCACCCTTCGCGTCCGTCTGGCGCAGCAGCCACACCCCATTGAGCTGTGCCTCATGCAGCGACACGGTAGCCGCACTGAGGTTCTCGCCGGAGCCCTCGCGCAGCGCCTGGATCAATCCGTAGTCGGCCTCGCTCACATGGTTTTGCAACAATGCCGTGTACGCCAGGGCGTTGAGCCGGTGGTCGAACATCGATTCGATCGCCTGCTTGACCACCGGGCTGGTGTGACTTTCTTTCTGCACGGCTGCAAACGCCAGACGCGGTTGCAGGCGGCCCAGCAAACTCGCCAGGTAGGCCGGCGTCAGGTCCTGATACTCAGCGCCCAGCGGCGTCTGGTCATAGGTCAACGTGGTTCTGGTGAGGAAGTCCGACCCCGGCGCATCATCGCCCTCGTGCAACCCGCGCAAGGCCAACAGGGTCAGGCTTAGCTGCTGCTCATAGTCGCCCACACCCGCCACGCTACGCCCTGTGCGGACCTGCAGCAGATCCGGGTCCAGATCGTGGATATCCAGTTCGTCGGCCAAGTGCTCGAGCACTTGATAACGCGCCAGGGCCGGCGGCGTGGCAGCCGGGCCCAACAGGTCGAGCATCGTCGCGCGCGCCTGGTTATAGCGGGCCAGCAACTGGGCCAGAAGGGTTCGTTGCGCAGTATTGGCGCTGCGGTACCAATCCGGGGCGCTGTAGCGCAAGCAGCGGTCAAGCAGGCGCTGGGCGTGCAACGCCAGGCGCGGGCCGAGGTCGGGCAGCGTCGCCTGGATGGCCTGATCGAGGTCAGCGACCACCTCGCGTGCCGTGCGCCCCGGGTTCTCCACCAGGTCGAGCGCCCAGTCGATATCCTGCTCACGCTTGGCCGTCAACGCGTCAACCGTGTGCTCGAACAGCGGCTCCGCGTCGATCGGTTCCAGCGCCAGCGGCCAGATGCCGGCCGGGCCCAGGGACTGGTAGCGTCTGGGCAGCAACGCCATGAATTCGCTGCGCCACGCCGCGTTGTCCATGGCGTTCAGCAGGTAACGGTCGAGTTCTTCCAGCGAGTTGAAGGACTCGATCCCGCGCAGCGGGTTGAACATCAGCACGTTGCCGACCGATTCGCCGCCGGTCAGCGAATTCACGCCTGGATGATTGAGCGTGGTCAGCACAAACGCCCCGGCGAACTCAATACGCCGCGCCTGGTAGGTAAAAGTCAGCGCATACAGCCCGGGACGAAACGCCGGGCCCAGTGAAATCTGCGTGATCTGGCGCGCCATCTGCGGGTGCAGCAGCCGGTCGTTGAGGTCACGCTGCGCCTCCTGCTCCAACGCGGTAATGCCCGCTTCGTCGCTGAGGAAACTGCGCAGCCCTTTGCCACTGATCACGCTGCGCGCTTGCACCGCGTGCACTTGAGCGTTCAACTCGCGCCGCAGACGCGCCAGCAATGCCTTGCCGTCGGCATGCTGCAGGTCGGCGGTTGCCAGGGGCTGATACAACGCGCGCAGCGCGGTAGCGAGCGCCTCGAAGTGGCTTCGTAGCGTGCGGTGCAAACGCTGCAAATACGCCTGCTCGGCGCCGACTGGTTGCTCGGGCAACAGCGGCGCCGGGTGCTCAAAGACGTGATGGCCGATCTGGTTGAGGTAACCCTTGATCTCGCTGAAAGAAGGAACGGATGTGACAGAAACGGCGGTGCTCATTGGTCGTGGCTCCATGCGATGAAAGAGGCATCAGCATGGAGAGCGGCCGGTACGCGCGGTGTTAGATAGATAGTGGCGAGCGTGCTTTTTCCCGCGCCACGGCTACATCGTTGAGCCTTCAACGAGTGGCCGGGTCGCGCCGTTGTTTACAGCCAATGCCAGAACCGGCTCCAGAACCCTCGCCCCAAATCATTCTTGCAGCCTGCATATTGCGCCGCGTACATCTGCGAACGCGCCTGCACTTTGCTGGCCACCGGCGGCAGCCAGGCTTTGGCGGCGTAAGTGCGCTGGCGGTAACCGCCCCAGCCCTCGTGGTAGTTCAGGTACTGGCCGTAGGCGTCGTATTTGTACACGCCGTTGATGGTGTAGGTCTTGTCCATGTACCAGCCGATAAAGTCGATGGCGTCGTCGAAGTCCTGGCGACTGGCGCCGCTGCGGCCCGTGCTTTTGCGGTAGTCGTTCCACACTTCATCCTTGGCCTGGGCATAGCCGGCGGCGGTAGAGACGCGGCCCCAGGGAATGATCCACAGCAAATATTTGCGCGGGGCCAGGGCGTCCTGATGGAAACCGGACTCCTGGTACATGATCGCGAACGGCACCTGGATCGGCACACCCCAGCGCTTTTGCGTGACTTTGGCAGCGTCGTACCAGTCGTCCTTTTCACGGAAGATGCCGCACAGATCATTCGGCGTGCGTGGCGGCGAGGTGCCGCACGCCGCCAGCATTGAGGTGAGGAGTAACAGTCCGACGGCTTTGCCTGCGCTCAAGGGGCACCTTTGCGTGATTCGCGTAAAAGGCCGCTATTTTACGCATTCATTCAGGCACATAGGTTATCGGCTTGGCGCTATAACCTGTGGGAGCGGGCAGCACCGGGCCCAAGGCAGCGATGCGGCCCCGAAGGCTCATGAATGCGCCTCGGCAAATTCCACCGGCCCACCCAGCCAGCACCCTTGAACCTGCCCCGCCGCATCCCGGCGAAACCGCAGGGAAATCTGCGACGGCCGCCCCATCGCCCTGCCCTGGCGAATATGCACCGGGCGCTCATCGGCGCTGACCAGCTGATTTTCCAGCAGGCCAAACGCCAGCGCGGCGGCGGCGATGCCGGTAGCAGCGTCTTCGGGGTAGCCAGAAGACTTGGGAAATTGCCGTGCATCGAATTGTCGGCCTTCAAGGTCGGACTTCGCGTAGGGGTACAGGCCGGTGGAGCCGATGCGCTCGCACAGTTGCTCAATACGGCGATAGTCGGGGTTGAGGCTGTCCAGCACCGCCACGCTTTTGAGCGCGATCAGGGTTTTCACACGGCTGGTGCAGGCGTTCTGAATCGGCAACGGCGCCAGTTCGTTGGCGGTGATGCCCAGCACCGAGAGAATGTCGGCTTCGACATCGGCATCGCCCAGGGTGGCGACCTGGCCCTTGGGCTGACTGATTTCGACCTGAACCTGTGGCATACCTGCGTCAATCACGCGCGCATCGACCCGCCCACTCAAGGTCCAGAGCGCCAGTTGCTGCTTGTGCAACAGGCCGAGCCGGTCCAGCAACCAGATGGCGCCAACCGTGGCGTGGCCGCACATCTGCATTTCGTGGTTGGGCACCCAGAACCGCAGGGCAAAATCGAAGTCGCTGCCCACGGGGGCGGCGAACACAAAACCACATTCATGCCCATAGGCGCGGGCGACCTGCTGCATGTCCGCATCGCTCATGCCATCTGCCAGCACCACCGTGGGCGCCGGGTTGCCGCCGCGCGGGGCGGCGCAAAATACATTGACCAGGTGAACCTCGGGCGTCATTCGCCTCTCCCTTGAGTGGGTGAAGAACACAGGATGAACCGATGACCGCCGTGTAGCGCACGGGATCGGGCCGAATCATGCGCGGGATCGGGCCATGAAAAATTGGCAATCGATTTGAAGGAACCGAACCAACTGTGGCAGCTGGCTTGCCTGCGATGCAGGCAGCTCGGTTGTTCAGTCAGACCGCGGTGATGCTATCGCAGGCAAGCCAGCGCCCACAGGGGGCGAGTGTGACCCAGGCATGTCAGCCGCGCCGCCACTCATCCGGCGACCTGCCCAGCACCCGCCGAAACACGTGGGCCAGGTGCGACGGTGATTCGTAGCCGACGCTGTGGGCGATCTCCAGCACCGACATGCGCGTATGCCGCAGCAGGGTTTGTGCGCGCTCCACACGCAAGCGCTGCACGAACGCCAGCACCGTCTCGCCAGTGTGCAAGGCAAACAAGCGGGTCAGGTGCCGACGCGACAGATGAAACACCGCAGCCAATTCGTCCAGCCCCGGCGCCTGCTCAAGATTGCCCTCGACATACGCTTTCACGTCACGTACCAGCCTGGCGCCATGGCGCTCTGTGCAGGAGCGTTGCAGGCTTGGCTGGCTGAGGGTAATCGTCAGGCATTCGAGCAGTAACAAGTGATCGACCTGGGCCAGTTGGCGGCGGCGATCAACGAAGGGGTCGGGTTGGCTCAAGGCTTTCTTCGCCAGCAACAGAGGGTGCAGCGGCGCAGAGGTTTGCCAGATGCCCAGGGTGGGCGCACGCAGCAGGCGGTTGGCGTCCCCGGCCAGATCGCGCAGCGCGTAACGCATGTAGTCAGGGTCGACGTACAACGCCAGGTGGCCCTGGCGGGCAGTGAGTGACGAGGAGGAATGGCTGCGCTGCGGCGGCACGCACACGAACTGGCGGTTGAGCACCGCGCTGCGCCCGCTGTCTTCATCCTTGAAACGCAACACACCACGCTCGGGCACCATCAGCATGAACGCGTCATGGGCGTGGGCCGACGTTTCATAGGTGTCGTTGGCGTTGAAGACGCTGTAGATATCACGCATCGCCAGGCACTGCACGGGAATGGAGCGCTGACACTAGCATGTTTGGGATCAGTGGAAAGCGGCGTCCCTGCCGCTGACACGGTTAAGCCAACGGTACGCGGCGTGTGGTCAACGCCGTGCGGCCGACGAAGAAGCTCAGGGCCGCACCCAACAGCAGCATGGCCAGGGTGCTCCAGGCTGCACGCGAGAGCTGTTTGGCGGCGACTTCGCCTGCTTCACGGGCCTTCTGCTCGGCCTGTTGCTTGAGCTCATCGACCTTTTGCATGGCTTGCTGATAAGCCTGCGCATAGTTGTCGACGATTTGCGTGGCTTGCTCTTTGCTCTTGCCGGTACGGGCCGCAACGATGTTGACCAGCGCGTCTTTATCCGCCGCATTCAACGCAGGTTCACCGGAGGCTTTCACGCGCTCGAACCACTGCTTGAGCTGATCACCGGCCTGGGCCGGGTTGGTCGCGGCATCCGTGGCCGTCTGCTTGCCATCGGCGGCAGCCTGGTCGGTTTTCTGCTCGACGTTGGCCGGGTCCAGTTCAGGCTTGCCACTTTGCTTGAGCAAGGTGTCGAGTTGGCCTTGCAGGCTGTTCCAATCCAGGTGGATGCCCTGCTCGTCCAGCTGCTGCTTGACGCTGTCGCTGATGCCTGGCGCTGCGGCGGCGATGCCGCTGCCGGCAGCCGACAGGCCTTTGCCGACGACATTGCCCGCCGTGCCCACCACGCTTGACGCCAGCGCCGCCAGCAGCCAGGTGGTGAAGAGCGTGGTCAGTGTCCAGGTCAGCACACCATGCAGGCCGCCGCGATCCGGCGCGGTACGCCCCGCTACAAATGCACCGACTGCAATGGCGACCAGCGTCGACACAAACAGCCAGATCCCGGCGCCCGTGCCGAAGCCACGCAACGGGTTACCGGCTTGCATCGGGTCGACCGCGCTGGCGCCGATGGCCGTGCCCAGCACGCTGAGCACCAGGTAGGTCACCAGGGCAATTGCACTACCGGCCAGCACAGAGCTCCAGGACACGCGAAACGGTGAACGATTGGTTTCATAGACAGTGGTCATGATTAATCCTTTGAGTGATTGACCGTTTTAGTCTGGCGAGCGCAGGGACGGCCGTCCTCGCGCAAATGCACCAGGGCGTCTGGTGCATTCGCACCCCGCGCCGGGCAATTTCTCTGCACTATCCTCAAGCCCGAGTGTCGTAACTGCCATGCGCCCATACTCCGGAGAGACCATGACCCAGGACGTTCTTGCCAAAGAAACCAACCGCCGCCAATTGCAGCAGATCATCTCCGGACTGTCCGACGGCGTGATCCTGGCCGAGGTTGACCAGACTATCCTCTGGGCCAACGAAGCGGCGTTGACCATGCACGGGGTCAGCGAGATTGAGGCGTTGGGGGTCAATACTGCGCAATACGCCAAGCGGTTCGCGCTGCGCTATCGCAACAACCATCCGTTGCCGCTGGACAGCTACCCGCTCAGCCGCGTGGCAGCTGGTGAAGAGTTCAGCGATGTGGTGGTGGAAGTCACCCCCGCCGCCGACGAAAACCGTAGCTGGGTGCACCGCTTGCGCAGCCTGGTGCTGACCGACACTCAGGGTGAGCCGGAGCTGCTGGTGCTGATCCTCAGCGATGCCACCGAGTGGGCCAGCGCCGAGCAGCGCTTCGAGAAAACCTTCAACGCCAACCCGGCGCCCGCCGTGATCTGCCGCTTGAGCGACCTGCGCTATATCAAGGTCAACCAGGGGTTTCTGGAAATGACCGGCTACAGCCGCGATCAGGTCATCGGGCGCTCGGTGTATGAACTGGACGTGCTGGAACAGGCCGAGCGCAAGGACCTGGCCATCCAGCGCCTGGGTGAAGGTGCAACCATCCCGCAGATGCAGGCCGAGCTGCGCCTGCCCGAAGGCGGCAGCAAACTGGTGATCGTCGCGGGCCAGCCGCTGGACATGAACGAGGAAGACTGCATGCTGTTTTCCTTCACCGACCTGGAGCCAAGGCGCAAGGCGGAAATTGCCCTGCGCCAGAGCGAGGAACGCTTTGCCAAATCGTTCCGCCTGACGCCGGTGCCGACCCTGGTGTGCAGCGCCGCCAACCGGCAGGTGGTGGATATCAACGAAGCGTTCATGAACATCACGGGCTACACCAGTGAAGAGCTGATCGGCAAGACCATCGAAGACATTCACTTCATCGACAATCCCCAGGCAGGCGCGCAGCTGTTTGCGACGCTGGAAAAAGCCGGCAACCTCGACGGCCTCGACCTCAAGGTGCGCAAAAAAGGCAGCGAGGTGATCGATTGCGTGGTCTCCGCCGACACGGTGCTGATCCAGGATGTGCCGTGCTATTTGCTGGTAATGATGAACATCACCGAACGCAAACGCTCGGAGCTGGAGCTGGTGGCGGCCATCGAGGAAGTGATGCAGGACGCCTCCTGGTTCAGCCAGACGCTGATCGAAAAACTGGCCAACGCCAAGAGTGTCAACAGCCCCAATTTGCCGAACGTGGCCTTCACCGACCTGACGGCCCGTGAACGCGATGTGCTGGGTTTGATCTGCGAAGGCCTGGCCGACAAGGAGATCGCCTCGCGCCTGAAACTGGCGCCCAACACCGTGCGTAACCACGTGGCCACGGTGTACTCCAAACTGGGGGTGCACAGCCGCAGTGCGGCGATTGTCTGGGCCCGTGAACGCGGGCTGTTCGCCGGGGAATTACGCGTAAAAAGCAAGAAATAAAGTGCAAATGCACTAGTAGGACCGGTGCAAATTCGCCTTATTTGCGTAGATCGAGGTGCTTAACCTTGAAGGGTGGGCACAGGGCTTTGAGTCCCGTGCCGTATTGGTTTGATCTCTTGAAGGAATGCACTATGAAAAGCGAACAAGTCAAAGGCGCCGTCGAGAAAGTTGCAGGCAAGGCCCAGGGTTTTCTTGGCGACCTGACCGGTGATGAGCATTTGCAAGCCGAAGGCGTTGCGCGCCAGGCCGCCGGGCAACTGCAGCAGACCTATGGCGACGCGCTGGATACCGTCAGTGATTTCACCCGCAACAAACCGCTGGCTACCGTCGCTGTCGTCGCCGGTGTAGGCCTGCTGGTGGGCCTGTTGCTGCGCCGTCGTTGAGGAGGCTGAGCAAGATGTTCACCCTTTCTCAACTGCGCAATTGCATCGAAGAAGGCCTGTCGCCGCTGACCTGCGAGTTCACCTTGTGCCGGGACGCTTCACTGACCCTCAAGGTGTTCGACGCCCAGACCGGTCGGGTCGACCTGGTGGTGACCGGGATCAGCACCAATCGGCTGCAGACCCCGCAGGAAGTGGAAAAAATGGTGGAAGAGCTGCGCTACGAATTGCAAAGCAACAACGTCGGCAAGCTCACGTTGGATGATTTGCCTTCAACGACGCACCCATGAAATAGAACACCCCACCACCGACGGTAAACGCCCCCAGCATGTAAAACATGTAGTGGGCCGGCAGGCTGGCCAACACCAGCCCACACAACACCGGCCCCAGCGCGGCGCCCAGGCTGGACAGGTTCTGTGCCCCGTAATACATGCCGCGCAGGTGGTCAGGGGCGATTCGGTCGATAAACATGTACTCGGCCGGAAACACGATAATCTCCCCCACGGTAAACACCGCCATTGCCAGCACCCACCACAGCACGCTGGTGGCCAGGGCAAAGCCGATCACCCCCAGCATAAACATGCCCAGGCCAGCGATCAGCCACTGGCTCAGGTGGCGGTGCGAGATGCGCCGGCCAATCACATACTGCAAGGCAATCACCAGTGCGGCGTTGGTGGTGAGCACGGCGCTGATCACGGTGTAGGTATATTGCGCGGTGGTGGTTGTCACCAGGTACTGCGACAGATACGCCGTGAACTGACCGAACACCACTGCACTGAGCACGCCACCAAAGGTGAAACACACCAGGCGATGGTCGCTCAGCAGCACACGACCGACGGCGAGAAACGCCAGCGGTTTGTGCGTGGCATCGACGCTGGCCAGGCTGCGATCACCCCAGCGCCAGTACAGCAGGAAAAACCCCAGGCCCAGGAGCGCCGAGAGGACGAAAGGCAAGCTGATATCCACCTTGGCCACCATTGCGCCAAAGAACGGGCCGACGGCATAGCCGATATTGGTCAGGGTGTATTTGATGGAAAACACTTCGCTGCGCGCGTCTTCGGGCAGCAAGCTGGCGAAGCCGGCCTTGATGGCGATGTCGATGACCGCATAGGCCAGGTTGATCAGGATCAGGCAGCTGTAGAACAGCCAGATGCCCTGAGCCACGACGGTGCCGATAAACCCCAGCACAAACAGCGCGCTCAAGCCCAACAACAGCCTGTAGCTGTTCACGCGGTCCACCAGAAAGCCGCCATACACGCTGAGCAATGAGCCGACAATCAGCGAACTGCCGATCACCAAGCCAACCTGAGTAATGTCGAGGCCGAAGTGACGGGTGAGGTAAATCACCAGATAGGGAAAGGTAATGGCCTTGGCCAACGTCAGCAGTAACGTGGCGGACAGCAACAGGTTAACGGTGCGCGGGTAGTTTCTGATGGTGGCAAGCATCCTGCTCTCATCCGTTTGAGGTAACGCGACTTGTGGGGTCGGTTACCTTAACGCAAGACCAGGCAAAAAAGACCGGTCATTTCTTGACGGGCGTGATCTCGAGAATCGTGCCGTTGGTGGTTTTGAGCAGCACGAACTTGTCACCCACGCGAGCCCATTGGCTGTCTTCTTCGGGTTGCTTGAGGCCGCGTTTCTTCCAGTCGCTGACGGCCGACTCCTTGCGCATCAGCATGTCCGGGGCGCGGTCGCCTTCTTTCAAATCGCGCGCGTTGATGCTCGAAGGCTTCACCGTTTCCTGCGGGGTATCACCGGCCTGCACGACAAAGCTGGCGGTGGACAGGCCCGCGGTCAGCAACAGGCAAGCAGCTAGGGTTTTGGACTTCATGGGTGCTCCTTCAATGAATGATGCGTACCCAGGTTCGGACCGCGAGCGCACGGAATCATTCAGCCCGCCTTCAATCCTTGTGGCGAGGGGTTACACCGGCGTGCCTTGATGGAACACCATCCGCCACTGCCCTTCTTCCTGCCGCCACACTGAACTGCGCAACGATTCCCCGACGCCTTCGCGGCAACCGCGATAAGTCACCAGCGCCACCCCGTCACTGAGTGCTTTCACCGCAAACTCCGTCATGCGGCGCGCACTGAAAGCCTCATCCTGCAACCCGGCAATCACTTGGGCCTTACTGCTCCAGACATTGCCACTGGCGCCAAATTCGACAAAGTCATCCGCCAGCAAACGTTCAAGCTGCGCGGCATCGCTGCGTATAGAGCTCTGCTGCAGCGCTTGCTCTAACGAAAACAGATGCGCTTCAAGTTCCATCAGCCTTGCCCCCATGAAATTAATCCTGTAATTTTTCATGAAATTTCTCGACATAAATTTCATGAACCAACAACAAGAACTCGCCACCCTGGCCGCGCTGATCCACGACCTGCGCAAACACAAGAAACTCACCCTGGCGCAACTTGCGCAAAAAATCGAGCGCTCGGTGGGTTTCCTGTCTCAGGTCGAACGTGGCCTGTCGCGCCCGACCGTGGCCGACTTGACCGCCATCAGCCATGCCCTCGACGTGCCCACCACGTACTTCTACAGCCTGCCCAAACCCAAGGCGGTGGACTGGGTCACGCGCCCCAACGAGCGACGCACGGTGTACTACGCCAACGGCATCACCGACATCCTGGTCTCGCCGAGCATGAACGGCGCCTTTTCGATGCTCGACAGCCTGCTCGCACCCGGCGCCAACAGCGGTGAACAAACCATGAGCGACCGCGCCGAGCAGGCCGGGTTTGTGCTGGAGGGCGAGTTGACGCTGTGGGTGGAAGGCCAGCCGGACTCGGTCACCCTCGGCCCTGGCGACAGCTTCCACCTGGCCAGTTTCGCCCATTGCCGTTACGCCAACCTGACTGACCTGCCCGCCCGCGTGCTGTGGGTTTACAACTAGGAGCAACACCCGTGAAAAACCAGTCTTCCACATTGCTGGCCGAAGTACGGACCTTTCGCCAGAACCACCCCGAGGTGCGTTACGTCGACCTGATCGCCCTGGACATTCCGGGGCATTTCTACGGCAAGCGCTACCCGGTGGACATGCTGGAAAAGGTCGCCGCAGGCAGCCCGCTGAAGCTGCCGCAAAACGCCGTGCTGCTCGGCGCACAGGGCGGGCTGTTCAAGATTGGTGATTATTGCTTCCACGACGGCGATCCGGACGCCAACCGCCGTCTGGTGCCAGGCACTCTCAAGCCGGTAAGTTGGGAGTCGCAGCCGCTGGGGCAGATGCTGATCACCTCGGACGGCACCGAGGCGCCGATCGAGTTCGAACCGCGCGAAGTGCTGGCCAAGGTGCTCGAACGCCTGCAGCACAAGGGCATTCATCCGGTGGTGGCCTTCGAATTGGAGTTCTACCTGTTCGACAAAAAACTCGACAACGGCCTGCCGCAATTCGCCCGCGACCCGCTGAGCGAGGACGCCGATGACCAGCCCAACTTGCATATCGAACGGCTGTCGCGCTTCAGCGAGGTGCTCGACGACATGGCGCAAACCGCCAAGGACCAAGGCATCGATATTACGGTGATCACCGCCGAAATCGGCCCGGGCCAGTTCGAAATCAATTTCGGCCACCTCGATGACGGCCTGCGCGCCGCCGACTGGGCCGCCCTGTTCTGCCGCAGCACGCGTGGCGTGGCGCTCAAGCACGGTTACCGTGCCAGCTTTATGGCCAAGCCTTACCTGCAATTTCCCGGCAGCGGCATGCATGTGCATGTCAGCCTCTACGACGCGGCGGGCAATAACCTGCTCGCCGCGCACCAGCAGCAACCGCTGCGCCATGCCGTGGCCGGGTGCCTGGAATTGCTGCCGCACTGCATGCCGATTTTCTCGCCCAACCACAACGCCTTCCGCCGCCTGGGTGGCACGGTCAACGCCGCGACCCGCGCCAGCTGGGGCTTTGAAGACCGCGATGCGTGCGTGCGCATTCCCGAATCAGACCCGCGCAACCTGCGTATCGAGCACCGCCTGGCCAGTGCGGATGCCAACCCGTATCTGGTTCTGGCGGCGATCCTGGCAGGGCTTGAGCATGGCCTTGAAGCCAGGCAAGAACCCATCGCGCCCTTGAACGAAGACCGCCTCAGCGGCACCGACTTTCCCCTTGAGATGCTCGACGCCGTGCGCGCCATGCAACATCAGCCGGTTGTGCGCGATAAGCTGGGCGCAGAATTTGTCGACGTGTATTGCGAGAACAAACGCCAGGACCATCTGGCTTTTCAACAAGAGATCAACGCGCGGGAATACCGCTGGTTTCTCTAACACTCAGGAAGCACCGATGCCCGAGCAAAGCGCGCCAGCCCTCAAGGAAATCTTCAACGCAGAACGCCTGCAGCACATCGCCCGAGAGATGTCTGCGGTGTACCCCGCGTTCGACGCCAAGGGTTTTCTCAAGCACGCCAAGGCCGGGCTTGCCGAGTTGTCGGTGATGCAGCGCGTGGCGCGGGTCAGCGACAGCCTGCACGCCGCGATAGCGCTGGATTACGCGCAAACGCTCAAGCTGCTTTACGCCCTTGCGCCGCGCCTGAACAGCGCGTTTGTGTGCCTGTGCCTGCCGCACTACGTGGCAACTTACGGCCAGGGTGACTTCAGGCGATCCATGGCCGCGCTCAAGTACTTCACCACTTTTGGCTCTGCCGAATTTGCCATCCGCCCTTTCTTGCTGAACGACTTCCAGCGCACCCTGGCGGTCATGCAGCAATGGTCGCTGGATGCCAACGAACACGTGCGCCGCCTGGCCAGCGAAGGCTCGCGCCCTCGCCTGCCGTGGTCTTTTCGCCTGGCCGAGGTGCAGGCCAACCCCGCGCTGTGCGCGTCGATTCTCGACAACCTCAACGCCGACAGCAGCCTGTACGTGCGCAAGTCGGTGGCAAACCACCTCAACGACATCACCAAGGACCATCCGGAATGGGTACTCGGCCTGATCGAAGGCTGGAACCTGGACAACCCGCATACCGCCTGGATCGCCCGCCACGCCTTACGCAACCTGATCAAGCAAGGCAACACCCGCGCACTGACGATCATCGGCGCCGGGGCCAAGGCCGAGGTGAAGATTCATCACCTGGCCGTCACGCCAGCCGTGATCAACCTGGGCGAACGCATCACGCTGTCATTGAGCCTCGAATCCACCGCTGCCGCGCCCCAAAAACTGGTGGTGGATTACGCCATCGACTATGTGAAAAGCGCCGGCCACAGTGCGGCCAAGGTGTTCAAACTCAAGGCATTCACCTTGGGCGCGGGCGAACACCACAGCATTCGGCGCGAACACCCTATTCGTGAGCTGACCACGCGTAAGCACTACCCAGGCACGCATCGGGTGCATGTGCTGGTCAATGGCGAGCAACTCGGCAGCGCGGAGTTTGAACTGCTAAAACCCTGACCCAAATCAAGCAAAAGGCTCTAGCACGGGCCTTTCAGCCAGATAAATTGTCGAACAATCCTGGCCTTTGTTGTTGCGATCCATTATCATCCGGCGCCTTCTCACTGCCCGTTGGGTAGTTGTTTCAATGTTTCACCCGAGGCGCCAATGTACCGTTTGCACCGTTTTTCGTTTCACCGCTGTTTGATTGTCATCAGCCTGGGGCTGGTTACCCATCCTGTTAACGCCGCACTCCAACCCATGGCCGAAGCGCCGCTGGCCAGTGACACCGAGCTGCATTGCCACTTCAACCGCGACGCCAGCACCGACTGCACCACCACCCAGCACTACACGATCCTCAAACCCAACGGCCGCGAAATGCTCTCGCGCATTGACTTCGATTACGCCGAAGGCGACACCTTTGAGGTCATCAGCGCGCACTCCACCCAGCCAGGTGCCAAGCCGGTGGCGCTGGACGCCACGCAAATCGACACCCGCACCGCGCCCAATCCGGACCAGGGTTTCAGTCGCGACAAGCAGACCTCCCTCGCCTTCCCGAACCTGCGCGTGGGCACACAGATTCGCTTCACCGTGCGCGAACATCGCGCGGCCAAACCGCTGGTGAGTCAGTTTCACTATGCCCTCACCTTCGGCCCCAGCGCGTTCCGTCGCGACCACGTCAAGGCGCGCTTTACCGCCGAACGGCCGATCCAGTGGCGCAGTGAGCTGTTCGACGGTTTCACCGTAACCCCGTCGGCCAACGGCAAGACGCTGGACGTGGAGCAAGAAGCCCCGACCTACCTCAACTACATCAACGAATCGTCCAGCGCTGCGCTACAGCGCATTCCGCGCCTGGAAGTGGGCAGCACCGTGGATCGCCAGGCGTATTTCGGTGATTTTGCCCAGCGTTACAACCAGATACTTGCCGCCAGGCTGCCTGCGCAAGCCGCCGCCGCAGTGGCTGCAGCCGGCGGCCTGGCGCCGGCAGAACAGGTGGCCGCGCTGATGCAGCACATCAACGATCACTACCGCTACCTGGGCGATTGGCGCGCTACAGAGCGCGGCTACGTGCCGTTCAACCTGGCGGAAATCGAGCAGCACGGTTATGGCGATTGCAAGGACCTCGCTATTCTGCTGACGGCGATGCTCAAGGCCATCGGCATCAAGGCTGAAACCGCCTGGGTCAGCCGCGGCGACGTGGCATATGCCTTGTTGATCCCCGGCACCAATGCACCGAACCATGCGATCGTGCGCGCCGAAGTGGACGGCCAGGTCTGGTGGCTCGACCCGACCAACCCGGTGTTCGCCCCAGGCCAGACCTTGCCCGACATCCAGGACCGCTGGGTGCTGGTCAACAATGCTCAGGGCCAAGTGCGCGAAGAACAGATCCCGCTGGAACGCCCCGAAACCGCCCTGCGCCTGGACAAACAGGTGCACTTCGACAAACAGGGCAATGGTGCCACCCAGGCGACCATCACCTTCAGCCGCCTGCCGCTGATGCAAATGAGCGTGGATGACCGCCAACAAGGCACCACTGCCACCGACCAGAACCTCTGCGCGCACTTTGGCAACGAGATCAGCGACTGCCAGATCACCCGCCAACCCACGGCCTTTGTGGTGCACGACGGCTACGCTGTTCACGCTACCCTGAACGACCAGCGTGCCCTGGAAAAACTCGCGAATGACTACGTCTATACCGATGAGTCACTCAACGGGCGCTGGGATGGTTTCATCAACTACCGCCGTCACAATCAACAGGCCGACCTGTACCTGGGCAACCCGCAGACCTACGACTACAGCTTCACGCTGACTGGCGCGAAGATGGAAAAAGCCATCCCCGGCTGCCAGGTGCGCTCGCCCTGGTACGACCTGGACCTGGACGGTACGCGCACGGACGACGGGCTGCGTTATCACTATCGCCTGAGCCAGAAAACGCGTTGGCTGACTCACGCCGAGGTCGCCAGCGAAGCGTTTGGCAAAATGATTGACGAGGCGCGCACCTGTGCCGAACAGGTGCATCAGGTGGTAAAGCTCTGAAGGCAGCGTAAACGCAAATCCAATGTGGGCACTGGCTTGCCTGTGATGGCATCCACTGGTCATGCCTGATCGACCGAGGTGTTTGCATCGCAGGCAAGCCAGCGCCCACACGTGGATCTCATGCCATCAGAAGGATGCCGTGTTGCAGGCAAGCGCTGCTCCCCACAGGTGTGATCCGGTTGCTTCAGCTGGATTCGCCGAGCAGCAACCCCTGCTCCCTTGCGCACAACTCCACCACGTAATCCCACAACACCCGCAGCCGTACCGACTTGTGCAGCTCCCGGCGTGAGCTGATCCAGTAGCTGCGCTGAATGCCCTCCGTCGGCAACAACGCCACCAGGTCCGGATCACCCGCCGCCATAAAGCACGGCAACACAGCGATGCCCAACCCCGAGCGTGCCGCCTGGTGCTGGGCGATCACGCTGGTGCTGTGGAACACCACTTTGGGGTTGCGGCAGAAGCTGCTGAGGAATTTGAGTTCCTGGCTGAACAGCAAGTCATCCACGTAGTCGATCCACGCATGTACGGCCAGGTCTTCGCGCTTTTCAATCGGCGGGTTGCGCTCCAGATACGCGCGGCTGGCATACAGCGCGAGGCGGTAGTCGGTGAGTTTGCGCGTGACAAGCTGGTCGACGCTGGGGCGTTCGAGGTGAATGCTGATTTCCGCTTCCCGGTTCAGAATGCTGACAAAGCGCGGCACGGCCACCAGTTCGACTTCCAAGCCTGGGTAACGCTCAAACAGCCCGCCCATGCGGCTGGCAAGAAACATCACGCCCAGCCCTTCAGCCACGCCGAGGCGGATCTTGCCCAGGGGCGCGGCGCAATGGGTGAGTTCGTCTTCGGCCAGCAACGCGACGTTTTCCATGGCCTCAGCGTGTTTGAGCAGGGCTTCGCCGGACGGTGTCAGCTCGTAACCCTGTGCGTGCTGCACAAAAAGCGCAGTCCCCAGGCTCTTTTCGATGGCCTCGATATGCCGGGCGACGGTGGCGTGCGTGGTTTTCAGGCGCTGGGCAGCGGTGAGCAAGCGGCCGCTGCGTTGCAATTCGAGAAAGAACCGCAGGTCGTTCCAGTCGAACATATCGCCTCCCTTGCGTGGACAGTCAGTAGTTGCGCTCATGTCAGTGGTTACAGGCACTGTTTAAAAACGCACAGCAGCTGGGTAAAAACTAACATTTTTAAGACGAAAACTAACAACTAGGATGGAGCCAATAAGAAAAACAAGCGAGGCCTCAGATGCCCATTGCAGCTGCTGAATACGATTACGTGGTAGTAGGCGCCGGCCCCGCAGGCTGTCTGCTGGCCAATCGACTGTCCGCCAACCCCGCCCACCGCGTGCTGCTGCTTGAAGCTGGCGGCCGCGACAATTACCCCTGGATCCATATTCCCGTCGGCTACCTGTTCTGCATCGGTAACCCACGCACCGACTGGTGCTTCAAGACCGAAGCCCAGGAAGGCCTGCAAGGCCGTGCGTTGAGTTACCCACGCGGCAAGGTGCTGGGTGGCTGCTCATCGATCAACGGCATGATCTACATGCGCGGCCAGGCCCAGGATTACGACGGCTGGGCGGCCGAGGGCAACCCGGGCTGGGCCTGGAAAGACGTGCTGCCACTGTTCAAACAAAGCGAAAACCACTTCGCCGGCGATTCGCAATTTCACAGCGACGGCGGCGAGTGGCGCGTGGAGCAACAGCGCCTGCACTGGCCGATCCTGGATGCCTTTCGCGATGCAGCGGCGCAAAGCGGCATCGCGCCGATCAGCGACTTCAACACCGGCGATAACGAGGGCTGCGGCTATTTCCAGGTCAATCAGAAGGCCGGCGTGCGCTGGAATGCGGCCAAGGCGTTTCTCAAGCCGATCCGCCAGCGGCCCAACCTCACCGTGCTGACCGAGGTCGAAGTGGACCGCGTGTTGCTGGAAAACGGCCGAGCCTCTCAGGTGCTCGGGCGTCAGAACGGCCAGCAGATGAGCTGGAAAGCGCGCAAGGAAATCGTGCTGTGCGCCGGCTCCGTGGGCTCGCCGGGCATCCTGCAACGCTCGGGGATCGGCCCTGCCAATGTGCTCAAACCATTGGGCATCGACGTGGTGCATGAGCTGCCCGGCGTGGGCGGCAACCTGCAGGACCATCTGCAACTGCGCCTGATCTACAAACTGGAAAACGCGCGCACCCTGAACCAGATCGCGGGCACCCTGTGGGGCAAAATGGGCATGGGCCTGCGCTACCTGTATGACCGCAGCGGCCCGCTGTCGATGGCGCCCAGCCAGCTCGGCGCGTTTGCCCGCTCCGGCCCCGAACAGACCTCGGCCAACCTTGAATACCATGTGCAGCCGCTGTCACTGGAGCGTTTTGGCGAGCCGTTGCATGCGTTCCCGGCGTTTACCGCCTCGGTCTGCGACCTGCGCCCGCAAAGTCGCGGCCGTATCGACATTCGCTCGGCCAACCCGGCAGATGCGCCGTTGATTCGGCCCAACTACCTCAGCCATCCGCAAGATTTGCGCGTGGCCGCCGACGCGATTCGCCTGACGCGCCGCATCGTCGCCGCACCCGCCTTGAGCCAGTTCAAGCCGGTGGAATACCTGCCGGGCGATTCATTGCAGACCGAAGCGCAACTGCACGAAGCCGCCGCGCGCATCGGTACGACGATTTTCCATCCGGTGGGCACCTGCCGCATGGGCAGCGACAAAGACGCTGTAGTCGATGCTCAACTGCGCGTACATGGCGTGCCGGGTTTGCGCATCGCCGATGCTTCGGTGATGCCACGCATCACGTCGGGTAACACCTGCTCACCTACACTGATGATTGCGGAGAAAGCCGCGCAGTTGATCCTTTCGCCGAACACAAGGAATCTTGCCCCGGAAAGAGAAATGACCACACCCGCGTGACCTGCAGGCGTCCGGCTGGCCGGCGCCTACAGAGAGACAACCGGCGCCGAGGTTGGCGCCGACAGTGGAACAACAATAAATAATCACTGTGAGGGTTACCCGATGTCAGAACATGCTCAACCCCTGGGCTCGGCCGTTCGTGCGAGCACCGGCAGCGAATCAAGAAAAGTCATCTTCGCCTCGTCTCTGGGGACGGTGTTCGAGTGGTATGACTTTTTCCTCTACGGCGCTCTGGCGGCCGTGATCAGCAAACAGTTCTTTGCCGGGGTCAACGACACCACGGCGTTTATCTTTGCCTTGATGGCCTTCGCGGCCGGCTTTGTGGTGCGGCCGTTCGGCGCGCTGGTGTTTGGTCGCCTGGGTGACATGATCGGGCGCAAGTACACCTTTCTCGTCACCATCATCCTGATGGGCGTGGCGACGTTTTGTGTCGGGCTGCTGCCGACCTACGCCAGCATTGGCATTGCCGCGCCGGTCATCCTGATCGTGCTGCGCATGTTGCAGGGCCTGGCGTTGGGCGGTGAGTACGGCGGCGCTGCCACGTATGTGGCCGAGCACGCGCCGGCCGGCAAACGCGGCCTGCACACCAGCTGGATTCAATCCACCGCCACCCTCGGCCTGCTGCTGTCGCTGCTGGTGGTGCTGGCTTGCCGTTACTTCACCGGCGACCAGTTCGAAGTCTGGGGCTGGCGGATTCCGTTCCTGTTTTCCATCGTGCTGCTGGGCATTTCCACCTGGATCCGCATGAGCCTGCACGAGTCGCCGGCGTTCCTGAAAATGAAAGAGGAAGGCAAGGCCAGCAAGTCGCCGATCCGCGAGTCGTTCGGCAAATGGGAAAACCTCAAGGTGGTGCTGATCGCGCTGTTCAGCATCAACGGTGGGCAAGCGGTGACGTTCTACGCGGCGCAGTTCTATGTGCTGTTCTTCCTCACCCAATTCCTGAAAATGGACCCGGCGCTGGCCAACATGCTGCTGATTATCAGCGTGGTGATCGGCGCGCCGTTTTTTATCCTGTTTGGCTGGCTGTCGGACAAAATCGGGCGCAAACCGGTGCTGATGCTCGGTCTGCTGCTGGCGACCGCCCTGTACTTCCCGATCTTCAAGGGCCTCGCGCATTACACCAACCCGGCGATGGACCAGGCCAGCCATCAGGCGCCGATTACCGTGCTGGCCGACCCGGCCACGTGCACCTTCCAGTTCGACCCGGTGGGCAAGGCGCGTTTTGACAGCCCGTGCGACAAGGTCAAGACCTTCCTGGTCAAGCAAGGCCTGCCGTACAGCAGTTCTGCGGCGCCGGCCGGCAGCCCGGTGCAGGTAAGCGTGGGTGACGTGCGCATCGACGGTTACGACGAAGCGGCCCTGCGCGGTGCGGTGACACTCGCCGGCTACCCGACTTCGGCGGATGTGGCACAGGTCAACAAGGTCATGGTGGTGGTGCTGATCGTGGTGCTGATCCTGATCGCGGCCATGTGCTACGGCCCACTGGCAGCGTTGATGGTGGAACTGTTCCCGACGCGTATCCGCTACACCTCGATGTCGCTGCCCTATCACATCGGTAACGGCTGGTTTGGCGGTTTCCTGCCGACTGTGTCATTTGCTCTGGTGGTGTACACCGGCGACATTTTCTATGGCTTGTGGTACCCGGTGGTGGTGACCGGCGTGAGTCTGATTGTGGGGTTGTTCTGCCTCAAGGAAACCCGACATGTGGACATCAATAACAACTGATCTTCACGACGCCTGAGACCCCTTGTGGGAGCGGGCTTGCCCGCAAAGGCGGTGTGCCAGTCGACACATTCGTTGACTGATCCTCCGCTTTTGCGAGCAAGCCCGCTCCCACTTTTGCTTTGTGGCACTCACACACTTTGCTGTACATCCATACAGATAATGGTTGCTCAAATCCCTCTGACTCAGCATCCTGCAAGGCATCAACCCGATCTGATGTGATGACCATGCGGCTGTACCTCTGTGAAAAACCCTCCCAGGCCAAGGATATCGCGGCCGTGCTCGGCGCCAGCCGGCGCGGCGACGGTTGCTGGCTGGGCAATGGGGTCACAGTCACCTGGTGCATTGGCCACCTGCTGGAAACCGCCCCGCCCGACGCCTACGACGCCAAATACAAGCGCTGGGTGCTGGCCGATCTGCCGATCGTCCCGGAAAAATGGAAGATGCAGGTCAAGCCCAAGACTGCCAGCCAGTACAAGGCAGTCAAGCGTTTGCTGGGAGAAGCCCAGGACCTGGTGATCGCCACCGACGCCGACCGTGAGGGCGAGATGATCGCCCGGGAGTTGGTCGAGCATTGCCGTTATCGCGGCCCGATCCAGCGGCTATGGCTGTCGGCGCTGGATGACGCCTCCATTCGCAAAGCCCTGGCCGCGCTCAAGCCGGGCGCCGAAACCTTCAGCCTGTACCACTCGGCGCTGGGTCGCTCGCGCGCCGACTGGCTGATCGGCATGAACATGAGCCGTCTGTTTACCTTGCTTGGGCGCCAATCCGGCTATCAAGGCGTGTTGCCGGTGGGCCGGGTGCAAACGCCAACCCTGCGCCTGGTGGTGGACCGCGACCGCAGCATCGCCGACTTTGTGCCGGTGGCTTATTGGGCCATCGATGTCGATCTGCGCCATGAGCGCATGACCTTCACCGCCCAATGGCGCGCCACGGATGATGCGTGTGACGACCAAGGCCGCTGCCTCAACCCGCAGGTGGCCCGCGACGCTGCCGATGCCATGCGCAACGCCGCCACTGCGCGGCTGGTGAAGTTGCGCACCGAGCGCATGCGCGAGGTGGCGCCCCTGCCCTTCGATCTTGGCACCCTGCAGGAAATCTGCTCCAAAAAACTGGGGCTCGGTGCCCAGGAAACCCTGGATATCGCCCAGTCACTCTACGAAACCCACAAGGTCATCACCTACCCGCGCAGTGATTGCGGCTACCTGCCGTTGAGCCAGCACAGCGACGCGCCGAAAATTTTAGCTGCGCTGGGGCGCGCGGACCCAGCAGTGAATGAACTGATGCCGCATATCGATCCCCAGCGTCGTTCACGGGCCTGGAACGACGCCAAGGTCAGCGCGCACCACGGCATCATTCCCACCGGGGCCGGTAAGGATGTGGGGCAGCTCACCGGTAAACACCGTGCGGTCTACACCCTGATCCGCGCACGTTACCTGGCCCAGTTCCTGCCTAACCATGAATACGATCGCACCCAGGCGGATTTCGACTGCGCAGGCCAAGCGCTGCGCGCGGTCGGCAAGGTGGTCATCGAGCCGGGCTGGAAACGCGCGCTGCCCGAAGCGCTGGCCCCGGCAAAGGGGCGCGAGGCACCCGCGCCGCAAGCCTTGCCGGCGTTGGCGCAGGGCCAGGACTACGCGGTGGCCAAGGTCAATCTCAAAGACCTGTGGACCCAACCGCCCAAACCATTCACCGAAGGCGACCTGATCAAGGCGATGAAAAACGTCGCCAAGCTGGTGGAAGACCCGCTGCTCAAGCAAAAACTCAAGGACACCACCGGCATCGGCACCGAGGCCACCCGCGCCGGAATTATCCAGGGGCTGTTGGACCGTGGTTACCTGATCAAAAACGGTAAGTCACTCTCGGCCACTGCGGCCGCATTCAGCCTGATCGACGCCGTACCTCGAGCCATTGCCGACCCAGGCACCACTGCGATCTGGGAACAGGCGCTGGACATGGTGCAAAGCGGTGAAATGAGCCTGGAAGAATTCGTCGCCAAGCAGGCGGCGTGGATGAGCAAGCAAGTGGCGCGCTGCAATGGTATGCGCATGACCATCACCGGCCCAGCCAGCCCGGCAGGTCGAGGCGCCACGCCATGGAAAAAGAAACGCAAGACGGCGCCACGCAAGCCTACGGCCGGTACCAAGCGGGGGAAAAAGCCGACAAATGCCGGCTGAAAGACGAAAAAATCCAGCGAATGACGTTTTTCGACGGGTTTAACGCCGCTTTGGACCTTGCAGCCCCGTAGCCCGTCTAGGATTCTGTAAGGGACCTGCTGACTTCCTAACAACAACACCGGAGTGGCCGCCATGAAAACCGTCGCACAAGTGCTCAAAGCCAAGGACCAGAAGAATCAGGAGGTCCACACCATCAAGTCGCACCAGACGGTGATGGAGGCATTGATCCAGATGGCTGCCAAAAACGTCGGGGCCTTGCCGGTTGTGGACGAAGGCAAAGTCGTGGGAGTGATCAGTGAGCGCGATTACGCGCGCAAGTTGATCCTCAAGGGGCGTTCTTCCGCGACCACTGCTGTGAGTGAAATCATGAGTTCGCCGGTGATTACCGTCGATACTCACCAGAGCGTCGAAAAGTGCATGAACATCATGACGGACGGTCACCTGCGCCACCTGCCCGTGGTCGAAGATGGCAAGCTGATCGGCTTGTTGTCCATCGGTGACCTGGTAAAGGAAGCCATTGCCGAGCAGGCTGACTTGATCAAACAACTGGAGCAGTACATCCGCGGCGAATAGGGGACCCCATGCTCGACACGCTGGAACATCAAGAAGACCACCTCGATACCCTGCACCGGGCGATGGCTGAGCGGCGCTTTGTGGTGCTGACCGGTGCGGGCATCAGTACGTCGTCGGGCATTCCTGATTATCGCGACAGCGAAGGTGTGCGTCGGGGCAAGGCGCCGATGATGTACCAGGAGTTCCTGGCCACGCCGCAAGCGCGGCGCCGCTACTGGGCGCGGGCAATGCTGGGTTGGCCACGGGTGCGCGTGGCGCAGCCGAACAAGGCTCACCTGGCACTGGCCACGCTGCAACAACGCGAGCGTATCAGCGGGCTGATTACACAGAACGTCGATACCTTGCATGACCAGGCCGGTAGCCAGGATGTGATCGAGCTGCATGGAAGTCTGCATCGAGTGCTGTGCCTGGATTGCCAACAGCGCAGCGAGCGCGATGTGATCCAGCGGGTGATGGAAGATCAGAACCCCTACCTGGCCGGCGTCGATGCCGTGCAAGCGCCCGATGGCGATACGCTGCTCGATCCTGCCTTTGAAGAACGCTTCCAAGTTCCCCACTGCCCGCACTGCAATGGCCAACGGTTGAAGCCCGACGTAGTGTTTTTCGGTGAGAACGTCGCCCAGGCCACAGCGGCCAAAGCAATGGCGGCGGTGCAGCAGGCTGAAGGGCTGCTGGTGGTGGGCTCATCGCTGATGGCCTATTCGGCATTTCGCCTGTGCAAGGCGACGGTGGAGCAAGGCAAGCCGGTGATTGCCATCAACCTGGGCAAGACACGCGGGGATGAGCTGTTGCAGGTCAAGATCGAGGCGTCCTGTGAGCGGTTGTTGCCGTTGCTGGTCGAGCGATTGAGCCAGTAACACCGCCACAAACCAACGATGAACAGGGCTGTATGTGGGAGCGGGCTTGCTCGCGAAGGCGGCGCGTCAGTCAAAAGCGCTCCGGCTGACCCACTGCCTTCGCGAGCAAGCCCGTTCCCACAGGTTTCCATACTGAATTGATGACCTCGCCCCCTTCGACCAACCGCACAAAAAATGACGCCCAAGTCACGTTTTTCCGCATTCCCCCGCCCCCACAACGATTTATGTAGTGCTCAAAAAAAATCACTACATAATCGTTGACGTAACCTTTTTACCCTTGCATTATCGAGACGTCTCCCGGATCGGGAGCGTTGGTAACACGTGTTTTGAACAAGCTCGTCTGACCGCCGAGCTGTTTTTCCGGATGTGCACTGCCCACAAGGCAGATTGATGAAACTGACCGGCCCGCAAGGATCGGTACAAGAAGCTAAAACGCTGCTTGTCTTCGCGATGAAACCATTGCGTAGCCGTTCATCAGCAAGACTACATGCATCAGGTTCAAGACCCTGCCCGTATTCGGCAGACAGTCACTGACGCCCGGCTTTCAAGCCGGAGACAACTAAGCAGTTTTAACGGAATCAACTGATAGATCGCCAACTGGTCAAGGGGCTTACATTATGAATCTGAACAACCAACCAACTATCGATGAATTGGCTGAGATGTTCGCAGCGCAGAAAGACACACTCGACGACCATATTCTGTGGGTCGAAAAATCGGGTCAAGTCCATATCGACTGCGTGGCGCCCCATACCCTTGAGGAAGAGTTCGATAAAAACAACCGCAACCTGGCGGCGCGCCTGAAAATGTATCGCCGCGGCCAGGGTTATGTTGGCAAGAAAGCGGCTGCCGATCAAAACTTTATCGAGCAGGTATTCGACACACTTAACAATGCCTGGGCATCTTTCAAAGACAGCTCGAACGTTAAAGTAATCGACCGCTATTACTAAGTAATATTCGACAACTAGTGGGCGCTGGCTCGTCGGCGATGACGGTTTAATATTCAACACTGATGTTGAGTTTTAAATAGCCATCGTCGACGAGCCAGCGCCCACATTTGTTTTGCGTCGTGATCAAAACGATGGGAATCGGCCTTTGGCGGCCTCATCGCGAAAAATATCGAACAAGACCTGCGCAGCTGCCGATAATTCATGGCCCGGCTTGGTCAACACACCAATCGGTCGCTCGATCACCGGATCGCTCAACGTGATGCAATAGGCGCCCGCCTCTTCCATCTGTTTCGCGCACAACGCGGGTACGGCGCTGACGCCAAGGCCATTGGCAACCATCTTGCCCACCGTCGCCAATTGATGGCTCTCCAGCGCCACCGGCAATTTCATCTGCAACGCGCCCAGGTGCTCCTCAAGCATCACCCGTACCGTGGAAGGCCGCTGCAGGGTAATGAACGGCTGCTCCAGCAAGGTTTGCCAGTCGATTTCGCTTCGCTGGGCCAACGGGGAATCTCCCGGCACTACCGCAATAAACCGGTCCAGATACAACGGGGTGAACGCCAGAGACGAACCCTCGGACGGCTCGAACGCCACGCCCAGTTCCACCTGACGGTCACGCACCATCTCCAGCACCTGCTCGTTGATGAGGTCATGCACCGTCACGTTCACTTGCGGGTAACGGGCGCGGAATATCTTCAGGATCGGTGGCAGCAAGTTGCCCGCAAACGACGGCATCGCCGCCACGGTGACCCGGCCACGCTGGAGGGTGAAACGCTGGCGCAGCTCGTCCTCGGCGTTGTCCCAATCGGCGATCAAGCGACGCGCCAGAGGCAACAACGACTCACCTTCAGGCGTCAGCGCGACATTGCGCGTATTGCGGCTGAACAAGCGCCCGCCTAACCCCTCCTCCAGCCCTTTGATGGTCAGGCTCAGCGCCGATTGAGAGAGGTGCAGGCGTTCGCAAGCAGCGGCGAAACTCAGGCTCTGGGCCACGGCGAGAAAGGCACGCATCTGTTTAACGGTCATAGGAAGCTCCACGCTGCCAATCGGATGCTGCAAGTGAGGTTGCCGCATGTCTATGCTTGAAGCTTGCGGCTTAAAACCGATTATGCTGTTTTTCAAACCAATCAACCTTAAAAAACAACTTAACAAATCAATCCGTCGGCGCAACACTCGTGTCATTGGCTGGCCCACACACAATAAAAGAGGTGCATATGGCAGGTTTCGATAAACGCGTGGCGTCCTATGAAGAAGCACTGGCAGGCCTGGAAGACGGGATGACCGTGCTCTCCGGTGGTTTTGGCCTGTGCGGCATTCCGGAAAACCTCATTGCCGAGATCAAGCGCAAAGGCACCCGCGACTTGACGGTGGTTTCCAACAACTGCGGCGTCGATGGGTTTGGCCTCGGCGTGCTGTTGGAAGAAAAACAGATCAGCAAAGTGATCGCGTCCTACGTCGGTGAAAACGCCCTGTTCGAGAAGCAACTGCTCAGCGGCGAAATCGAAGTGGTATTGACGCCCCAAGGCACCCTGGCAGAAAAAATGCGCGCAGGCGGTGCTGGCATCCCGGCCTTCTTCACGGCCACCGGCGTCGGCACCCCCGTCGCCGAAGGCAAGGAAACCCGCGAATTCAATGGCCGTCCCTACCTGATGGAAGAGTCCATCACCGGCGACTTCGCCATCGTCAAAGGCTGGAAAGCCGACCATTTCGGCAACGTCATCTATCGCCACACCGCCCAGAACTTCAACCCGCTGGCTGCCACCGCCGGCAAGATCACCGTGGTCGAAGTTGAAGAAATTGTCGAACCGGGCGAGCTGGACCCGGCGCAGATCCACACTCCAGGCATCTACGTCGACCGGATCATCTGCGGCACCTTCGAGAAGCGCATCGAACAGCGCACTGTCCGCAAATAATCCGCCAGCCCAAATAATAAGGAGACAAACAATGGCCCTTACCCGCGAACAAATGGCTCAACGCGTCGCACGTGAAATGCAGGACGGTTTCTACGTCAACCTCGGCATCGGTATTCCGACCCTGGTGGCCAACTACATTCCCGAAGGCATGGAAGTGATGCTTCAGTCGGAAAACGGCCTGCTCGGCATGGGCCCGTTTCCTACCGAAGAAACCATCGATGCCGACATGATCAACGCCGGCAAGCAGACCGTGACTGCGCGCATTGGCGCCTCGATCTTCTCCTCCGCCGAGTCCTTCGCGATGATTCGCGGGGGCCACGTCGACCTCACCGTGCTCGGCGCGTTTGAAGTGGACGTACAAGGCAACATCGCCTCGTGGATGATTCCCGGCAAACTGGTCAAGGGCATGGGCGGCGCCATGGACCTGGTGGCCGGTGCAGAAAACATCATCGTGATCATGACCCATGCGTCCAAGGACGGTGAGTCCAAGTTGCTCAGCCAGTGCAGCCTGCCGCTGACCGGCGCCAAGTGCATCAAGCGTGTATTGACGGACCTGGCTTACCTCGAGATCGAAAATGGCGCTTTTGTCCTCAAGGAACGCGCACCTGGCGTCAGCGTTGAAGAGATTGTGAGCAAGACCGCCGGTAAACTGATCGTCCCGGACCACGTTCCAGAAATGCACTTCCAGTGAGGACAGATTCCATGCAAGACGTCGTGATTGTTGCTGCCACCCGCACCGCCGTGGGCAGCTTTCAAGGTTCGCTGGCCAGTATCCCGGCACCGGAACTGGGCGCGGCCGTGATCCGTCGCCTGCTGGAGCAGACCGGCCTGGACCCGGCTCTAGTGGATGAAGTCATCCTCGGCCAGGTACTCACCGCAGGCAGCGGCCAGAACCCTGCGCGCCAGGCCTCGATACTCGCCGGTCTGCCCCACGCCGTGCCGGCCCTGACCCTGAACAAAGTCTGCGGCTCGGGCCTCAAAGCCCTCCACTTGGGCGCCCAGGCCATCCGTTGCGGCGACGCCGACGTGATCATCGCCGGCGGCATGGAGAACATGAGCCTGGCGCCTTACGTATTGCCCGCTGCACGCACCGGACTGCGCATGGGCCATGCCAAAATGCTCGACAGCATGATCACCGACGGCCTGTGGGATGCGTTCAACGACTACCACATGGGCATTACCGCCGAGAACCTGGTAGACAAGTACGGCATCAGCCGTGAAGCCCAGGATGCTTTCGCCGCTGCCTCCCAGCAAAAAGCCGCTGCGGCTATTGAAGCCGGTCGGTTTGTTGATGAGATCACCCCGGTCCTGATCCCCCAGCGCAAAGGCGACCCAGTGGCCTTCGCGGTCGATGAACAACCACGCGCCGGCACCACCGCCGAATCCCTGGCCAAGCTCAAACCCGCATTCAAGAAAGACGGCAGTGTCACCGCCGGCAACGCTTCCAGCCTCAACGACGGCGCCGCTGCAGTGTTATTGATGAGCGCCGATAAGGCCAAAGCCCTCGGCCTGCCTGCACTGGCGCGTATCGCCAGCTACGCCAACGCCGGCGTCGACCCCGCGCTCATGGGCATCGGCCCGGTGTCGGCCACTCGCCGCTGCCTGGACAAGGCCGGCTGGAGCCTGGGCGACCTGGACCTGATCGAAGCCAACGAAGCCTTTGCCGCGCAATCTTTGGCGGTGGGCAAAGAGCTGGAGTGGGACGCCGAGAAGGTCAATGTCAATGGCGGTGCCATCGCCATCGGCCACCCGATCGGTGCCTCGGGTTGCCGCGTGCTGGTGACATTGCTGCATGAAATGATCAAGCGCGACGCCAAGAAAGGCCTGGCGACGCTGTGCATCGGTGGCGGTCAAGGTGTAGCCCTCGCCCTCGAACGCAGCTGATCCAAAGAGCAACAGGAGCAAAGGCTCGGTTCCACGAAAACCGGGCCTTTTCTTTTTTAAGCCGTCCCCATGAAAAACCACCGTCCAACTGTGGGACCTGGCTTGCCTGCGATAGCGGGTCGACCGTTGGCAAATGTACTGGCTGACCCTGCGCTTTCGCAGGCAAGCCAGCGCCCACAATGATCTCTATTGTTAGTCCGTGCGTGGCACCGCAAACACGGCAGTCGCTCGCGCCACGACATTCTCCCCCACCTGCAAGCTCACCGTGGCAAACGCCATCTGCCGCCCGCGTTTGTGATGCTCCAACCGCACCACAATCCAGTCGCCCACCTGCACCGGCCCCAGGTAATCCAACGTCATGCTCGCGGTAATCAACGGCAACGGCAGCTCACTGGAAAACGCCATCGCATAACCCATGCCGACATCCGCCAAGGTCGCCAACACCCCGCCATGCACCGTGCCGCGCCCATTCGCGTGGCGGTTATCGGAGCGCAGGCCTATTTCCAGATCCAGGCCTTCGCCCCGGCAATAAGCTGGGCCCAGCAAGTCGAGCAGCGGGCTACTGCGCGGCAGCGAAACAAACCCTTCGGGCACGGCGTAGGCAATCATGGCAAATTCATCCTTGGCGTAAGGTCTGAGGTGTACGCCCCGCTCTCTGCGGAGGCCATCATCATCAGTCACGCAAATCCTGCGCGATGCTTTGCGTAAATCCGCCAGACCCGCTTTAATCGCGGGCAATTTCCCCTGCATATCCAAGGAACAGCAATGCGCCACCTGGACGGCACAACACAACCGCTTCTTTTGATCTTGCTGGCCGCACTGGCCTTGGCCGGCTGTTCGCCCAAGGAGCACTCCCGTGCCACTGTCATCAATGGCGAACAAGGCCGAGCCGGCGCGCAATTGGCTTATGAGCACGAGCTGACCCTGGCGCTGCCCGGCGCCCTGCTTGCACCGCGCATGCAGGCCACCCGCGAGGCCTGTGAGTCGGCACGCTTTGGCGCCTGCAATATTCTGGGCATCACCGAAGATGGCAACGGTGGCGAGATCATCCTGCGCATTGCACCCACCGGCGTGGAGCCGATGGTCGCGCTGGCCGCAGAAGGTGGAACACTCGGCCAGCGCATCACCACCGCCGAAGACCTGGCTGACGCGGTCGCCGATGTGCGCCGTCGCCAGGATCGCCTGCAAGTCCAGCAACAGCGCCTCGATGAGCTGGCCAAGCGCAAGGACATCAGCGTCAGCGACCTGATCGCTTTAACCAAGGAGCAGGCGGGCGTTGAAAACGAACTGCAGGCACTCGCCCAGGTCGCCGCCGGCCAACAACGCCGCCTTGATACTAACCGCGTGACCCTGAATTTCCGTTCCTCCGACGGCGCGAACCAGCAGTCACGCTTCAGCCGGATCTTCAGCAACCTGGGCGACAACCTGGTGGACGGCACAGCAGATGCACTGGAACGCGCCAGCTATGTACTGCCGTTCGTGATCCTGGCGTTTCCGGTGATGTGGTTGTGGGTCTGGTTATGGCGCCGGTTTGTGGTGGCTGGCAGGCGTACTGCTGCAAACGAGCTTTCTGTGGCGAGCGGGCTTGCCCCGCATTCGGCTGCCAAGCAGCCCCAGAACCAGGCACCGAGTGATGACTGACACACTGCGTTCGGCTTGACAGGGGGCTGCTTCGCAGCCCAACGCGGGGCAAGCCCGCTCGCCACAATAAGCCGCTCGCCACGACACGCCCGCCAGCGATAATCAGCGCTTCATGCAGCGCTGATACCGATCATCCACGCGCTTGGCGAACCACGCGGTGGTCAGGTTGCGAGTGATCTTCGGGCTCTTCAACACGATGCCCGGCAGTATCGCCCGTGGCATTGGCTTGCCGGCCGCTTTATCAGCCAGCGCGTACACGCGTTTGTAGAGGGTGGTCTCCTCAAAGTCCAATTGCTCACCCTTCTCCAACTGGCTGCGGATGGTCGGATTGCGCATGTCCAACTTGGGCCCCAGGGAGCGCACCGCCAACTCAGTGGTGCCCGGCAACAATGAGCCATAGCGAATCAAGTCGCCATCCAACGCCAGCTCGGTGCCAGTAATGCGGCTGACGGCAGCCTGGAACGCAGCGTTGCGGCTGGCATACCAACCGGCGTTGAAGTCAGCAAAGCGGTACAGCGGCTGGTCATAACTGACCGGGTAGCCCAGCAAGTGGGCGATGCCGAAATACATGCCGCCGCGCCGCGTGAAGACTTCACGGCGAATCGTGCCGTCCACCGTGTAGGGATAACCCCGCGCCTGTTTCTGTGCAAAGTCGATGCTGACTTGCATCGGGCCTGCGGTATGCACCGGGTTGAAACCGCCAAATAAGGTATTACCCAGAGGCACCACGCTGATGAAATCGTCGAAGATTGCGCTCAGGTCCTTCTCCGTGCGTGCAGCACTCAAACGCTCGGCGTAGGACTTACCGGTAGGCGAGCGCAGTTGCAGTGCGCTGCGCACCACAAAGGCTGGCACATGGACCTTGCCGGCACGGCGCAGGATTTCATCCTGGGCGATCTTGCCCATGTTTGGCACCGGCGGGTCGACCTGGTAGGTGGACTCTTGCTCGGTGACTGCCAGCACAGCACAGATATTTTCGGTGCTGGGGTAGATTTTCTGAGTGTCGAAGGCGGTGTAGATGTCTTGTGCCCAGCCACCACGGTCCGGCACCGTCGCCGGCAGCAGGCGCACGATCTGCGCTTTCACCTCGGCCTCGCTACGCTCCGGCTGTTGCGGACTGCGTGAAGTGGAGCAACCGGCCAGCACCAGCAACGTGGTGAGGCACAGGATCAGGCGGCTTGAATACATGGGGCTTCCTTGGATAACGACGGGCCGGGCATTGCGGATATCGACAGGTAAGTCTAACCGGGGTTCGCCGACCTGCCGCACTCGCCAATCGCAAACTAACGTGACAGGATCTGTCATCGACCATTCCTACAAGGAGTTTGAATGCCATGCTCAGTGTGAACTTCCTCGTCACCTGCCTGATCGTCGTGCTGATCCCCGGCACCGGTGTGATCTTTACCGTCTCCACCGGCCTCATCGCTGGCAAGCGCGCCAGCGTATTTGCTGCGCTGGGTTGTACCGCAGGCATCCTGCCCCACTTGCTGGCATCGGTGCTCGGCCTCTCTGCCCTGCTGCACACCAGCGCGTTGGCGTTTGAAGTGCTCAGGTACGCGGGCGTTGCCTACTTGCTCTACCTGGCCTATGCCACCTGGCGTGATCGCTCGGCCTTCGCGATGAATGACGCACCGACTGCAACCACAGCGCGCGGCCTGATGATCCGTGGTTTCCTGTTGAACATCCTCAACCCCAAGCTGACGATTTTCTTCCTCGCCTTTCTGCCCCAGTTTGTTACCCCAGGCAGCATCTCGCCCGCCGTGCAAATGCTGGTACTGAGCGCAGTATTCATCGCGATGACGTTTGCGGTTTTCGTCATCTATGGCTTGTTGGCCAATGGCTTTCGCCGCGCCGTGATCGAATCGCCGCGCGTGCAGAACTGGTTGCGCCGCAGTTTTGCGGCAGCCTTTGCAGGGTTGGGTTTGAACCTGGCATTTGCGCAGCGCTGACAAGGACTACCGAAACGTCCCACGCAACACCCGGATAACCTCTACAGATACCACCTGAAAACCTCGGCAAAGTCCTTCGCCTGATCACACAGTGCGAGGGATTGCAGATGGTTTTTTCCGTTAAAGCCCCAGTTATTGGGGCTGTCTTTTGATCGCCCCCACCAGCCGACACATTGGCCTTCTGGTACTGGCCGTGATGGATTCAGAGACGCGAGACGTCGAATCCGTTCTCAGCGATTTCAAACGCTGCCTCAATACCTACGAGCTCTGGGCCGAAAGCTACATCAGCTTTTCGGCACTGGATGTCGATCAGGTATTCAAGGTCGGGGATGAGGTGGCACTCGTCGCGCCGATCAACCGCTCCATCCTGCCCAGCTCGGCCGTTGCGGCCTGCAAGCAGGACGGCACCCTGACCCTGGTGCACATGTTCCAGAGTTCTCAATTTGTACCCATCGGCAACACGCCAGTGGTGTTGCAAACCATCGACCCCAACGGTGGCCCCCTGGGCGACCCCATCAAAAAATTTATCGGCCCCAGTGGCATTCTGAAAATCACCGAGTGCGATCGTAACCAGAAGTACCGAGTCAACTTTTACCCCAACGTTTCTAAAGAACACTTCAAGGCCTTATATGCCTCCTATCAGTCGGTCATCACCTCGCTGGAGCACTGGCTGCGCACGGAGTGGCGCGCCACGTTCGGGCCACTGTGGAATAAATACTCCGAAGCAAACTTCCTCAAACGCTACCTCTTACTGCACCAGGCCTACGCCAAAGGGTTTGGCGATGCACTTGGCTCACTCTGGGACACGCTCAAACTGCTGTTTGAGTGGCTTACCCACCCACTGACATATGCCGAACAGCTGCTGCACTACCTGACCCAGGCCGAGTTCGGAAAGCTGCTGAATGTCAGCGCCGAAATGCTCGCGAAAGGTTTGCTGGTACTCAGTGATGAGCCTCTGCTGTTCATCTACCTGGCGGCAATGGTCAGTTGGATGCGGATGATGCCGCCGCCACTCATGAATGAGTTGCTGGGCTCGATCAGCCTTGAAGTGCTGATCAACGTGTTGCTGTGCCTTGCCACTGCCGGGATGGGCCTGGTGATACGCCTTGGCAACAAGGTGCTGGGCAGCATCAAGTCTCATCGTGCGCGCCGGTGGCTGGAGCACATGGCCAAGCAGTTCGGAAAATCTCAGTTGGGTGAGCATGTTGAGGCGGCCAAGCCGATATTGCTCGGTAGCCCGGCAATCCAGATTCAGACGGTGCCAGTTGCGCCGTTAAAAGCTGGAGACAACCTGATTACGAACGCGGTGTCGATGGTTCGCAGCAAGACGCAGAAGACGGTGCTCGTGCGGCAAGAGTATGTCGATGATGTGCCTGTTGCTGCGAAAAATCCCCAGGGAGATGCCGCGGCACCTGCCGACAAAACCGCCACCAATGGCTGCCCGGTGTCGATGGTC